>NZ_AEJB01000652.1 GCF_000331005.1 Streptomyces turgidiscabies Car8
GACGGCAACACCACCGTCGTGTTCTAGGAGTTCTGGGAGATGTAGTGACTGCACAGATTCTCGACGGCCGGGCCGTGTCGGCAGCTCTCCTGGAGCGGGTACGACGGGAGGTGTCCGAGTTCGTCGGCGAGCACGGGCGCGTTCCCGTCCTGGCAACCGTTCTGGTGGGCGACGACCCCGCGTCCCACACCTATGTCCGTATGAAGGCCAACCGCTCGGCCAAGGTCGGCATACAGTCCCGACGCATCGAACTGGACCCTCTCGTTCGAAACGGGACCTTCAGGGCGAGCCCTCAGACAGAGCCTGTGGACGCGCCCCGGAGGGTCACGCCTCCTTGCTCAGGTTCGGTCCGGCACCGCCGGCCGCCTGCTCGATCGGCGGGACGTCGGGCAGCGCCGACTTCTCCTCACCCCGGAAGGTGAAGGTCGCGGTCTCACCCTCGCCCTCCGTGTCGACGACCACGATGTGACCGGGGCGCAGCTCACCGAAGAGGATCTTCTCGGAGAGCGTGTCCTCGATCTCACGCTGGATCGTGCGACGCAGCGGGCGGGCGCCCATGACGGGGTCGTAACCCTTCTTGGACAGCAGCTCCTTGGCGGCCTGAGAGAGCTCGATGCCCATGTCCCGGTCCTTGAGGCGCTCGTCCACCTTGCCGACCATCAGGTCGACGATCTGGAGGATGTCGACCTGCGTGAGCTGCGGGAAGACGACGACGTCGTCGACGCGGTTGAGGAACTCGGGGCGGAAGTGCTGCTTGAGCTCGTCCGAGACCTTGTTCTTCATGCGCTCGTAGTTGGACTTCTTGTCACCGGAGGCCGCGAAGCCCAGGTTGAAGCCCTTCGAGATGTCCCGCGTGCCGAGGTTGGTCGTCATGATGATGACCGTGTTCTTGAAGTCCACGACCCGGCCCTGGGAGTCGGTCAGGCGACCGTCCTCCAGGATCTGCAGCAGCGAGTTGAAGATGTCCGGGTGGGCCTTCTCGACCTCGTCGAAGAGGACGACGGAGAACGGCTTGCGGCGGACCTTCTCGGTCAGCTGGCCGCCCTCTTCGTAACCCACGTATCCGGGCGGGGAACCGAAGAGACGCGACACCGTGTGCTTCTCGCTGAACTCCGACATGTCGAGGGAGATCAGCGCGTCCTCGTCACCGAAGAGGAACTCGGCCAGGGCCTTGCTCAGCTCGGTCTTACCGACACCGGACGGGCCGGCGAAGATGAACGAACCACCGGGACGCTTCGGGTCCTTCAGACCGGCACGCGTACGACGGATCGCCTTCGACAGCGCCTTGACGGCGTCGACCTGGCCGATGACCCGCTTGTGGAGCTCGTCCTCCATGCGCAGCAGGCGGCTCGACTCCTCCTCGGTCAGCTTGAAGACCGGGATGCCGGTGGCGGTCGCCAGGACCTCGGCGATGAGCTCGCCGTCGACCTCGGCGACGACGTCCATGTCGCCGGCCTTCCACTCCTTCTCCCGCTTGGCCTTCGCGGCGAGGAGCTGCTTCTCCTTGTCACGGAGAGAGGCGGCCTTCTCGAAGTCCTGCGAGTCGATCGCGGACTCCTTGTCGCGGCGCACGCCGGCGATCTTCTCGTCGAACTCGCGGAGGTCCGGCGGAGCGGTCATCCGGCGGATGCGCATCCGGGAACCGGCCTCGTCGATGAGGTCGATCGCCTTGTCGGGCAGGAACCGGTCCGAGATGTACCGGTCGGCGAGCGTCGCCGCCTGCACCAGGGCCTCGTCGGTGATCGAGACACGGTGATGCGCCTCGTACCGGTCGCGCAGGCCCTTGAGGATCTCGATCGTGTGGGGGAGGGAAGGCTCCGCCACCTGGATCGGCTGGAAGCGGCGCTCGAGGGCCGCGTCCTTCTCGAGGTGCTTGCGGTACTCGTCGAGCGTGGTCGCACCGATGGTCTGGAGCTCACCGCGGGCCAGCATCGGCTTGAGGATGGAGGCCGCGTCGATGGCGCCCTCGGCGGCACCCGCGCCGACGAGCGTGTGCAGCTCGTCGATGAACAGGATGATGTCGCCGCGGGTGCGGATCTCCTTGAGGACCTTCTTCAGGCGCTCCTCGAAGTCACCGCGGTACCGGGAGCCGGCGACCAGCGCGCCGAGGTCCAGGGTGTAGAGGTGCTTGTCCTTGAGGGTCTCGGGCACCTCGCCCTTGACGATGGCCTGGGCGAGACCCTCGACGACGGCGGTCTTGCCGACGCCGGGCTCACCGATGAGGACCGGGTTGTTCTTCGTACGGCGGGACAGCACCTGCATGACCCGCTCGATCTCCTTCTCGCGCCCGATGACCGGGTCGAGCTTGGATTCGCGGGCCGCCTGGGTGAGGTTCCGGCCGAACTGGTCGAGGACCAGGGACGTCGAGGGGGTGCCCTCGGCAGGACCGCCACTGGCGCCGGCGGTCTCCTTGCCCTGGTAGCCGGAGAGCAGCTGGATGACCTGCTGCCGCACCCGGTTGAGGTCTGCGCCCAGCTTGACGAGGACCTGGGCGGCGACGCCCTCGCCCTCGCGGATCAGGCCGAGCAGGATGTGTTCCGTGCCGATGTAGTTGTGGCCCAGCTGAAGGGCCTCGCGGAGCGACAGCTCCAGGACCTTCTTGGCACGGGGGGTGAAGGGGATGTGCCCGGACGGGGCCTGCTGGCCCTGCCCGATGATCTCCTCCACCTGCTGGCGGACCGCCTCGAGCGAAATCCCGAGGCTCTCCAGGGCCTTAGCGGCGACACCCTCACCCTCGTGGATCAGGCCCAGGAGGATGTGCTCGGTGCCGATGTAGTTGTGGTTGAGCATCCGGGCTTCTTCCTGAGCCAGGACGACAACCCGCCGCGCGCGGTCGGTGAACCTCTCGAACATCGTTAATCGCTCCTCAGAGCGGTCAGGCAGTAAGGGGACGCTCCCCTCCCTGTCCTTCCGCAGCTTAGTCCCGCAAGCGGGGACCGCTCATTCCAACTGCCGACACCGGACCGAGAACCAACACAGCCTCCTGACCCCGTACGCCGACATATGCTCCAACCCGATCGTGCGAGACGATGTTCCCGCAGGCCAGGCAGTTACCCTCACTATCAGTACGCCGATGGCGAACGTGAGACGGCCTTTTCTGCGCGTCGCCCCCTCCCACTAGGGATGTCTTACCCGTACGGACTGACACTCCATGCCGGATGCACGGGTTCCCTCCGCTACGGGCGAACAACCTTGCGCCGCCGAACTGCTCTGCACACCCCCGGAATCGCCACTCTGTGCGCCCGCAGGGACACCCAGCGTAACTCGCGGCCTCTCCTGGCGGTTGGCTTTGGCATGGCGCCCTCGGTTCCTCTTCCTCGTCGCCCTCTTGATACGGACGACACCCCCGGTGATCTCACGCGCGGCGTCAGCAGTGACGACACGAGTGATGTCCGGTGTTGGTACGAGAACGAACTGGGGTGGGCGACAGTGCCCGGTTCCGGCTCTGCCGGGTTTCCGTTGCTGCTCGTCGTGGGCCCGTGCTTCGACGTGCTGGACGTGCCGGCGGAAGCGGGCTTCGCGGCGCTGCGCCACCGGGGGCAGACGCGGGCGCCGGTCTCCCCGGTGGCCCTGCGAGGGGAGCGGATGCTGCTGTTGGTGGCCCCGGGCAGCGCGGACGAGTTGCCGGGGCTGCTGGAGTGGCTGGAGTGGGGCGGGCTCACGCCGGAGCTGAGGGCGATCGGCGCGGGCGGCCGTATCGAGGCGCCCCGGCCGCCCGGACTTCCCACGCCGCCCGGCCTGCCCGCACTTCCGGGGCTCGCCGAAACGGGCGATTCCCCGGGCCCTGCAAATCCGCAGGGGGCCGCTGTCTGGCTGCGGCCCCCTGAATCAGGACGCGGGAGCAGAATCCCGCTGCCGACGATGTCGGCCCTGGGGGGCGTCGGAGGCGCCCCCGATCTCGTACGGCTGGTGGACACGCTGGCGACGCAATGCCATCGCGTCCGACTGCGGCGCGCGTGCGCTCAGCCGTTGGCCTTCTCGTAAGCCTCACGAATGGACGCGGGAACACGGCCACGGTCATTGACCTCGTAACCGTTCTCCTTCGCCCAAGCACGGATCTGCGCGGTGTCCTGGCTGCCGCCGGTGGCGACGCGCACCTTTCCACGCCCACCCGAAGCACGGCCTCCGGTACGACGGCCGCCCTTGACGTAGGCATCGAGGAGACCGCGAAGCTTGTCGGCATTGGCGGTCGTGAGGTCGATCTCGTACGTCTTGCCGTCCAACGCGAACGTCACGGTCTCGTCGGCCTCGCCGCCGTCGAGGTCGTCGACAAGAAGGACCTGAACCTTCTGTGCCACCGGATTTCCTTTCATCGATAACTCGGGAGCCGGCCTGCGGCATGCGCCGCCGATTCGCGTCCCCTGTTATATGCAGTACTGCAGTACATCGGAAAGCAAACCGCTTTTGCGTGAAAAACACAAACCCCTGGGAGAGACCGACCGTCCCGCCATGGACCGGAAACGTGCGCGTTTCGGACATAGGGAACCCGGGCAGGGCGGCTCACAGAATTGCCCGATGCCCGATCACAGATGCAGAAGCATCCGGCTGTTGCCCAAGGTGTTCGGTTTCACTCGTTCGAGACCGAGGAACTCCGCGACACCCTCGTCATAGGAACGCATCAGCTCGGCGTAGACATCGGTGTCCACCGGTGTCTCACCGATCTCCACGAAGCCGTGCTTCCCGAAGAAGTCCACTTCAAAGGTCAGACAGAAAACGCGACGAACACCGAGCCAGCGGGCGGTCTGCAGCAACTTCTCCAGCAACTGATGCCCGACACCGGAACCTCTGAGGTCGGGGTTCACGGCAAGAGTGCGGACTTCGGCAAGGTCTTCCCACATGACGTGGAGTGCGCCGCAGCCCACGACCTCACCGTTGTCGTCGCGTTCCGCGACCCAGAACTCCTGGATGTCCTCGTAAAGTGTCACCGTCGCTTTGTCGAGCAGGATACGGCCACGGACGAACGAGTCAAGGAGTCCGCGTACGGCCTGGACATCGCTGGTCCTGGCCCGCCGGACGGTGATGGCTTTCGCGGTGACTTCGGGACGGTTCGCTGACATGAGCGGACGCTATCGCCCGGTGGGGTCCTGGACCGAGGCGGGGTTCTCGTAGGCGGTATGTTCCGCGGCTTCCGCCTGTTGCGTCTGTTCCGGCTGTTCGGGCTGTCGGGGCTGTTCGACCTGTTCCGGCCCTTCGACGATGCGAACGGCATCCCTGAGGGCGAGCCGCTGTTCTTCGCTCATCATGCCGAAGAAGGCGACGAGAGCGGCGGCGGGGTTGTCACTCTGTGACCACGCGTCGTTCATCAGCGCGGCCGCGTAGGCGGCACGGGTGGAGACCGCCTCATATCGATAGGCCCGGCCTTCCGCCTCGCGACGGACCCAGCCCTTCTGATGGAGATTGTCCAAAACGGTCATCACCGTGGTGTAGGCGATGGACCGTTCCTGCCGAAGGTCTTCCAGGACTTCTCGAACGGTGACCGGGCGGTTCCACTTCCACACCCGCGTCATGACCGCGTCTTCGAGTTCTCCCAATGGGCGAGGCACAACTCAGCACACTAGTGGGAGAAACGGTGAATAGCGCGAAGGACGTGCGCTTTCACGGTCGAACACCTACGAAACGGGGCGATCCTGTCCGGCCTGCCGGGTCTGCTCGGCGCGGGCCAGGGTGGCGTCGACGACGGCGTCCTCCTTGGCCTTGTTGGCACCGCCCTGACTCTTCACCATCGTCACGATCACAGCGATGAAGAGCACGGCCATCACTACGGGGGGCACGAGCGCGGAGACGTAGTCCATGGGGACCAGAGTAGCCAGGGCCGACGAAAGGCCCGGGCGGGGGGCCCGGGCCTTTCGGTGATCGCAGTTCTGTTCAGCCCGCCGCGAGTTGCTGCGGGGGATTCGCGGGCGGTGTCGGCTTGCGGCGCGGGAAGACCTCGCCCGGGGTGGGGACGGGACGGGCGGGCCTGGGGGCGTCGGGCGAGGGTCGCGGCGCCGGTGCGGGCCGTTCCTGGGGCTGCTTCTCCGTGGGCCTCTCGCCGGGCTTCCTGGTGGGCTCCTGGGCGGCGAGACCGCCGGGCAGGGCCAGGAGGCGGGTACGGGAGGCGGGCACCGTGGGCGTGACCGGCGCGCGGCCGGCCGTCCTCGCGCCCAGCCTGGCCCGTACGTCCCGCTCCGCGTGCCGCATACAGCGGTCCAGGAGAGCGGCGGCGACCGGGTTCCCCCGCAGGGCGCGGAGGGCGGCGAGGTCGTCCGGGTCCGGTCGGTACCCGGCGCCCAGCGCCTCCTCCAGGAGCGTGAGGAAGCCTGCGGCGGTTCCGGGCAGGGCGGCGCGGTAGCGGGCGAGGTCGGCCACGAGGAAGGCCCGCAGCCTGATCCCCTCGTGCGCCGCCTCGTCGACGGACTCGGCGAGCCTGAGACAGTCCTGGACGTCCTCTGCGGAGGCGGGGCCGGGGTGGAGGGCGAGGGCGAGGGCGCGACGGAGCACACGCAGCTCCTCCGCACCGAACGCCATGCCGCCGCGAGATCCGAATGGCGTGGGCATGCGGCGACGATACGCGCTAATCAGACAAATTCGACATCGGAGAGAGCGTGTGGCGCCAGGAGCCACCCAGGTGGCGGTGCCACGCGGTCACATACGGGACACGTTCCGCTCGTAGACCAGCCGCAGCCCGATCAGCGTCAGCCACGGTTCGTGCTCGTCGATCACCGACGCCTCGCCGAGGACCATCGGCGCCAGGCCGCCCGTGGCGATCACCGTGACGTCGTCCGGATCTTCGGCCAGCTCCTTCGCCATCCGCGTCACCACACCGTCGACCTGACCGGCGAACCCGTAGATGATGCCCGCCTGCATCGCCTCGACCGTGTTCTTGCCGATGACAGCCCGGGGCCGCGCCACCTCGATCTTCCGGAGCTGCGCCCCACGCACCCCGAGCGCCTCGACCGAGATCTCGATGCCGGGCGCGATCACCCCGCCGACGTACTCCCCGCGCGCGGACACCGCGTCGAACGTGGTCGCCGTACCGAAGTCGACGACGATCGCGGGGCCCCCGTAGAGCTCGACGGCGGCGACCGCGTTGATGATGCGGTCGGCGCCGACCTCCTTGGGGTTGTCGGTGAGGATCGGTACGCCCGTCTTCACGCCGGGTTCGACCAGCACCGCCGGCACATCGCCGTAGTACCGCCGCGTCACCTCGCGCAGCTCGTGCAGCACCGACGGCACGGTCGCGCAGATGGCGATGCCGTCGATGCCGTCGCCCAGTTCGTCCCCGAGGAGCGGGTGCATGCCCATGAGGCCCTGGAGGAGGACCGCCAGTTCGTCGGCCGTGCGGCGCGCGTCCGTGGAGATGCGCCAGTGTTCGACGATCTCGTCGCCGTCGAAGAGCCCGAGGACGGTGTGCGTGTTTCCTACGTCGATGGTCAGCAGCATGGCCGTGTACCTACTCCGCCGCTCGCAGGTCGAGACCGATGTCGAGGATCGGCGAGGAGTGGGTGAGGGCGCCGACCGCCAGGTAGTCGACGCCGGTGTCGGCGTATTCCTTGGCGTTCTTCAGGATGAGCCGGCCGGAGACCTCCAGCACGGCGCGGCCATCGACGAGCGAGACGGCCTCGTCGCACTCGCCGGGGGTGAAGTTGTCCAGGAGGATCAGGTCGGCGCCCGCGTCGACGACCTCGCGCAGCTGGTGCAGTGTGTCGACCTCGACCTCGATCGGCACGTCCGGGAAGGCGTCCCGTACGGCCTTGAAGGCCTGGGCGACGCCGCCGGCGGCCACCACGTGGTTGTCCTTGACGAGCGCCGCGTCCGACAGGGACATGCGGTGGTTGACGCCGCCGCCGCAGCGGACCGCGTACTTCTCCAGGGAACGAAGGCCGGGAGTCGTCTTGCGGGTGTCGCGGACCCGCGCCTTGGTGCCCTCCAGGACGTCCGCCCACGCGCGCGTGGCGGTCGCGATGCCGGACAGGCGGCACAGGAGGTTGAGGGCGCTGCGCTCGGCCGTCAGGAGGTCACGGGTGCGGGTCGTGACGCTGAGCAGCTTCTGACCGGCCTCGACGCGGTCGCCGTCCTCGACGTGCCGCTCGACCTCGAACTCGTCGGTGCAGACGACGGAGACGACCGCCTCGGCGATCCGCAGGCCGGCGACGACGCCTCCCTCGCGGGCGGTGAAGTCGGCGGTGGCGCGGGCCTCCTCGGGGATGGTCGCGACGGTCGTCACGTCCACGCCGCCGTCGAGGTCCTCCTGGATGGCGACGTTGGCGATGTCCTCGACCTCAAGGGGGTCGAGGCCGGCGTCGGCGAGGAGGGCGGCGAGCGCGGGGTCGAGGCCGCACTCCAGGTAGACGTCGTCTGCCATGTCGGAGGCAGCGCCACAGGCGCAGCCGTCGCCGCAGCCGCCGCTCTGGGCGAGGGGAAGGTCGGGGGTGCTCACTTCTGTCACTGCTCCTGGGGACGGTGCTCCGGCTGATGATGCCGGGTCGGGGGGAAGTCTGCGGTGTCGGTGGTGTGTACGGCCAGCGTCCGGTCGGGATTCAGCCGTACGACGATGTGGCGGTGCCAGGTCGTGTCGTCGCGCTCGGCGTGGTCCTCGCGCCAGTGGCAGCCGCGGGTCTCCTCGCGGAGCCGGGCGGCGGTGACCAGGACGCGGGCCACGCACAGGAGGTTGGTGGACTCCCAGGTGTCGACGCCGGGCTCGGCGGTCTTGCCGTTCTCGTCGAGGGCGTCCCGGGCGTCCGCGTGCAGCTGCTGGAGCGCCGCCGCGGCGGTGTCCAGGGAGGCGGCGGAGCGCAGTACTCCGGCGCCCTCGGTCATGGCGCGCTGGATCGCGAAGCGGGCCTCGGGCGCGAGCAGCGGGTGCGCGGGCTTCTCGGGGTGCGGGACGGGGACGGGGACGGGCACGCGCGCGTGGAGGGCGTTTCCGGCGTGGGCCCCGGTGATGTCGGCGACGATGCGCTCGGCGTAGACCAGGCCCTCCAGGAGGGAGTTGGAGGCGAGCCGGTTGGCGCCGTGGACGCCGGTACAGGCGACCTCTCCGCACGCGTACAGGCCGGGGACGGTCGTGCGGCCCCGGGAGTCGGTGCGGACGCCGCCGGAGGCGTAGTGGGCGGCCGGGGCGACCGGGACGGGTTCGGTGACCGGGTCGATGCCGTGGGCGCGGCAGGAGGCGAGGATCGTCGGGAAGCGGTTCTCCCACATGTGGGCGCCGAAGTGCCGGGCGTCGAGGGACATGTGTTCGGCGCCCTGTTCCTGCATGCGCCGCATGATGCCCTTGGCGACGATGTCCCGGGGCGCGAGTTCGCCGAGTTCGTGCTGGCCGGTCATGAAGCGCACACCGTCGGCGTCGACGAGATGGGCGCCCTCACCGCGTACCGCCTCGGAGACGAGCGGCTGCTGGCCCTCGGCGTCGGCCCCCAGGAAGAGCACCGTGGGGTGGAACTGGACGAACTCCAGGTCGCTGACCTCGGCGCCCGCGCGCAGGGCGAGGGCGACGCCGTCGCCGGTCGACACGGACGGGTTGGTGGTCGCCGAGAAGACCTGGCCCATGCCGCCGGTGGCGAGGACCACGGCGGGCGCGTGGACGGCCCCCACGCCGTCGTGCTGGCCCTCTCCCATGACGTGCAGGGTCACGCCCGCCGTACTGCCGTCGGCGTCCGTCAGGAGGTCCAGGACGAGCGCGTTCTCGACCGTGCGCATGCCCCGCGCGCGGACCGCCTCGACGAGCGCGCGGGAGATCTCCGCGCCGGTCGCGTCGCCGCCCGCGTGCGCTATCCGGCGGCGGTGGTGGCCGCCCTCGCGGGTCAGTTCCAGTCCTCCTTCGGAGGACTCGTCGAAGTGGGCGCCGGTCTCGATGAGCCGTCGTACCGCGTCGGGGCCCTCCGTGACGAGGATCCGTACGGCCTCCTCGTCGCACAGGCCCGCGCCGGCCACCAGGGTGTCGTCCAGGTGCTGCTCGGGGGTGTCGCCCTCCCCGAGGGCCGCCGCGATGCCGCCCTGGGCCCAGCGGGTGGAGCCGTCGTCGAGGCGGGCCTTGGTGACGACGACGGTCCGCAGACCGGCCGCGTCGCAGCGCAGGGCCGCGGTGAGCCCGGCGACACCGGAGCCGACGACCACGACGTCCGCGGTCAGGGCCCAGCCGGGGGCGGGGGCGTGCAGCCGTATACCGGTGGTGGTGCCGGCGCGTTGACCGACAGTGGGGCCTGTGGTGCTCACGAGGCGGCTCCGGGGGTTCCGAAATGGAGAGGGATGTTGTCGATCAGCCGGGTCGTCCCGACCTTGGCTGCGACGGCGAGGACGGCTTCGCCCGTGAAGTCGTCCGGGATCTCGGTGAAGTCGGCGGGGTCGACCAGGGCGAGGTAGTCGAGGACCAGCGGGGGCCGCAGCCGGGCCGCGTCGTCCAGCAGGAGGCGGGCGGCGGCCCGGACGGCGGCGGGGCCGCCGCCGGGGACCTTCGCGACGGCGTGCGCGTCGGCGGCGGCGCGGGATTCGCCGATCGCGCTGAGGGCCTGGGCACGCGCGCGCGTGGCGGGCACTTCGCGGGCCCGCGCGCGCAGCGCCTCCTGGGCTGCGTGCCGGTCACTGCCGGCGAACAGGGCCTGGGAGAGCGAGAGCGCCGTACGCCGTTCCTCCGGGGACAGGTAGCGGTTGCGGCTGGACAGGGCCAGGCCGTCGGCCTCGCGGACGGTCGGGACGCCGACGATCTCCACGCCGAAGTTCAGGTCGCGGACCATCCGGCGGATCATCGCGAGCTGCTGGGCGTCCTTCTGCCCGAAGAAGGCCACGTCGGGCCGGGTGAGGTGGAGCAGCTTGCCGACGACGGTGAGTACGCCGTCGAAGTGCCCGGGGCGGGTGGCGCCTTCCAGCCGCTCTCCCATGGGGCCCGCGGTGATGCGGACCTGGGGTTCGCCGCCGGGGTAGACCTCGTCCGCGGAGGGGGCGAACACGGCGTCCGCGCCCGCCTGTTCGGCGAGTTCGACGTCGGCGTCGAGGGTGCGCGGGTAGCGGTCGAGATCCTCGCCCTTGCCGAACTGGAGGGGGTTCACGAAGACGGTGACGGTCACGAAGCCCTTGGGGCCGACGTGTTCGCGGGCGGCCCGGATCAGGGTGGCGTGGCCTTCGTGGAGGGCGCCCATGGTCATGACGACGGCGTTGTGCCCCGGCACGCCGATGTGGCCGTGGGCGTCGGCCAGGCCGTCGGTGTCGGACAGGATCCCCCAGAAACGGCCGCTCATCGGTCTCCCCCGTCGCTGTCGGTGCTGTCGGGGTTCGCGGGCGGGTTGGTGCTTCCCGCGAGTACCCCGAGGAGGTCCTCGGCCAGTTCCGGCTTGAGCAGGCCGTGTGCGAGGGCGCGGTCGGCGGTCGCGCGGGCCATCGCCAGATAGGCGGGGACGCTCTGCGGGGAGTGCTTGCGCAGCTCCGCGACATGCGCGGCGACGGTGCCCGCGTCCCCGCGCGCGACGGGCCCGGTGAGCGCCGCGTCCCCGGAGCGCAGCGCGTTGTCGAGGGCAGCGCCCAGCAGCGGGCCGAGCATCCGGTCGGGGGCGTCGACGCCGGCCGCGCGCAGCAGCTCCATGGACTCGGCGACCAGGGTCACCAGGTGGTTCGCGCCCAGGGCGAGAGCCGCGTGGTAGAGCGGGCGGCTCTCCTCGGCGATCCACTCGGGCTCGCCGCCCATCTCGATGACGAGGGCTTCGGCGGCCAGCCGCAGCTCGGGCCGCGCGGTGACCCCGAAGGAACACCCGGCGAGCCGCTGGACGTCCACGGGGGTGCCGGTGAAGGTCATGGCGGGGTGGAGGGCCAGGGGCAGCGCGCCGGCCCGCAGGGCGGGATCCAGGACCTTCGCGCCGTACCGCCCGGAGGTGTGCACGAGCAGCTGTCCCGGGCGTACGGCGCCGGTCTCGGCGAGTCCCTCCACGAGGCCGGGCAGGGCGTCGTCGGGGACGGTCAGCAGGACCAGGTCGGCGTGCTCCATGACCTGGGCGGGCGACACGACGGGCACGTCCGGGAGCAGTTGCGCGGCTCTGCGGACGGAGGCGTCGGAGACCGCGGAGACGGCCACCGGGCGGTGGCCGGCGAGTTGCAGGGACGCGGCCAGCGCGGGGCCCACGCGTCCGGCGCCGATCACGCCGACGGTGAGCCGGGCGGGGCGGTCCCTGGGGTCTGCCTGTTGGAATGTACTCACTCGACGACGGCCTTCCCGTTCCAGTCCGCTCGGGGTACCGGACGATGTACCGGACGATTTCTCGTCATGTTAACGCGATTGGTCCGAGGGGCGTCCGGTTGTCCACAGGCTGTGGGCATCCGGGCGCCGTCCGTGCGCGGTCGCGCGGAAATCCACGTGACCGTCCGATCCCGCGCGCGGGATGATCCCGGGCATGAGCGATACGGCGGGCGAGGGCGGGATACCGGGCGAGGACCCCGGCGAGAACCACGGCAAGGACGCACAGCGGCTGCGGCGCCGGGCGGCGCTGCGGGGCGCCGAACGGGTCCTGGCGCGCCCGGGGTTCCTGGGGACGATCGGGCAGCGGCTGGCACTGCTCGACGAGGCGCGGGAGTCGTACGACCTGGACGAGCCGTCCGACATCTACGGCGGCGGGATCGTGGAGACCCTGGAGGAGCGGGTCGCCGGACTGCTCGGCAAGGAGGCCGCCGCGTTCTTCCCGACCGGCACGATGGCCCAGCAGGTGGCCCTGCGCTGCTGGGCGGGCCGCACCGGCGACCCGGCAGTCGCCCTGCACGCGCTGGCCCACCCGGAAGTGCACGAGCGGAACGCGTTCAGCACGGTCAGCGGACTGCGCCCGCTCCGGGTGACGAGCGAGCCGAGGATGCCGACGGCCGCCGAGGTGCGCGACTTCGACGAGCCCTTCGGGACGCTGATGCTGGAACTGCCCCTCAGGGACGCCGGTTTCGTGCTGCCCACCTGGGAGGAGCTGTCAGAGGTGGTGGCGGCGGCCCGGGAACGTGACGCGGTGGTGCACTTCGACGGGGCCCGGCTGTGGGAGTCCACCCCCCACTTCGGTCGCCCTTTGGACGAGATCGCGGGCCTCGCGGACAGCGTCTACGTGTCCCTCTACAAGTCCCTCGACGCTTACGGCGGTGCCGTCCTGGCAGGTCCGCGGACCCTCGTCGAGGAGGCGAAGGCCTGGCGGCACCGGTACGGCGGCGCGGTCTTCCAGCAGTTCCCCACGGTCCTGTCCGCTCTCGTCGGCCTGGACCGCGAGCTGCCCCGTCTCCCGGAGTACGTGGCCCACGCGCGCGTGGTCGCCGCCGCGCTGCGGGAGGGCTTCGCGGCGGCCGGGGTGCCGTGGTCGCGCGTCCACCCCGAGGTGCCGCACACGAACGAGTTCCAGGTCTGGCTGCCGTACGACCGCGAGGTCGTCGCGGAGGCCGCGATCCGGCAGGGCGAGGAGACGAGAACCCTTCTGTTCGCGAACGAGTGGGCCCGCGGCGGCCCGGGCCTCGCGGTCACGGAGGTGTTCGTCCGTGCCACCGGCCTGGAGTGGACGGCGCAGGACGTGAAGGCGGCGGTGACGGAGTTCGTGGCGCGTCTGTAGAACAGCGACCCGTGGGGTCTTCGCGGGGGCGTTGTCAGTGGCGGGGTGCACCATGTGGGCATGAGCGTGAGCATCGACGTGTGCGGGCTGGGGCGGGAGCGGATCACCGTCGTGCCCTCCCCGCTGGCCGAGCTCGGCATGGCCCTGCACGCGCTGACCGAACCGGGGCACCATCCCCGGCTGCAGGGCTGGGCGACGGGGGTGACCGCCGGGCTCGACCCGCATCTGGCCGACCGGATGTGCGAGGCCGACTTCCTGTGGCGCTCCACGTTCTCGGACCTGTTCCTGCCGTACGCCGGTCTGGGCGCGGGCACGCTCCCCGGCGGCATGCTCGGCGCGGAACTCGACCAGCTGGACCGGTTGACGGACGAACAGTTCGTGGACGCCTGCCTGGAGTTCACCTGCGCGCTGCCGTACGACGAGCAGGGCGCCGGAGCGCTCACCGACCCCGGGGCGCGCCGGCGGGCCCTGGATCTGGCGGTCTCACGGGGTCCTCGCCAGCTCCGGTTCACCAGGCGCCTGCTGGACGACCCGCCCCGGATCCGCACATGGCTGCGACAGTTGCTGGTGGACTGCGAGGAGGCGTTCTTCGCCGAGACCTGGTCCCGGCTTCAGCCACAGCTCCTGGCGGACGCCCGCCACAAGACGGACCTCCTGCACCACAAGGGCCTGTCGGAGGCGCTGGCGTCGGTGTCGTCGGCGGTCACGCTCGACGAGGCGGCGGGCCGGATCACCGTCGACAAACTGGGCAACGGCCACACGACGGCGGCGGGCAGTCTCCTGCTCGTCCCGACGAGCCTGGGCTGGCCCCATCTGATGGTCCTGCACCGGTTCGGCTGGCAGCCCGTCCTGCACTATCCGGCGGGCTCACCCGAGCTGGCCGCCCCGCCCTCGGTCGAGCAGCTGGGCCTGCGTCTGACCGCGCTGTCCCACCCGGTGCGGATGCGGCTGTGCCGGCAACTGGCCCGCAGCTCGTTCACGACGACGGAGCTGGCCCAGACGCACAACATGACGGCACCCGAGATATCCCGGCATCTCGCCGTCCTCAGAAAGGCGGGCCTGACCACCACGCGACGCCGCGGCCGGTACGTCCTGCATCAGCTGGACGTGACGATGGTGGCCCGGCTGGGCAGCGACTTCCTGGAGGGCATCCTCAGGTAGCGCCGCCGGCCCGCACGAGCCCCGTCTCGTAGGCGAGGACGACGACCTGCACCCGGTCCCGCAGCCCCAGCTTGGTCAGGATGCGGCCCACGTGGGTCTTCACGGTCGCCTCCGACAGCACCAGCCGGGCCGCGATCTCACCGTTCGACAGGCCCTGGGCGACCAGGATCATGACCTCGCGCTCACGGCCGGTGAGCCGTTCCAGCTCCTTGTACTGCGGCTCTTTGCCGGTGCTCGGCAGCATGGGTGCGAAGCGGTCGAGGAGCCGCCGGGTCGTCGAGGGGGCCACGACCGCGTCGCCGCTGTGCACGGAGCGGATGGCGGTGAGGAGTTCGCCGGGCGGCACGTCCTTGAGCATGAAGCCGGAGGCGCCCGCCTTCAGCCCGGAGAAGGCGTACTCGTCGAGGTCGAAGGTGGTCAGGATCAGCACCTTGGGCGGGTTGTCGCCCTGGCAGATGCGCCGGGTGGTCTCCACCCCGTCGAGCTTCGGCATGCGTACGTCCATCAGCACCACGTCGACCTCGGTCTCCCGCAGCACCTGGAGAGCCTCCACGCCGTCGCCCGCCTCCGCCACGACCTCCATGTCCGGCTGGGCGTCGAGCACCATCCGGAACCCGGTGCGCAGCAGCACCTGGTCGTCGACGAGCATCACACGGATGTGCATGGCGGGGTCCTCCGGTCGGTACGTCTCGAACATCAATGCGTCGATCGAACGTGCACGTGTCAATGAGCGGGTTTGAGCGGCAACAGGGCGCTGATGCGAAAGCCGCCGCCCGGGCGCGGACCCGCGTCCAGGGTGCCGCCCACCATGCCGACCCGTTCCCGCATACCGATCAGCCCGTGTCCCTGTCCGTCGACGCCGCCCTCCTCGTAGTGCTCGTGCGGCGCGCCCTTGCCGTCGTCCTCGACGAGCAGGCCGAGGCCGTCGTCGAAGTAGACCAGACGCACGCTCGCTCCGGTGTTCGGGCCGCCGTGCTTGCGGGTGTTGGTGAGCGCCTCCTGCACGATGCGGTACGCCGTCAGCTCCACGCCGCTGGGCAGCGGGCGCGGGTTGCCCTCGACCTTGTAGTCGACGGGCAGGCCCGACGTACGGCACTGCTCGATCAGCTCGTCGAGCTGCTCGACGTCGGGCTGCGGAACGTACTCGCAGCCCTCCTGGTGCTCGCCGGTGCGCAGGACGCCGAGCAGTCGGCGCATCTCGGCGAGGGCCTGGCGGCCGGTCCCGGAGATGGTCTCCAGGGCCTTCTTCGCCTGTTCGGGGGCGGTGTCGAGGACGTAGGCGGCGCCGTCGGCCTGGACCACCATCACGGAGACGTTGTGCGCGACGACGTCGTGCAGCTCGCGGGCGATCCGGGCGCGCTCGGCGGCGACGGCGACCTTGGCCTGCGCCTCGCGCTCCTTCTCCAGGCGGGCGGCCCGCTCCTCCAGCTGGGCGAAGTAGGCGCGGCGGGTGCGCAACGAGTCGCCGAGCACCCAGGCGAGGGCGAAGGGAACGGCCAGGAAGACCATCAGGGCGAGATTGCCCGCCGTGCTCGTCTGGTGCTCCGGCCAGCGCAGCGTGGCCAGCGGGGACGCGCACAGACCGCCGATCAGCGCGAACCGTGAGGCCCACCGGGGTCCGCACACCGCCACGGTGTAGACGATCACCAGCAGGGCGAAGTCCGCGGGCTGGATCTGGACGTTCAGGGCCAGCTGCGCCACCCCGACCGCGGCGGCCAGCACGAGCATCCGCTCGGGCATACGCCGGCGCAGGGCGATCACCAGGCACAGCAGGAAGGTCAGAACGCCGGTCGCCGCCGGGGACCCGGCACCCGGAGTGTCGTTCTGGACGGCTCCGCTCAGCATGGAGATCCCGAACAGGAAGACGGCCCAGAAGCCGTCGACCCATGTCGGGTGTCTGCGGAGGAAGTCATAGACGCGTTGCACGTAACCCAGCGTAGGGATGCGTTGTGCGTGCCGGGGTCAACCGGAGGGTCGATCCGCAACGCCCCGGCGTACTCCGCAAGGTGGAGACCCTCTCCCCTGGGTGGCGGGGGCCAGGGCCCTAGCCTGACCCCGTGGCAGGAGAGACAGCGGGCGCGGCGGCGGGCGGTACAACGGGCGAGTGGCGTGGCTGGCGGGCGGCGACACAGGAGGCGCTCTACGGCGAACACGGGTTCTACCGCAGGCCGGAGGGGCCCGCCGGGCACTTCCGTACGTCCGTCCACGCGTCGCCGCTCTTCGCCGGTGCGGTGGCGCGGCTGCTGTGCCGGGTCGACGAGGCGCTGGGCCGCCCGGCGTCGCTCGGCTTCGTCGACATGGGCGCGGGCCGGGGCGAACTCGTGACCGGTGTCCTCGCGGCCCTGCCCCCGGAAGTGGCCGCCCGCGCGCGCGGGTACGCCGTCGAGCTGGCCGACCGGCCCGCGGACCTCGATCACCGTATCGAGTGGCTCACCGAGCCCCCCTTGGGCCTCACCGGCCTGCTGTTCGCCAACGAGTGGCTGGACAACGTCCCCGTGGAGGTGGCGGAGGTCGGCCCCGAGGGCGTGGCGCGCCGGGTTCTCGTACGGCGGGACGGGGCCGAGCGGCTCGGGGAGCCGGTCGCGGGCGCGGACTCGGAGTGGCTGGCGCGGTGGTGGCCGTTGGCGCCGGAGCCGGGGCTGCGGGCCGAGATCGGGCTCCCCAGGGACACCGCCTGGGCCGCCGCCGGAGCGACCGTCGAGCGGGGGCTCGCCGTCGCCGTCGACTACGCGCACACGGCCGGCGCCCGGCCGCCCTTCGGGACGCTCACCGGATTCCGGGCCGGACGCGAGAGCGCGCCCGTGCCGGACGGCTCGTGCGACCTGACCGCCCATGTGGCGCTGGACGCCTGCGCGGGGCCGGGAGCACGCCTGCTGACCCAGCGGGAGGCCCTGCACGCCCTCGGAGTGGCCGGCGGGCGCCCCGCGCTGTCCCTGGCCTCCACGGACCCCGCCGCGTACGTGCGGGCCCTGGCGGGCGCCGGAGAGGCCGCCGAACTGACGGCGACGGGCGGCCTCGGGGACTTCGGGTGGCTGGTGGAGCCGAGGGGAATCGCCGACCCGCTCCTCTGAGGACCCTCCGTCGCGACCACGGCCTGCCGGGAACCCGGAGCTACTTGTCGATGTCCCCGACCACGAAGAACAGCGACCCCAGGATCGCCACCATGTCCGCGACCAGCGTCCCGGGCAGCAGTACCGCCAGCGCCTGGATGTTGTTGTAGGAGGCCGAGCGCAGCTTCAGCCGGTGCGGGGTCTTCTCGCCCTTGCTGACGAGGTAGTAGCCGTTGATGCCGAGGGGGTTCTCGGTCCACGCGTACGTGTGCCCCTCGGGCGCCTTCAGGACCTTCGGCAGCCGCTGGTTGATCGGGCCGGGCGGCAGTTCGGCGAGGCGGTCGAGGCAGGCGTCGGCCAGGTCGAGCGCGTTGTAGGTCTGCTCCAGGAGGCACTCGAAGCGGGCGAGACAGTCGCCCTCCTGCCGGGTGACGACCTTCAGGGTGTCCTGGAGCTCCCCGTAGGCCAGATACGGCTCGTCCCGGCGCAGGTCGAAGTCGACGCCCGAGGCGCGCGCGATCGGCCCGCTCACGCCGTACGCGTGCACGGCCTCCGGCGGGAGCACGCCCACGCCGCGCGTGCGGCCCCGGAAGATGTCGTTGCCCAGCACCAGGTCGTCGAACCGGTCCATGCGCGAGCGCACCGACGAGACGGCCGCACGCGCGCGGGTGGCCCACCCCAGGGGCAGGTCCTCCTTGAGGCCCCCCACGCGGTTGAACATGTAGTGCATGCGCCCGCCGGAGACCTCCTCCATGACGTGCTGGAGTTCCTCGCGTTCCGTGAAGGCGTAGAAGATCGGGGTGATCCCGCCCAGCTCCAGCGGGTACGAGCCCAGGAACATCAGGTGGTTCAGCACCCGGTTCAGCTCCGCGAGCAGTGTGCGCGTCCACACCGCGCGCGTGGGGACCTCCATGCCGAGCATCCGCTCCACGGCGAGGACCACGCCCAGCTCGTTGGAGAACGCCGACAGCCAGTCGTGCCGGTTGGCCAGCATGATGATCTGACGGTAGTCACGTGCCTCGAAGAGCTTCTCCGCGCCGCGGTGCATGTAGCCGATCACCGGCTCCGCGTGCTGGATCCGCTCGCCGTCAAGCACGAGCCGCAAGCGCAGCACGCCGTGTGTGGACGGGTGCTGGGGCCCGATGTTGAGCACCATGTCGGTGCTCTCCGCGGCGCCGCCGATACCGACTGTGGTTTCCCTGGGCTCCGTGTGCCCAGCGGACTCCGTCATGGGACTCATGGACACAGTCTGTCGTACGTACGCTTGCGGAATGGAGACGGGGAGCCCGGAGACCGCGGGCGAAACGCGAGGCGAACCGCACGACAGGCAGCAGGACGAGCCGGTGTGGAGGGCGCTGCCGAGGGACCTGCTGCGGATGCGCCGGCTGCTGCTGGTGGTCTGGCTGGTGCCGCTGACGCTCGGTGCCGGGCTGCTGCCCGGCCTGCTCGCCGGGCCCGCCTGGGGGGCCTTCGCGCTGCTGCCGCTCGGCCTGCTGCTGTGGGGCTGGCGGATGCTGGGCCGCAACTGGGCCTCCTGGCGGTACGCCGAGCGCGCCGACGACCTGCTGATCAGCAAGGGCGTGCTGTGGCGCGAGGAGACGATCGTGCCGTACGGGCGGATGCAGCTGGTCGAGGTGACGTCCGGGCCCGTCGCACGGCACTTCGGGCTGGCCGGCGTGCAGCTGCACACGGCCGCCGCCGCGAGCGACGCGCTCATCCCCGGCCTCGAACCGGCCGAGGCGGAACGGCTGCGGGACCGGCTCACCGAGCTCGGCCAGGCCCGATCGGCGGGGCTGTGACGACCCCCGACGCCGAGACGGACGTACCCACGGAAGCCGGCAGACCGCCGGTCGTCGAGCAGCGGCTGCATCCCGTCACCCCGCTCCGGCGCGCGTGGGCGCCGGTCGCCGTGCTCATCGGGTGGGCCGTGCACGACCCCGACCAGGCGCAGCGGCAGCTGACCCGTCTGACGACCACGACGCTGTTGCTCGGCCTCGCCGTGTGCCTGGTCGGCGGCGCCCTGTACGGCTTTCTGACCTGGTGGTTCACCCACTTCGCGGTGACCGACAACGAACTGCGCATCCGTACCGGCCTGTTGTTCCGGCGCACCGCGCACATCCGGCTCGAACGCATCCAGGCCGTCGACATCACCCAGCCGCTGCTGGCCCGGATAGCGGGCGTCGCCAAGCTCAAGCTGGACGTGGTGGGGACGGACAAGAAGGACGAGCTGGCGTATCTGGGTGAGGGGCACGCGCGTGCTCTGCGGGCCGAACTCCTCGCCCGCGCGGCCGGGTTCGCGCCCGAGACCGCGCACGAGGTGGGCGAGGCTCCGGCCCGGCAGCTGCTGCACGTCCCCGCGCGCGTGCTCGCCGTCTCCCTGGTGCTGACCGGCGCGACCTGGGGCGCGCTGGCCGCCGCACTGGTCGTACCGCCGTTCCTCTGGTTTCTCACCCACAGCCTGTGGACAGTGCTCGCGACCGGTGTCCCGCTGCTCGGCGCGGCGGGCGCGAGCAGCGTGGGGCGGTTCATCAACGAGTACGACTGGACGGTCGGCGAGTCCCCGGACGGGCTGCGCATCGACCACGGCCTCCTGGACCGCACCCATGAGACGGTGCCGCCCGGGCGCGTGCAGACCGTACGGATCGTGGAGCCGCTGATGTGGCGGCGGCGCGGCTGGGTCCGGGTGGAGCTGGATGTGGCGGGTTCGTCGAACTCGGTGCTGGTGCCGGTGGCTCCGCGCGAGATCGCGGAGACGGTGATAGGCCAGGTGCTGCCCGGGGTGACGGTGCCCGCCGCGCTGTCGCGACCGCCGCGCCGGGCGGGCTGGTGCCTGCCGTTCTGGTGGCGTGGCTACGGCATCGCCGTGACCGACAGCGTCTTCGTCTCCCGGCACGGACTGCTACGCCGCAGCCTGTCCCTGGTGCCGCACGCCAAGGTCCAGAGCGTACGGCTGGAGCAGGGGCCCTGGGCGCGCTTCAAGGGCCTCGCGGACGTCCATGTGGACACGGGGGCCAACAAGACCGTCACAGCCGGTCTACGGGACGCCCAGGAGGCCGCGGAGCTGCTGCGCGGGCAGGCGGAGCGGTCACGGACGGGACGGCGGGACGCGCTGCCGGACCGGTGGATGGCGTAACAGGCGCGGAAGAGCGGCAAAGAGCAACGAAGAGCAGCAGAGACGGAAGCGGGCGGCCGGTGGTGACCGGCCGTCAGGAAACCGCGCTGCGCAGCCCCTGCAGATCGATCTGTTCGGTCTCGTCGTGAGCCGTCAGGTCGATCACCTGACCGATGCCGACCCCGCGCGAGGTCTCGTCCGCGGGCTTGAACCGGCCCTCGGACTCCGCCTTGTGCAGGGCGAGCGCCTCCTGCCCGACGACATCGGCGAGGTCCTCGTTCTGCACGGCCTCCAGCGCGGCCGAAGCCGTCTCCTTCTGCGTACCGAAGAAGTCGAACCCGCCCTCGGCGGTCGGCCTGCGCACGGGCGCGCTGGTCGGTACGACGGCCACGGCGGTCGGCACGGTGAAGTGCCCGGCACCGAGCAGGGGCTTGGCGGGCTTCGTCTCGGCGGGGGTGGAGGCGGCGCGCGAATGCCCGCGGGCCGCCTCGGGCTTCCCCTTCGCCTCGTCCTCCCGTACGGCCTCCGCCTCGGCGACGGCGGGGCCGTCGGAGACCACGGCGGGCCCTGAGACCTCCGCGGAGGTCTTCGCGGACGTCTGCGCGGACGCCTTCGCGGCTGCCAGGGCCGGCTCGGTCTTCACCGGCGCCTCACCGTCGAACCTGGCCAGCGCCGCCCGTGCCCGCAGGAACAGCGACGAACCCTCCGGCGAGAAGATCGCCGGCGCCGCCGGGCCCTCCCCGGACGCCGAGGACTCGGCGTCGTCGGAGTCGTCCGGGGAGTGCGCGCCGACCGCGCCCAGCGCCGCCGACACCCCGGCCGCCGCCGCGTCCAGCGCCGCGGCGTCCGAGTCCACCGCGTCGTCGCCGTCCAGCACGTCCGCCGAATCGCCCGACCCGGACCCGGCCGCGAGCGCCCGCGCCGAACCCTTGGCCGCAGCCGCCTTCACCTCGACGTCCGTGTCCACACCGGTGTCGATGTCGGTGTCGCCGTCCACGTCCTGATCCGAGACCGCGGCCTCCAGCTCCAGCAGCCGCCTGCCCTCCAGCGCGCTGGCCCGCTCGGTCTCCGCCGTGGCGTACCGCCGCAGCAGCGCCGCGTGCTCGTTGCGCAGGCCCTGGAGTTCGGCCCGCTTCGCGCGCAGCTTCTGCTCCAGCTTGACGCGCAGCTCGCGGGACTCCTCCAGGTCGGTCTCCAGTTCGGCGACGCGCTCCTCGTGGCGCCAGTCGTCGCCGGCACGCGCGCGCGTGAGGTCCGCGACCTGTTTGCCCGCCTCGCCGTCCCAGCGGCGCATGACGGCCGCACCCACGACCGTGATCGCCGCGGCGAACGCGGCGACCACCCGGAGGACGCCGGTATCCGTGAACACCCATGGCCCCAGGGCGCAGACGAGCGAGACGCCCGCGATCGCCGCTGGAGGCAGCAGCCGGTGCAGAGGTGGTGAATGGCGGTGACGTCCACGTGGCATGGCCAGAAACTTACCGCGCGTAGGCGAATCTTGGTGCCCCGCCCGGTAAAAACACAGCAGTCCTGAACCCTTCACAGCCCTTGGGGCGCCTCGGATCGGCGCCCTCGCGGCCCGCGCCGGACGTCAGCGCTCGGTCAGCCGCTGACTCAGCCACTCCAGCGAACCGGGGATCTCCCGCCGCCAGGTGTTGAAGTTGTGGCCGCCGCTCTCCAGGACGATCGTCGAGATCCTCGTCGGGGCCTTCGTCTTGACCAGGTCCACGAACCGCATCGTCGGGCCGTAGTTGGCCTCTCCGTGCCTGCTGGTGGTGACCAGCAGGGAGACGTCCGGCGCCGGCCTGTGCTTGATGTACCACTCAAGGTCCGCCTCGCGCTTCAGCTGCTTGTCACCCTGGAAGAGGTCTCCCGTGGTGGCGTCGATCGGCGCCTTGTAGGACGGCGACAGACCCACCGCCGCCGTGTACACGCGCGGGTGGTGCATCGCGAGCTTCAGCGCGCAGTAGCCGCCCGTCGAGTCGCCGATGATGCCCCAGCCACCGGGCCTCGGCCCCACCCGGTAGTGCCCGGCGACGGCCGCGGGCAGGTCCCGGGCGAAGAACGTCTCCGTCTGCGGCCCGCCCGGCACGTCCACGCACTCGGTGTCCCGGGGCGGCGCCACGGTCGGCCGCAGCATCACCAGGATCATCGGCTGCGCCCTGCCCTTCCTCGCCAACTCGTGCGCGGTGTCCGGGAAGTCGAGCTTCGTGACGAGGGACTTGGCGGTCCCCGGATAGCCGGTGAGTACGACGACCACGGGGAAGGTGCGCTTCGCGAACTGCGGCTGGAAGTACTCCGGCGGCAGATAGACGTACGCCGGAGAGGTGATGCCCGTCTTCTTGCCGGCGATGCCGATCTTCTGGATCTGGCCGCCGACCCTGGGCAGATGACCGCCCGGCACGCTCACCGACTGGGTGGACAGCACCTGGAAGCCGCCGTGCGGCCCGGTGCTCTGGTCGACGACCACGCCCTGGTCGGTCTCCTTGCCCAGGAGGTCGTCCCAGGAGGCGTAAAAACCGAAACTCTGGTTGACGGCGAGACCGACCGAGGCGAACACCGCGACCTGGGTGGCCAGCAGCAGAAGCGTCCGGCCGCCGACCGCCCGCCAGTCGCGGCGCGCCAGCCGGGCCCAGAACACTATTGTGCCGATGAACAGCAGGGCGGCGGCCAGGATCGCCAGCGCCAGCACTGCCTTGCTCGTGAGACCCATGACTGCAGTTGCCCGCTCTCTCGGCCGACGGCGCCCCGCTTCCTTCACTGCGGCTTGCCCCGGGCTTTGGATGTCCTTTGACACGGCTTTCCGCGGAAGAGTGAACCTCTTCCCCTGAGACACCGTCCTAGAGGGCGCAATGTCGCCGGATGCCGGATTGGCTCCGGATTCCAGGTCTCTCGCAGAACTACGGGATGCGATGTCTGTCAGGATAGATGGGGAAATGTCGGGCGAGGTTCCGGGACGATCACATCGAGTGCGGCGCGTACTGCGCGGTCCGCGTCCCGAGGCCGTCCCCGCCGTCGTCGCCCGGGCCTGTGCGCTCGTGGGCCTGGTCGACATCGCCGCGGGAGTCTTCCCGCGCTTCAGGCACAGCCGGATGCACACCTTCGCCGAGGTGCTGCCCGGCGCGCTCGGCCCGTTCGCCGCCGCGCTCTCGCTCAGCACCGGCGTTCTCCTGCTGCTGCTCGCGCACGGCCTCAGGCGCCGCAAGCGCCGGGCCTGGCGCGCCGCCGTGGCCCTGCTGCCGGCCGGCGCCGTGGCCCAGTTCGCCTACCGGCACTCGATCGTCGGGCTCGTCATCTCCGTACTCCTGCTGGTGATGCTGCTGCGCCACCGCACCGAGTTCGCGGCGCTGCCCGACCCGCGCAGCCGCTGGCGCGCACTCACCAACTTCGTACTGATGAGCGCCGGTTCACTCGCGCTCGGGCTGGTCATAGTGAGCGCCCACGGCGACCGCATGTACGGCGACCCGAGCCTCGCGGACCGCATCACCCACGTCCTGTACGGCATGTTCGGCTTCGAGGGTCCCGTCGACTACGACGGACCCACCTCCTGGACCGTCGGCTACTCGCTCGGCGCCCTGGGTCTGCTGACCGCCATCACGACGATCTACCTCGCCTTCCGCCCCGAACACCCGGCCGCCAACCTGACCCCGGAGGACGAGGACCGGCTGCGCGCCCTGCTCGACAAGCACGGCCGCCGCGACTCCCTCGGCCACTTCGCGCTGCGCCGCGACAAGGCGGTCGTCTTCTCCCCCAGCGGCAAGGCCGCCGTCACCTACCGGGTGGTGTCCGGCGTGATGCTCGCCAGCGGCGACCCGATCGGCGACGTGGAGGCCTGGCCGGGCGCCATCGAACGCTTCATGGACGAGGCAAAGGCCCACTCCTGGACCCCCGCCGTCATGGGCTGCTCCGAGACCGGCGGCGAGGTCTGGACCCGCGAGACCGGCCTCGACGCCCTCGAACTGGGCGACGAGGCGGTGGTGGACGTCGCGGATTTCTCCCTCTCCGGGCGCGCGATGCGCAACGTGCGCCAGATGGTCAAGCGCATCGAACGCGCGGGCTACGAAACCCGGGTACGGCGCATCCGTGACCTCGGGGAGAACGAGCTGGAGCGCATCCGGCTCGCCGCGGAGGCCTGGCGCGGCACCGACACCGAGCGCGGCTTCTCCATGGCGCTGGGCCGTATCGGCGACCCGGACGACGGCGACTGTCTCATCGCCACCGCCCACAAGGCCGACGACCAGCCCGGCCCGTACGGCGACCTGAAGGCGATCCTGCACTTCGTGCCCTGGGGCACCGACGGCGTCTCCCTGGACCTGATGCGGCGCGACCGCGCGGCCGACCCCGGCATGAACGAACTGCTCATCGTGGCCGCCCTGGAGGCCGCCCCCCGCCTGGGCGTCGCCCGTGTCTCGCTCAACTTCGCCATGTTCCGCTCGGCACTCGCCCGGGGCGAGAAGATCGGCGCAGGACCGGTCCTGCGCGCGTGGCGCGGCCTGCTGGTGTTCCTGTCCCGCTGGTTCCAGATCGAGTCCCTGTACAAGTTCAACGCCAAGTTCCGCCCCCGCTGGGAACCGCGCTTCGTGGTCTACCGCACCTCCAGCGACCTCCCCCGCATCGGCCTCGCCGCCATGCAGGCAGAGGGCTTCGTCACCCTGGCCCTCCCCCGCATCCTCGGCCGCCGCACCAGGACCCCCCGCCCATGCGCCCACGCGACAACAGAAAGAAGCACGGTGCGCGCGGTGTGAGGCGATGAGACTGTTTCCCGCCCGAGGGCGAGACTGCTTCCCAACCGAGCCGACGCTGTCTTTCGACCGAGCCGATCGACGGAGCGAGACGGGCGGGTGGGCGGGAAACAAAAGGCCCGAGCCACAACGCACCCGCACTGACAGAATCCGCCCCACCGCCGGGGGCCTACGCTGAACGCATGAACAACCACAGCGGACGCGGCCGGGTCACCGGCCTCCCGGCCTGGGACCGCTGTGCGGTCATGGGCGTCGTGAACGTGACCCCGGACTCCTTCTCCGACGGGGGCCGCTGGTTCGACACGACCAACGCCGTCAAGCACGGCCTCGACCTGGTCACCGAGGGCGCCGACCTGGTGG
>NZ_AEJB01000653.1 GCF_000331005.1 Streptomyces turgidiscabies Car8
GCCGCCCCTACCCGTCCCATCCTTCAGGGGCTGTGCCCCTTCGCCCCCCTCGCGGGTGCGGGTCCGTCGTGGCTTGTCGCGCAGTTCCCCGCGCCCCCGAAGGGGCCTGCGGCCCTTCAGGGGTTACTTCGTCTTGGCCGTTGCCCACTTGTGCTGGGCTGCCACGTCCGCCTTCACCTCTGCCAGTTGGATCGCGACCGCGCTCGGGGCTGTGCCTCCTCGGCCGTTTCGGGAGGCCAGGGCGCCCTTGACGTTCAGGACCGTGCGGACCTCGGGGGTGAGGTGGGCGCTGATCTTCGCGAACTGGTCGTCCGTGAGACCGTCCAGCTCGACCCCGTCCGCCTCGGCGGCCTTCACGCACTCGCCGGCGACCTCGTGGGCGACCCGGAAGGGCACGCCCTGCTTGACCAGCCACTCGGCGATGTCGGTGGCCAGGGAGAAGCCGGCCGGGGCCAGTTCCTCCATGCGCTCACGGTGGACGGTGAGCGTGGCCATCATGCCGGTGAATGCGGGGAGCAGGACCTCGAGCTGGTCACAGGAGTCGAAGACCGGCTCCTTGTCCTCCTGGAGGTCCCGGTTGTAGGCCAGGGGCAACGCCTTGAGGGTGGCCAGGAGGCCCGTGAGGTTGCCGATCAGCCGGCCGCTCTTGCCGCGCGCCAGCTCCGCGATGTCCGGGTTCTTCTTCTGCGGCATGATCGACGAGCCCGTGGAGAAGGCGTCGTGCAGGGTGACGAAGGAGAACTCCTTCGTGTTCCAGATGATGATCTCCTCGGCGATCCGGGAGAGGTTGATCCCGATCATCGCCGTGATGAACGCGAACTCGGCGACGAAGTCGCGCGAGGCCGTGCCGTCGATGGAGTTGCCGACGCTGCCGTGCTCGAAGCCGAGGTCCTCGGCCACCGACTCCGGGTCCAGGCCGAGGCTGCTGCCCGCGAGCGCGCCCGAGCCGTACGGGGAGACCGCCGTGCGCTCGTCCCACTGGCGCAGGCGCTCCGCGTCCCGGGACAGGGGCTGGGCGTGGGCCAGGACGTGATGGGCGAAGAGGACCGGCTGGGCGTGCTGGAGGTGGGTGCGGCCGGGCATCGCCACGTCCGGGTGGGCCTCCGCGAGGCCGATCAGCGCGTCCTGGAGGTCGGCGATGAGACCGCCGATCGTACGGGCGTGGTCCCGCAGGTACATGCGGAAGAGGGTCGCGACCTGGTCGTTGCGGGAGCGTCCGGCGCGGAGCTTGCCGCCGAGGTCGGGGCCGAGGATCGCCAACAGGCCGCGTTCCAGGGCCGTGTGGATGTCCTCGTCGGCGATCGTGGGGACGAGGGTGCCGTCGGCGACTTCCGCTTCGAGCTGATCGAGGCCGGCCAGCATGCGCGTCAGCTCGTCCTCGGTGAGCAGGCCCGCCTTGTGCAGCACGCGCGCGTGGGCACGCGACCCGGCGATGTCGTAGGGCGCGAGCCGCCAGTCGAAGTGGACGGACGCGGACAGCTTGGCCAGGGCCTCGGCGGGACCGTCGGCGAAACGGCCGCCCCAGAGCCGTACGTCACCGCTGTTGCTGCTCACTTGCGTTGCTCCTCGAAAGGCAGGGGGTTGATGTGCCACCGCCTCCCCGCCCGGACACGGGAGGGGAGGCGGCAACAACGGTATCGGTATCGGTTACGCCTGGTCGCGCTTGGCCGCGATCTTCGACGACAGGCTGTAGATGTCGATGAAGCCCTTGGCCGCGGCCTGGTCGAACGTGTCGCCCGTGTCGTACGTGGCCAGGTTGAAGTCGTAGAGGGACGTGTCCGAGCGGCGGCCCGTGACGACCGCGCGGCCGCCGTGCAGGGTCATCCGGACATCGCCGTTGACGTGCTGGTTGGCCTCGTTGATGAAGCCGTCCAGGGCGCGCTTGAGCGGGGAGAACCACTGGCCGTCGTAGACCAGCTCGCCCCAGCGCTGCTCGACCTGGCGCTTGTAGCGGGCGAGTTCACGCTCGACCGTGACGTTCTCCAGCTCCTGGTGGGCCGTGATCAGGGCGATCGCGCCCGGAGCCTCGTACACCTCACGGGACTTGATGCCGACGAGACGGTCCTCGACCATGTCGATCCGGCCGATGCCCTGGGCGCCGGCCCGCTCGTTCAGCTGCTGGATCGCCTGGAGTACGGAGACCGGCTTGCCGTCGATGGCGACCGGGACGCCCTCCTTGAAGGAGACGACGACCTCGTCCGCCTCGCGCGGGGTGGCGGGGTTCGAGGTGTACTCGTAGATGTCCTCGATCGGCGCGTTCCAGATGTCCTCCAGGAAGCCCGTCTCGACCGCGCGCCCGAAGACGTTCTGGTCGATGGAGTACGGGGACTTCTTGGTGGTGGCGATCGGGAGCTGCTTCTCCTCGCAGAAGGCGATCGCCTTGTCGCGGGTCATCGCGTAGTCACGGACCGGGGCGATGCACTTGAGGTCGGGGGCGAGGGCCACGATGCCGGCCTCGAACCGCACCTGGTCGTTGCCCTTGCCCGTGCAGCCGTGGGCGACCGTGGTCGCGCCGTGCTTCTGGGCGGCGGCGACGAGGTGCTTCACGATCGTCGGCCGGGAGAGGGCGGAGACCAGCGGGTAGCGGTCCATGTAGAGGGCGTTGGCCTTGATCGCCGGAAGGCAGTACTCCTCGGCGAACTCGTCCCTGGCATCCGCGACCTCGGCCTCGACGGCGCCACAGGCGAGCGCGCGCTTGCGGATGACGTCCAGGTCCTCGCCGCCCTGGCCGACGTCGACCGCGACCGCGATGACCTCGGCGCCCGTCTCCTCGGCGATCCAGCCGATGGCGACGGAGGTGTCCAGACCGCCTGAGTAGGCGAGTACGACGCGCTCGGTCACGGGTTTTCTCCTCACAGTGCATTCGCTGACATGCATGAGTATGCAGGAGTCTGCATGGTTCGTCAATCTCGGGAAAATTTCTTACGGATGTTTGACGAGCCTTTGAACACGCGAAACCGCTTACCCGTACCTCACGCCAGACGCAGGCGCCGCGTCTGTACAGCGAGTTGAACCACACAGCCACCCCCTGACCCGAGTGAGGCATCCGCATGTCCAGGGCTCTTCCGAAGTACAACAAGCGTCGTGTGGGCATCATCGGCGGCGCCGCCGCAGTGGCTCTGTCCGGTGCGATCGTCGCCGGCTCCGCCCTTGCCGGGGAAACGTCCAACAACAACACGACGACCCAGGCGACCACCAAGGCCGCGGTCCCGACGGTGAACTGCCCGGCGGTCGCGAACAGACTGCCCGCGATCCCCGCGTCGGCGCAGGCCGAGGTCACCCGTAACCTCGCGCTGCTGAACACGCAGATCGCCGAGGCCAACAAGCGCATCGTCGACACCCAGGGCCAGGGCGGCCCCAACTTCATCGCGAACGCGATCACCGGTCCGCTCAAGGACAAGCGCGTGGCGACCATCAACCGCATCGCCACCGCCATCGGCCGCACCGCCGCCAAGCCGGTCGGCCTCGACGCGCTGGCGCCCTGCACCCTCAACAATGCCGGGGTGGCCGCACCCGCCGCGACGGCGGCACCGCAGGCGGGTGGCAACACCGGTAACGCGGGGAACGCCGGCAACACGGGCAACACGGGCAACAACGGCAACGCGGGCAATGCGGGTAACGCCGGCAACAACGGCGGCGCCGGCACCATCAGCTGCCCGGACGTGGCCTCGAAGCTGCCCGCCATCCCGGCGTCGGCGCAGGCGGAGGTCACCCGTAACCTCGCGCTGCTGAACACGCAGATCACCGAGGCCAACACGCGGCTCGTGAACACCCAGGGCCAGGGTGGTGCGAACTTCGTCCAGAACGCGATCCTCACCCCCCTCCAGGGCAAGCGCGAGTCGACCATCGACCGCATCGCCATCTCCATCGGCCGCACCGCGGCGAAGCCCACGGGCCTCAACTCGCTGGCTGCCTGCACGCTCAACAAGTGACGTGACAGGCACTGTGGCCGCCCCGTCGCAAGCGCCGACCGGGGCGGCCGCGGTCCTGCACACCCTCTGTTCAGCCGTCCTCAGTGCAGCTGTCGAGAAAACTCTTAGACAGGCGAACGACTTTCCCGGACAATGACCGGTCATGGGAAAGACCTACGAGCGCATCGACGGCCGCCTGCGAACATTCATCGAGGCGCAGCCCCTCTTCTTCACCGCGACCGCCCCGCTGTCCGGCGACGGCACGGTCAACCTCTCCCCCAAGGGCCTCAAGGGCTCTTTCGTGATCCTCGACGAGCTGACCGTCGCCTATCTCGACTTCGCGGGCAGCACCTCCGAGACCGTCGCCCATCTGCGCGAGAACGGCCGGATCACCCTCATGTGGTGCGCCTTCGAGGGCCCGCCGAACATCGTCAGGGTGCACGGCCGCGGTGAGCCGGTCTTCCGTGACAACCCACGCTTCCCCGAACTCCTCGCCCGCTTCCCGGACATCGACGCCACCGCGCACGGCCTGCGCGCGATCATCGTCGTACGGGCCGAACTCGTCCGGGACAGCTGTGGGTACTCGGTGCCCTTCATGTCGTACGACGGCGACCGCGATCTGCACGCCAGGCGCTTCGCGCGCGAGGACGACGCCTCGCTCAGCGCCTACTTCGAGAAGAAGGACCACATCGCGACGAGCCTGGACGGACTACCGGGGCTGCCGTTGCCGCTGCCGCCCAGTACCGTCTGAGCCATGCGTCCCGGAGCCGCCGTCGTCCTCGCGTCCGCGTCCCTTCTCGTGCTCGCCCCCGGTGCCCCTCCCACGGCCGCGCCGCCGCTGCCCGCCCTGCTGGCCGACACCGGCGGCGGCTCCCAGCTGATCACCGCGTCGGCCCCGAGCGCCAAGGCGACCTCGGGCACGCTCACCTGGTGGGACCTGCGAGACGGGAAGTGGACGAAGGCCGGCTCCGCGCCCGCGCGCTTCGGCGCGAACGGGCTCGTCGAGGGCGGCTCCCGCAGACAGGGCACGAACACCACCCCCGCCGGGCTGTACGACCTCCCGTACGCCTTCGGCATCAAGACGGCGCCGGCCGGTACCCGGGTCACGTACCGGACTGTGCGGCAGAACTCCTGGTGGTGCCAGGACAACGCCTCGCGCTCCTACAACCGCTGGACCGAGCCCCGTCCCGCCGACTGCCGGGCCGCCGAGTCCGAGCACCTGATCTCGTACACGCAGCAGTACGCGCACGCGTACGTCATCGGGTTCAACTACGCCAAACCGGTACGGGAGCGCGGCGCGGGAATCTTCCTCCATGTCAACGGGCGTGCGGCGACGGCCGGTTGTGTGTCGGTGTCGGCGGAGGCGATGCGCGCGGTACTGGGGTGGGCCGATCCGGGCCGCCGACCGCACATCGCGATCGGCACGGTGAGCGGACCGACCGCCATCGTCCGCTACTGAGCAGCAGCACCGGGCGCACCTCCCGGCAGGGGTGTTACCGGCCGTCACGCCACTTACCTGTGGACTCCGTAGGCCACTGAACACTCAGCGGTCGCGGCACGTATGTGAGGGCCAAGGGGCCAAGCCTCTCGACCCCGTCCCACGGAGGAACCGTGACCACCACGATCGCAGGCGGACGTGCCGCGCGGCGCCAGACGATGCGCCGCATCCGACCTCGCCGCTCGCCCGCCGTCCCGCTGCTGCTCGTCGTAGGGGCGGGCGCGGCCGGAGTGATCTGGCTGTGGTGGAACAACACGGCCTCCCTGGCCGACACCACCGCCCAGGTGATCGCGGCGGGCCGGATCACCGGCCTGCTCGCCGGTTACCTGATGGCACTGGTGGTGCTGCAGATGGCCCGGGTGCCCGCGCTGGAGCGCCGGGTCGGGTCGGACCGGGTGGCGCGCTGGCACGCGATGAGCGGCCGGTACACGCTCAGCCTGGTCGTGGCGCACGTCGTCCTCATCATGTACGGGTACGCCCTCCAGGCCGGCAAGACGTTCGGCGACATCGTCCAGCAGACGGTCGACTCGGTGAACCAGCTGCCCGACATGGGCAAGGCGGCGATCGGCACGGGGCTGCTGGTGGTCATCGGGCTCAGCTCCATCGGCCCGGTCCGGCGGATGATCCCGTACGACCTCTGGTACCACGTGCACCTGCTGACGTACGCGGCCACGTTCCTGACGTTCTGGCACCAGCTCTCCACGGGCAACGAGTTCGTCGTCGAGCCGGCCGCGAAGACCGCCTGGTACGCGCTGTACGGCTCGGTGACCGCGCTGGTCCTCTGGTACCGCATCGTCACGCCGATCCGGCTGAACATGCGCCACCGGCTGCGGGTCGAGGCGGTCATCGAGGAGACCCCGGGGATCGTGTCCGTGCTGATGAGCGGCCGGAAGCTGCACCGGATGGGCGCGGAGGCGGGCCAGTTCTTCCGCTGGCGCTTCCTGGCCCCCGGTATGCGGTTCAGCTCGCACCCGTACTCCCTGTCGGCGGCCCCCCGGCCCAACATGCTGCGGATCACCGTGAAGGCGATCGGCGACCACAGCTCGGCCCTGCGCGAGCTGGAGCCCGGTACCCGGGTGTGGGCCGAGGGCCCGTACGGCGCCCTGACCGCCTCCAAGCGCAGCCAGGGCAAGGTGCTGCTGGTGGCCGGCGGAGTCGGCATCACCCCGATGCGGGCGCTGTTCGAGACGCTGCCCGGCGCCGAGGGCGACCTGACCCTTCTGTACCGGGCCAACAGCACCCAGGACCTGGCCCTGTGGGACGAGCTGGCGACCATCGCCAACGAGCGCGGCGCCCGGCTCATGTACGCGGTGAACAGCCCCGACGGAGAGCGCCCGGACATCTCGCCGGAGTCGCTGCGCCGGAAGCTGCCGGACATCGACGACCACGACGTCTTCCTGTGCGGGCCTCCCGGCTTCGCGCAGGGTGTGTACGAGGCATTGCGCGGCGCGGGTGTTCCGGCGCGCCGTATCCACCACGAGTCGTTCGAGATGTGAGCGACGGGAGCCAGGAGCGATGAAGAAGAGTCACCCCTTTCGGCGCGTCATGCTGGCGAGCGCCGCCACAGTCTCCGGAATCGTGCTGCTGCTGACGCTGAAGCCGTCGTCGGACCCCGGGTCCGCGCAGGCGGCCGGCGCGCTGCCGCAGCAGACGTCGGCGGCGCAGGAGTCGGCCCAGGGCGGCGCGGCCGCCAAGGACGGCACCTTCACCGGCGACACCGTCCAGACCCAGTACGGCCCGGTCCAGGTCCGCGTCACGGTGAGCGGCGGCAAGATCACCAAGGCGGAGGCACTCCAGCAGCCCAAGGGCGGCCAGAGCGACCAGATCTCCGGCAACGCGATCCCCAAACTCAACAAGGAAGCGGTCACGGCCGGCCTCGACGGCACGGTCGACGCGATCTCCGGCGCCAGCTACACCAGCGCGGGCTACGGCAAGTCGCTCCAGTCCGCCCTGGACAAGGCCAGTGCGGGTGCGAGTACGGGTGCCACCGGGGGTGGCGGTGCGGCCCAGGCCGCGACGGTCACCGGTGACGCGGTCGACACCCAGTACGGCCAGGTCCAGGTCCGGATCACGGTGAGCGGCGGCAAGATCACCAAGGCGGAGGCCGTCAAGGCCCCGACCGGCGGCCAGAGCACCACGATCTCCGGCGACGCCGTACCCAAGCTCAACCAGGAGGCGGTCGCCGCCGGCACCGCGGACATCGACGCGATCTCGGGCGCCAGTTACACCAGCGCGGGCTACAAGAAGTCGCTGCAGTCGGCCCTGGACAAGGTTCCGGCCGCGGAGTCGGACAAGGGGACGGCCACCGGGGCGAGTTCATCCGACCCGGCAGCGAGCTCACCGGCGGGCTCGGGTGCCGCGGGCAGCGGTGCCGCGAAAGGCGGGGCGACCTCCGACGGGGGCGGCACGTACACCGGCAGCGTGATCCAGACGGAGTACGGCCCGGTGCAGGTCCGGGTCACCCTGACCAACGGCCGGATCACCTCGGCGTCGGCGGTGCAGGCGCCCAAGGGCGGCCGCAGCGACCAGGTCTCCGGCGACGCGATTCCCAAGCTCAACCAGGAGGCGGTGACGGCGGGCGATGGAGACATCGACGCGGTTTCCGGCGCCAGTTACACCAGCGCCGGCTACAAGAAGTCCCTCCAGTCGGCCCTGGACCAGGCCGGTGGTTGATCCCGCCGAAGCTCCCGTCGCGGTACGTCATGCGGAGGAGGTCATGGGGACCGTCTTTTCCTTTGACGTCCGCGGCGGGGACCCCCGTGCGGTCGGGTCGGCGCTGGCTGCGGCGATCGCCGGACTGCACAAGGTCAACGAGGTGTTCAGCACCTACCGCGAGAACAGCCAGATCTCCCGGCTGGCCCGTGGCGAGATCTCCGTCGCCGACTGCGACCCGGAGGTCGCCGAGGTGCTCGACCTGTGCGCCGAGGCGGAGCAGGTCAGCGAGGGCTGGTTCAGCCACACCTACCAGGGGCAGATCGACCCGACCGGCATCGTCAAGGGCTGGGCTGCGGAGCGCGCGGCGAGAACACTGACGGCGGCCGGCGTGAGCGGGGTCAGCGTCAACGGCGGCGGAGACGTCCAGCTGTGCGGGGCGCCGGGACCGGGGCGCCCCTGGCGGGTAGGGGTGTCGGACCCGCTCCGCCCCGGCGGCCTGGCGGCGGTGGTCTCGGCGGCCGGCACCGACGAACTCGCGGTGGCCACCTCCGGCACGGCGGAACGCGGCACCCACATCGTCGACCCCCGCACCGGCAAGTCCGCGGTGACGGACCTGGTCGCGGTGACGGTCGTGGCTCCGAAACTGACCTGGGCGGACGCCTGGGCGACGGCGGCCTTCGCGATGGGGTCGAGGCAGGCGCTGCGGTGGCTGGAGTCCCTGCCGGACGTGGAGGCCCTGCTGATCACGGCGGGCGACGAGGTCAGGTGTACCGGGGGCCTGGCGAGAAGGCTGGGCTGAGGAGAGTCTTTCAGGGGCGCGGGGAACTGCGCGACCAGCCACAGCGAACCCGCACCCGGCACACAACCGTCAGTGGTTCTTCTGAGCCAACCCCAACAAGTGATCAGCCAACGCCTGTCCCCCCACAGGGTCCCGGCTGATCAGCATCAATGTGTCGTCCCCGGCGATCGTCCCCAAGATGTCGTGCAGTTCAGCCTGATCAATCGCCGACGCCAAGAACTGCGCAGCCCCCGGAGGGGTCCGCAGGACCACGAGATTCGCGGAAGCCTCCGCGGAGATCAGCAGCTCCGCGGACAGCCGCCGCATCCGCTCCTCCTTCGCCGACTCCCCCAGCGGAGCACGCGGCGTACGGAAACCGCCCTCGCTCGGCACCGCGTAGATCAGATCGCCGTCGTTGTTGCGGATCTTCACCGCGTTCAGTTCGTCCAGGTCCCTGGACAGCGTCGCCTGCGTGACGGTCAGCCCGTCATCGGCCAGCAGCTTCGCCAACTGACTCTGCGACCGCACCGGTTGCCGGTTGAGGATGTCCACGATCCGGCGGTGGCGTGCGGTGCGGGTCTGCGGTACGGCAGGCCCCGCGTGCTCGTGATCCTGCGCCTGCGTCATCGTCGTCGTCTCATTCCCCGGCTAGTCCTTCCCGTCAACCGCGTCGAGAACCCCGGGAAGCGCCTGAAGGAACGCGTCCCCCTCGGCGTCACCGATGTTCAACGGCGGCATCAGCCGTACGACATCGGGAGCGGGCGCGTTCACCAGGAACCCGGCGTCCTGAGCCGCCTGCTGCACCTGGGGCGCGAGGGGCTCGTTGAGCACGATACCCAGGAGAAGTCCCGCGCCCCGGACATAATCGATCAACGGGTGGCCCGCACCCTCGATTCCGTCCCGCAACCGCTCGCTCTGCCGCTTGACGTTCTCCAGCAACCCCTCGTTCTCGATGGTGTCGAGTACGGCGAGGCCGGCGGCGCAGGCGACCGGGTTGCCGCCGAACGTCGTACCGTGCTGGCCGGGCTGGAGCAGGTCGGCGGCGCGGCCGAAGGCGACGGTCGCGCCGAGGGGCAGTCCGCCGCCGAGGCCCTTCGCGAGGGTGACGACGTCGGGCAGGACGCCGTCGTGGGCCTGGTACTCGAACCAGTGCCCGGTACGGCCTGTGCCGGTCTGTACCTCGTCGAGGACGAGCAGGGCGCCGGTGGCTGCGGTGATCGCGCGCGCGGCCTTCAGATAACCGGCGGGCGGGACGACGACGCCGTTCTCGCCCTGGACCGGCTCGATGATGACGAGGGCGGTCTCGTCGGTGACGGCGGCGGCCAGTGCCTGCGCGTCGCCGTACGGGACGTACGTGACGTCACCGGGCAGCGGCACGAAGGGCTCCCGCTTTCCGGGCTGGCCGGTGAGCGCGAGGGCGCCCATGGTCCGCCCGTGGAAGCCGCCCTCCGTGGACACCATGTGGGTGCGTCCGGTCAGCCGGCCGATCTTGAAGGCACCTTCGTTGGCCTCGGCGCCCGAGTTGCAGAAGAACACCTTGCCGTCCCGGCCGAAGCGCTGGAGCAGCTGTTCGGCGAGCGCGACGGGCGGTTCGGCGACGAAGAGGTTGGAGACATGGCCGAGGGAGGCGATCTGGGTGGAGACCGCCTCGACGATCGCCGGGTGGGCGTGGCCGAGCGCGTTCACGGCGATGCCGCCCACGAAGTCGATGTACGCCTTGCCGTCGGCGTCCCACACCGTGCTGCCGGCGCCGCGGACGAGGGGCAGCCGGGGGGTGCCGTAGTTGTTCATGAGGGCGCCCTGCCAGCGCGTGGTCAGTTCCTGATTGGCGCTCAGTTCCTGACTGTCGTCCAGCTCGTGGCCGGCGTTCATGCGTCTTCCCCCTCTTCCTCCGCATCGGGCACGACCATCGTGCCGATGCCCTCGTCCGTGAAGATCTCCAGCAGGATCGAGTGCTGGACCCGGCCGTCGATGACGCGGGCGGTGGTGACGCCGTTGCGTACGGCGTGCAGGCAGCCCTCCATCTTCGGCACCATGCCGGAGCTCAACTCCGGGAGCAGCTTCTCCAGTTGGGAAGCGGTGAGGCGGCTGATCACCTCGTCGGAGTCGGGCCAGTCCTCGTAGAGGCCCTCGACGTCCGTGAGGACCATGAGGGTTTCGGCGCCAAGAGCAGCAGCGAGTGCCGCAGCCGCCGTATCAGCATTGACGTTGTAGACATGTCCGTCGTCCTGGCTACGGGCGATCGACGAGACGACCGGGATTCGGCCGTCGGCGAGCAGTGCCTCGATCGCGCCCGTGTCGATCGCGGTGATCTCGCCCACCCGCCCGATGTCGACCAACTCCCCGTCGATCTCGGGCTGGTGCTTGGTGGCGGTGATGGTGTGCGCGTCCTCGCCGGTCAACCCGACGGCGAGCGGCCCGTGTTGGTTGAGCAGCCCGACCAGCTCCCGCTGGACCTGGCCGGCCAGCACCATGCGTACGACGTCCATGGCGTCCTCGGTGGTGACCCTGAGGCCCGCCTTGAACTCGCTGACGATGCCGTGCTTGTCGAGGGCGGCGCTGATCTGCGGACCGCCGCCGTGCACGACGACGGGCTTGAGGCCGGCCTGGCGCAGGAAGACGACGTCCTGCGCGAAGGCGTTCTTCAACTCCTCGTTCACCATGGCGTTTCCGCCGAACTTGATGACGACGACCTTGCCGTTGTGGCGGGTCAGCCAGGGCAGCGCCTCGATGAGGATCCTGGCCTTGGGCAGGGCGGTGTGCTTGCGTGTAGTGCTCATGACGAGTACGCGCTGTTCTCGTGGACGTAGTCCGCGGTCAGGTCGTTGGTCCAGATGGTGGCGGTGTCGGTGCCGGCGGCGAGGTCGGCGACGATGTGGACCTCGCGGTAGCGCATGTCGACCTTGTCGCGGTCCTCGCCGACGCCGCCGTTCTTGCAGACCCAGACGCCGTTGATGGCGACGTTCAACTGGTCAGGTTCGAAGGCGGCTTGTGTCGTGCCGATGGCGGAGAGGACGCGGCCCCAGTTGGGGTCCTCGCCGTGGATGGCGCACTTGAGGAGGTTGTTGCGGGCGATGGAGCGGCCCACCTCGACGGCGTCGTCCTCGCTCGCCGCGTTCACGACCTCCACCTTGATGTCCTTGCTGGCGCCCTCGGCGTCCCGGATGAGCTGCTGTCCGAGATCGTCACAGACGGCCCGTACGGCCTCGGCGAACTCGGCCTGGTCCGGGGCGACTTCGGAGGCGCCGGAGGCGAGCAGCAGCACGGTGTCGTTGGTCGACATGCAGCCGTCGGAGTCGACGCGGTCGAAGGTGGTGCGGGTGGCGGCGCGGAGCGCCTGGTCCAGGTGCTCGCTGTCCACGTCGGCGTCCGTCGTGAGGACGACGAGCATGGTGGCGAGGCCCGGGGCGAGCATGCCCGCGCCCTTGGCCATGCCGCCCACGGTCCAGCCGCCCTTGCTGACGACGGCCGTCTTGTGGACGGTGTCGGTGGTCTTGATGGCGATGGCGGCCTTCTCACCGCCGTGCTCGGAGAGTTGACCGGCGACGGTCTCGACTCCCGCCAGCAGCTTGTCCATCGGCAGGAGCAGCCCGATGAGTCCGGTGGAGGCGACCGCGACTTCCCCGGCGTTCAGACCGAGGGTGTCCGCGACCTTCTCGGCGGTGGCGTGGGTGTCCTGGAAGCCCTTGGGACCCGTACAGGCGTTGGCGCCACCGGAGTTGAGGACGACGGCGGAGACGGTCCCGCCCTTCAGTACCTGCTCGGACCACAGCACCGGTGCGGCCTTGACGCGGTTGGAGGTGAAGACGCCGGCGGCGGCGAGGCGGGGCCCGTTGTTGACCACGAGGGCCAGGTCCGGGTTGCCGTTCTCCTTGATCCCGGCGGCGATGCCCGCCGCCGTGAACCCCTGTGCTGCCGTGACACTCACGGTGCGACTCCGATCGTGGAAAGCCCGGTGGTCTCGTCGAGCCCGAGGGCGATGTTCATGCTCTGGACGGCACCGCCCGCGGTGCCCTTGGTCAGGTTGTCGATGGCGCTGATCACGATGATGCGGCGTACGGACTCGTCGTACGCGACCTGCACCTGAACGGCGTTGGAACCGTAGACGGACGCCGTGGCGGGCCACTGCCCCTCGGGGAGGAGGTGCACGAACGGTTCGTCGGCGAACGCCTTCTCGTAGGCGGCGCGCACGGACTCGGCGGTGACGCCGGGCCGGGCGGCGGCGGTGCAGGTGGCGAGAATGCCGCGGGACATGGGGGCGAGGGTGGGCGTGAAGGACACGGCGACGGGCTCGCCGGCCGCGCCGCTGAGGTTCTGGACGATCTCGGGCGTGTGCCGGTGTCCGCCGCCGACCCCGTACGGCGACATGGACCCCATGACCTCGCTGCCCAGCAGGTTCGTCCTGGCCGCCTTGCCCGCGCCGGAGGTGCCGGAGGCGGCGACGATCACCGCTTCCGCCTCGGCGAGCCCGGCGGCGTACGCCGGGTAGAGGGCGAGGGAGACGGCGGTCGGATAGCAACCGGGCACCGCGACGCGCTTGGACCCCTCCAGCGCGTTGCGGGCACCCGGCAGTTCGGGGAGGCCGTAGGGCCAGGTCCCGGCGTGCGCGGAGCCGTAGAACCTCTCCCAGTCGGCCGCGTCGTGGAGCCGGAAGTCGGCGCCCATGTCGACGACGAGGACGTCAGGGCCGAGCTGCTCGGCGACGGCGGCGGACTGCCCGTGCGGCAGCGCGAGGAACACGACGTCGTGCCCGGCGAGCACGTCGGGGGTGGTCTCCTGGAGCACACGGCCGGCCAGCGGCAGCAGGTGCGGCTGCAGTGCGCCGAGCCGCTGCCCGGCGTTGGAGTTGCCGGTCAGGGCGCCGATCTCGACCTCGGGGTGGACGAGGAGCAGACGCAGCAGTTCCCCGCCCGCATACCCACTCGCTCCGGCCACCGCCACACGTACCGCCATGGAACCCTCCTCCTAGATGGCATGACTATACGTTTCGCTGCACGTTTATGCAATATGGTGGATCAGTATGCGGGGCCGTACGGGCGGTGCGGACGCCGTCGCGGAGCGAATCCCTAAGATCGCCGGCATGACACTGCGACCCGTCCTGGTGAACATCAAAGCCCTCGACGACTCCGCGATCGGCCGCTTCTGGGCGGAGGCGCTCGGCTGGGGTGTCTCCAGCCCGGAACCCGGTGCGACCGCCGCCAAGCCGGCCGACTTCGACTGGCGGGACCCGGTCGGCGTGTGCGTGGACGTCATCGTCGTACCGGAGCCGAAGACGGCGACGAAGAACCGGGTGCACATCGATCTCGCGACCAACTCCGCGGCGCATCAGGCGGAGCTGGTCGCGCGTCTGAAGGCTCTCGGTGCGACGCCCGCCGACGTGGGCCAGGGTGATGTGCCGTGGACGGTCCTCGCCGATCCGGAGGGCAACGAGTTCTGTGTGCTGGAGCCCCGGGACGTCTACCGGGACACCGGGCCGATCGCCGCTGTGGTGGTCGACTGCGTGGATCCTCGGGCCATGGCCCGGTTCTGGGACGAGGCGATCGACTGGACCCTGCACGAGGTGACCGATGATCATGCGGTGCTGCGTGACGCCAGGGGTGTCGGCCCGTATCTCGAGTTCCTCCGCAAGCCCGCCACGAAGGCCGTGCGGGACCGCGTCCACATCGACCTGGTGCCGGACCCCGGTGACGACAAGGCGGCGGAGGTGGCACGGCTGCGGGCCCTCGGCGCCGCCGACCTCGACGTGGGTCAGGGCGACGTCCCGTGGACCTGCATGACCGACCCGGAGGGCCACGAGTTCTGCGTCCTCGCCCGGTCCTGACAGAGGTCGAGGTCGTACGTAGTTCTGACCCGAGGCGGCCCAGACGCCCTCCGGCACCTGGGCCGCCCGTACGGTCAGTCGTTTCCGTCGGTCAGGTGGTCACCGTCACCCCTTCTTGATCCGCAGGAAGGTGACGGAGTTCGCCGGGAAGGTGTACGTGAACTTCCTCGCGACGCCCGAGAACGTCGACTTCACCGGCGCGACCGGTGTCGCCGTCTCCGTGTTCACCGCGTCCGGCGCGGCGGCCAGCGTGGTCACCGCGGCCTTGGACCGAACCTTCACCTTGCCGAGGTCGATCGTCGTACGGGCCTGCGCCGCCTGGGCGTTGACGACCTTGACGATCAGGTCGCCGGTCTTCGCGTCCTTCGTGACGATCTGACGGAACGGCTCGGCGGGCTTGTCGTCGGTGAAGCCGCCCCACTCCTGGCCGTCCAGGTAGAGGGTGACCTGCCGGCCCCGCACCTTGACGTCGATGTCGTAGGCGCGTCCGGTCTCGATCGAGCCGGGCTTGGCCACGAGGGTCGACTTGCCGCCGTCCGAGGCCTGTTCGACGGCGGACTGGGTGTTGTTCCAGCCGCCCAGGTTCCACCAGTAGTAGTTCCCGGTGTCCTTGACGCCGAAGGCGACGAGGAAGCCCTCCTTGCCGGACTTCTTGGTGGCCTTCACATGGAGGTCGTAGTCGTGCCAGGCGGGGTCTCCGGCCGAGACCATGGTGTTCTCGGCGGCGACGTCGGTCTGGACGTACTGGCCGTCCTGGAGCGTCCAACTCCCGCCCCCGGTATGGGTCCACCGGGACGCGTCACCCGAGAAGTCGTCGGTCAGCAGCGCCGTGCCGTCCGCGCCGGTGACCTTCACGTCGTCGTACGCCGCCGTGGTCGCCCAGGTCGACAGACCGACGGCGCCCGTGATCGGGCCACTCACCGAGGGCGTGCCGGTGGCCGTGGTGGGCACCACGCGGTCGCCGACGTTGTTCATGAACAGCTTCTGCACCTCGTACGAGGGTGAGCCCCAGGACGCGTGGTTGTTGAACCAGATCATGTCCGGGCGCCACTGCACGTAGTCCTCGTTGGAGAGCAGCGGGGCGTACGAGGCGAGCTTGACGACGTCCGCGTTGCGCTCCAGGCCCGTCATGAACGCGGCCTCGGAGAGGGCGTTCTTGAAGGTGTTGCCGCCGGAGGCGTACTCGCCGAGGAAGACCTTGGGGCCGTTCCTGTCGTACGAGTCGTAGCGGTCGTTGTTCTGGAGGAACCAGTTGGTGCTGTTGTAGTAGTGCTCGTCGACCATGTCGACGTTGGCGTCCCGGTTGAGCTTCCAGGCGGTGTCGAAGGTCGAACCGCTGTCGTCCGGGCCGGAGTTGGAGATGATGGTGATGTCCGGGTACTTGGCCTCGATGGCGGTCCGGAACTCCGTGAAGCGGGCGAAGAACTCGTTCGGCAGGTTCTCCTCGTTGCCCACCTCGATGTGCGTGAGGTGGAAGGGCTTGGGGTGGCCCATCTGCGCCCGCTTGCGGCCCCACTCGCTGGTCACCGGCCCGTTGGCGAACTCGATGAGGTCGAGGGTGTCCTGGACGTGCCGCCTGAGCAGCGCCTCGTCGACGACGGCCTTGTTCTGCCCGCAGCCCGTGACCAGCGCCGGGACGACGGGCAGCGGCATCGCGCCGATGTCCTCCGAGAACTGGAAGTACTCGTAGTAGCCGAGTCCGTAACTCTGGTTGTAGCCCCAGAAGTTGGAGTTGGTCGCACGCTGCTCGACCGGCCCGACGGTGTCCTTCCACTGGTACGAGCGCTGGCGCTGCCAGTTCGAGGCCGCGCTGTAGTCCTCCATGGACCCGGTGTTGACCAGGCAGCCACCCGGGAAGCGCACGAAGCCGGGGTCGAGGGCGGCGATCTTCTGGGCCAGGTCCTGGCGCAGCCCATGGCCCTTGTAGGTGTCCCGGGGCAGCAGCGAGACCATGTCCAGGGCGACGGGGTTGTCCGTCGCGACCGTCAGCCGCCCGGCGGTGCTGGATCGGGTCGCGGTGAACCGCGCCGAGTACTTGGCCCAGCCGCCCTTCACAGCGACCTGGCGGACCTCGGCGAGGGCGCCTTCGGTGTCACCGAGGGACACGGTCAGCGCGCCGGCCAGGTCGGCGCGGGCCCAGACGGAGAAGTCGTACTTCTTGCCGCTCTCGACCCTGATCCCGGTGTTGTAGCCGGAGTTGGTCACGGACGAGCCGGCACCCAGGGAGAGGTAGGTGCGGTTACGGGCGTTCAGACGCCCGTCGTCGTCCAGGGTTGTCGCCGTGCCGCCGACGGCCCAGGAGGTGAGGGGCGTGTACGAGCGGTTGTCGGCGGTGGAGTACTCGAAGGATCGGTTCTGCACGAGTTCCGCGTACAGACCGCCGTCGGCGGCGCGGTTGATGTCCTCGAAGAAGACTCCGTACATCGTGTCGTCGATCCTGGCGCCCTTGGCGGCCGGGTCCACGGTGATGGCGTAGTCGGTGACGTCCTCGGCGTTGGCCGGGGCGGGAACGACCGCCGAGACCACCAGAAGGGCGGCGGCCGTGAGACCTAGTCTCCAGCGGGTGCGTGTGCGTGACATGGATACTCCGCGGCTCGGTCGGTGCAGTTCGGGATACCGGACAATGATCAGCACTTCGAACGGCAAGATAGGTATGTGACTGGAGCGCGTCAATGGGGCGTGCGGCAACCCGAATGTTTCGAGCGGAGGGCGGCATGGACGAGTTCCAGCCAGTAGCTGATGCCCTGCTGTATCTGGCGGGGAGCTGGCGTGTGGAGCGATCGGTGCGCGATCTCGCGGGCGCTCACGAGGGGACTTTCACCGGATTCACGACGTTCAGCCCGCTGGACGGAGGAGGCCCGCGCGGCCTGCTGCACCACGAGTCCGGCACGTTCGTCTGGCAGGGTGTCGCCCGCCCCGCCGAGCGCGCACTCCACTTCCTGCCGGGTATCGCTCGGGGCACGGTGGACGTGCGTTTCGCGGACGGCCGCCCCTTCCACGATCTGGACCTGACCTCGGGCCGATGGGTCACCGACCACCCCTGTGCGGCCGACCTCTACCGCGGCGAGTTCACGGCCCTCGGCACCGACCGCTGGCGGACGGTGTGGCGCGTGGCAGGCCCGGCCAAGGACCTCGTCCTCACCACCGACTACACACGCGACCAGCAGAGCTTCTAGCCGCGGGCGGACTGAGGGAACATGCCCTCGAAGCGCAGGTTCCAGCGGCCCTTGCGGCCCGTGACGACGGTCGTGGACAAGGGGCGGACGTCGAGATTCCAGTAGGTCGAGGGGGGCGCCTTCAGGGCGTAGACCAGGGCCGCCCGGATGACCGAGGGCTCGGCCACGGCGACGATCTTGCCCCCGTCGTCGGCGGGCCGGGTGTCGAGCCAGCCGCCGACGCGCGAGACGAAGTCCAGCAGCGACTCACCGCCGTGGGGTGTGGCGCGCGGGTCGGCGAGCCAGGTGTCCACGGACTCGGGCTCCCGGGCCATCGCCTCCCCGAGGGTGAGTCCGCGCCAGCGGCCCATGTCGCAGTCACGCAGGGCCAGTTGGACGAGCGGCCCGTAACCGAGCGCGTCCCCGGTGGCCCGGCTGCGGGGTGTCGGTGAGCAGTAGCGCAGCTCGGCCGCCGCCAGCGGCACCAGGTCCTGGGCGGCGCGCTGCACCTCGTCCCAGCCGGCCTGGTCCAGCGGCCGGTCGTCGTCGAAGCGTTCCGCGAGCAGCGGGGAACTGCGCGCGGCGGCGACGAACGTGACCCGAAGTTGCATGCGGCGATGGTGGGCCGGGAAAGTGGGCAGGTCAAGGGGCGTTACTCAGGAGTTACCGGGGGTAGATGGCCCTCGCCGCCCGTTGCCGCCCGATCGTCACAGAGGCTTTACGCCGACTCCACGGAGGCTTCACGCGAAGTGGAGCGCCATCCACCGATCGGGCTTGTCGAGCGGCCGGAAACCGATCTTCTCGTAGACGCCGTGCGCGTCGTGCGTGGCGAGCAGGATGCGGCGCACCCCGAGCGCCCCGAGATGATCCCGTACCTCGCGCACCATCGCCGTACCGATGCCCGTACCCCGTGCCGACGGGTCCACGTACACATCGCACAGCCACGCGAAGAGCCCCTGGTCGGTCACCACCCGCGCGTATGCCACCTGCTCCCCCGAAGCCGCGTCGTACACACCGAAGTTGAGCGAGTGCGTGATCACGTCCTCGAACTTCTCCCGGGGCCGGTCCAGCGCCCAGTAGGCGTCGGTGGACAGCCAGCGGTGGACACGCTCGACATCGACCCGGGCGGGGTCGACGGAGATCTCGTAGCCCTCGGGGAGGGCGGGCACGTCGTCGCTCATGCGGGGAGGTTCACAGGTCGGAGCGGGTGCTGTCCAACAGTTTCCGTGGCCCGCGCCGGGTCGGAGCCTCACCCGAGCCCCTCGTCAGAGCACCTCGTCAGAGCACCTCGCCGCAGGCCGTACGCAGCCTCCGTACCCCTTCCCCGATCTCCCCCACTCCCGCCACCGCCGCGAAGCTCAACCGCACGTGTGCGGCCGGGGGTTCGGCGCTGAAGTAGGGACGGCCGGGGGTGATCGCGACGCCCGCGCGCAGTGCGGCGGCGACGAGGGACGTGTCGTCGGCGCCGTCGGGGAGGCGCAGCCAGAGGTGATAGCCGCCCGACGGGATGTGCGGCAGGGAGAGTTGAGGGAGTTCGGCCAGCAGCGCGGACGTCATGGCGTCCCGGCGGGTCTTCAACTCGGCCGACACCGCGCGGAGATGGCGTGGCCAGGCAGGCGAGCCCACGAGTTCCAGAGCCGCCTCCTGCAACGGCCTCGGCACGAAGAAGGTGTCGACGATCTGGATGGCGCGCAGCCGTTCCAGTACCGGGCCCCGGGCCGCGAGGGCGCTCACCCGGAAGCTCGGTGAGGTCGCCTTGGTGAGCGAGCCGACGTGGACGACCACACCGTCGGGGTCCTCCGCCGCGAGGGGACGCGGCAGCGGTGCCGCGTCCTCGTGCACCAGCCGCCGTACGAAGTCGTCCTCGATCACGAAGGCGCCGGCCTCACGGGAGATCCTGAGCACCTCCGCGCGCCGCTGGGGCGCGAGCACGGCACCGGTCGGGTTCTGGAACAGGGGCTGGCAGACGAACACCCGGGCGCCGGTCGCCCGGAACGCGTCGGCCAGCAACGGCGGACGTACCCCGTCCGCGTCCACGGGCACCGGGACCGGGCGCAGGCCGGCCGCGCGGGCGATCGCCAGCATGCCGGGGTAGGTGGGCGACTCGACCAGCACGGGGGCGCCGGGCGGGGCGAGGGCGCGCAGGGCTGTCGTCAGGGCGGCCTGACCGCCGGCCGTGATCAGCACCTCGGCCGCCGTGACGGCGCCGCCGATGCCCCGCGCGAACCACTCGCGCAGCTCCGGCAGCCCGTCCAGGGGCGGCCGGCCCCACGCCCCGGGACGGCGTCCGGCTCGTGACAGGGCCGCCGCCATCGCCCGCTCGGGCTGGAGGGAGGGGTGCAGATAGCCGCCGTTGAACTCGATCACGCCGGGCGGCGGCGCGGCCAGCGAGACGACGACGCCGGCGGCGTTCACCGTGCGCGGTACGAGGTCGGCGGCTCCGTCCGCGCTCAGGGCGACCTCCTGCCAGGAGGTGTCGCCGGCGGGGGTGGACGCGGGGCGTGCCTCGGCGCGGTACGCCCCGGCCCCCGGGCGGGTCACGACCAATCCTTCGGCGGCCAGTTGGGCGAGCGCCCGGGAGACGGTCACCGGGCTCACCCGGAACCGTTCCACCAGTACGCGACTCGACGGCAGCTTTCCACCTGGAGAGTAGCGGTTCAGCTCCTGTCGCAGCTGATTCGCCAGTTCACCGACACTGCTACGCTCTTGCATGAGAGTAAACGATAGCGCTACCGCACTGACTCCGATAGCGGTCAGCAGGCACACGGAGACCCCTGGAAGCCGCACAGCGCCTCCCGAGAAGTCCGGGGCCCGCCGTGCCGGGACGCTTCAGGCCGCCCTCGGCGTCACCGCCTTCTCGCTCACCTTTCCGGCCACGGCCTGGGGGCTGGAGGGCTTCGGTCCGTGGTCGCTGGTGGCCGTGCGGTCCGTCCTGGCGGCGGTCATCGCGGGCGGCTGTCTGCTGGCTCTGCGCGTACGGCCGCCCGCCCGCCGTCACTGGGCAGGGCTCGCGGTCGTCGCCGCCGGAGTCGTCCTCGGCTTTCCGCTTCTCACCACGCTCGCCCTCCGGACGTCGACCACCGCGCACGCCGCCGTCGTGGTGGGCCTGCTGCCGCTGACGACGGCCCTCTGCTCGGCGTTGCGCATGGGCACCCGCCCCTCGCGCACCTTCTGGGCGGCGGCCCTGGCGGGCGCGGCAGCCGTGCTCGCCTTCACCGTCCAGCAGAGCGGCGGCGCCCTGACCAGCGCCGACGCCTATCTGTTCGGCGCCCTGCTGATCTGCGCGGCCGGCTACACCGAGGGCGGCAGACTGGCCCGGGTCATGCCGGGCTGGCAGGTCATCGGCTGGGCGCTGGTGCTGTGCCTGCCGCTCACCGCGCCCGCCGCCGCGCTGGCACTGTCGCAGGAGCCCGTACAGCTCACCGCGCACAGCGTGCTCGGGCTGCTGTGGGTGGCGGCGGGATCGCAGTTCCTCGGCCTGGTCGTCTGGTACCGGGGCATGGCGGCGATCGGAATTCCGAAGGCCAGCCAGTTGCAGCTCGCGCAGCCCCTGCTCACACTGGTGTGGTCGGTCCTGCTGCTGGGCGAGCAGCTGACTCCGGCCGCTCCGCTGACGGCGGCGGCCGTGCTCGTCTGCATCGCCGTCACCCAGCGGGCCCGCGGCTGAGAGGAGGCCCGCAGATGCGCGCAATCGTGGGCGACCAGCTTGTCCAGCACGGCAGGGTGGTCGGCCAGCACGACCAGGTCACGGAAGTCGTCGAGGTCATGGGCCAGGAGGGCACTCCCCCGTACCGCGTCCGTTTCCCGGACGGGCACGAGGCAGTGATGTCCCCCGGCCCCGACTGCCAGGTCCGCCACAAGGACGCGGACCGCTAGCCGAGTGCCGCTGAGTGTCAGCGTGGTGGCGTCGCCGACTGCTGGTAGTGGTCGGCGACCACCCGGGCCATGGCCCCGACCAACGCCTCCTGGCCGCAGAGGCGAAGATGTCTCTCCGCACTTCAAGCGGTCGGGTGCACGGCGGGTCCTTGCGGTGCCCGCAGAACGCCCAAGACCTTTCCCTGCCTACCCCTCAGCTTGACGGCGAGCGGGGGAAGCGGTCGCCGAGGACGAACGCGGCAGGCCAGGTCTCGCTCAATACCCCGCTGAGCAGGGGGTCGGTGGACTCCAGAACCTCGCTGAGGCGGACTGAGCCGTCCTCGTTGATCCGTTGGCCGCCGAGGACGACGGGGGCGCGCAGGACGCCCTCGCCCCAGGGGCCGATGGCGTTGCCCAGTAGGCCCTCAAAGCGGTGGCCGGCCAGGTCGTCGTTGTGGATCCGCTGCACGAAGCCGTCCATCACGGCTGCCTGGAGGTAGACCCAGGCGAGGTAGACCACCGTGCGTCCGTCGTCCAGACGGATCGGGAGGCGGACCTTCAGGAAGTTGCCGACGCCCTCCGCGACGATGATCGCGCCCGTGTCCGACTTCACGCGGCGTCCGCGTTCCTCCTCCGAGAGCTCGGCCACCAGGTGAGGCAGGGCCAGGTCGAAGCCGGGATGCTCCGGGTCGAGTTGGCCCCCGCAGTCGCAGGCGCAGGCGGCGCCGTGGCTGTGGGTGCCGGTCTGCACGGAGGCTGGAGCGAGATCGAGTCGGACCTTCGGGTAGTTCGGCTCGCCGCTGCCCGCCACTACCGGCAGCAGCAACGCATAGAACCGAACCGCTGTGAACGTCGTCGGCTCGGGCAGTCCGAGCGCCGCCATCGCTGCCGATGCGGCCTCGTGACGCTCACCGTTCACGCGGATCTCAGCCTGCACGGCGCCGGGGCTGCCGCCGTAGAAGACCTTGACGCCGTTGAAGAACGGCGATTCCAGGTCCGCGGTGAACGAGTCCGCGATCCGGTGCAGCACGTTCGCTTCCGACAGCGCGTCCTGAAGCCGCCGGTTCTCGTCGACGTCGTGTCCGAGACCGACCGCGCCCGACGTGATCACGTGCCAGCCAGGCACGCCGCGCTCGTCGTCGGGGCCCGCGTGGTCCGCGAAACGCTCGCGGCGGTCGAGGAGTTCCAGCAGACACGCGCCGGCCGTCTGCACCCACGTGTTCGCCGCGTCCTGAGGATCGGCGGACATCGACACGACGCAGTCCATGAAAAGCGGCACGTCCGGCTGGACACCGACGTCCGGTAGCGCGACGAGATCGTAGTGGTGGCCGCCCCCGTGATGCGGCGGAGCCACGCCCACGGCCCAACCATGCGGGCTGCTCAACGAGTTCCCCTTGAGCTGCGCGCCCTGCGTCACGCCGGGTGCCAACTCTTCCAGCCCGCCCCTCACCAGTGCGAGGAACTCCAGGTCGGGCAGCCGGTTCACCGGCGGTTCCTCTTTTTTGCGCGTACGACGTCGTATCCAGGACACCCGTGGATAGTAGTGAGGCCGACCGCCCGGGCAGCGCTCGGGCCCCGGACGGTTGGCCTCCTGGTCGGCCCGCTCGGCAGGGGGCAGGCCCCGGCCGTCGCAGGCAGGACGGACCTTGGTGGTCAGCCCGCCGCGGGACCGGCCCGGCGCGGGCGAGCCGCCGAGCGTGCGGATCTCGATGAAGGAACCTCCGGCCCCTCGATCGCCGGAGCGCCCACGCCGGCTGCTGGTAGTGGTCGGCGACCACCCGGGCCACGGCCCCGATCCTGACGACGCCCACGCGAGGAACGCGCAGGCATGCCACAGTGCGTGGAAGCCGCCTCTGCCGTCCCGCTCCATCGCCGCCGCACCGGCCGGTAAATGGGGGGCGTTCCCCCATGTGCCTCCCGGGTCCGGCGGGCACTGTGGTCAGGTCGATTCACACAGACCGAGAGGGATCCGATGGGCAGAAAAGCGTTACTGCGGGTCATGGTGGTCGCGGCGATGGCGGGTTCCGCGGTGACTTTGACCGGAGGGCCGGCGAGCGCGGCCACCGGTGTGTTCAAGAGCGGGACCAACATCGTCGTGAACGCGGCGCAGGGCCGCGCGAACAACATCACGGTCAGCCTGTCAGGGAACTTCGTCATCATCCAGGACACCGCCGACACCCTGACCGCCGGACTCAACTGCACCCTCCTGGTCAACGGCACGGTGGCCTGCCCGGTGGCCGTCAACAGCGACACGGTCGTGGTCAACGCCGGTGACGGCAACGACGTCATCACCAAGACCGGCAACGTCCGCGGTGACCTCAAGGGCGAGTCGGGCAACGACGTCATCAACGGCGGCCCCAGCCCCGGCAGCAACATCCTCAACGGCGGCGCGGGCAACGACACCCTGAACGGCGGCGTCACCTTCGACCTCCTCAACGGCGGCCCAGGTGCCGACCGGCTCAGCGGCGGGGGCGGCACCAGCGACATCGCCAGCTACTTCGAGAGCGGCTCCGGCGTGGTCGTCGACATCGACAACGCCGCCGACGACGGCATCGGCGGAGAGGGCGACAACGTCCTCACCGACGTCGAGATCGTCTACGGCAGCCAGTTCGGCGACACCCTCACCGGGGGTACGGCGGGCGACATCCTGTCCGGCTTCGCGGGCAACGACCTCCTGGTGGGCGGCGCGGGCAACGACACGCTGGTCGGCGGCGCCGGCAACGACACCCACAGCGGCGGAGCGGGCAACGACACCCTCGACGGTGTCGACAGCGTGTTCGACAACGACTCCCTCAACGGGGGCGCCAACACCGACACCTGCACCGCCGACACCAGCGACACGAAGAGCGCCTGCGAGGCCTGACCACTCGCGCTCCGGAGCGCCTGTCGCGAGCATCGGTTCCACCGCTCGCGGCAGGCGCTCCAGTGCCGCTCCGCGGCCACGGTGCCGACCGCTGGTCCCGCTGGTCGAAACGCTCGGAGTCACTGCCCGTCCGCGTACCGGCGTGCCAGGGCGATCAGTGCGGCCCGGCCACTCCGACAGGTACGGTCGCGGAGGCTCGCGAGGTGTTTCTCGACGGTGCGTGGCGAGAGGAAGAGCTGCTCGGCGATCTCCTGGTTGCCGAGTCCCCGGCCGAGCAGACGCAGCACCTCGTACTCCCGCGTGGTCACCCCGGACCGTCGAAGTTCCTGCGGAACCGTGTCGTGGCCCTCGCGGCGGCGGGCCACGGGCGAGCCCGCTTCCCGCAGCATGGCGCGGCACGCGGCCGAGACCCGTGTGGTGCCCCGGTCGTGGAAGAACTGCTCGGCGGAGCGCAGCCACTCGACGGGATGTCCCCAGCTGTCGGTGAGCGCCGCCGAAGCGCCCAGGCGCAGACACAGGTGGCGGGCCAGGGGGATGGCCTCGATCCCGGCCAGCGCTTCCTTGGCGGCCTTGGCGGCCTCGGCGGCCCGGCCCTCGCGGCCCAGCAGCACGGCCCGGGACCATCCGACGAACGGCCGGTCCCAGTGGACCTCGGTGAGCCGGTCCGCGACGGCCAGGTCCAGCTCCGCCCAGCCTGCCGCACCCCGTACGGTCCGCAGGAGCAGGTAGGGGCCCAGGAAACCGGTGACCCCGCGCGTGCTGGGCAGCGCCCGCATGGCCCGGTCCGCCTCGGTGAACTCGGCCATCGCACGGTCGGGTTCCTCCCGCAGCAGGGAGCAGATGCCCTGGGCCCAGCCCCACACGGAGGTGTCGGCGTAGCCCCAGAGCGCTCCGGCGCTCCGTCCGGCCAGTGCCTTCTCCATGACGTGCAGCGCGGTCTGAAGTTTCTGCCGGTCCCCGCGTGAGGCGGCGATGATGGCGTCCACTCCGACGCCGATCAGCTGCACCTCGCGCAGCCGCAGCCGGTGGGCCGTCGTCCGGAGCCGCCGGGCGGACTCCAGGGCGCTGTCGTGCTCGTCGCGCAGCAAGTGGGTCTGTGCCAGATGCATGTCGGCCCAGGCCGTCATGAGCACCGCGCCGGTCTCCTCGGCTGCCTTCCGTACGGCCAGCAGCCGACCGGTCCCGGTGGTCCGGATCCGGTCGAGTACGCCGAGTTCCAGCAGGCCGCGTATTCGCCAGACCGGCAGCGCATGGGTCTCGGCCGTGACCACCAGGCGTTCGAACACTCTTTCCGCCTCGGCCAGGTCCAGGGGCCGCAGACAGTACCCGAGCATGTTCAGCGCCTTGCAGCTCACCTCCGGCAGTCCGACCGCCTCCGCGGTCGCCACGGCCCCTTCGGCCAGGGCCCTGGCGCTCTCCAGCCGGTCCGGACGCTGCGAGTTGAGCACGAGGTGCGCGGCGACCGCGTCCAGGGCGGCGCGGAACGCGGGGTCGGGCTCGGCTCCGAGCAGTTCCCGTGCCCGCCGCACGGCGGTCAGGCCCTCCTCCCACTGCTGCGCGGTGGCGGCGGCTCTGGCCCGGGCGAGGAAACCCGCGGCGCGACGGGCGGGCGGCGCGCCCCACACGGTCAGGACACCGTCCAGCCGGTCGCCGAGTTCCGGTACGCGCTGGACGTCGCCGGTGAGGACGAGTGTCTCCAGCAACTCCTCCAGCAGTCCGGCCACCGCCTCGGGCGGGGCGTCCGCGGTGTCGGCGGTCAACTCCAGGCCCCGGTCGAGGAGTTCGACCGCGGTCAGCAGAGCGCCTCGCAGGACCGCCTGCCGGCCGGCCCGGGTGAGCAGCACGGCCGCCCGGGCCCGCTGTCCGCCGGCGACGCACAACTCCGCGGCCAGACGGTACAGGTCGTCACCCGAGTCACCGCCGATCAGACCCTCCGGCTTCGCTGCCCACCGGGGCTCCCCGACCCGCCGGACGGGGCGGGGAG
>NZ_AEJB01000654.1 GCF_000331005.1 Streptomyces turgidiscabies Car8
CCCCTTCCGTGTACCGGCCGTGACCCGGCTCGGAGTGTCGCGTTAGGCACATTTCACCCCAATCCATCAAGATGTGCGCGAAATCATTACGTCGTACGCGGAGAGGGGTTGCAGGATGAGCGGCGCAGCGATGTCGTACGGTTTCGTGGCCGGTTTCGGGGCCGGACGGGGGCGCGGTTACCGGCCCGATCAGGTCGACGCGTACGCCGCCGCGCTCTCCGTGGAGCGGGACGCCGCCTGGGAGCGGGCCGCGCGGCTGACCGTGCTCGCCCGGGAGATGGACGCGGAGTCGGAGCGGCTGCGGGAGGTCGTGGCGGCGCTTGCGCCGCAGACGTACGACACCCTCGGTGAACGCGCCCGGCGGCTCTTCGAGTTGGGCGTCGAGGAGGCCGGTGCCGTGCGGGAGCGGGGGCGGAGCGAGGCGCGGCAGCTGGTCGCGGCGGCCGAGGCCCGCGCCGACGCCCTGCTGGAGGCCGCGGGCGCCGCCGCCGAGGCCGTACGGACCGAGGCCGAGGAACGGGCCCGGCACCGGCTGCTCGCCGCCCAGGCCGAGGCCGACGAGATCCGGATCGGCGCCCGCCGGGAGGTCAAGGAGGGCCGGGGGGAGGCGCTGGCCGCGCTGCGCGAGATGAGGTCGCGGACCTCGGGGCTGCTCGCCGAGCAGGAGAAGGAGTACGCCGAGCGGTGGGACGCGGCGGAACGGCTCGCCGCCGAGCGTGAAGCCGCCCTGGACGCGCGGAACATGGAGCGGACGGCGGCTGCGGAGGCCGCGCTGTCCGAGGCGGAGCGGGCGTTCGCGGAGGCCGGGGGATCGGTCGGCCGCATCGAGGAGGACGCCCGGATCCGCGCCGCCGAGATCCTCGCCGAGGCCCGCGTCCAGGAGGACCGCCTCGCCCGCGAGACGGAGCGCGTGCTGCGGGAGCACGGGCAGGAGTGGGACGACGTACAGGCCCACATGGACCACGTACGCAGCAGCCTGACCACGCTCACGGGGCGGGCGGCGGCCGAATGAGCGCCCCTGGGGGCGCCCCCTAGGTCCAGGTCCTGTCGGCCTAGGGGCTGTCCAGCACCGGAAACCTTCGCGGTGCCAGCACCAGCAGCACCACGAACGCCAGGGCCGCCGCGCCCGCCGCGCCGAAGTACACCGAGTGGACCGCGTCAGCGATCGCCCGCCGGGTCGCCTCCGGGGCGGCGGTCGTGCCCAGTGCCCTGGTCACCGAGTCGAGGTCGCCCGCGCCGCCCAGCCGGGACGCCAGTACGCCGTTGGCCACCGCGCCGAACAGGGCCGCGCCGATCGTCTGGCCGCTCTGGCGGCAGAAGAGCACCGACGCCGTCGTCGTGCCGCGTTCCGACCAGCCGACCGTCGACTGGACGCCCACTATCAGCGGGAGCTGGAAGAGGCCGAGGGCGCCGCCGAGCAGCAGCATCAGCAGCGTGGGCTGCCAGGGGGAGCCCGGGTAG
>NZ_AEJB01000655.1 GCF_000331005.1 Streptomyces turgidiscabies Car8
CCGTTAGGGCACTTGGCAACGGCACTCCAACGGCACTCGCAACGGCACTCCCGCCCCGGCGGCCCCAATGACCGCCCCACGCCGCCCGAAGCCGACCGTCGCCGACCACGCCCAGGCGTCCGCCGAGCAGGTCCGCCAACGCCCCTGCCCCCGCTGCGGCGCCGACACCCTCACCGCCCGCACACCGGACCGCGTCGCCGCCGTCGAAGTCCGCGCCGACCCCACACCCCTCGACCCCGCCGCCGAGATCCTCGCCCGCCTCGCCGGACGGCTCACCTGGTGCCTCACCGACGGCGCCCACAGCCCGGCCCGCATCCGCTGGCGCGACCGCTGGCACATCGCAGCCGGCCACTGCACCCACACCGTCATCGCCGACCACCAATGCCCGGCCCACTACGTACAGGAGACCCTCGGATGACGCCTTCCACCCCGACCACCCGCGTCTGCGGCCTCGACCTCGCCATCGGCGCCACCGGGGTCTGCCTGCCCGACGGCACCACCCTCACGGTCAAGCCCAAGGGCCAAGGCGACGATCGGCTCACCGAGATCAGGGACCGGATCGCGGAGCTGATCACCGTGGAAGACCGCCTGGCCCGAGTCGTCGTGCTGGAGGACGTGCCCGCGAACATGAAAGGCGCCGCGGGGAAGGTCATCCCGATGCTTCACGGCGCGGTCCGCGCGATGCTCTCCGACTCCTGCGTGCCGTACGTCGTGATCCCGCCGTCCACGCTGAAGGCGTACGCCACCGGCAAGGGCAACGCGGATAAGACCGCCATGGCGATGGCCGCGTACAAGCGGGCCGGCATCGAGTTCGGCGACGACAACCAGTGCGACGCCTGGTGGTTGCGCGCGGCAGGCCTCGACCACTTGGGGCAGTCGGAGTTCGTGATGCCGACGGCGCACCGCGAACGGCTCGCGAAGGTGCAGTGGCCGCCGGCAGACGAGGGCGGGGCGGCATGACCGAGCAGGCCGCCGTCATCACCGGCATCCGCCCCGGGCTGAGCGCGCGCGGCCTCGACTACGGCCAGAACACCATCGCCGACTGGCTCTGCGCCTGCGGCCACCACGAACGAGCCACCGGCCGCCCCCGCGTCGAGCAGCTGCTCGCCCGCGTACGCGTCGGCCACTGCCCACACGCCCAAGGAGCCGCCACGTGACCGCCCGCCTGCGCTGCGCCCGCGGCCACTTCCTCCCCGCCACTGCCCGCCCAGCAGGTGACCCGCAGGACTCGGACGACACCTGCCGGTGCCCGCCATCGGCTCGCCGCAAGAAACGGCGCACCTCCTACCGACGCCGGCCAGGCAGCGACCTCTGGGGCCAGGGCCTCACCGTCCGCCAAGTGCACACGATGACCACCATCCCGCTGACCGGGAGCTACCTGTGAACCGCTTCCAGCACACGCTCGCCGCCCTCAACGTCCTCGCCTCCCTCGGTCTCGCCCACTGCGCCGTGATCAGCGACCAGAACGGGGCGCCGTCCTACACCGCGTTCTTCGCCCTGGCCTCTGTCTTGCTCCTCACCGCCAGCGCACTCCACGCCCGCCACCGCAAGCAACTGCGCGCCGCTCAATCCGTCCTCGATCGTCCCGCCCGACGGCCGCGCGTCGGTTCCGTCGAAGACGGCGTCGTGGCCGTCGCCCTGGCCGGCGCTTGCTGCGAACGCTGGTGGACCAGCGCTGGCGCCGAGCACGAACCGACCACCTGCATCCGGAAGGACACGAGCGCGTGACACAGCCCAGCCCCGACCGGGACATGGCCGAACTCGCCCGCGCCCGCAAGGCGCTGCACGACTGGCTCTACAAGGGCGTGACTGGATCACGCGTACACGAGCGTGTGGCTCAGCTGGTTGACGACCACCAGACGGCAGTGAAGGACGCGCATGCACACCAGCTTGCCGAACAGATCCGCGAGGCGGGCAGCCACCTGGGGCACAACACGAACCTGGCTTACCGCCGAGCCGCCGCCCTGATCGACAGCGCTGAGGGGGGCAAGTGACCCACTGTGGACTGTGCGAGCGGGACGCGGGCCTGGGGTACCTGTGCGAGCGTCACGCCCTCGCGCTCGCCGGGTGGCTTGAGCGGCTGCCCGCCCTGGCCGACGAACTGGTCGACTGCCTTGTGCCGCGCCGATCCGGATTCGGCGAGCTGGTGACGGCGCGCACGGCCGGCCCCCGGTCGCCGATCAACGAGGACGTCCTCGACCTGATGCAGAGCAACCACGTCGGCGAGGTCGTGCACTCGTGGCGCGTCGACGTGCAGCGCGAGCGCTGGCCACAGCACACGCCACCGCCCCCCGACGGGCTGGCAGCGGACTGCCGTTGGCTGGCCATGGAGTTGGAGTGGATCGCCGCCGAGTACCCGGCCGCCGGAGATCTGGCGCGCGAGGTGCGCGGCCTGGAGGGCGAACTCCGGTCCCTCGTAGGAGATCCGGTGCCCCGGCGCCAGCAGCTCGGGCTGTGCGTTGCGGTCACGGACGATCAGGGCACTGTGTGCGGTGCGGTCCTGTCCCGGCTCCCAGGGGAGAGCCTGCGATGCCGGAAGTGCCGCTGCGTCTATGGGAGCGAGCAGGACATGCTGCTGCTCCTGCACTACCAACCGAAGCAGACTGCGTAACTATCACACCCCCCTGTGATAGTCTTCGCGTTGTGACCGAAGAACCCTGGCGGGTCCGGTTCAGGCGTGAGGACGAGCTGGTGGAACAGCTCCAATCGCAACTGCTCGAAGCCGCCAAACGACGAGCCAAAGCGCTCGCCGAGGGCAAAGCCGAACTCGGCAGCGTCTACAAGGTCGCGAAGGAAGTCGGCAAGAGCTGGACCTCCGTCGACAACGCGATCAAGAAGTACCCGACAACCGAATAGAAGCGGGGCCGGACGACAGCTCCCGGGTGGTGGAACACCCGAGGCGCGCGCGCCGCCCGACCCCTCAGCCCACGAACGAGATCGGACCTCGTCATGGACCAGCAGAACCTTAGCGCGCCGTCGAGCGCGCAGGTCAGCCCCGCCCGCAGGCTCATCGCCGCAGGCTTCATCCGCCGCATCGCCGGACGCACCATCAGCGTGCGCGCCACCGAGGCCGGCGTCACCGGAACCATCAAGACGGCCCGCGTCGCCGAGCTGCACCGCCTGTGCCGCGAGGACTACACCAGCAGCGCCGACCGCCGCGCCCAGGACCACCGCGACGACGCCTTCCTCCTCGCCCGCGCCTCCGAGGCGGTGGCCGTGCGATGAGCGACTCCTACACCCCACTGTTCGATCCCGCGAGGGACGTCGCCTTCCTGCCCCTGCCGGTGGACCGCGAGCTGAAGATTGCCCGAGCGCTGCTCGCGGAGGTCGCCGGGAAGAACATCCACAGCAAAGACGAGATGATCCGCGCCGCAGTGGCCCTTGAGGGCCGCATGCGCTCCCTCGTCGCCGCCCTCGACGCCGAGCGGGGCGAGGGCCAGTGAAGCGTGACCCGCTGCTGTGGGCCGCCCTGGTCGCGGTCCTCGTCGTCCTCGCGTCCGCCGAGTACCAACTCGCCGTCGCGTGTGGCTTCGGAACGTACGTCGCCGCCGGAGTGCCGGCCGCACTGGACGTCTACGCCCTCGCCGCGCTCCGCGCCCGCCGCGACGTCCTCGCGGTCGTCGTCGTCCTCATCGCGGTGAACGCCGCCTCACACCTCGTCGAGGTCGGGCTGCTCCCCGTGAACGTCCAGCTCGTCGTCTCCGTCTCGGCCATCGCCCCACTCGTCCTGTGGCGCGTCCACCGGCTCAGCGAGGCCGCACCGGAACCGTCAGAGGCCGTGACGGCACTCTCGCCGGAACCGAGTTCCGCCCCGGCGGAACCGGTGGCGGAACTGCCGGAACCGGCACCGGAACTCCGGGTAGAACCAGCGGAACCGATCACCGTCGAAAGAGTCCCCGAGCCGGTCGACGCCCAGCCTTCCGGGCCCGTCCTCGGCCCCTGGACACCCGTGGCGGAACTGATGGGCGGAACCAGCGGAACAGCCTTCGACCTGCGGCTGCCCAACGGCTACCGGGCCGCCGGACCCCTCGGCGGAACCATGCCGGAACCGACACCGGAACCAGTTCCGCCCGTAGTTCCGCTCACCGGAACCGACAGCGGAACCGGCGCAGAGGACATCGAGGCCACCGACAGCCAGAACACCACCTTCGAAGCCCGCGTCGCCCTCGTCCGCACCTGGCTGATCACCGAACCGGACCTCACCGGAACCGAGATCGGAACCAAGTTCCGCGTCTCCGACGGATACGGCCGGCGCCTCCTGCGCACCGCACGAGGCGACACGTGATCGTCCCGGCCTGCTTCGCCGCCGCCGCTCTCCTCGCGCTGTTCGGCCTCTACGCCGTCGCGCTGCACGACGTCCCGAAGATCTCCGGGACCGTCGCCCTGATCATCACCCTGGCCGCGCTCGGCGTGGCCATGTACCGCTGAGGAACCACCCGTGAACTACGTAACGTACGGCGGCGTCACCGTCGGCCTCTGCCTCCTCATCCACCACCTCGTCACCTGGTACCCGGGCCGCAAGCCCCTGATGAAGGACCCCGTCAAGCACGCCGCCAAGCTGCTGCCGTTCCTCGCATCCTGGTCGTACGGCTGCCTCACCACGCTCGGCATCGGCGGGTTGATCGGCACCGCGTCCAGCAGCGTCCTCGGCCTGTCCAACTGGCTCGGCGACGCCGCCCTGTTCTGGGGCGTCGGCGAGCAGCCCGGCCAGCTCGCGGCCCGCGCCACGTTCGTACCGCTGTCCGGCCCCGGAGCGTGCCTGGTGCTGATCCTGACCGCCGGGTTCATCGCGGCCGTCAAGAAGGCCGGCGAAGAGCAGGCCAGCATCCTCAAGCGGGGCGCCTGGTGCGGCATCACCCTCGGCACCAGCGCGGGCGTCGCCGGATTCGCCGCGGTGCCCCTCGCACAGGCCGCGAACTGGCTCGGCGACACCGTCTACGCGGCCCTGTGATGGCGGCCAAGGAGAAGCCCGACGAGCCCTCGGATGAGCCGAGCCGGACGGCTGGCGCGTGCGTGCTGGTCGTCCTCGTAGGCGCAGTGACGGCCGTGGTGTTCGCTGTCTCGCCCACGGTCGGAGTGCTCGCCCTGTGGGCCGTCGGGATCCTGGCGCTCTGGCGTACGGCCCGCCGCCGCATGTCCGATTCGTCCGCCACTCCCCCACCGCAGGCAGACCGCCCCTCCTGCGACGAATGCGCAGGTCACGAACTCGTCAGCGTCGCCCCTCTCGAAGGCCAGAAGGGGATGTTGATCTACACGACAGCCGCACCCGGCCTGCCCAACTACACCCACATTCACATCGCCTCAGAGGTGAACGCACCATGATCCAACGCCTGTTGACCCGCGCCTACGACTACTGCTCGACCTGCGGCTGGTGGGTCAAGGACTGCGGCCACCCCCAGTAGCGCATCCTGGTGGGCATGGAGTCGCAGATGATCCGACCCGGCCACCTCACCGCACACCAGACCGCCCGCGTCCTCGGCATGAGCCTCGGCGCCCTCCGCAACCTCGTCTGGCGCGGCCAGCTCACCCGATCCGGCGGCAGCGCACGGCACCCGTACTACGCCGTCCCCGACGTCGCCGCCCTCGCCGCGAAACGGCAGGAACGCCAAGTTGCTTGACCGCAGGTCAGACACTGTGTGACGATCCGCGTGTACAACTGTGCCCCGAAACGGGCACCACAGACACCGAGGCCTCGCCCACCAGCGGGGCCTTTGTCGTACCCGGAGGCGCTCATGCCCGCCACGATCGAGGCGCCCCGGAGCGCCACCGAAGCCGCCCACCTGCTCGCCAAGACCGGCGCACACGTCCACCTCGTCAGCGACGGACACAGCACCTGCGTACGAGCCACCTGCGGACCGAAGCCCGTACTGATCCCCGCTGCGGTACGAGAGCACGCGCGCCTGTACCGCATCGCCCTGGGCTTCGAGATCCGCCGGATCTGACCAGACTCACGGCGGCGCCCCGGCGACCTGAACCCGGGACGCCCCCGTGCAAGCATCCGCCCCATGGAGGTAGTCCGTGGCGATCCCTACTGAGGACCAGGCACTCGACAACGCTGCGCGGTTGCTTGAGCGTGCCGAGATCGAACTGACCAACCTGCCTCTCATGGAGCGCTTGGAGGGGCTTGCTGACTCATGGCTCAGCGTGGCCCACCTGCTACATGAGCGTGAGCGCGCGTGACACGTAAGGCCTTGCAGGTCTGCCCAACTCCCGGATGCCCGACCCTCACCCCTCAGGGCAAGTGCCCGACGTGCGCGGCCAAGGCGAGGACCGCTCGGCCCAGCTCGCACAGCCAGGGCTACAACGCAGCATGGAGCAGCGCGAGTACCGAGTACCTGCGTGACCATCCGTGGTGCGAGTGCCCGCAGTGCGCGGCCCTGCCGATGCTTCAGCGTGACCTGGCGACCGAGGTCGACCACATCGACGGCCTCGGACCGCTCGGACCCCGAGGGTTCGATCCCACGAACTGGCAGGCCATGAGTAAGCGGCACCACTCCCGCAAGACCGCAGCGGAAACCTGGGGAACATGACGGTTGCTCACGGTGACCGGACCCAGGGGGGTACCCCCGGCTGGCCTGGGGGGACAGAGCGCGGGGGAGGGCGCTGAGGGGTGCGCCGGGTTCAGAGGGTCCCAGCTGTCACGCAAGGTGACGGCGTTCGAGGCTGCGCAACGCAGCGTTGAAGGAGTGATCGACATGCCCCGTGGAGGAGCGCGCGCGGTGTCCGGTCCGCCGCCGGACCCGAGGTCGCTGCGCAGTACGAAGGCCATGGACAAGGGCGGATGGCGGACGCTGCCCGCCGAGGGACGCGAGGCGCCGGCGCCCGAGTGGCCGCTGACGACCCCGGCTGACCGTGAGCTGGACCTGTGGGACGACCTGTGGGCGAAACCGCAGGCGGTGGCGTGGGAGGACATGGGCCAGGAGCTGGAGGTCGCGCTGTTCGTACGGACGCTGGCCGAGGCCGAGCGCGCGGACGCCCGCGTCGACGTGAAGAAGATGGTGCGCGGCTACCTCGACTCGCTCGGGCTGAGCGTGGCGGGCATGAACCGCAACCGGTGGAAGATCGCCCCGGCGATCGAGGAACCCGTCGAGGCGAACGAGGCCGAACAGGCTCCTGTCCGCCGTCCGTCGGCCCGTGACCGGCTGAGGGTCGTGCCCAATGGCGAAGGGACCTGACGCAGGGGCCGAGTTCGTCGTCGACTTCCCCACCCTCTGGATCGTCCCGGACTGGATCGAGGCGCACTGCCCGATCCCGGACGGCTTCCGCGTGGGCGAAGACCTCGTCCTGTACCCGTGGCAGTTGTGGTGCACGGTCAACCACTACCGGGTCAAGCCGACCGCCACTGTCGGGCAGCTGGCGCCGGCGTTCCACTACCGCCGTAGCCAGGTCGTCGCTCCGCAGAAGACGGGCAAGGGTCCGTGGTCGGCGACGATCGTTCTGGCCGAGGCGGCCGGGCCGGTGGTGTTCGACGGCTGGGCCAAGGGCGGCGAGCGGTACCGGTGTTCGGACCATGGCTGTGGCTGCGGCTGGTGGTACGACTACCGGCCGGGCGAGCCGATGGGCGTGCCGTGGCCGACTCCGCTGATCCAGCTGACGGCGACGTCCGAGGACCAGGTCGCCAACGTCTACCGGCCGTTGCAGTCGATGGTGAAGCGCGGCCCGTTGTCCGAGATCATGACGGTGGGCGAGGAGTTCACCCGCGTCGGGGACGACGGCCGTATCGACGTGGTGACGTCGAGCGCTCAGTCCCGACTCGGCAACCCGATCATCTTCGCGATGCAGGACGAGACCGGCCTGTACAACGCGGCGAACAAGCTGCGCCGGGTGGCGGAGACGCAGCGGCGTGGCGCGGCCGGCATGGGCGGCCGGTCGATGGAGACGACGAACGGGTGGGACCCGTCGGAGAAGTCGGTCGCGCAGACGACGTCCGAGGCCAAGGCCAAGGACATCTTCCGGTACCACCCGCAGGCTCCGAAGTCGCTGTCGTACAAGGACAAGCGGCAGCGCCGGAAGATCCACGCCGTCGTCTACGCGGGATCCTCGCACGTGGATCTCGACGCGATCGAGGCCGAGGCCGCCGAGATCATGGAGCTGGACGAGGCGCAGGCCGAACGGTTCTTCGGCAACCGGTGCGTGGCAGGGTCGGCGGCCTGGCTGGACGGCGCGAAGTGGGCGGCCAAGGCGAAACCGCGCAGAGTGCGCCCGGGGACGCGCATCGTGCTGGGCTTCGACGGCTCGGATGTCGACGACTGGACGGCGATCCGCGCCGAGACGATGGACGGCTACCAGTTCACCCCGAAGTACGGGCCGAACGACGAGCCGACCATCTGGAACCCCGCGGACTACGGAGGCCAGGTGCCGCGCGCGGAGGTGCGCGCGGCGATGGACCAGATCTTCCGCCGGTACGACGTGGTCCGCGCGTACATGGACCCGCCGTACTGGGAGACGGAGATCGACGAGTTCGTCGACCTCTACGGCGAGGAGCGTGTGATCCGCTGGCACACGCGCCGCATCGTGCAGATGCACTCGGCGTGCGAGCGGCTGCGCACCGACGTGCTGAAGCGCAACAGCCCCGGGGCTGCGTTCACGCACGACGGCTGCCCGATCACGCAGTCGCACATCGAGAACACCCGGGCGGCGGCGCGGCCGATGGACCGCTACGTGCTCCGCAAAGCCAGCCCCGCCCAGAAGATCGACGCGACCATCCCGAGCACCATCGTCCACGAGGCTCTCGGCGACGTCATCGCGGCCGGCCTGGCCGAGGCCGAGGTGTCCTACTACTACGGCAAGTGAGGAGGGCCCGATGGCTACGGAGGCGCAGGCTCTCCAACTGGTCGCGCTGCTGGAGAACGAGCTGATCCGGCGGCGCGGCCCGATCGACCGGTACAACGACTACTACCGGGGCAAGCACCCGCTGAGGTTCGCGTCGGCCGAGTTCGCCAAGTTCCACGGCGAGCGCTACCGCGACTTCTCCGACAACTGGGTGCAGGTGGTCGCCGACTCCCCGGTCGAGCGGCTCACCGTGACCGGGTTCGTCGCCGACGGGGACACGTCGGCGGACAAAGAGCTGTGGAACGTGTGGCAGGTCAACGGGCTCGACGCCGATTCCCAGCTCGGGTTCCTCGGCGCGGTCACCGGCGCCCGCTGCTTCGTCCTGGTGTGGGGCGACCCCGACGACCCGGACATGCCGTGCGTGACGTTCGAGGACGCCTCACAGTGCATCGTCGCGTACGAGCCCGGTTCGCGCCGGCTGCGGCGGGCCGCGCTGAAGCGGTGGCAGGACGGCAACATGGACTTCGCCACCCTCTACCTCAAGCACGAGGTGTGGAAGTTCGAGCGGCCGTTGCAGCAGCAGGACAAGTCTCCGCAGATGGCCGACGTCGACGAGGCGATGAAGCTGTGGCTGCCCGAGGGTGAGCAGCGCCGCCGCCGTACGTGGGAGCCGAGGGATGCGGAACTGCTCGGCGAGCCGAACCCGCAGCCCAACCCCATGGGCGTCGTGCCGATGGTGGAACTCCCGAACAAGCCGATGCTGGTCGAGGACCCGATCTCCGACGTCGCCGGGGTGGTGGCGATGCAGGACGCGATCAACCTGATCTGGGCGCAGCTGTTCACCGCCTCCGACGCGGCGTCGTTCCCGCAGCGCGTGATCATGGGTGCCGAGCGGCCGATGCTCCCGAAGCTCAACAGCGCGGGCGAGATCGTCGGGAAGACGCCCGTCGACCTGGACAAGTTCCAGGTGGACCGGGTCGCGTGGATCACCGGCAAGGATGCGCGGATCGCCGAGTGGTCGGCGGCCAACCTGACCATGTACACCGGCATCATTGAGGTCGCCGTGGGCCACCTCGCCGCGCAGACGCGGACCCCGCAGCACTACCTCATCGGGAAGATGGCCAACCTCGCCGAGGGCGCGCTGCTCGCCGCCGAGACCGGCCTGGTGAAGCGGTGCGACGAGAAGACGCTCTGGTACGGGCAGGGCCTGCGCGAGATGGCCCGGCTGATCGCCCTGGCCAAAGGCGAGGACAAGAAGGCCGCCGCGCTGCGCTCGGGCCGCGTGCTGTGGGCGGAAACCGAGTCCCGCTCACATGCGCAGATGGCGGACGCACTGCTGAAACTCAAGCAGCTGGGCTTCCCGTTCGAGTGGCTGGCCTTGCGTTATGGCCTCACCCCGACCGAGGTCGCCGCGGTGGTGGCGCTGCGGGAGCGGGAGATGGAGATGGACCCGGTCTCGGAGATCACCCGACAGCTGACCGGAACCGCGGGCCCCGCCCCGCAGCCGACTCCGGGCCCGGACGACGGCGCCGAGGACGAGGTGGATGAGGGGGCAGCAGAGTGAGCCCCTCACCGGTGGCGGTCGCGCACGCCACCGCGCGGCTGCGCCTGGCCCTGGCCGCCGCCCGGGCCGCACGTCTGGCGTGGCGCCAGGTCGACCGCAACGCGCCCGGCCCCTCATGGCTCACCGCTCTCGGGCCTGTCATCGCCGCGGTTGCCGGCGCGCAGCTGGCCGCCGCACGGGGCACGGACCCGTGGCTCGCCGCTCTCCTCGGCAACGACCCGGACCAGGCCGACTCGGACCGGCTAAACCCGGCCGCGCTCACGGGGGTGACCGGCGACGGCACGCCCCTCGTCACCGCATTGCAGGTCCCCGTGTGGACGGCGCTGCAACTGGTGACCCGGGGCATGCCGGTGTTGCAGGCGATGGCGCGCGGACAGGCGCTGCTGGACCTGGTGGTGCGTACCGCCGTGGCGGATGCCGGGCGGGCCGCGGACTCGGTGGGCATGATGGCCCGGCCTGCGGTGACCTCGTACGTGCGGGTCGTGGAGTCCGGTGCGTGCTCGCGGTGCGTGGTCCTGGCGGGCCGTGAGTACAGCGTGAGCACCGGGTTCGCCCGGCATCCGCGCTGCCACTGCGGCATGGAACCGGTCACCCGCGAGCACCGGCCGACACCGACCAACCCGCAGGCCGCCTACGACGCGATGTCCGACGCGGAGCGCAGGCGGACGTTCGGCGAGGCGGCCGTGAAGGCGATCGACGCCGGCGCCGACATCGGGTTCGTCGTCAACGCGCGGCGCGGCATGGCCACCGCGACCGCGTTCGGGCGCACCGTCCAGGCCACCAGCGAGCAGACCCGGCGCGGCACGTTCCGTCGCCGCGAGTTCGAGCGGCTGCAAGCCGAGGGCGCCATCCCCTCGTCCCGCAGCATCCGCGGGTTCCGCCCCGAAGCGGCCCGGTTGATGCCCGAGGAGATCTTCCGGCAGGCCGATGACCGCGAGCACGCGGTCCGTCTGCTGCGCCGGTACGGCTACATCTTCTGACCCTGGCGGGCGCACAGTGCGCCGGCCGTTCAACCCCGCAATGGGAGCCCTGATGAACCGCAGCACGCTGCCCCGTCATGCCCGCGCGCACGCGCCCGGGTGGGCGCACCCCTATCCGGCCGGCCCGTTCTCGCCCGTCTTCTACCGCGATGGCGACACCGACGACAACGACGAAGGCGACGACCAGGACGACGAAGGCGACGACGACCAGGACGGCGACGGGTCGGACGACGACGGCCAGGACGACGGAGCCGGTGACACCGACGGCGACGACGACCAGGACGGCGCCGACGCGCTCGGCGACAAGGGCAAGCGGGCGCTGGCCTCCATGAAGGGCAAGTGGAAGAGCGAGCGCGAGAAGCGCAAGCAACTCGAAGACCAGCTCGCCCAGAAGGACGGCGCGGACGAGGCCGAGACTGTGCGCCGCAAGGCGGAGCAGGACGCCCTCGCCAAGGCGAACACCCGCATCCTGCGGGCCGAGGTGAAGGCCGCCGCCGTGGGCAAGCTCGCGGACCCGGCCGACGCCTTCAAGTTCCTCGACCTCGAACAGTTCGAGGTCGACGAGGACGGCAACGTCGACAGCGACGAGGTTGCCGACGCGATCGAAGAGCTGGTCAAGTCCAAGCCCTACCTGGCAGCCGCAACGGCGAAGAGGTTCCAGGGCACCGGCGACGGAGGAGCGGCGCGCAAGGCGTCCCGGCCGAAGCAGCTCACCAAGCACGACCTCAAGATCATGACCCCCGAGGCGATCGACCAGGCCCGTATCGACGGGCGGCTCGACGACCTCATGGGCGGCAAGTAGCCAGGAGGCTCACCCATGACCGTGCGGAACTTCGTTCCCGAGATCTGGAGTTCGCGGCTGCTCGTCGCGACCCGCAAGGAACTCATCTACGCCAGCCCGACCGTGGTCAACCGCGACTACGAGGGCGACATCGCCGAGGCGGGTGACACCGTCCGCATCACGTCGGTGTCCCGCCCGGCGGTCGGCACCTACGTGCCCGGCTCCACGACGATCACCCCGGAGAAGCTGACCACCGGCCAGCGCACCCTGTACGTCGACCAGTCGAAGTACTGGGCGTTCTCCATCGACGACGTCGACAAGAGGCAGGCCAAGTCCAACCTGATCCCGCAGGCGATGAGCGAGGCCGCCTACTCGCTCGCCGACACCATCGACCAGTACGTCGCCGGGCTGTACACACAGATCGCGGCGGCGAACTTCCTCAACGTGGTCGGCTCGCCGATCGACACGTACACCACGCCGACCGACGCCTACAACAAGGTGCTCGTGCCGCTGCGCACGAAGCTGACCAAGGCGAACGTGCCCAAGACCGGCCGGTACGTCATCGTGCCGCCGGAGTTCTACGCCTCTCTGCTCCAGGACGAGCGGTTCATCGCGGCCGACAAGGCCGGCACCGACCAGGGTCTGCGCAACGGGTTCGTCGGACGGGCGGCGAACTTCGACATCTACGAGTCGAACAACAACCCTGTCCCGACCGGCGACACCACGGTCGTGCAGGCCGGGGTGAAGGAGGCCGTCACCTTCGCCGAGCAGATCAACAAGACCGAGGCCTACCGCCCCGAGAACGGGTTCGAGGACGCGGTCAAGGGCCTGGCCCTGTACGGCGCGAAGGTGATCCGCCCCGACCACCTGGCCGCCGCGTTCATCAACCCTGCCCCCTGATCGGAGAGTCACAGCATGGCGACAACCCAGGTCCCGTACTCCAACCTCGTGCCCAACAGCAACCTGCTCCAGCCCGCGGGCACGGCGCTGGTGGCCGCGCCGACGAACGACATGCAGCTCGCGAACGCGTTTCCTGAGCTGACCGTTCTGCGGGTGTCGAACACCGACGACGACACCGCGCTGACGTTCACGGTGAAGGCGGGTGACCACCCGCCGGCGCTCGCCGCCGGGCAGGGTGACCTCGCCGTCAGCGTGGCGTTCGGCACGGTGCAGTTCATCGGCCCGTTCGAGTCCGGACGGTTCGTCCAGTCGGACGGTTCGATGATGTTCACCTCGTCGACCACGACCGGCACCGTCACCGCCCTCAAGGTCCCGAGGAACACCTGATGACCAAGGCGATTGAGACGATCTACGTACGCGGGGAAGGCGGGGCCGTCATCGCGATGGACCTGCCCCTCCCCGAGGCGATCCAGGAGCGCTTCGACCGAGGCCTGATCCAGCGCGTCAACGAGGACGGCTCCCCCTACGCCGTCGCACCGGCGCCCGTGCGGGCACCCGTTCCCGCCGAGGGCAGTGCGCTGACGGCAGGGCTGGTGCCGCGCCCGGGCGCGCGGGCGGGCAAGGACGACTGGGTTCTGTGGGCCATGGCCGTGCACGCCCTGCCCGAGGCGGACGCCCAGGCGATGACCAAGGCGCAGCTTCAGGAGCTGCCCGAACAGCCCACCGAGGGCGGGCCGCCCGCGCCCGGGGACGGCCGTCCGTCCGAGGACGCCCCGAAGGAAGAGTGGGTCGAGCACATCGTCAAGCGGGGGTTGCTCGCCCGCGAGGACGCCGAGGCGTACACCAGGGACGACCTCATCGACATGGTCAGCTGACCGGGCAAGGAGGCGACTGTGGCGCTTGCCCCGCTGGCGACGCTCGCCGACCTCGCCGCGCGCGGTCTGACCGTGGCCGCCGAGGAGGAGAGCGTCGCCGAGACGTATCTCGACGTCGCCTCGACCGCCGTGCGGGAAGCGGCCGGGGTGCCGATCTCGCAGACCACCTCGACGGTCTCCCTGGAAGGGCCGGCCACCCAGTGGCTGTCCCTTCCTGGCCCGCCGATCGTGTCGGTGGCGACTGTGGAGATCGACGGTGAGGCGGTCACCGACTGGAAGCTGCGCTCACACCGGCTGTGGCGCCGGTCCGGCTGGTCGCCCGGCTGTGATCCGTCCGAGGTCGACGTCACCCAGACGCACGGCCTGGCCACGGTGCCCTCGGACATCGTGGACCTGGTGTGCCGGATCGCGGCCACCGCCTTGGCCGACTACCGGTCCGATGCGGAGGGCGCGGGCCTGGCCGCCGGGGACATCCGTGCCGAGCGGATCGGCGACTACTCCGTCACCTACGGAGATGCCGGGCTGATCACCACCATGGAGCTGCCCGACTACCTGCGCGAGCGGCTCGAAGCCCGCTTCGGTGGCGGCGCCTCCGTACTGAGTTCGCGGTGAGGGGCCGCGCGGGCATCGGCCGCTACCTCAACCGGCAGCTGGAGGTGTGGCGACCCACCCAGGTACCGGACGGCGCGGGCGGGCAGAGCACCACCCTCGTCAAACAGGCGCTGCCCGTGCGGGCGAAGGTCGACCAGCCCTCGCCCACCGAACGGATGGTCGCCGCGCAGGCGGGCTCTCGCCATTCCCATGACGTGTTCCTGCTGCCGCGCGCGGACGTGCGCCGTGGCGACGAGCTGCGCGGCACCGACGACCTCGGACACGACCAGGTGTTCCGGGTGCAGTCGGTGGTGCAGCCGTCCACGCCCGTCTACTCCAAAGCTCTTGTCGAGCTGATCCAGTCAGAAGGAGAACCCGATGGCTAACCTCAATCTCATCGCGGTGCCGGTGGCCACCGGCCTCGTCGACGTCGCCGCGCAGGCCGTCGCCGCGGCTGCCCTCGGTGACACCGCGCTCGTCGGACCGGGCCGGTTCCTGTACATCAACAACGCCGACGCCTCGTCGAAGACGGTCACGCTCGCCACCCCCGGCACGGTGAAGGGCCTCGCCATCGCGGACGCGACGGTCGTCGTGGCCGCCGGGAAGCACGCGATCATCCCGCTCGCCGAGGTCTACCGCGGCGCCACCGGCCGCGCCGCCATCACCTACAGCGCGGTCACCTCGGTGACGGTCGCCTCGTTCGAGCTGGGCAGCTGATGGACGGCGTGTTCGGCAAGGAGCAGGCCGGGCGGACGCGACTGCCGGAAGCCTCCGCGCAGGAGTGCCGGCGCCGCGCCGAGGACTGCCTCGGACTGGGGGAGGTGGACGTCGACGTGCCGCGCGCCATCGCGTGGGGCCTGCTCGCCATCGCCGCCGATCTGCACGAGGTCCGCAAGCAGCTGTCGCGGAAGAGGTGACCGCACATGGCGCGGCGCGGGCGGGCGCGCGTGGAAGTGATCGGCCTCGACCGGCTGGAGCGGCGGCTGCGGGAGCTGCCCAGGCAGTTGAAGGAAGCAGCACGGGCCGAGATCGAGAACTCGGGCTCGCTCATGGTGGGGGATGTGCGCCGCAATGTGCGGGTCGACTCCGGCAACCTGCGGGCCAGCATCGACGCGGCCTACCAGAAGGACCGCATGCAGGTCGAGGTCGGGTGGCGTGATCAGGACGACCTTTACGCCCTGTTCCATGAGCGCGGCACACGGCGGACGCCCGCGAACCCCACGCTCATCCCCGCGCTGGAGCGTGCCGGGCAGCAGTTCGTGCAGCGGCTCAAGGACGAAGTGCGGAGGCAGATCCGGTGAGCATGCCCGTGTCCAACTCCGCCGTCCTGCCCCTGCAAGTAGCCGTGCTCGCCCTGCTGGAGGCGGACGCCGAACTCGCGGCCCTGATCCAGGGCGTCTTCGACTGGGTCGACGAAGGCCAGACCTATCCGTACGTCGTGATCGGTGAAGCGATCGAGACGCCGGACAACACGCACGACTCCCACGGCTCCAACACCGTGATCACGCTGCACGTGTGGTCGAAGTACCGCGGCTACGCGCAGGCCCTGACAATCGCGGCCCGGCTGCGCGCTCTGCTGGAGCACCGGCACCTGACGATCGCCGGGCACCGGCACATCGCCACCTACTACGTGTCCCAGCAGACGATCACCGACCCCGAACCGCCGGGCGACATCCGGCACGTACCCGTCTCGTTCCGGGTCCTGACCCAGGTCAGCCCGTGAGATCCGACCAGCACCGAGAGGAAGTGACCGACCATGGCCGGTGAGGACGCAACCGGGACACAGCTCCTGAGGGACTCCACAGGCTCCGGGGCGTTCGTGGTGATCGCGAGCGTCGAAGACCTGTCGGGCCCAGGACGGTCCCGCAACATGATCGACGTGTCCGCGCACGACAGCCCGGACAAGTACCGCGAGTACGTCAAGGGCATGAAGGACGGCGGCGAGGTCACCGCCACCATCAACTACCGCCCCGGCGAGACCACCCACCAGCAGCTCGACGCGGACTTCGAAGAGGACGACCTGCGCGACTACCAGCTGGTGATCCTCCCGGGCGATGCGGACGAGCACACCTGGGACTTCACCGCGGGCATCAGCGACATCAGCGACGAGTTCCCCCTCGACGACAAGATGGCGAGAGAGGTCACCTTCAAGATCTCCGGCAAGCCCACCCTGACCCCCACCGGCTGACGAACAACCAGAGGAGCACTGCCGTGGGCAGCATCAGAGACGCCATCCGCGCCGCGCAGGACATCAAGACCCAGAAGGACGTGGAGCTCCCCGAGTGGAACGTCACCGTCGACGTGTGGGGCCTGCCCTCCGGTGACTGGGAGGCCTACCAGAACAAGCTGAACAGGATCCACTTCCAGGAGGGCAAGGCCGGCGCCGAGATGGCGGTGAAGTCCAACCGGGCGCAGATCGTCGCCAAGGCCCTGTACGAACCGGGCACCGACAAGCTCGTCTTCCCCGACCTGGCCGAGGGCGTCGCGACCCTCAGCAAGAAGAACCAGGGGACTGTCGACGGTCTGTTCAAGCTGTGCCGTCACCTGTCCGGCGAGGACCGCGACTTCGAGCAGAAGGTGAAGGACGCGGAGGGAAACTCCGGCGGCGACCAGAGCTGAGGCTCCTCTACGACCTGTCTGTCGCCTACCAGCTTCCGCCGGACGAGGTCATGGACAGGTTCACCGAGGAGCAGATGGTGTACCTGGTCGCCTACCAGAACCTCTACGGGCTCATCACCCCGCGCCGCCTCGACATGGTCCTGGCCCGTCTCGGGATGGACGTGGTCTCACCGCACCTGAAGAAGGGCGCCCGGCCCCGGCTGCGGGACCACCTGATGACGTGGTCGCGTGCGGACCGGCCACGCCGCACGGGCAGGGAGATGCTCGGCATCGTCCAGGGCATCCAGGCGCAGTTCGACCAGGACCACGACACCGAGCGCGAACAGCGCGGCGAGCGTGCCCGCCGTGCCCGGCGAGCCCTACGGACGAAGGAGGGTTCCCGTGACGGTTCTCGATGAGGTCCTGGTCCGGCTCGGCGTCGACATGTCGGAGGCCGAGGGCGAGGTCGAGCGCGGCGCGGACGGCATCACCGGCCAGCTCGACGGGCTGGCCGTGGCTGGCGGCGCCGCAGCGGTGGGCCTCGGCGCGGCGTTCGCCGTGGGCCTCCAGTCCGCGATGGACATCTCGGCGGCCACCGACAAGCTGAAGCAGGGCCTGGGCCTGACCCAGGAGGAGGCCGACCGTGCCGGGAAGCTTTCCGGTGAGGTGTTCTCCGCCGGGTTCGGCGAATCCATGGAGGGCGTCGCGGACGCCATGGGCTCGGTCATCGGCGCGATGGGCAAGGTCGGTGACTTCACCGACGCCGAGCTGACGGACATGACCAAGAGCGCGACCGCCCTGGAGAAGGTTTTCGGGATGGACATCCCCGAGGCCACCAACGCCGCCGGGGCGCTCATCAAGCAGGGCCTCGTCAAGGACGGCACCGAAGCCTTCGACGTACTGACCAAGGCGGCGCAGACCCTGCCCTCCTCGATGGCCGCGGACATCCCCGCGATCGTCAGCGAGTACGGCACGCACTTCAAGCGGATCGGTCTGGACGCGGCGCAGGCGTTCGGGATGATGTCGCAGTTCGTGCAGGCGGGTGGCCGGGACATCGACCAGGCCGCCGACGTGCTGCACGAGTTCGCCCGCATCACCTCCGAGGAGACACCCCGCGCCGCGGAAGGCTTCAAGGCGCTGGGCCTGGACGCGGACAAGATGCTCAGCGACATCGGCAAGGGCGGCAAACCGGCAGCGGACGCGCTCGCCCTGACCCTGGACGCCCTGCGTGGCGTGAAGGACCCCGCCAAGCAAGCCGAGTTGGGCATCGCCCTGTTCGGTGACATGGCCGGTGAGGCGGCGGGCGCACTGCTGGCGATGAACCCCGAGACGGCGAAGGCCGCCACCGGCATGGATGACGTCGCCGGCGCGGCGAAGGGCGTCACGGACAGCATGGCCGCTTCGCCCGCGCAGCAGTGGGACTCCATCATGCGGACCGTGTCGACGACGCTGGGTCAGATGCTGCTGCCCGCCCTGCGGTTCGTCTCCGACCTGTTCAAGGAACACCCCGGGCTGCTGCAGATCCTCATCCCGATCGTCCTCGGTCTGGCCGCCGGGCTGGCCATCGCAGCCGCCGCACAGTGGGCGATGAACACCGCGCTCTTCGCCTTCCCCGGTACCTGGATCATCCTCGCCGTCCTCGCGGTGATCGCGATCATCGTGCTGCTGTGGAAGAAGAGCGAGACGTTCCGCGACATCGTGACCGCCGTGTGGCGCGTCGTCAGCGAGGCCGTCATGACCCGTGTGCGGATGATCCTTGCCGCAGTTGCGTGGCTGGCTGCTCTGCCCGGCAAGATCGGCGGCTGGTTCGGGCAGGCCAAGGACTGGGCGATCCGCAAAATGGTGGAGCTGGTGTTGTGGCTGGCCGGTCTCCCCGGGCGGGTCGGGCGTGCGGTGTCGGGCATGTTCGACGGCATCCCGCGCGCCTTCCGAGGGGCGATCAACGCCGTCATCGGAGCCTGGAACGGCCTCAGCTTCACGATCGGCGGCGGCTCCATCATGGGCGTCGACATTCCGTCAATGACCCTGGGCACACCGAACATCCCGATGCTCGAAGACGGCGGTATCGCCACCGGGCCGACCCTGGCGATGGTCGGGGAGGGCTCGGAGAAGGAAGCGATCCTGCCGCTGTCCCGGCTGGAGCAGCTGCTCAACTCCTCGTCGCGGGTGTCCTCCAAACTCCAGCCTGCCGAGGCACGGTTCGTGCTGGTCTTCGAGGGCGCCGAGGACCGCTTCATCACCTGGTTCCAGGACGTCACCCACCGCAAGGGCGGCGGGTCGGTCGCCAAGCTCGCAGGGGAGGGATGACGCGTCATGGTCCAGTGGCCGCTGAAGCGGATCGGCGAGGTACTCATCGACGGCGTGTGGGCGCGCGTGCCCATGCGCGAGGACACCTCCGTCACCATCACCCGCGGCATCGGAGCGGAGGCCGTCACCGCACAGCCCGCCGGCACGTCGGTACGGATCAACGACCCGGACGCCATCTACAGTCCGCGCAACGCCGAGTCGGACCTGTACGGGAAGTTCGGCCGCAACACCCAGTTCCGGTTCCGCGTCGCCGACGCCCCGAGCGTCCCGGCCGCCGTCCTCGCGGACACCTTCACCCGCACCGTCGCGAACGGCTGGGGCACCTCCACCTCGGGCACCACCTGGTCCATCTACGACCCGACCGGCGCCTCACCCCCGGCGAGCGAGTACTCGGTGTCCGGCGGCGCGGGGAAGATCACCTCGTCGACGCTGAACGCCAGCCGCTACATCGCCACCAGCGGGCTGAACATCGGGGACTACGAAGCCACCTTCACCATCAACGCGAACCAGATCGCGCAGGACACCAACACCGAAGAGGCGATCCTCTTCACGCCGATCCTGCGGGTGAACCGGACGAACCACCAGTACTACATGGTGCCCATCTCGCTGCGCCCCCGCACAGGCGTGTTCGGCATCGGGGGCCTGTCGGTCGGGGTGCAGATCACCAAGGTCGACCTGCTCAACGACGACACCCGGGGGCTCTGCCCGGCCCGGACTGTTCCGGGCCTCGGCTACGCCATCGAGACCTCGCTGAGGGTGCGGGTGCGCTGCGCGGGCGCGGAGATCTACGTTCGCGTGTGGACCGACGGAGAGGTCGAGCCGGAGAACTGGCACGCGCAGACGTACGACGAGTCGTTCACGTCGGGGGAGTTCGGGTTCCGCGCCCGCTGCGACGCGGACGACACCACCACCCCGATCGTCTACGCCTTCGACAACCTGGAGATCCTGCCGCTCACCGCGGACGACGGCAGCGTGCGCATGGTGGGTGAACTCGCCGCCTTCGAGTCGTACGAGGACGAGTCCGGGGCGGACGCGTACGTCGACGTCGACGCGGCCGGCATCCTGCGCCGCTACGACGGCCCCCAGAAACCCGCCCGCTCGGCCCTGGCCCGGCACGTGGCGGGCTACCGGCCGTGCGCCTACTGGCCGTTCGAGGAGGGCGCCCAGGGCAGCACGTCGGTGGCGCAGGTGGCGGACACCTCGCCCGCCGGACCGCTGGCCGCCAGCCGGATCGACTTCGCCCGCGACACCACCCTCACCGGCAGCGCGTCTCTGCCGACCGTGCGCGCCGGCGGCACCCTGCGTTCCACGGGAATCCCCGGCTTCGCCACCGGCCGGTGGGCGGTCTACTTCATGATGAAGTTCACCACCCAGGGCTATCCGATGGACGGTGCGGAACACCAGATCCTGTCCTTCTCCACGGCCAACGCCACCCTGACCCTGTACGCGGCCGTCAACGTGGCCGACCCCAGGATCATTCTCCGCGGAGTGGACTCCTCAGGCGCCGCCATCGGCGTCACCCTGGCCACCGTCAGCCAGGCCAACCTGATCAACGCGGGGAACCTGGGCTTCCTGGACAGGTGGCAGCGGGTCAAGGTGTCGGGCCAGGAGTCGGGCGGATCCACCACCTACACCCTGTCCATGATCGACCCTGACGACTCCGGTCTCACGGCCAGCCTCGACTCGATCGCCCACGGCGCGGACCGGGTACGCGCCGTCAACACCACCTTCGGCACCGGCGTGACCGGCATGGGCATCGGCCACCTGAGCGTGTGGGGGGTGGCGTTCACCGACGCCTACACCCAGCACTTCGAGACCACGGACCTCAGCTTCGAGATCGGCTGCCCCGGGCTGACGGCGAAGGACTGGCTGTCGATCCTGGGCACCGACCAGCGCCAGGCCCTGGAGACCGAAGGGCCGGCGGACACGCTGCTCGGCCCGTACTACGACGACACCTTCATCAGCCTGGCCCAGGCCGCGGCCCGCACCGACATGGGACTGCTCACCGAGCACCGAGACCGGCTCGGGCTGCGCTACGTCTCCCGCCAGGCCCTCTACGACCGGCCCGTCGCCCTGGTCCTCGACTACCGCTCCGGCATGATCTTCTCCCCCTTCACTCCGAAGGACGACGACAAGGGCCTCATCAACCGCATCACCGTCAAACGCCGGGAAGGGTCCGAGGCCAGCGCCGAGGTGAGCGAGGGGCCACTGTCCGTCCAGCCGCCCCCCGACGGCATCAACGTCAACGACGACAGCGCCGACACCATCGTCTCCTCCGACGACCAGCTGCCCTCACAGGCCGGATGGCGGCTGCACGTGGCCGCGTGGGATGCGATGCGGGTGGCCAGCCTCACCCTGAAGATGGCCAACCCGCGCATGAGGGTGCTCCTCGACACGGTCCTCGGACTGAAAGAAGGCTCCCGCATCCAGGTCGTCAACACCCCCAAGCGGTACGGGCCGGACGGCTTCGACCTCCTGGTCCGAGGCAGCAAGGAGACCCACGCCGAGGGCGTCTTCGACATCACCTTCAACTGCTCCCCCTACCGGCCGTACGTGACCGGCCTGGCCGTCCAGGAAGGCTCGGCGGTATCCCCTACCGACCCGCGCGCGGACACCTCGGGCGCGGCCCTGGCCGAGGACCTCGACGCCACGGAAACCGCAGTCGACGTGCTGACCGCGGACAGCCGCGTGTGGATCAGGACCGCCACCTACCCGGGCGACTTCCCTGTCGACATCGTCGTCGGCGGCGAGCGCATGCGCGTCACCGCGATCACCGGTGCGACGTCCTCCCAGACGTTCACCGTGGTCCGCTCGATCAACGGGGTCGTCAAGACCCACGCCACCGGGGCCCCGGTCCAGCTCTTCGACCCCACGTACGTGGCCCTGTAGGAGGACCGCATGGCCGTATACCCGTCCATCCCAGCGGGACGGCGGCTCACCGACGCCCTGCTGGAATCGATGCTGCCGATCTTCGCCGTCAAAGCGGTCACCGAACCCATCACCAACAGCACCATGCAGAACGACGACGAGCTGCTGGCCGCGGTCGCCGCGAACGCGACCTACGACGTCACCCTCAAGCTGCTGTACGACTGCGCGACCGCCGCGGACATCACGCTCGGCTGGTCCGGCCCGGCCAGCGCCACCATGAACTGGGCAGCCATCGGCGCCCAGGTCAACGTGACGTCCTCGGGGACGGTCCCGGACATGAGCATGCAGACACGGCTCATCACCGAGGTACAGGATCTCGGAGGCGGCGCTTCGACCGGCACGGTCGCCTGGGTGACCGGAACCCTGCTCACGGCGGGCACGGCCGGAACCCTCAACTTCCGGTGGGCGCAGAGAGCGACCAACGCCACCGCGACCAACGTGCGTGCCGGATCGTCCCTGTGGCTTCGCCGCACCGCATAAGGAGCACTCATGCCCAAGGTCGTCCAGCCGCTGTACAGCATCCAGTACGACGGAACGAACGGTGAGCACATCGCCGGCACGTGGTGCACCGGGATCAGCTTCGTGTCCGACACCGGAACCGTTCTCTCCTTCACCGGCGACGGCCGGGACTACGCCGTCAACGTGGGCGAGTGGCTGGTCATCTCCTGGGTCGGCGCCAACGATCCGATGACCTTCACGACGGAGGAGTACACGAGCCGCTACGTCGAACTCCCGTAACCGTCAGAAGCCCCGCACTACCCGCTGCCCCGCGCCATCCGGCCCGGGGCTTCGTCATGTCTGGAGGCACTCATGGCCTGGTACCCGGGCGCCACCCGGATGGAGCTCCAACCCGAGTCGGACGATCAGCCCGCGATCCGGCCCACGCAGCTCATCGTGCACAGTCTCGCCGCGCCGTGGGACGAGCGCCGGACCTACGAGTACTGGCGCGACAGCACCAACCTCGAAAGCCACTTCGGCCTGGACTACGACGGCAGCCTCGGCCAGTTCATCGGCACCGAGACCCGCGCCGACGCCAACGCCGCAGCCAACCGGCGAGCCGACGGCACCGGGGCGATCAGCGTCGAGACCGCCTCCAACCTGCACGCCACCGACGAGTGGACGAACGAGCAGGTCGAGGCGCTCATCCGGCTCGGGGTGTGGGCCCACCAACGGCACGGCATCCCACTCCGCATCTGCCGCAGCGCTGACGACGACGGCTTCGGCTGGCACAAGCAGTTCGACGCCTGGAACCCCAGCGCCCACGCCTGCCCAGGGCCCGCACGCATCGCCCAGTTCAAGACCGTCGTGTTCCCGGGCATCGTCGCCCGCGCGACCGGCACCACCACCCCCGAGGAGGACGACGTGGCACTGACCACCGAGGACATCGACAAGGTCGCGCTCGCGACGGCGAACAAGCTCATCGCGGGCGGGGGCGTTCTCGAGAACAGCGACGTCGACCGTGTCGCGAAGGCGGTCGCGGCCAAGCCGGCCGTACTGACCGACGCCCAAGTCCAGGCGCTGGCCGCGAGCCCGGTGCTCGCCGAGGCCATCGCCGAGAAGGTCGCGGCGAAGCTCGCCGCACGCCTCGCCAACTGAAGGAGAACCATGTCCAGTTCCTCATTCCCCAACGTCGACACCGTGGTGAAGACCGCTGGCACCTACGCGAGAGACCTCGCTGAGCGCACCCTCGCCACCGCAGTCGTCGCGGCCGGCGGCGTCGCCGTCGCGGCCGGGCCCGCCGACATGTTCCACGCCTCGTTCTGGGAGACCATGGGCGCGGCCGGAATCGCGGCGGCCGGGACCCTGCTGAAGGGCATGCTGGCCCGCGCGTTCGGGTCGAAGAACTCGGCGTCGCTGGCCAAGGGCGTCTGATGCTCCGGGCCGCGCGAGCCCGGCTCTGGCGGCACCTGGGCTGGCGCGGCCTGGCGCTCGCGGGACTCGGCGCCTGCTGGATCGTCTACGGCACCGGCCTGATCGTGACCCGCCGCGCTGGCGTCACCGCGGCAACGGAACCCGTCACCGGCCTGATGTGCATGGAGGCATGGGGCGCAGTCTGGATCGCGTGCGGTGTCCTCGGCCTACTCGCCGGGGCCCGCAGGCCAGGCCGGGATCTGTGGGGGTTCGCGGCAGTCGCCCTGCCCACGATCGTGTGGGCGGTTGCGTACAGCGCGGCGGCGGTCCGCGGCGACTACGCGCCCGGCTGGGCGTCAGTCCCTCTGTTCGTCGCGGTCCTGCTCCTGGTCGTCATCGTCGCCGCGCTGACGGGGGGACAGCGCCGGATATGCGCGTGCGCGAGAGGGGGCACCAGTGGGAGGTGACGGCACCGTCCTGGGGGTGGTGATCGCCGTCGTAGGCGTCATCGGGTCCGTCCTCGTCGCGAAGGTCTCAGCACCCAGGGTGGCGCCGGACCGGCCTGCCCCGGAGGGCGACGACCTGCGGGACGTCGCCGAGCTGCGTGTCAGCCCGGAAATCTGGGAGCGGTTCGCCGTCCTGGAAGCCAAGGTTGACCATCTGACCGAGCTGGTGGAGAAGAAGAAGGAAGAGGTCACGACGCTGGAGCGCCTGCTCCGGATGGCGATGCGCATCGTGCGCCGCGCGAACCGGCGCCTCGTCGGTGGTGGAGCTCCACCCGAGGAAGTACCCCGCGAGCTGATCCCCTACAGCATTGACTGACCAAGCGGCCCCGCCCTCCTTCGGGAGAGCGGGGCCGCTTTCGTCATGCCCGGGGTCAGCTGCCTTGCGGGGCCTGGCCGTAGATGCTGACCCACCGGTCACCGCGCATCACGATGTCCGCTGTCTCGACGGGCCGCCCGCTGTCCTGGTCGTAGTAGGTCCGCTCGATCACGAGGACCGGCCCAGGCGGTGTCATGCCGAGGTTCTGGGCCTCTGGCCGTGTCGCCTGCCTGGCGCGCACCCGCTCAACGGGATCGCCTACCTCGATGCTGATCACCCGCATCCGGGCGGCCACCCCGACGCCCGCGTACGGGCCGACCTCCGGAAGCGCGATCAGTGACTGTCCGGTGAGGGCGAGGGGCTCCCACGATTCGGCCAGCTGCACGGGCTGCTAGTCTGCGAGGTACACGTACGAGGTGTGCATGACCGGTGCCTCGGCCTCGATGCCGAGTCGTACGGCCACCGCCTCGGTCGCCTTCTCCGTGGTCGACTCGTGCCGCCACGTGCCCACCGCGCCCTGCTTGGCCGCGCCTTCCGCGAACGGGCTGTCCTCACTGCGGCGGTGGTGTCTACGGACGAGGAGCTCGGGGGTGTCCTGGCTGCGGACGTAGTGGCCGGCGCCATGCCGAGAGACGACGAGGCCTTCCTCGACGAGGAGCTTGTACGCGGCGGTGGCGAGGCGGCTGCTGCCGCCCCACTCGGTCGCGATCTCGGAGACTGACGGGAGCCGACTGCCCGGCACGAGGTCTCCGGATTCGATCCGGGCTCGGATCTGTTCGGCGACCTGCAAGTACCGCGGCGTATCGGTCGTCACGCTGTGCCCCTTTCCGTGTGACGTACGTGACAGAGTAATGAGTTCCGGTCTACTCTTGCGCAACAGTTAGCCTCTCACGCGAGAGTGGGTGTCGGGCATGCCTATGAGCCTGCGAGCAGCAGCTTTACGTGCCGCCGTGGAGCGGGCCCTTGGCGAGCCGGTGCACGCACTGAGTATCGGCGGCGGCATACGCATCCACGCACCTGCGCCGGCCTCGCGTGACACCCGATGGCCCGCCCTCCTGGTTGCGCTACGCAGTGCAGACCAGTGGGGCAGCGGCGACGCGGGAGACACCCGGGAAATCTGGGCCGAGATCCACGACGAGGTGAGCGATGACCACGCCCGATAAGACCCCCGCCGCACCGGGCACCCCAACCGCCTTCGGCTGGTGCTCCTGGCACGAGGGAAACGCGAGCGGCATCCGGCTGATTCAGGCGCATGAGCAAGGTTCGGGCCCCGGTGGCGGCGCGTTCGCCTGCCAGCCTTGCCGAGAGAAGCACGGCCTGGTCCCGTTCTCCGACCGGCCGATATGAGCAGCATCGAGACGACTCCGGAATGCTCGATCGACATCGGGCACAAGTACTGCGCGGGTCCGCAGGTGATCCGGCGCGAGGGCGCTCCGGAGTGGGAGGTGCCCATCATGGTCATACGTTGCAGTTGCGCTTGCCACCGCCGAAGCGCGGCGCCTTCGCTGTCGAAGTAGAAGTCTGCCGTCGGCACCCGTGACCGCCCGTCAGCGCACAAGGTCGGCGAGGGGGATCTCGAGAACGTGGGCGATGCGGAGCAGGGTGGACAGCTTGTATTCCTCGCCGCTCTCCACTCGCCAGAGTGTGACGCGGTCGAGGCGGGCGGCGAGGATGACCTGCTCCTGGGTGAGGTTCTGCCGCTCGCGTTCCGCCCGGACCTGGGCGCCGATGGCCCGGCGGCGGTCGGTGATCCAGGTGTCATCGTCGGGGGCGTCTTGCACCCGTCACACGCTCTGGTGATCAAGGGAGTATGTCTGCTGACCGCATTCAACATTTTGCGATCTTGGTTGCATGGCCACAGACTTCTGAGGGCATGAGTCAACGACCCGGCGCCCCGGCGTCGCGCAGAACGCGCAGCCCTGCGGCTCTCTGGCATATGCCGTGGGGCTACGGGTATGGTCGATTAATCGAACGCATGTTCACACGAATGGGTGATTACGCGGGCTGACCTGCCCTGATAGACATATGTGAACGTTGATGCAGTCGCCAGGCATCGACTCCCCGGTCGTGCCGGGCGTCTCGGAGACGGTGCCCCCCTCTCAGCGGCGACCCGGCACGAGTGCCCCCGTCCTCCTCCTGGAGTGCGGGGGTTGCTCATGTCGTCGGTGACCTGCAGCTTCACCATGATCGGTTGGTCGATATTTGGTCGACCGAACCCCGTAGTGAAGGTGTATCCAGGGTGTAGGCAGGCTGTAGTCAGACTGGGAACCGGCCGCACGAAAAAGACCCCGGACTCTCCCTGACCTGGGAGTTCCGGGGCCTTGGCCCTGATGGGCAACGTGCCCTCGGCAGGATTCGAACCTGCGACACCGGCTTTAGGAGAGCCGTGCTCTATCCCCTGAGCTACGAAGGCGGGGGCTTGTGGAAAACCTTGTCGAAAAGTCCAGGATGCAGATCCTCGGCAAGGGCACAAACCCGCTGGTCAGCGGTGGTGCCACATCCCCTGCGCTGGTGATCGAGCAGACAACATGGCGTACCAACTACTGGCCAAGGACAGGGTAGCGGATGTGGGCGGGCGAGGGTTGCGGGGATCCGGTCTGGTGGGTCCGGTGACGTAGGCAAATGCTTCTGACCTGCTGGTTCTGTCGTTGATGAAGAGCGGGCGGCGGATGCGGAGGAGGCCGGAGGGGAGGATGGTTGGACCGTTCTGTTCCCTGTGTTGGCTTGAGGGTGTGCTTGTCGCCGCCGCAGAGCGACCCTGCGTGACACTGCCCCTTCTGGGGTGTGGCGTGCCGGTTGGCCGAGGGTGTCCATGTGCCAGGGATCTGCCCGGTTGCGGAGAGGGTAGTGGGTCCCCTTGCGGGTGATGCGGACGGACGCTTGGTGGACTTGTGGGGGCCTGAGGCGGGCGGACTCACTCCAATACCCCGCAGGCTTCAGAAGTGGCCGGACGGTGTCCGGTCCGCTCTGTGAGGAGCCGAGAAACATGTCCATGGCGGTACGCGGGGCCGCTGTGCTGGTGTTGATCTGCGGTGCCGCGGGTTTCTCATAACAGCAATGCGCGTTCCGGAATCCGCTGTTCCTCTCCGCCCGGCTTATTCACGCCGTGGCGGGCTTGTGGTGTTTCTCGCTACCGTCGCGGGATGGCACTCAATGATGAGTTCGCGGCCGACTTACGACAGAGCGAGGCGCCGACCGGGGTGATCGTCAACGCGCTGCGCTGGGACATCCTGAATGACTGGTCCGGTACCTGAACGACGACGCGCACCCGGAAAAGACGGCTGAGATGGCGTACGTCTGGGGATTCATAAAGCGGGATTTCGGCGGCGATGCCCTGCGGTGCCTCTGGGGCAAATACGAGGCGAGTTACGCGATGTTCGCCGAGGCGGTGTGGCTGCTGCACCGCGAGTTCAGTGGGCTTGATCCGCTTTGACGGACATCCGAGATCAGGGGTTCAGCCCCGGGAGGATGTCCATCATGGAGAGCATGGGGAAAAAGAAGCCTCGCCCTCGCCGCTCGTTCACGCCGGAGTTCAAGGCCGAGATCGTCGAGCTGTGCCGACGCTGTGACCGTTCGGTCGGTCAGATCGCCAAGGACTTCGATCTGACCGAGACCGCAGTGCGCGACTGGGTTAAGCAGGCCGAGGTCGACGCGGGCGAGCGGGACGGCCTGACCAGCAGTGAACGCGAGGAACTGGCCGCGCTGCGGCGGGAGAACCGACGCCTGCGTGAGGACGTCGAGGTCCTCAAGCGTGCGACAGCTTTCTTCGCGAAGGAGACCCGGTCACGGTGCACCCGTTCATCGAGGCGGAGAAGCGTGCAGGTCACGGCGTCAAACGAGCGTGTGAGCTGCTGAAGGTCTCCCGGACCGCCTTCTATGCCCGCCGCACCGGCACGCCCGGTCCACGCGCGGTCCGTGACGCCGAACTGGCGGCACAGATCACCGATGTCCACACACGATCGCGAGGAACCTACGGTGCCCCGCGCGTCCATGCCGTGCTCAAGCGGGCAGGCGCCGGGTGCGGCCGGCGACGTGTCGCGCGGCTGATGCGGGCTGCCGGCCTGCAGGGCCGGTACCTCAGACGGCGGCACCTGACGACGATCCCTGATCCACGAGCTGCCTTGCGGCCCGATCTCGTCGTCCGGGACTTCCAGCCCGACGCCGGCTCGCTGGATGCCCGCTGGTGCGGCGACATCACTTACATCGCAACGGAGGAGGGCTGGCTCTACTTGGCCACCGTCATCGACATCGCCTCGCGTCGCGTGGTCGGCTGGGCAACGGCTGATCACCTGCGGACCGATCTGGTCGCCGATGCCCTCACCGCCGCCTGCAGGCAACGTCGCCCCACCGGTCCGGTGATCTTCCACTCGGACCGCGGCTGCCAGTACACCAGCCACCAATTCGCCCTTCTGGCAAACCAGTTGGGGGTGCGTCTGTCGGTCGGCCGCACCGGGCAGTGCTGGGACAACGCGCTCGCCGAGTCGTTCTTCGCCACCATCAAACGGGAGTTGCTCGACACAAGCTCCTGGCCCAGCCGGGCCGCCGCCCGCACCGCGATCTTCGACTTCATCGAGGGCTGGTACAACTTGCACCGTCTGCACAGCAGTCTCGGTTACCGCAGTCCCGCCGAATACGAGACCGCACTTGCAGCCTGACCACCACACCAATGATGTCCGTCAAAGCGGAACAGCTCACCCGGACGATCGGTCCGACGGACTCGGTGAAGTAGCGGCCGAGGGGGCCGGACACATCGGAGACCGGCAGGCCGAGGGGCAGGCTTGAGCAGGTGGCTGTACAGGTCGATGGTCTGGCGCTGAGGCACGTCGGAGAACTGCTGACGATCCTGCTGCTCACGGAAGAGGTCGCGGGCTCCCATCAGGTGGGTCTGGAGCTTGATGTGGCGTCGGACGCAGTCCTCGACGATGTCGACGAGTTCTGCCGCGCGGCTCTTGCGTACGGGCTCCTCCGCCTCGTCGCGTACCTTGGCCATGTACTTCGCGATCGCCCGCTCGGCCCTGACCCGCTCCTCGACATGGGCGAGCGCGTCGTCGAGCAGTTTCGGGACCTTCTCCCGCCAGTCCACCGCCTGCACGTTGCGCTTGGTCGCGTCCAACTGGACCCGGATCATCTCCCCGTACTGGATCGTACGGATACGCGCCTGCTCCGCGACCAGTTTGGCGTCCGCCAGCCGGCCTCGCCTGATCAGGTTGTCCAGTTTCACCTCGGCGGCGACCTGGGCGGACTCGACGTCGGTGTCCAGGGCTCCGACCAGGACGTTCAGTGCTTCGTCCGACGCCCGCAGATACAGGCTTCCCGTGTCGTCCCTGCGCTCCTCGATGAGCTTGAAGTCGAAGATGTGCACGCTGTAGACGCCCTCGGAGTCCACCGCTCCGTACGGTCGGCGGAACGAGCGATCCACGTCCCCGAGATTGATCAGACTGTCCAGTACCCACGCCGCGACCCGAGCATGCTCCTGGGTGGAGCGCTGCGGCGCCTGCCGTGCGACGAACCGCTGGACCCGTTCCAAGACGTGCTGATGGCTGGCACCCGTGTCGAAGTCCATGGCGATCGCGACCTGGTCGATGGTGTGCAGAGCGATCTCCGCCATCAGGTAGGCCTTCGCCTCGGCCCACTCGATCTTGCCCTTGTGGGCGTCGAGCTCATGCAGCGGAACAGTGCATGCCAGCGCCTTCGCCCTGCGGCTGAGGCCTTCGTCGACCGTGACGGCGGGCTCCCAGGTCTCATCTCGCACAGTCGGCACACTAGCCTTCCACGGCTACTCCGCTCATGGGTTTTCTCAGCTTATTTGTCCGTCCTCCTTGAGGCATCCACGGATTCAGCGGGACGTGGATGCGACGGAGGTGGAGTACGACCTTGTGGGGCGGATCGTTAATTCTTCCAGCCAAGTGGCCCGATCAGGCCGGGAGTCGAGGGCTCGGGTACACAACATGACTGTGCGTGTGCGGGCAGAGGTGACGAAACCCTCGGCGAACCGTGTGCCGACCACGAAGGTCGGGTCACAGCGTCAGGGGGTCCCCGGAGTGGATGCCATCGGCTTCAAGGTGCCACCAGCTGGTGAGGCCGATGTCGCGCAGAAAGGGAAGATCGTGGCTGACGACGATGAGCGCTCCCTGGTAGCTGGCCAGCGCACGGATGAGTTCGTCGATACTGGCCAAGTCCAGATTGTTCGTGGGTTCGTCCAGCATCAGCAGCTGCGGAGCCGGTTCGGCCAGCAAGAGTGCCGCGATGGTCGCCCGGAATCGCTCCCCGCCGGATAGGTCGGCCACCAGCCGGTCCGCGGTGCGGCCTTTGAAGAGCAACCGCGCCAGCCGGGCGCGTATCTCGTTGTCCGTCGAGTGCGGGGCGAACCGGGCAACGTTCTCGATGATCGAGCAGTCCTCCTGGAGTATCCCGAGGCGCTGCGGAAGATAGCGTGAAGGCACATGAACCTCACTGCGCCCCTCGGCCGGCTGTATCTCCCCAGCGAGCGTCCGCAAGAGGGTCGTCTTGCCCGCACCGTTGTATCCGGTCAGGGCGATGCGCTCCGGGCCGTGCACCCGGATGTCCCCCAGGTACGTGCCGGTGCGCAGGCGTGCCTTATAGAGGGAGAGGACGGCCCGTTCCGCGGGGACCACGGTGCCGGGGAGGTCTGTTCGCATCACGGTGGTCTCGCGTAGTTGGTCCTGTGCGCCGACGAGTCGTTCCCTCGCCGAGGCCAGGCGCTCTTCATGCCCGCCCTGACGCTTGCCGGCGGACACCTGCGCGGCTCGCTTCTTGTACTGGGTGGTTCCTTTGTCGAATCTGTTCTGAGCAGATTGCGTCTTGCCATACCGGGCGCTGCGTGCCTGCCGGGTCTGCGCATCGGCCAGCGCTCGCTGCTCTCGGGAGACCTCACCCTGGGCGTTGCGCACGAAGCGGGCTGCCGCCTCCTGCTCGGTGCTGATACATGCCTCGTATGCGTCAAGGTTCCCGCCGAAGGTGCGCAGGCCGTCGGCGTTTAGCTCGGCGATGTGATCCACCCGCGACAGCAGGTCCCTGTCGTGGCTGACTGTGATCATGATCCCCCTGTGCCGAGCGAGTGCGTGGTAGAGGTAGTCACGTGCGCGGCTGTCCAGGTTGTTGGTGGGTTCGTCCAGCAGGAGAACGTCGGTGCGGTCCAGCAACAGCGCGGTGAGCCTGAGCAGTACCATCTCGCCGCCAGACATATCCCCCACGGCACGGTCCAGGCCGATGTGGCCTAGCCCGAGTTGGGCGAGTGTGGCCTGGGCCCGCTCGTCCACGTCCCAATCATCACCCACCTCCGCGAAGTGCTCGTCCCGGACATCCCCGGACTCAATGGCTCGTACTGACGTCCGGATGCGGGCGATTCCCAGGACTTCGTCGACCCGTAGGGACGGTTCAACTGAGAAGTCCTGCGGAAGGTAGCCGATCCTGCCGTTTACCCGCACAGCCCCGGTATCAGGGGTCCGCAGTCCGACAATGGTCCGCAGGAGAGTGGATTTTCCGCTGCCGTTGACCCCGATGAGTCCGGTGTGGCCGTGACCGGCCGTCCAGGACAATTCCTTCAGCACCGGAGTGCCGTCGGGAAGAGTGACGAAGACATCAGCGCAGACGACAGATGCGGTGGTGGGGGTGGACAGGGCTGCCTCCGGGGAGAGTTTGTCGTAGTCACACCTGCTGGGCGGCCCGGATGACCGCATCGGCCACGGCGGGCGCCACACGGGGGTCCAGTGAGTGCGGCACGATCCGGTCTATCGCGAGGGTGTCCTCGGCGACACTGGCGATCGCGTCCGCCGCGGCGAGCTTCATCTCTGTGGTGATGAACCGGGCGTTGGCGTCCAGGGCGCCGCGGAAGATGCCGGGCGAGGCGAGGGTGTTGATGATCTGGTTGGGAAAGTTGCTGCCCCCTGTGCCCACGACGGCGGCGTACCGGGAAGCCAGACCGGGATGGATCTCGGGGACCGGATTGGACAGAGCGAAGACGATTGCCTCGGGCGCCATCGTGGCGATCAGGGACTCCGGGACGGTCGTCGAGCACAGGCCGATGACGGCGTCGGCATTGAGGAGAGCTTCCGCCGGTCCGCCACGCAGATCGCGTGGGTTGGTACGGGCGGCCAGGGCCGCCTTAACCGGGCTCAGTTCACCCCGGCCGTCGAACAGGATGCCTTGTGAATCGAGCACGGTGACGTCCTCGGCACCGGCGGCCAACAGGAGTTCCGCCGTGGCAGAACCGGCTGCACCGGCGCCGAGCACCACGATCCGGCTTGTGTCCAACCGCCGACCGAGCAGCGTGCTCGCGCCCCGCAGACCGGCCAGGACGGCCACCGCCGTCCCGTGCTGGTCGTCGTGGAGCACCGGACAGTCGAGTGCCGCCTTGGCCCGTGCCTCCAGTTCGAAGCAGAGGGGTGCGGCGATGTCCTCCAGACAGACGGCACCGAACGACGGCCGGAGCCGGACGAGTACCTCGATGATCTCGTCGATGTCCGACGAGTCGAGGACCAGGGGTATGGCGTTCAGCCCGGCGAAACGCTTGAAGAGGGCGGCCTTTCCCTCCATGACCGGCAGCGCGGCGGCGGGCCCCACATTGCCCAGGCCGAGCACAGCGGAGCCATTGGTCACAATGGCGACAAGACGGTGGGCCCAGGTGTACTGGGCGGCGAGAGAAGGATCCGCCGCGATGGCCTGACTGACCTTGGCCACACCCGGTGTGTAGGCGACAGAGAGGGTTTCAGGATCGTCGATGGGAAGGGTGCATCCCATCGACAGCTTCCCCCCGCTGTGTGCTGCAAATATTTCCGAATCCCTGATCCGGACCGGTTCTTGCGAACTGATGACAGTCATGCCGCCCTCTCGGACTGTGCGAGGAGACCGGCGAGGGCCTGCTCCATCCGCTCCGCCTGCTCGGTGTTCTCGGCAGCGATGCAGTATTCACCGTAACCGCCGGACGCACTGCTGTCCTCGACCGTGACGAGCACGCCGGTGCGGGACACGGGGTCGTATGCCAGGCCACTGTCCGCCAGACGCTCGAAGACGGCGGACGGGAAGGTGCACCGCCGCTGTTCCACAAGTACACGTCCGTTGGGAAACTCCGCGCCCACGATGCGTTCGCCGATGTGATAGGCGTGCGTGGACCCGCTGACCCGGCAGTTAAATTCGTTGATCAGAATTTTCTGAGCGGGTGTCACGATGGCGTCGACGCTGACGATGCCGCGGTACCCCATCGCGTGTACGGCGGTGCACAACTCGTGTGCCTCGCGCAAGAAGGGGTCGAAGGCGGGGAGCCCGGCGGCGGGCGCCGGCCAGACATGGCCATTCAGCACGGGTTGCATACGCATGGCGCCGTGGCCCGCGAGTTCGATGCCCTGGCCGGTGAGATGGAACTCGACACACAAGGGCAGCGAATCGGCGAAATACCTTTCCACGACGACCGGGCTGCGGCCGGCATCGGTCAGCCAATACCACCGTTCGGCAAGGTACTTGGTCAGTTCCTCCCGGTCCGTCGCAACCACCGTCCTGAGAGCTCCCACCGGCTCGACTCCCGGCACCGGGCTGACGATCTCGTTGCCGAATCCGGCGACGTGGAAGTCCTGCTTGAGGATGGCGGGCCGCCCCTGCGACAGGAGTTCTCGCCAGACGAACTCCTCCGCCTCGTCCTGCGTTGTGCATACCCTGCCCTCCGGGACGGCGACACCGGCGCCGGCCGCGAGTGCGCGAAAGGCGGCCTTGCTGTTGAGTAGCTTGCCGCCCCCCTGGTCCAGGAATCCGAAGCCCGGAGTCATGGCATCCAGGCCAAGTCCCTTGGCCATTGCGGCAATGGTGCTGTCGAAGTGGAACGGAAAGATCTCACCTATGCCGTGAGACGCGACGAGGTGCTTCAACTGCCGTAGTAGATCCTCGTTCATCAGCCGGTCCCGCGAGAGAATTCCGGCACCGTAGTGGCCAGCCGGCGGAACGACGACTTCGATGGTGCCGCGGTCTATGTGCAGGAGATCGGTGACATACCTGAGAAAGCGCTCACCCGGCAGTACGGGCAGCACGAGAACATCACCCTCCTGCATGGACCAGGCCATTCGTTGGGCCTGATTTCCCAGATACTCGCGATACTCCGGAGAAAGTATCTGCAAGTCTCCAACCATTTCCTCGGTGCGCTGGTTACTGATGATCAGCTTGGCCATGAGAGAGGCTCTCCTTTCGACCCTAGACGAGTTTCAAACTAAGTGCGATGCGTGTGAGTTCGGCCTTGTTTCCCACACCGAACTTCGACCGCACCCGCTTGACGTAGGTGTCGACCGTGTGTCGGCTGATGCCGACCTGGCGGGCAACCTGATCGTGAGTCAATCCTGAGGCGATGAACTGGAGCACCTCCTGTTCGCGCGGGGACAGGGGGGCAACCCAGTGGTGGCCGGTCATCGCTGCGGTGGACGACGGGACGGCCCGCAGGCCGTTCACCCGGCGGAGTACCTCGTCGGGCTGCGTTTCGGCGCTCAGGGAAATGATCTCCGGCGCCCCGCGTTCGCCGGACTGTGCCGCCAGGCATGTCGCACGCGTCAAGAGTTCGTCCTCGATGACCAGGATGTCGATTTCCTTCAGATCTCCCGGCAGCTCGTCGACCGAGGTGTGGACGACGTCGCACGAGGACTGTGCCATCAGTAGGTGCTTCAGCCCCAGCAGCACCAGGGGGCGTCGGTGGCAGATCGCTGTTCGCATGGAGGCAGCATCCAGCCGTCTCTTCCCGTTCCGGTACCGTCCGGCTCCCGCGCCGGTCCGGTCACGCCCTGCCGAGCGTCGAGGACAGGACTCGTGACGCCCATTTGGACAGGTAGAAGTGCCCTCCAGGGAACTGGTCGACCGTCACGGCGCCGGTGAAGTGCTCGGCCCACGCGTGCAGGGCCTCGGTCGGTACCGCCGCGTCAGCCGTTCCTCCGAACACGGCAGCGGCGCAGTCTAGCGGGGGTTCGGTGGCGCAACGGTAGTTACTCAGCAGCGCGAAGTCCGCCCGGATGGCCGGCGCGATGAGGGGCCGCAGTTGTGCCGATGCGGCGATCTGAGGTGGGATGCCGCCGAGTCGGCCGACCACTGCCAGCAGTTCGGCGTCGTCAAGACCTTCCAACGAGGGTAGCCGCCGCTCACGGTGAGGCGCCCCGTGTCCGGACAGCGCGATCAGTTCGGGCAGTTTCCGGCCGTCGCGGCGCAGTTGGCGGGCAGTCTCGAACGCGAGGGCGGCGCCCATGCTGTGGCCGAGGAAGAGATACCGACGGCCCTGGACGTCCTCCGCCACGAGGCGGGCCGCCGCAGCGGCAAGGTCGCTCATCTGCCGGAACGGTGGGATGTCCAGCATGTCCTGCCTGGCGGGCAGTTGTATCGCGCGCAGCCCGACCGTCTGTGGCACTAGGGCGGTCCACGGGTGGTAGTACGTCGCGCTTCCCCCCGCGTACGGAAAGCAGTAGAGCAGGGTCTCGGGATCGCGGATGGAGCCGAAGGTCCGCAACTGAAGGCTGGGGCGGACGGCCGGTGCGGCCTGAGTCGTCATGGCGGTCACGGTTTCAGCATCGGCGGTGTCTCGCCGTCACGTCATGTCCCCTGAACCGGTGTCACTCATTTCTGCGGCGTGCCTGCAGACCACTCTGGCGGAACTATGAGACACACACCATGCGCGGCATTTACTCAGAACGAAAGGTTGGTTTGGTGGCCATTCCCCGGAAGCAGTCAGCGGTGCCGGACGCACTGGCAGAGATTTGGTGCAGGACGTTGAAGGTGGATTCGGTCGACACCGATGGTGACTTCTTCGGACTGGGCGGCCATTCCCTTCAGGCAATTCGCGTCAGCATGCTTGCCGCAAGAGAGTTCGGGGTTGACGTACCAGCTGCTGAACTTATTTTCGATTCCCGTTTCAGCTCCATGGTCGAGCGGATACAGGCGGCTTTGCATCAGGTAGAGACAGCAGAACTGGCCACCACTTCGACCGGAACCGAGGTCTGACCCCATGAGTGACGCACAGCAGTCCGTTGATATCGCCGTCGTCGGCATCTCCTGCAAGTTTCCCGGTGCCGATGGGCCCGAGGAGTTCTGGCGGAACATCCGGGACGGGGTCGACTCCCTCGCCAGGCTGACCGATGAGGAAATAGTTGCGTCCGGTGTGGATGAGGCCCTGGCAAAGGCGCCCAACTACGTCAAGGTCGCTGCTTGTATCGACGACATCGACATGTTCGATGCCGGGTTCTTCGGTATGAGCCCCCGCGAGGCGGAGCTGATGGACCCGCAGCAGCGGCTGTTCCTGGAGCACTGCTGGAGGGCCATTGAGGCGGGTGGCTACGCCCCCGATCAGGTCGAGGTGCCTGTCGGTGTCTACGGTGGGGCCGGCGTCAACACGTACGTCCACCAGATCCGTGCGAACGCCGAGGTGCAGGCGCGCAACGCGGACGGTGGCAACCTCCACGACGTGGGATCCGTGGAGAACGATCTCGACTACCTCACCACTCGGGTCTCGTACAAGCTCAACCTCACCGGTCCCAGCGTCAATGTCAGCACGGCCTGCTCCACCTCGCTGGTAGCCGTGCACATGGCAACGCAAGCGCTGCGCACCTTCGAGTGCGACATGGCGCTGGCCGGCGGTGTGGCGATCACTCCTCCTCTCAAGAGCGGCTACCTCTACCAGGAGGGCGCCATCTCGTCCTTCGACGGACTCACCCGCAGTTTCGACGCCTCGTCGACCGGTACGGTGCTCGGTTCGGGCGTCGGTGTGGTGCTCCTGAAGCGCTTGGAGGACGCTCAGCGGGACGGCGACGTCATCCACGGCGTCATACTCGGCTCCGCAATCAACAACGACGGTTCCAACAAGGCCGGTTTCACCGCACCAGGTGTTCCCGGACAGGCCGAGGTGACGGCGAACGCCCATGCCGTGGCGGGCATTTCGGCCGACACGATCACGTACCAGGAGGCGCACGGCACCGGGACACTCCTCGGTGACCCGATCGAGGTCCAGGCCCTGAGCCAGGCCTACCGCGAGACGACCGACCAGCGGAACTACTGTGCCCTCGGCTCGGTCAAGGCCAACATCGGACACATGGACACCGCCGCAGGAGTGGCGGGCCTCCTCAAGGCCGTACTGGCGGCCAAGCACGGTGTCATCCCCCCGCAGATCAACTTCGAGAAGCCCAATCCGGGTCTCGGCCTGGAGGAGAGCCCTTTCTACATAACGCGCGAGGCCCGGCCCTGGGACCTACCGGAGGGCATGCCCCGGCGTGCCGGTGTGAGCGCCTTCGGGTTCGGCGGCACCAACGCTCACGTGGTCGTCGAAGAGCCTCCCGCCCCCTTCGGCGAGGCGGACAGCCGGGCGCAGGCTGGTGACGACCCGGGGGAGACCGGTACGGAGCTCGACGGCTGGCAGGTCCTGCCGGTGTCGGCCCGCGGCGAGGAGGCCGTCGGTGACTATCTCCACTCCATCGCGAACTGGATCGCCGAACCCGAGCATGCAGCACGGCCGCTCCAAGCCGCCGCCCGGACCCTGCAGCACGGCCGCTCACGCTTCGGCCACCGGGCCGCAGTTGTGGCCCGTAGCTCGGACGAGGCCGTCGATGCCCTGCGATCGAGGGCACAGGCCCCCGCGGGCCGTGCCATGTCCGGCGGCCCCGCCTTCCTGTTCCCCGGGCAGGGGTCTCAGTACGCCCGGATGGGGCAGGGGCTGTACGAGGACCATGCGACGTTCCGGGCGGAGTTCGACCGCTGTGCCGAACTGTTCCGTGCAGAACTCGACGTTGATCTGACCACGCTGCTGCACGCGCCGGAGGACGGCCAGGGACTGCACCCGGTGAACGAGACCTGGCTTACACAGCCGGCCCTCTTCGCGGTCGAGTACGCCCTGGTCCGCACGCTTGACACGTTGGGGATCCGTCCGCAGGCGATGATCGGGCACAGTCTTGGCGAGATCGTGGCGGCCACTGTCGCGGGTGTGTTCACACTCGAGGACGCCGTCCGAGTGGTGGCCAAGCGGGCCGCCCTGATGGAGGCCGCCCCGCGAGGCGCGATGCTCGCGATTCCGCTGCCGGCCGAGCAGGTGGAACCGCTGCTGCCGGACGGCGTGGCGCTTGCCGCATACAACGCCCGGCGCCTCGTCGTGGCCTCCGGCACCGAGGAAGGCATCGCCGCGCTGGCGACGCGCATCGAGGCCGAGGGGGTCCAGCCCCGCCGGCTGCGGGTGTCCTGCGCAAGCCACTCCGCGCTGATGGATGAACCGGCGCGGGAGTTCGTCGAGTTCCTGCGGGACATTCCCATGGGCGCACCGTCGGTCCCCGTCCTGTCCAACGTCACCGGGGACTGGTTGAGCGAGGAGAACGCGCAGGACCCCGAGTACTGGGGACGCCATCTGCGTGGTGCTGTCCGATTCACCGACGGCATCGCCCGGCTGCTGGAGTCCGTGGACGGACCGTTGCTGGAGGTCGGCCCCGGGAAGGGGCTGCTGTCCCTGGCGCAGGCGGCGGCGAGCGGCGCCAGTCTGCCGCCACTCATCCCGACGATGCGGCACCCCAAGGACGCTGACAGCGACATGCGGATGTTCCTGGCCGCGATCGCCCGGCTTTGGGAGGCGGGCACGGAACCGGACTGGTCCGTCTGCGGTCCGAGTGACCCGCACAGGGTGGAGCTTCCCACCTACCCGTTCCAGCGCGAGCGGTTCTGGATCGACGCGTCGTCGGAGGAGGAGGTCCAGCTCAGCCGACGTCTGATGGACCGGGAGAAGGAGCCGGGGAAGTGGTTCTACATGCCCTCCTGGCGCCGGACGGCCGCAGCCGGCCAGCTCGCGGGGGCCCAACGCGTGAACTCGCTGAAATCGGTGCTGCTGGTAACCGACGGGTCCGGTTTTGCCGAACGGACCGCCACCCGCCTCACCCAGCAGCTGTCCGCTCAGAGCATCGGCTGCGTCGAGCTTGCTGACGCCGAGCAGTACCTGCGGATGAGCGAAACCCGCGTCGAACTCACTATTGCCGACCCCACACATCTCTCCCTCGCCCTGGACGAGGAGGAGGTGTCCGCCGACTCCACCGCGGTGGTCTTCCTGGCTGGCCGGGGAACGGACGAGTCCGGGGTCCCGGACTCCGCGCAAGCACTGTTGGCGCTGGGTAAGGCCCTGGGAGAGAAGCGCGCCGCGCTTCTGCTGGTGGTCACCCAGGCAGCCTTCGACGTTGTGGGCACCGAACGAATCTCGCCGCAGGACTGCCTGTTGGAGGGCATCGTCCGGGTGCTGCCGCGGGAGATTCCGGGGCTGTCCTGCAGGCTCGTCGACACCGACCCCGTCGAGGGCGGCGAGGCCGTCGTCCAGGCCGTCCTCGAAGAGCTCCTGGTGGACGAGCCGGACGCGACCATCGCCTATCGCGCAGGTCGTCGCTGGTCGCGTGGGGTGGAGCGGATCCACGTACGCCAGGAGGAGCAGGCGCGGCCGGGAGGGCCCCGCGCCGGGGGCACCTATCTCATCACCGGTGGCCTCGGCGGTATCGGTCTGTCGCTGGCAGAGTTCCTCGCCCGCGAATACCGGGCCAACCTCGTCCTCACGGGCCGCGGTGACTTCCCCGACCGCGACGGCTGGGAGGCCTGGACCGCCGAACACGGCTGGGACGACCGCACCAGCCGTCGTATCGACAAGCTCCTGCGCCTGGAACAGTACGGCGCCAAGGTGCTCGCACTGCGGTCCGACGTGTCCGACGCGGACGAGGTGAACGCCCTGATCCGGCTGGTGGACGAGCGCTTCGGGCGGCTCGACGGTGTCATCCACGCGGCGGGCCTGCCCGGCGGTGGCCTCGTGCAGACCCTTGAGCCTCAGGCGTATCGCGAGGTGCTGGCACCGAAGGTGCAGGGATCCCGCCATCTGCTCGCCGCGACTGAGGGTCGTGAGCTCGATTTCCTGATGCTCTTTTCCTCGCTGAACGTCATCGACGGCCGGTTCGGTATCGCCGACTACACCTCCGCCAACGCCTACGTGGGCGGGCTGGCCCACAGCTGTCGACAGCAGGGGCGTACCGAGGTCGTCGCCGTCGACTGGACCGGCTGGCGGGATCTGGGCATGGCGGTCGATGCCGGAGCGACCGACGAGGGCAACGACGAACTGCGGGAGATCGAACGGCTCGCAGTCATGTCGGAGGCCGGCATGGCCTCGTTCCTCTCGGAGCGCGAAGGCCATGAAGTGTTCCTGCTGTCGCTGGCCGCAGGGGTGCCGCAGGCCCACATCTCGACGCAGGACTTGAACGCCGTGGTCGAACAGGGGCGCCGCCTCGATGTGGTCACCGCGCTGGAGGTGCTCGCCGGTGCTGACCGGGGAGCGGCCAAGTACCAGCGGCCCGAGCTGGACACCGACTACGCCGAGCCTGCGGACGATCGGGAGAGGTTCATCTGCGAGACCCTGCAGATGCTGCTGGGTATCGAGCAGGTCGGCGCCCGCGACGACTTCTTCGAGCTGGGCGGCAATTCCCTGCTCGCCCTGGATGTCACCGCCCGGGTCAACAAGCGCTTCGACACCGATGTGTCCGTGGCCGCGTTCCTGGCCGCAGCTAACGCCCGGGCGCTTGCCGGACTCACTGCGCAGCGGACGGAGTCCCGGTGAGCCCCCGGTTGCCCGAAGCCGCCAATGCCTCGCGCCCCGGGACCGCCGCAGGCATCCCCGCCTCCGGGATGCAGGCGGGCCTGTGGTTCATCAACCAGACACGGCCGGACGTCCCGTTGTACACCGTGCCCCTGGTCCTGCGACTGACCGGCGAGCTGGACATCGAGGCCGTGCGGAGCACGCTCCACGCTCTGCCGGACCGCCACGACCTGCTGGGACTGCGGTTCGCGGTGGGGCCCGAGGGCGCCGTACTGGTCCCGGGGAACGGCCGCCCCGATGTCACCGTCCTGGACCTGCGGGACAGGCCGGACGCGCCGGCCGCCTGGGAGGCGCTCCTCCAGGACTGCCTGCACCGTCCCCAGGACCTGGGAGCCGAGGCAGGGTACCGGGCGGTGTTCGCCTCGCTCGACGACCGGCACCACATGCTGGCTCTCTTCCTGCACCACGCGTATCTGGACGCCCGGTCAGTTGAGGTTCTCCTGCGTGAACTGGTGGCCGAGTTGGGGTCCGGGGCGGCCCCGGACACCGAGCCGGTCCCGTACCGGCGGGTGGCCGAGTGGCTTCGGGAGAGTGCCCAGGGCCCCGTAGGCGAGGCGAGCCGCGCGTACTGGCAGGCGGAGCTCGCCGGCGGCACCGACTTCCGGCTGCCCACGGACCACGACCGGCCGCAAGAGCGCTCCTACGCCGCTGCTCATCTGCGCCGACGGATTCCGGCGGGATTCCTGACGCGGCTGGAGCAGTTCTGCCGGGACCAGCGCGCCACTCCCTTCATGGTGCTGGCCTCCGCCTACGCGATGGCGCTGGCCACGTGGTCGGGTGTCGCTGAGGGCGCCGATCCGGTGATGTCCGTGCCGCAGACGCTGCGGCGCGAGGAATGGCTTCAGGACGTCGTGGGGCCACTGCTCAACAGCGTGCCGTTGCGGATCCCGGTGAGCTGGACCGGGACGTTCCGTGAACTCCTGACGACGACGCGGAAGCAGGCGGCGGGCGCCATGCTGAACGCCGCCATCGGCTACGACGAGATCCTGGCCGCCGCGGGGCGCGTCGGCTCCCGGTCCGGACCCCCCGTCACTTCGGTCTCTTTCCAGGTATCCGAGGAAGTGCAGCAGACGTTCCGGGCCGAGGGCCTTGTCGTGGTGGACCTCCTCGTTCCTCCCCCGGTCATCGACCTGGACCTCACCTGGGATGTGCGGCTGGACGAGACCGGCGGATCGCTCGTGGTCGCGTATGCCGCCGAGCTGTTCTCCCCTAAGACCGTCGAGCGGATGTCCGACGAGTTCCTCGCCCTCGCCGAGACCCTGATGGCGGCACCCGATGTGCCTCTGAGCCAGGTGTCGTACCGCGGTGCCGAGGAGTCCGCCCGGGCCTGGGCCCTGGGCGAGGGAGCGCCTCTGCCGCCGCTGCCCGGCGCATCGGTGGACGAGGTCTTCCGGCAGGCCGTCGCCGCGCACCCGGACACCACCGCGGTCATCCATGGCACGCGGGCCTGGTCCTACGCCGAACTCGACACCGCCGGTGATCTCATCGCGGACCGACTGCGGGCCGCAGGTGTGTCCCAAGGAGCGGCCGTCGCCCTGGCACTCCCGCGTGGCCGCGTGGCCGTCGCCGCGATGCTGGGCGTCATGCGGGCAGGAGCCGCCTACCTCCCGCTCGATCCGGACCAGCCGGCCGCGCGGACCCGCGCCGTCGTGGAACGGGTCCGGCCCGCTGCCGTCCTGGCCGACGAAAGCACAGCCGATGCGGCCGGTGCTCTCGGTTGCCGCCTCGTGACGGTCCCGGCCGAGGACGCTTTGACCCGACACCCCGAGCCGGCCGCATCGCGCGGGCCGACCCGGGGCAGCGCCTCCCCCGATGACCCGTGCTACGTGATGTGCACCTCGGGGACCACCGGTGAGCCCAAGGCTGTGGAGATCACCCATCGCGGGGTGATCTCCCTCGCCCACCGCCCGGGATTCGTTCTTCTGGGCCCCGGCGATGTCGTGCTGCAGGCAGCGCCGGTGCACTTCGATGCGTCCACCTTCGAGATCTGGGGAGCCCTGCTCAACGGTGCCGCTCTCGTCGTCGCCCCCCGGACCCAGCTGACCGGTCCGGAGCTCACCGAACTGGTCGAGGGGCACGGCATCACCACCCTGCACCTGACCGCCGGCCTGCTTCGCGTGGTGGCCGACGGCCACGGCCGGTGCTTCGCCGGGCTGCGCACCCTGCTCACGGGCGGCGACGTGGTGCCGGTCCAGGCGGTACGCCGGTTGATGACGGAGTACCCGGACCTGCGCGTGGTGGCCTGTTACGGGCCGACGGAGAACACCACGTTCTCCATGGTGGAGGTTCTGGACGCGCCACCCGCAGACTTCGTGCCGCTGGGCAGACCGCTGGCCGGCCGCAGCGCCCACCTGCTGGACCCGTGGCTGCGGCCTGTACCGGATGGAGCCGTCGGCGAGATCCATGTGGGTGGGGCGGGCCTCGCCCGCGGGTATCTCGGCGACACCGGCACCACCGTTGAGCGGTTCGTCACCCATCCCGCAAGGCTGGGTCAACTGCTCTACCGCACGGGCGACCTGGCCCGGCGCCGACCGGACGGGACATGGCAGTTCCTCGGCCGCAGGGACCACCAGGTGAAGATCCGCGGCGTACGCGTGGAGCCCGCCGAGGTGGAGTCGGCCCTTCTGCGCCACCCCGGGGTTCAGCGGTGTGTGGTCCTGCCCCGGGGCGAGGCAGGCGAATTCTCCCTGACCGCCTATGTTGTGGCCCGCCCCGGCACACCGGCGGGTGCCCTGCGCGACCATCTCCTCGGCGCCCTGCCCACCGCGCTGGTGCCCACCGCCTATGTCCTGCTCGACGAGCTGCCGCTGACGGCGCAGGGCAAAGTGGATGCCGCCCACCTCGGCCGACTGCCGCTCACCGTGGCTGAGGACGCGGTGGAGGAACCGCTCGATCTCACCGAGGCGGCGGTCCGTGACATCTGGTGTGCGGCCCTGCGCCTGGAGAAGGTCTCCGTGCACACCAACTTCTTCGAGGCCGGTGGGCATTCACTCGCGGCGCTGAGCATCGCCGGCCTGCTGGAGCGCGAGTTCGGCCGACGGGTGCCCGTCTCCGAAGTGCTGCGCCATCCCACCGTCCGCACCCTTGCCACCTGGCTGGAATCTGGCCGCCCTTCGTCCGCCGGTCCGGCCGGCAGGCCGCGGCCCCAGGACTCGATCCACATCGAGATGGCCGCGGACCTCGCCGTGGCCAGCGCGGATGAACTCGCCATGCTCCAGCGGCTCGTCCCGGGCTACGACGCCCCCCTCACCACGGAAGGTTCTCGTTCATGAACGCGCCTGCGCCCGGGCAGCCGCCCCGCGCCGCCACTACGGCCCAGGTCTGGCCGCTCACCCCGCCCCAGCGAGCCCTGTGGTTCTTGGACAACTTCAATCCCGACAGCTCCTTCTACGTCATCAGCATGGGACTGGTGCTGCGCGGTCACCTTGACGGGACAGCCCTCTTCGACGCGCTGTCCGACTGCGTGGCACGCCATGAGGCGCTGCGCACCCGCTTCCTCACCCTGGGCGGACGCCCGTACCAGGTGTTCGCCGACGACCAGCCCGTCGACCGGACAGTCACCGACGTCTCCGACGCTGACGACCCCCTCGGCCGGGCCCGCGCTTGCCTCGACGAACTGTCCCGCACGCCCTTCGATCTGACGGCACAGGCACCGATCCGCACCCGGCTGGTGCGGATCGCCGAGGATCACCACGTCCTGCTGCTCGTCGTCCACCACATCGTCTTCGACGGGTGGTCGACCCAGGTACTGCTGTCCGACCTCGGCGAGGCGTACCGGGCGCGGGTGGCTGGCCAGGTACCGCAGCTTCGCGGTGACGGCACCGGTGTCGGCGAGTACGCCGCGCGGCTGGCAGCCCAGGACGGGGCAGGACTGGATTCCGAAGAACTCGCGTACTGGCGGGAAACGCTGGACCACGCGCCGAGGCTGGAGCTCCCGGCCGACTTCCCCCGGCCCGACCACCGCACGTTCGCCGGCTCGGTGCATACCTTCCACCTGGAGGCGGAGACCGCGGCGGCCGTGGGCGACATCGCCCGGCAGTTCGGCACCACCACCTTCACCGTCCTCGCCACGGCGTTCTCCCGGCTCATGGCCCGTCTCTCGGGCAACCACGACGTGGTGATCGGCGTACCGCTCGCCGGGCGCACCGACGCCGACACCCTGGGGGCGGTCGGCTTCTTCGCCAATACGCTTCCCCTGCGCGTCGACCTGTCGGGGGCGGACTCGTTCCGGGAGGCCCTCGACCGGCACCGGATGGTTCATCAGGAACTGCTGAACCGCCAGCACGTGCCCTTCGCCCAGTTGGTGGAAGCCCTCAAGCCGAAGCGCGAGGCCAACCGCAATCCGTACTACGACGTCTGCTTCCAGTACCTGCCGGCGCCGGGCCACGGGGCTGACTTCGGCGGTCTGACACTCGAGTCCCTCAGCAGCGAGCGGACCGCCGCACAGTTCGACCTGAGCTGTGACATACAGCAGGCGGGGGACCGCCTGCGTGTGTACTTCGAGTACAGCAGCGAGCTGTTCACCGAGGAGACGATCCGCGGGTATGCCGACGGGTTCAGCGGCTTGGTCTGTGAGCTGGTCACCGAACTCGCCGCGCAGAAGCCCTCGCGTACACCTGACCCGGTCGCGGCGACGCCGCCGGGAAGTGCCGGCGAGTTCACTCACGCGGGTCTGCCGGATATCGTCGCCCACCAGGCCGTCCACAAGCCGGAGCACGAGGCGGCGCGGGACGCCCGGCAGAGCGTGACCTTCCACGAACTCCATGCCGCGGCCGAACACCACGCCGCCGTTCTGTCCGCCCGGGGCATCGGCCGCCAGAGCAGGGTGGGCGTGCTGGCCTCCCCGTCGGTTCGGCAGGTGGCAGCCATGCTGGGCGTGATGAGGTCCGGAGCACTGTACGTGCCGCTCGACCCCCGGCTGCCTACCGAGCGCCTAGCGGGCATGGCGGAGGCCGCTGGATGTCGGCTGGTGCTGCACGACGGCGCGGCACCGGACACGGCGGCCGCACTCGCCATTCCCGTGCTGTCGTTCGAAGCCGCGCTCGCCGAGTCCGGGGTACAGCCGGCGCCGGCGCCGTACATGCCCGACGATCCGGCGTACCTCATCTTCACCTCTGGAAGCACCGGTCGGCCCAAGGGTGTTGTGGTCCCGCACCGGGCGGCGGTGAGCCTCGCGAGGGCCGCCGCTGATGTCTACGAACTGACCGACACGGACACCGTGCTGAACATGGCGTCGCCGGCCGTGGACGTCTCCATCGAGGAGCTCTTCGCCTCCTGGACGGCCGGGGCGTCGGTGCTGGTCCGCGGTTCCGACATCAGCGATGTGACGGGGCTGGTGGAGGAAGAGCGGCTCACGGTGCTGAACCTGCCGGCGGCCCTGTGGCACGAATGGACGCGCCAGGCCGCTGCCGGGGAGACCCGGATACCGGTCGGCCTGCGCCTGGTCATCGCGGGCAGCGACCGTGTGGACCCGGCGCGGGTGCGGCAGTGGCACGATGGCGTCGGCGCCGATGTCCGGCTGCTGAACGCCTACGGAGTGACCGAGGCCACGGTCACATCCACCTGGTACGACACCGCGGAACTTATGCAGGATGCGCGGCACACGCCGCACGTGCCCATCGGCAGGCCGCTGCCGAACACCGTCGTCCATGTGCTGGACGAACACGGGGAACCGGTACCAGCAGGGGTTCCGGGCGAGCTCTTCATCGGCGGATCCGGTGTCGCCCTGGGCTATTTGGACGCCCCTGATGAGACTGCCGCACGCTTTGTCCCCGACCCGTTCCGGCCGGGCCACTCCATGTACCGCACGGGTGACCGGGTCCGGGAACTCCCCTCGGGTGCACTGGAGTTCCGCGGCCGACTCGACAACCAGGTCAAGATCCGAGGCACCCGGATCGAACTCGCCGAGGTGGAGCGGGTCGCCAGCGAAACCTCTGGCGTCGCCGACTTCGTGGCCGACGTCCGGACGGATGAGCAGGGCACTCCCCGCCTGGTCGGCTATCTGCGGATGGCCCGGGAGGAGTCCGCCGCCTCGCTCGACGAGGTCCGGGTGGGCGAGTGGAAGCAGGTGCACGACGCCGAGGTGTTCAACGAAGTCGTGGATGGCCAGGAAGCGGAGCTCAACACCAGTGGCTGGCTGAGCAGTTACGACCTGCAGCCCATCCCGGTGCAGGACATGGCTGAGTGGCGGGACGAGGCCGTCTCCCGGGTCATGGAGCCGCCCGCGCGCAGAGTGCTGGAGATCGGCTGCGGCACCGGCATGATCCTGCTCGCCGTGGCGCCGCACACCGAGTCGTACATTGGCACCGACATCTCTCCGCGCGCCCTTGAGTACGTGGACGCCCAGTTGCCCGCCGCCGGCCTCGACAGCGGCAGGGTCCGGCTGGTCGAGGCCCCGGCGCATGATCTGTCCGCCGTCGAGGGCGAGCAGTTCGATCTGATCGTGCTCAACTCGGTGGTGCAGTACTTCCCGACCGCCCGCTACCTGGACGATGTGCTGCGTCAGGCCTGGCAACTACTCAGCCCCGGCGGTCGGTTGGTCGTCGGCGACGTGCGCGACCTGACGCTGCTACGACCCTTCCACCTGTCCGTACAACGGTGCCGCAACCCGCAGGGCGATGATCTGCGTGGTCTGCTCGACAGCGTCGAGGAGGCGGTGGAGAACGAGAACGAGCTCTGCCTCGGTCCGGACTGGTTCCATGCGCTGGGAGCTCGGCTGCCGGAGTTCGGCTTCGCCGACATCCGGGCGAAGTCGGGCCGGGCCGGCACCGAGATGAACGGGTTTCGCTTCGATGCCGTGCTGCACAAGGCCGGCGGGGACGTGCCGACGCTTACTGGACCACGCTTGATCGACGGCGCGGACCTGTCCCTGCCGCGCTTCGACGCGCTGCTCGGGGAGATCACCGCCGACGGTCTGCTGATCCAGGGTGTCCGCGATGCCCGGGTGGCGGCCCATGCCGCCCTGTACGAGGCGATGAGCGGTCCGCAGTGCGCGTCGCTCGACGACGGGCTGCGCCGAGCGGGGCAGCAGCTCGCCGCGGTGCACCCGGCCGACCTGGCAGCGGCGACGCGGAAGGCGGGGGCGGCGATCACCCTCACCGCGGCCGGTGACGGCCTCATCGATGTCACCGTCGTTCCGAACCCCGGCCCGACCCGAGTCCTCCCGGTCCCGAGGGACCTCCTGGCGGACGTCGGCGGTCACGCCAACCACCCACTGGACTCGGCTCTGCGCCGAGATCTGCTGCGCCGGGTCCGCGAGCACATGTCCCGGCAGTTGCCGCGGCCGATGGTCCCCAGCCGGATGGTCTTCGTCGAAGACTTCCCGCTGACCGTCAGCGGGAAGGTGGATCGCTCCCGACTGCCGGAACCAGCGCGTGCTGTACGGGACTCCGCTCGCCGGCTGCCCAGCACAGCGCAGGAGCGGGCGTTGGCCCAGGTCTGGGAGGAGGTGCTGAGCATCGACGCACTCGGCGTCGACGACAACTTCTTCGAGATCGGCGGCGACTCGATCGGCTGGCTGCGGATCGTCTCGCGATGCTCGGCACAGGGCGTTGCTCTCACGGCACGCGATGTGTTCCAGCACCAGACCATCCGCGAGCTGGCCGCCGCCGTGGAGCAGCGCCAGGCGGATCCCGGTGACCGGGCCCACCGGCGGGGCGCCGCCGACCTGGGGGAGGAGCCGGCAGAGGCCGGGCTGACACCCGTACAGCAGTGGTTCTTCGAGGCCTTCCCGGAGGGCCGCGACCGGCAGACCCAGACCCAGTGGTTCGCCGTTACCGAAGGGTGCGCGCTGCCCGTGCTGCGGCAGGCCGTGCACGACGTCACCGCACGGCACGCCGTCCTAGGCGGAGTGCGCTTCACCGATTCGCCGGAGGGCCGACGGCAGGTGGCTGTCCCTGTTCCGTCCGCCGCGGAACTGGGTCTGGAGGAGGTCCTGCTACCGGGAGCCGGCGCCGAGCGCGAGCGTCTGCTGGGTGAGGCGGCCGAACGGGCCCAGAACGGACTGTCGGTCACTGGGAGTCCGCTCCTGCGCGCCGTGCTGTTCCGCACCCCGGCAGGCGAGGACGATCTGCTCTTCTGGTGCATCCACCATCTGGTGGTCGACGCCGTCTCCTGGCAGATCCTCACCGAGGACCTCGCCGCCGCCCTGCGGGCGCGCCGTGCGGGTCACCGGCCGGAGCTGCCCGCCAGCGGGGCATCCTTCCTGCGCTACAGCCGCTGGAGCCAGCAGACCGTCGGCGCTGTCCCGGACCGGGAACGGCAGTACTGGCACGAAACCGCCCGCGCCGACGAGCTCACTCTCCCGCTGAGGCGCGCCGAGGGTTCGGGCCGGTACGGCGACGCACACCGTCCGGCACGCCGGGTGACCCTCGCCGAAGCCCGCACCAGGCGCTCCGGTGAACGGGTGCTCGCAGGCTGTCTGAACGCGCTGCGCCACGCGCTGGCCGACAAGGCCGGGGCGGCACCGGAGAGCGTGATACTAGAGTTCCACGGCAGGCCGACTGGGGAGGACGCCCCCGAGGTGTCGCGCACCGTCGGCTGGTTCACCGCGTTGTTCCCCTTCGTCCTGCGGGACGAGCCGGTGACGCAGACCGCCGCCCGCCTGGCGCAAATACCCGACGGCGGAATCGGCTACGGGCGACTGCGCCAGGAGGCGGGGCAGCCGCTGACCGGCGGCCCCGGCCGCGTGGTCGTGAACTACCTCGCCGGTGGCGGGGACGGCTCCGCCACCGGAGGGCTGTACCCCGTGGCGGCGCCGCAGTTCCCTGCCTGCCACGACGTGGATGCCGCGGCGGCGATGCCGTTTGCCGCCGAGGTCAACTTCTCCCTGGCACGGAACGGCACCCTGACGGCCGACCTGGTGCTGGACGACCGGTACTTCGACGTCACAGGGGCCGGTCGCTTCGCCGACCGGCTGGAGGCGGCCCTGCGCACGGCGTTCGGCGCACCCTTCTCCCTGCTGCCCGAGCAGACGCTGCGGTCGTCCGGCTACGCCTCCCTGCTGGCCGCGCTGCCGGCCGAGGACGCCTTCCCGCTCGCTCCGATGCAGCAGGTCATGCTGAACCGGCATTTGCTGGCCGGCAGCAAGGACGCCAACTACAACGAATGTGTCCTCACCCTGCGCGGCCCCCTGGACGGCGATCTCTTCCGGGACGCCTGGCGGGCGCTGGCACGGCGGTTCGACGTACTACGCACATCCGTCGAGTGGGAGTCGCTGCCCGAGCCGCTTCAGGTGGTGCACCGGGAGCCTCCGGAGGCGGTGGCCTTCCTCGACTGGACGGCGCTGTCGCCCGTGCAGGTCAAGCGGCGCCTCGCCGCCCTGCTGGCGGAGCACAGGGCCGCGCCCCCGGCGCTGTCCGGCACGCCGCCCTACCGACTGGTTCTGGTCAAGACCGGGCCGCGGGAGGGGCAGTTGGTGTGGACCGACCACCACATCCTGCTGGATGGCTGGTCGTCCTCCCTGCTGACGGGTGAACTGGTGCGCGCATACACGGAGTTGGCGCAGGGACTGGAGCCCTTCGCGGACGAGGCGCCCTCCGTCTCGTACGGCACCTTCATCCGCTGGCTGCAGGAGAGGCCGACCGGCCGGGCTCGTGCCTTCTGGCGGGAACAGCTCGACGGGTTCGTCAGCCCCACCCCCCTGCCCTTCGACGCTCCGCCGCCCGCGCTGTCGGCCCGCTCGGACGACTACGCGGAGTGCGAGACCGCTCTGTCCGGCGATGCCCTCACCGCGCTCCGCTCGCTCGCCCGCCGTCGCCAAGCAACGCTCGGGACCGTACTGGCCACCGCTTGGGCCGCTCTGCTGCACCGCAATTGCGGTGCCGACCGGGTGACGTTCGGGGTGTCGCTGAACGGGCGTCCAGCGGAGCTCGGCGACGTCTCCGCCATGGCCGGCTTGTATCTGACGACGCTCCCACTCTCGGTGGGCACCGATGCGCAGACGTCTCTGGACGGGCTGCTCGGCACCGTGGCGGAGACCTCCTGGCAACTCGGCGAGGTGTCGGCGGGGGAGGCGCTGGCCGATGTCTACGAAGCGGCCGGGATTCCCATGAGTCGCACCCTGTTCCACAGCGTGCTCGTCGTACAGAACTTCGGCGGGCAGGCGTCCGGCCCCGCGATCGGGGCGGACACCCTCCAGGTGGAATCCGGACACGGCAGGCTGCTCACCGGGGCACCACTGACCCTGGCGGTCGTCCCGGGCACGGGCACCCTGCGCCTGATCTGGGACGAGCGCGTGTTCGCCGCAGAGACCGCCGAGCTGATCCTGCACCAGTACACCGGCATTTTGACGGAGTTCGCCCACCACTCCGGCCGGCGGCTGGGTGAACTGCCGGCGCCCGTGTTCACTCCGCGGCCGGTCAAGATCGGCCACCGCGTGCCGCAGACCGCGGCTGTGACGGGGGCACTCCCTCAGGGGGACACTGAGCAGCGCGTCGCGGCTGTCTGGCGGGAGTCCTTGGGGACGGCCACGGTGGGCCGCGAGATGAATCTCTTCGAGGCCGGCGCGAACTCGATGACGGTCACCCGGCTGCATGCCCGCTTGTGCGAGGAGTTCGGAGCGACGGTCTCCGTCGCGGACCTCTTCCGCCATCCGACCGTGGCGGCGCAGGCACTGCTCCTCGACCCCGCCGCGTCCACGCCCGAACGGGCCTCGAGTGACAATCCGGCGGGCGTGCGAGGCTCCCGGCGTCGGGCAGCCATGGCCCGGCGACGCCCGCAGGGCCGGCCGGGCCGGGTGCCGGCCGGCGTGGAGCCCAGTGCCGCGACCGACGACTCGTGATCCGGTGACTCGAGACCGACGTAAGAAACGGAAAAAGCATATGAAGTCGGAGATACTCCGCCCGCTCAGCCTGCCGGCATTCCGGCGGGTCTGGATAGGGCAGGCCCTGAGCACTGTCGGAGACGGCATGTTCGTGGCGGCCCTGGCGGCGGCCGTGCTGGAGGATCGGTCAGGGTCCGACCTGGGCCTGGTGTTGGGTGCGGAGAGCCTGGCTCTGGTGGTCGTCGCGCTGGGCGGCGGCGTACTGGCCGACCGGCTGCGCCGCTCTCGGCTGATGATCGCATCCGATGTGCTCCGGCTGCTCTGCGTCGTGGGATTCGCTCTCGGGGCGGCACAAGGGTCGCTGCTCCTGGCCGCCGTGCTGGCGGCGGGCATGGGGTTCGGCAGCGGGCTCTTCCGTCCTGCCCACCGGGCTTTGCTACCCACCCTGGCCCCCGGTCTGCTGCCGCAGGCTAACGCGCTGCTGTCGGCCACCTCCCGAATTGCCATGATCGCTGGCCCCGCCCTTGGCGGGGTGCTGCTGGCAGTGAGCAATGCGCGTACCGCCTTTTGGATCGATGTGGCCACGTTCGGGGTCAGCATCGTCGCGCTGATGGGGATCCGGGATGCCCGGCCCCAACGGCAGGAGCGCACGAGCGTACTGGCCGAGGCCGGTGCGGGATTCCGCGCAGTCCTTGACCGGCCGTGGGTGGCGGCCATCATCGCTCAGGGGACGGCCCAGCTGATCTTGGTCATGGCGCCGATGCTGGTTCTGCTTCCCATTTACCTCTCATCGCGAGGGCAAATGCCCCACTACGGCCTGATGTTGGGACTTCAGGCGGCCGGCTCCGCCGTTGGCGGGCTCACCGTCGGTGCCCGCCCGCCACGTCGGCCCGGCACCGTAGGCGTGCTGGGACTTGGCCTGGGCGGCGTCCAGCTCGCTTTCATGATGGCGGGCGTCCCGATCGCGCTCCTGGGCTTCTCCGTCTTTCTCACCGGACTGGGATACGGACTTTTCGGCGTGCTGTGGGCCACCGCTCTGCAGCGCTCCATCCCCGACGAGTTGCTGGGCCGGGTGTTCGCGGTGGAGATGCTCGGCACTTATGCCCTGGAACCCGTTGGCCTTGCCCTGGCTCCGATGGCGGCTGATGTGCTCGGGCTCCGCACCGTCCTGACGGTCGCCTTGCTGGCACTTGTCGCCACTACAGTCTTGCCGCTGTTCGTACCGGGGGTGCGTACCTTCGCCGATCCCGAACCCTCCTCTCCCAAGAAACCCGAACTCCAGCCCGAGACCGCAGCCGACTGCTGACCAACCGACGAGCAAAGGAAAAACCATGCAGATACACGGGATTGACCACCTGGAGTTCTACGTCACCGACCTCGGCCGGAGCATGGAGGTTTTCCGGGACGGCTACGGGTTCCGGGCCGTGGCCGCCACGACAGAACTGGCGGACAGTCTCACCGGCAGCCGGTCCGTCCTGCTCCGCCACGGCGCCGCCCGTGTCGTCGTGACCGCTGCCACGCGTTCGGACAGCGAGGTGGCCGCGTTCGTCGCTGAACACGGCGACTGCGTACGGAACATCGCTCTGCGGGTGGACGATGTGGCGGCGGCCTGCGACAGGGCGACGGCGGGCGGGGCGGCCCTGGTGGCCGCTCCGCTCACCGGCGGCGGCATGACGTCCGCGACCGTCGCCGGAGTCGAGACACTCCGCCACACCTTCCTTTCCGGAACCGTCGAGGGCAGCCTCCTGCCCGGATTCGGCGCTCTTCAGGACGAGCCCTCCGCGGCAGACTCGATCGAGGAGATCGACCATGTGGCGCTCTGCCTTCCGGGTGGCACACTCGCCTCCACCGAGGACTTCTACGGGCGGACCCTGGGCCTGCGGCGGACCTTCGTCGAGACCATCGAGGTCGGCGACCAGATCATGGAATCGCTGGTGCTCCAGGGCGGTACGGGGGACTCGGTCACCTTCACCCTCGTCGCGCCGGACTGCGAGACGGGCCAGCTCGTCGACTTCCTCCGGGCCTGCGGCGGCGGTGGCGTACAGCATGTGGCATTCCGCTCCGACGACATCGTCGGCGCGGTGCGGTCCACCGGCGCGCGCGGGGTGAAGTTCTTGTCGACCCCTGCCACGTACTACGACGAGCTTCCCGCTCGGTTGGGGTACTCCGTACAGGACGCAGGCGTCCTCGCCGGCCTGGGTATCCTCGGCGACCGGGACCACTGGGGTGATCTGCTGCAGATCTTCACCCGCTCGCCGTTCCCCAACCGGGCGGTCTTCTTCGAGCTCATCGAGCGGCGCAACGCGCGGACGTTCGGCAGCGCGAACATCCGCGCGCTGTACCAGGCGGCGGAGCGCCTGCGCGCGACAGAGCTCGTGCCGGCCGGCGCCGGGAGCGAGCAGTGATGCCCGTCCAGAGCAGCCCCACAGGCATGGACGAGCTGGAGCGCGCCGCCCGCGCCGCCCTGCCGGTGTCCGTCGCGGATTTCATTTGCGGAGGTGCCGGGGATGAGCTGACCCTGGCCTGGGAGCGGCAGGCGTTCACGGACTACGCTCTGCGGCCCCGGGTGCTCAGCGGCGTCGACCGGCCGGATCTCGCCGTGACCATGCTCGGCTGCACCGTCTCGCTGCCGGTGGCCGTGGCTCCCATGGCCTACCAACGGCTGGTGCACCCCGCCGGGGAACTCGAGGTGGTCGAGGCCGCCGGGCGGGCCGATGCGCTCACCGTCGTGCCTATGTTGTCGAGTGTGCGTCTTGAAGAGGTGGCCGACGCGGCCGCCGGGCCACTGTGGTTCCAGCTGTACTCCCTGCGGGACCGGGAGGTGGTCGCGGATCTGGCTCGCCGCGCGGAGCAGTCCGGGTACCGGGCGCTGGTGCTGACCGCTGACGCTCCGCGCCTCGGAAGTCGGCGGCGCGATTTGCGCAACGGGTTCACCCTGCCGCCCGGGGTGACACCAGTGAACCTGCCGCACCGGATCGGTGAGGTGGCCGGGGTGGACGGTGCGGGTGCGTCGGCAGTCGCGCAGCATGCTGCGGCTACTCACGACGCCTCCTTCAGTTGGTCGGATCTCGCCTGGCTGCGGGCCCAGACCGGATTGCCGGTCGTCGTCAAGGGAGTGCTCTGCGCTGAGGACGCCCTCCGGGCGGCCGACGCGGGCGCCGACGGGATCATCGTCTCCTCGCACGGCGGCCGACAGCTGGACCGAGCCGTGCCGTCCCTGCACGCCCTGCCCGAGGTGGCCGAGGCAGTGGGCGACCGCTGCGAGGTCTATCTCGACGGAGGCGTACGCCACGGCACGGACGTCTTGGTGGCCGCCGCGCTCGGTGCGCGGGCCGTGTTCGTCGGCCGGCCCGTGCTCTGGTCGCTTGCCGTCGGCGGAGCAGACGCAGCTGCAGCGCTGTTCGCGCATATACGCAGCGAACTTGAGGAGGCCATGGTGCTGGCTGGACGGGCAGATCTGAGCGGTCTGGACGGGTTGCTCCAGCCGAGGCGAAGGGAGCGGGCATGCTGACCGCAGCTGATCTGCATCCATCGCTCAGTGATCCCGGGCTGAGCGTCATGAGTTTTCTCAATGAAGCTACGGCGCGCTACCCGGACGCAGTCTCCTTCGCCTCGGGCCGCCCGCACGAGCAGTTCTTCGAACTCGGGTCCCTGGAGGTGTTCCTGGCCCGTTTCTTGGATCATCTGCGCACCGAGCGCGGCCTCAGCGAAGGCGCTGTCACCAGGGAGCTGCTCCAGTACGGAGCGACCTCCGGGATCATCCGCGAACTGATCGCCACCATGCTCCGTACGGACGAGCAGATCTCGGTGGATCCACGGTCCGTGGTGGTGACCACAGGCTGCCAGGAGGCGCTGCTGATCACCCTGCGCACTCTGTTCGGCGGGCCGGACGACGCTCTCCTAGTCGCTTCACCCTGCTATGCCGGGGTCACGGGCGCTGCTCTGCTTCTAGGCATTCGGGTCGAGCATGTACCGGAGGGCCCATGGGGGCTGGCGCCGGAGCAGGTGCTCGCCGCTGTGAAGCAGCTGATTGGAGAGGGACGACGGCCGCGCGCCCTGTACGTGGTTCCGGAAGGTGCCAATCCCGGCGGCACCTCGCTCGGACTCGACGCGCGCAAGGAGCTCATTGCCCTCGCCCAGGAGTACGACTTCCTCCTGATCGAGGATCACGCATACGCCGTGTTCGCCCCAGCGGGGAGCCCTCCCTCCCTCAAGGCTCTCGACGACGCGGCTCAGGTCATCCACATCGGCACGTTCTCCAAGTCCGGATTTCCGGGCCTGCGCCTGGGCTACGTCGTCGCCGATCAGGCGCTCTCCGACGGCACCGGACCGACGCGGCTGCTGGCGGACGCCCTGTCAGACGTCAAGAGCATGGTCACGGTGAACACCTCGCCCATCGCCCAGGCGATCGCTGGCGGGATGCTGCTCAGCTGCGGGTTCAGCCTTCGCAAGGCCAATGCCGAGGCGGCCCTGTTCTACCGGGAGAACCTGGCGACGGCACACCGTGAGCTGACACGCGCTTTTAGCGCGCCGGACAAGACCGTGTCATGGAACAGGCCTGAGAGCGGTTTCTTCATGGTTGTCTCCGTCCCCTTCGAAGCGGACGATGAGGCGCTGGAGCGGTCTGCGCACGACTACCAGGTCCTATGGACACCCATGAGGTATTTCCAGCGCGCGGGCGGGGAGCGCAAGCTCCGATTGTCCCTCAGCTATCTGACTCCCGCAGAGATCCGGACCGGCATCAGCCGACTGGCCAATTTCATCGAGGATGAGCGTGCACGACAGACCACGTGAACACGACGGCACGTGCCACATCTGGTGGGCCGACGTTCAAGGTACGGCCCGCAGCCAGCGCCACCTGCTGTCCCGGGCCGAACAGGGACGGGCCGACACCCTGCGGCAAACCGACGATCAGGACCGCTTTGTCGCCGGCCGAGCACTGCTGCGCACTCTTGCGGCAGACCTGCTCGGGACGACCGCGAACCGTGTGGTCGTGGGGTCGTCCTGCCCTGACTGCCCGCGCCCGCACGGGAAGCCCACCCTGCCGGGCACCGAATGGCAGGCATCCATCTCACATTCAGGGTGGCTGGTCGCCGTGGCGCTCTCCACTGCTGGACCGGTGGGTATAGATCTCGAGCGGATCGACGAGACCATTCCCCTGTTGGAACTGCGGCCGCAGATCCTTTCCGCGGCGGAGTCCGCGGCCTGCCCCCCCGACACTCCCCATTCCTTCTTCCGGACCTGGACGCGGAAGGAAGCGGTTCTCAAAGCGACGGGGGACGGCCTGCGCATTTCCATGCCGCGGATCTCGGTCACACCTGCGGATGCCATCCCCGCGGTGACATCGTTCGTGGACAGGCCGGAGCTGGTCGACCGCATCCGATTGGCGGATCTGGATCCCGCACCTGGCTACTCCGCGTCCGTCGCGGTGATCTCTTCCGGGTCAGTCGACTACACAGACCATGGGATCACGAGGTTCGGCCGCGTGCTGTCCGGGGCGGGAGCACGGTGAACGACGAGCGTGTCACGCAGCAGGTTCTGATGGTGATGCCCAGTCCTGGGCTCGTACGCGCGGCGGTCGAAGCGGGTCTAGAGGTCTGGGCAGCAGCGGATTCAACGCTCCTGGCGCCGGATCTCTTGCGCCGGGCCGGGCTGCAGCCGCAGCAACTGCTCCCAGCAAACCTTACCGATCCTGTCTCCCTGCGCGCGCTGCTGGAGCACACCACGCGGACGTACGGGATCGACCAGATCCTCTACTCCGAGGGCGAAGTAGGCCGCATGCTCCGCCCCGTTCTCGGGATCGGCTCTGCGGGCCGGGCTGCGGCACAGGCCGGAGTCGTGGTCCGGGAGGTCTCCGGGGTGTTGGGCAGGCCGACGAGCGTGCTGCCGGAGGTGGTGACGCTGCGGCAGCTCCTTGAGCAGGGCGGGTACCCAGGTCCCCATCTCCGGGGTGACATGCCGGCGGGGCCCCGGTTCTGGGTGCAGACACTGACCGTCGACGGTATGCACCTCGTCGCGGACATCACCGCGCAGGAACCCGCCGCCTCGTCGGCCGAGGCTGAGCGGGCCGGGATCCGGGCGACCGTGCGGGCCCTGCTGGACCTGGCGGGGTATGAGCATGGGAGTGTCCAAGCGGAGGTGGTGCTCACCGAACAGGGGTGCCACATCGCCCACGTAGCCCTCTGACCAGGCGCTTCCCTCCAAGGTATGCGGACGGGAACGTTCCGGGATCGGCCTGCGACACCTTCACGGATGTCGAACACGGATACAACGCCACACGGCGCCGTATCCGCCCAAACATCCACAGGGGGACGGACCATGCGCACCAAGCTGATCAGACTGACTGGAATCATTGCGGCTGCCGTCCTGGCGCTCGGGCTCAGTGCGACCGTGCAGGTCACCGCAACCGGCCAGTCGGCCCAGCAGCAGATCCTCGCGGACAACCAGGGGCCGGCGACCACCAAGCCATGAGGTCCGCGCCACTTTCCTCAATGACTGCGGCCGGTCTCCGGAATCTCCATGAGGTCGAACAACTCGGCCGCTGCCACCTGGTTCTTCCCAGCCGTCGCGCCGTCGCCGAGCCCCTCGGCCGCTTGGGCCAGACCCAGGTACGCGGATGCCTGCTCAGAGCGGAATCGGATTGCCGAGGCGACCTCAAGCGCGTGGGCGTGCAACGCCGTCGCTGATGTGTACTGCCCCTGTGCGGTATGCAGCCGACCGAGGATGTTCTCGGTTTTCGCCTGGCGGACCGGCGTACCACCGGACCGTGCGAGGATCTGGGCACGTTCCGCGAGCTCAGACACCGCATGACTGTCGCCGAGACGGTGCGCTACCTCGGCGGACAGAGCCAGCACCAGGGCGACATCGCCCTGCGGCACGCTCTCGTCACACATCTCGCGGGCCCGGCTCAGACTCGCCTCGGCATCTACGTACTGCCCCATGCCCAGTTGGGCGAAAGCCAGATCGGCCAGAGCCATGGTCTCGTTGACCGGGTTGGCGGTGTCCCGCTCCAGCTCAAGGGCCCGGAGGGCGGATGCTGCAGCCTCCGGATAGCGGCCCCATCGTGCGTACAGCGAGCTGAGATTCGTCTGAGTCTCCGCTTCAGCGCGGGCAGTGCCAAGTTCCCTGGCCAGCTCGACCGCGCGCTCCAACAGGGGCAGGGCCTTGTTGTACCGCCCCAGCATCGACATGAGCAGCCCGAGAGTGGACTCACTGTGCGCCTCGGCGCCCCGGTCGCCGAGGCGCACCGCGATCTCGCGTCCCTCGCGGGCGACGTTGATGCCCTCCTCGAAGTAACCGAGCTTCCAGCAAGCGACGCCAAGACTAGACAGGCTGATACTCAACAGGACCGGATCGTCGAGCCGGCGCGCGGATTGGACCGCGAGGCGGCCCAGTGCTCGGAACTCCTCGAAATAACCACCCGCATTCAGATGGAAGACCAGGTTGCGGACCAGCCAGCCGGTGTGCCGGTCGTAGCCGAGACGATCGGCCAGAGCCACGACCGCCAGTAGTCCCTGATGTTCGCGACCGAACCAGAGCCTGACGATCTTCTCTTCCGTCAGCTCCGGGAGCTCTCCCTGATACCGAGGAACCCCGGTTGAGCGGGCGGTACGGCCTGGGAACAGTACGTCGCAGGCTACGTTGGTGGCTGTCAGGTAGTAGCTGAGCAACCGCTCGACGGCGTCCGCGTCGGTCTGTTCCGTCATCGGTCCGTGCTGGCTCTGGGCGAAGCTGCGTACGAGGTCGTGGAACGTGTACTGGCCCAATCCGGGCTGCTGGAGCAGATGTACGTCGAGCAGCAGCTCCAGAATGTCCTCGGCATCCCGGACATCGGTGTCGAGCAGCGCGGCCGCCGAGTGTGCGTCGATGCCAGCACCAGGGTGCAACCCGAGGGCGCGGAACGCGGCGCGGTGCCTGTTGTCCATGGCCAGATATGACAACTGAAGTGTCACTGCGACGCTGCGTTCGCCTGAGCTCAGCTCGTCCATCCGGCGGCTCTCGTCCTGCAGTCGCTCGACGAGATGCCGCACGGTCCACCGGGGCCGGTTGCGCAGCCGTGCGGTGGCGATGCGCAGCGCTAGAGGGAGATGGCCGCACAGCTCGGCGAGCTCGGCGGCTGCCTCTGGCTCGGCTTCCACACGGGCCGGGCCCAGCGTCCGTGCCACCAGCGTGGCACTGTCCTCGGGTGGCATCAGCCCCAGGGAGATCCACTCGATGCCGTCGAGGTCGAGCAACCGCACCCGGCTGGTGATAAGCACAAGGCAGCCGGGGGGAGCCGCCAACAGCGGATGGATTTGAGCGGCGTCGGAGGCGTTGTCGAGTAGTAGTAGCATCCGGCGCCCCGCCAGTGCAGACCCCCATGTGGCGGTGCGGCCAGGCAGGTCCTCGGGTATGCGCTCGCTCGGCGTACCGATCGCGCGCAGCAGGATGTCCAGTGCTGTCGATGCTGATATGGGGAGCTGCTCGCCAGGGGTGAACCCGCGCAGGTCCACATAGAGTTGCCCGTCGGGAAACTCCTCGGCCAGCTGGTGAGCGGCCCGTACAGCCAATGAGGTCTTGCCCGCCCCGCCCATCCCGTCGATGGCCGCGACCCGGGCGCTGTGCTCATCTGGCCATCTCTCGGCCCGGACCCGGCTGAGCAGGATTGCCAGCTCCTTGTCCCGGCCCGTGAAATCCGGCAGCGCATACGGCAGTGTGGAAACTGGACCGCGTTGCTCAGCCGGCATTCCGGAGGCAGTGCCGGGCGGCCCACCCTGCGGGGCTGTCAGCTCGGGGCTCTCCCGCAGGATCCCCTCATACAGTTTGACCAGTCGAGACCCCGGATCGACGCCGAGCTCGTCGACGAGCAACTCGCGTACCTTCCCGTACTCCTCCAAGGCGTCGGCCTGTCGTCCCGAGCGGTACAGGGCAAGCATGAGTTGGCCGCGCAGCGTCTCTCGCAAGGGGTGTGCATCGACGAGTGCCCGCAGACTCGCGACAAGCTCGCTGCTTGCGCCGAGCTCGAGGCGCAGTTCGTGGAGCTGTTCGGCTGCGGCGAGACGGCGCTCCTCCAGCGCAGTTGCCGCGCGGTCGATCACCGGGCCGCCCTCACCCGCGAGGACGGGGCCCTGCCACAGATCGAGAGCGCCCTGCAGCTCTGCGCAGGCATCGGTTAGCCTCCCGACGCCCACGGCTTGTGTCGCTGTCTGGATCCGTGCGTTGAAGTCGAGAAGATCAAGCTGGCTGACCGACGTGATCACCCGGTAGCCCGGGCCGTCCGTGCTGATCACCTCTCCACCGGACGGCAGGCGTCGGCGGAGATCGGCGACAGCCTTGCGCACCTGGTGCGACGCGGTCGCAGGAGGGTCCTCCTCCCAGGCGGCCTCAACGAGTCTGGCAACCGGTACCACCCGCCCGGGTTCGAGGAGCAGGGTGGCCAGCACTCGCTCCTGGATGGTTCCGCCAAGACGCACTCGTACGCCGTCGGCCCACACCTCAAGCGGGCCGAGTACATGGAACCGGAGTTCCTGTGCGGACGGATTCCCATCCTTTCCCGAGTCTGCGACTGTCATCGATCCTCTATCCCCCATGCACAAAACCCAAGGTCGAAGGCTTGGCTTGGGGATCATAAGCCATCTGCTGCGCCGGTCAACAGCACTGATCTTCTGGCGACGAGGAGCGGATAACAGCCAGCTCGATCCTGCCTTCGGTAGCGAGACAGGACCAGGACGGGAAGCGCCGCGCGGACCATACGTCACGGCACTGCGGGGAAACAGCCCGGTCATGGCATGGCGCCTGCCGGCCTGACGCGCTGCCGATCAAGCGCTGCCGGAATCTCATGGAAGGGCTGGACGAAGCCATGGCTGAGCCGTCGACGCAGTCATTGACTCTCGACATCATTGACTATCCGGGGCGCCGTCCGGAGGCGTACATCGCCGATCTGAATCTTGAATCCGAAGGACTCGGCACGCACCATCTGCTGGCTCACCACCGTCAGGCCGACGTCACCGCAGCAGCCTACGCGGAGGCCCTGTTCGCCAAGAGGCCACAAGAGGACGGCGGCGTGACCGCTGTCCTGGGGTATTGCGCTTCGAGCGGAGTCTCCGCGCACTACGCGGAGATCGTGGCCCGTGAGACGGGGCAGATGCCGCTCCTGATCTGCTTCGACGCGAGTCCGTGCACGATCGGTGATATCGAGGACTGTTACCTGACCGCACTCCAGCAGATCGAGGAGGACAATCCAGGGACGGCGTTTCCCCCGGTGAGCGTGCCCGCCCTGGTGGACCGTCCGCATCTGCTCATCCACGCCGTACGAGAAGACCTAACCCGTCGCATGGTCCGTGCTCTGGCTGCAGACGGCCTGACTGACGACGACGTCGCAGGCCTGGTCACCCAGACCGTCGACGACACGCACATCTCCTGGATCACGCATCTGCTGGCATGCGGTGATGCCCGCCCCTCCACCCGGATGGGGCGCACGTTGAATGTGGTCTCCAGGGGCTACACCGATGGTCCGGACTGGCTTCGCGGTGAGGATGTCCTGACGGTACGTATCGACTGCGACCGAGCGGATCTGCTCCGCCATCCGGAAACAAGGTCCGCCGTCCTCGGGTTTGTCCGGGAGGGCAGCGTAAATGCCTGAATTGGAGTCGGCCGGAAATCCCATGCGGAACTTGCGGAGAGTGGCCGTCGTCTACGATCTGGGCGCCGCCGACATTATCGGCATCGTGACCGCTCTGGAAAATTTCGCGGTTCCGATTTTCATCTGCCCGGACTCCGGGCATGAGGAGTACCCCACCGATCTCATGTCGGAGTTCGGAGTGCTCTGTGATATCCGGGGGATGGATTTCTCCGACGCCGTGGAGCGCATCCGTGAGCTGAGCCCCGAAGGGATTGTGACGTACAGCGATTACCAACTAGAGCTGACATCGCGGCTGGCGGCAGAACTCGGACTGCTCTTCCATACCCCCGCTGTGGTTCAGGCTCTCACCCGTAAGTCCGTACAGCGGCAGCTGCTCAACGCCAGCGGAGCGTCGGCCGTCGCCAGTGAGCTGGTCACCGACCGGCGCTCGTTGCTCGATGCGTTCGCGCGGACCGGAGGACCAGCCGTACTGAAGCCGGACATCGGAACCGGCAGCCGCAGCACGTATCGGATCCATGACGTGCACGACGCCAAACGCGCCGCCGCTGAGGTCTTTCCGAACCATGAAGAGGCCGGCGCCGGCGAGCCGTTCGTGCTTGAGGCAGAGATCCCCTCGTCGCTCATAGAGAACCCCTGGGCCGACTATGTCTCCGTAGACTCTGCTGTCTTCCTCGACCGAATTGAGCACATAGCAATCTTGGGGAAGTTTCCGCTGGCCAAGCCCTATAGGGAGACTGGTTCTTTCTTTCCGGCACATCTGCCGCCGCAGACCGCGGCCAGGGTCACGTCCCTGGTATCCAGGGCCATCCGAGGGTTGGGTATTCGCCTCGGGGTCTGCCACACGGAAGTGAAACTGTCCCCTGACGGGCCGCAGGTCATCGAGGTCAATGGGCGTCTGGGCGGTCGGGTGAACGAACTGGTCAGGCAGACGGGCGGGCCCAGTCTGGTCAGGATCGCGGCACAGCTGGCTCTCTGCCAAACGGCAACACCCCGCATCGTGGACGCCTGGGCCCCCAGCTGTATCGCCTTCCTCTACGCGAAGCCCCCGCCCTCTGAAGCGAAGCGCCTGCTTACGCTGCGCGGAGTGGAGCAGTTGAGGGACAGCTCGGAGATATCGCGGGTGACTGCGGAATACGAAGAAGGAGCCACGCTCGACTGGCGCCGGGGCAGGCTGGCGAACATATATGTGTGCTACGGCGATGTAGGTACGCATGCACGGCTGTTCCAACTGGTGTCGGAGATCAACCGAACCGTTTCCCTGACTTTCGAGCACTGAGTGAATTCCGACATACGACAGGAGTGGAGCCGTGCTTAGCCGCTGCCCCTATGCGCACACGGCTGACGTCCAGCCCGATCCCTGCGCGGATTACCTGGCGCTGAAAGAGGTTCCGCCTGTTCACAGAGACGAAGTACTGGGGGTCTGGTTCATTACCGGGACCAGACAGGTCGCCGAACTGATTCGACACCCGTCGCTCTCGTCCGCCTGGCCGGAACGCGGGCGTACCGTTCTGCATGACCCGGCCGGCGCCGGGGAGTCGGGCCATCGCACATCCGGCACGGTACGCCGCTGGTTCATGTTCAACGACGGTACGCGTCACAAGGCCCTGCGTGGTCTGGTCTCCCCGCTCTTCTCCGCCGGTCGGCTTGCCCGCCTCCGTCCATTCGTCGAAGAGCAGGTCGGCGCCCTGATCGGTGCCCGTTCGGGTCGCATCGACGTCATGGCCGAATTGGCCGTCCCACTGTCCAGCAGGGTGATTTGCCGGGTTCTGGGTCTTCCCGCCGACCTCGCCCCACGGTTGGACGGCTGGGCCCAGGACATCGCCGCGCTGCTTGTCGCGGACTACCTCCCGGAGGCGTCCCGTCGCGGGCATCTGGCACTGAGTCAAATCGAGGATGCGGTCAACACTGCCCTGGAGAGCCCAGACCTTTCGCCCGACAGCGGTCTAGCCCTGCTGAAGACGGCTCGGGACAACGGCGGGATAGACGAAGCGGATATCGCGGCGGTCGCGGGTCTCATCGTCTATGCCGGATTCGAGACCACGTCGACGTTCATCGGCAAGGCGGTGCGCTCCGTCCTGCACGCTGGCGCATGGCAGGATCTGCGCATCGCGGACCCGGTGACAGCTGCCGAAGAGCTATTCAGATTTGACACGTCGGTACGGCAGATAGCCCGTGTGGCGACATCACCCATTGCCGTCGAGGGGCAGTGTATTGAAGCGGGTGATCTCGTGCTGCTCATGCTAGGGGCAGCGAATCGCGACCCCGGCATATTCGTCGACCCCGACGCTCTCAATCTGGACCGAAATATCAAGAAGCATCTGGCATTCGGCCAAGGGCAGCACTACTGCTTGGGTGCCGGGTTGGCGCGAATGGAAGTTCAGATCATTCTCGAAAGAATGTCGGCAACCTGGCAGGACGTGAAGCTGGTGGAACCTCCCACGACAAGACTGCATTTTGGAATCCCGGTACTTGAGCGACTTGAGCTGGAAGTTTCATGAAGCACAGAGGTGACACCCTGACGGTAGACCGCACAGAACAGCAGACTGTCTGCCACTTGATGGAGCAGTTGGTTCAGCGCATCCCCGATGAGCTGGCCATCGAGTGCGGTAAGGAGCGACTGACCTTCAGGGAGTTGTGGGACCGCTCCTCCGATGTGGCAGTACGAGTGATGGGCATGGCGTCGTACGGCCCCGGCGGGTTGATGGCTACTCTCTTTATGCGTGGCATACCGGGAGTGGTGGCGCAACTCGGCATCTGGCGGGCTGGGTGTGCCTACCTTCCGCTGGATCCGGCACTACCCGATGACCGGATTCGGACGATTATCTCCGATTCCGGATATCTGGGTGTACTCGCGGAGCCTGAGCAGTCCCAGAGGGTTCCGGATCCGGTCGGCACGGCCGCGACAGCCCCGGACTTCCCGCACACCGGCGCGGGCGGAGACGGCACACCGGACGACTCTTTGGCCTACGTGATCTACACCTCCGGTTCCACCGGCACACCCAAGGGTGTCGCTGTCGGGCACCGCAGTCTGGTCAATCTCATCGATTGGCACCGCCGAACCTATGACACGGGGCCCGGAGTCCGGGTCGGGGCTGTCGCCGGTCTGGGTTTCGACGCGTCGGTGTGGGAGGTGTGGTCGACCCTCGCGAACGGCGCCACGCTGGTGCTGCCGGGCGGTGACCTCAATACGGCCGACATAGCCGCGATCGCCGACTACCTGGAGGTCGGCGCAATCGCGCACTGCTTCCTCAGCACTCCCCTGGCCGAGCAGTTCTTCGCCCTGGACGAGATACCGGCGTCGCTGAAGCTCCTGACGACCGGGGGCGACCGGCTTCGCCTGTATCCGCCCATCGACTTCCCAGTCGCGGTATTCAACCATTACGGCCCGACTGAATCGACGGTGGTCACAACTGCCAGCGGTGACCTGCGGCATACGATCCGGACGGGCCTCCCCGTCATCGGCCGTCCGATCGCGAACGCCTCCGTTCAGTTGATTGATGCGACCAGCCGTGTCATCAGCGAGCCGGGCGCGGAGGGCGAACTGTGCATCGGCGGTGACGTTCTGGCACTTGGGTATCACCGCGACGAGGACATGACCGCTGAACGTTTCGTGCGCGACGCAGACGGCTCCACCCGGTATCACACGGGGGACATCTGCTGCTGGAACGAAGCCGGGGAGCTCGAATTCATCGAGCGGCGCGACAGCCAGATCAGCCTGCGGGGCTACCGCGTCGAACTTGCCGAGATCGAGCAGGCAGTGCTGGATGTGGCCGGCGTCGAGCAGTCAGCGGCAACGGTCACTCCCGGTTCCGACGGTGACCAGTCCCTGCTCCTCTTCTACTGCGGTGATGCGGAGGAGGACAGCATTCGCGCCGCTCTCGGATACCGGCTGCCCGTCTACATGATGCCCAGTGCAATTCATCATCTTGAGAGGATTCCCTTGAACGCGAACGGAAAGATCGACCGCAGCGCTCTGCCTGCGTCCCCCCGCAGTGCCTCACCTGCCGACGTGGCGACTCCTGGAACGACCCTGGAGCGCATAGCGGAGATCTGGGCCCAGTACCTTGGGCGTCACCCTGATGCCCGGGACGATTTCTTCACCATCGGCGGCCATTCCATCAGGGCCGCCAGGGTGACCGCCGACGTCCGCAAGCAGTTCGCTGTGACCGTCGGTCTTGGCGTGATCTTCAGTCACCCGGTCCTGGCTGACTACGCGAGCCGGGTGGACGACCTGGTGCGAGAGGAGGCATAGCCTCATGCGGACAATCTGGGATGTCGTCCACGAACAGGCGCAGCGCGATCCAGAAGCCACCGCCGCGATGGGCGTGCATCGGTACTCGTACCGCGAACTGATCGAGCACGCCGTCGGCCTGTCTGAGGCTATCGGGCGCCTGGCCACCCGGGGTTCGCTGATCGGACTCGACATGGACAGTCCGCTCAGCGGGGCTGTAGCGATCCTTGCCGCCGCGCGCGCCGGCTGCGCGGTGCTCCCCATGAATCGACAGAGTCCTCCGGAGCACCGGAAGAGGATCCTGGCAGACGCTCGCCCGTCGCTCCTGGTACGTGCAGCCGCGGAGTGCGAGTTCGATGTGGAGGAGCTCGAGTACGCAGCCGACGCCGACGACTCGCTGCGCGATGTGGCATACGTTATATACACGTCTGGTTCAACGGGTCTACCCAAGGGCGTCATGGTCGGCCATAACGCCCTGCTTGACCGTCTCTCCGGCCTCGCGCACACCCCTGGACTGGCGGCAGGGGAGTCCATGGTCGCAATGACGTCGCTTTCCTTCGACATCTCGATGGCCGAGATGCTCCTGCCGCTCACCGTAGGTGCCCGGCTCCTCGCAGCACCCAGCGACGCACGTCTTGATCCTGACGTGTTCGTGGACTTCCTGAACACTTACGTTCCGGACGTGGTGCAGGCGACGCCGAGTTTCTGGCGGCTGGTGACCACGGGCACTTGGAACGGAGCGGGCGGAAGCCGCATCTGGTGCGGTGGCGAGGCGCTCAGTCCGGCTCTGGCACGGCGGCTTGTGCCTGCCTGCAAGGAGTTGTGGAACCTCTACGGCCCTACGGAAGCAACCATCTGGGCGACCGCGGCGCTGATTAATGCCGACGACACGATCACGCTGGGTTCACCGCTTCCGGACAGTTTCGCCTGCTTGGACAACGAGAGGTACGAGGAATCGGCCGAAGGCGAAATCCTGTTGTACGGTGCCGGGCTCGCGAAGGGGTACTTGCGGCGCCCGCAGCTCACGAGCGAGAGATTCTGCCACCGTCAGACACCGCACGGTCTGATGCTCGTCTACCGGACCGGAGACCGGGCACGGCAGCAGGCTGACGGCTCGTTGGTGTTCCTCGGCCGTGAGGATGGCCAGATCAAGCTGCGCGGTCACAGGATCGAACTCGGGGAGATCGAGTCTGCTCTGGAGGAACACCCCAAGGTCTCCCAAGCTGTCACGCTCCTGCGCGATAGCGAACGCCCAGATCGCGCTTCCATCGTGGCTTTTGTGGTTGCGGAGCAGACGAGCGGGGCGGAGATCAAGCGCTGGCTGCTGGACCGACTGCCTCCGAGTCACTCTCCCGCACACATCGCCATTCTCCCGTCCCTTCCCCGAACAGCTGCCGGAAAGGTCGATCGTGTTGCCCTGGCCTGCAGTGAACCGCTGTAACAAGGAGCTTCTGTCGTGACTCGCGTCGTGTCACAGGAAAGAACACACCGGGAAGCCGTATTCGAAGCATGGCGGCAGACCCTGGAAATCGATTCCGCACGCGAGGACGAGAATTTCTTCGACGCGGGTGGTAATTCGATTCTGCTTGTCCAGCTGCAGCGCTCGCTCGCGGCCAAGCTGGGCTTCAAGATCCCACTGCAGGAAATATTTCACCATCCGACCATTGGGGAACTCGCCCGACGGGTCGAGGTGTTGGCGCCCGCTCCAGCCCCGGCCGAGCGGCAGGAACTTAACCTCTACTGCCTGCCTTACGCTGGTTGCTCAGCCCGTGTCTACGACCGCTGGAAAGCCAGCGCTCCCGAGTTCCTCAACGTGATACCGGTCGAATTGCCGGGTCGGGGATCCCGCTGCACGGACAGGCCGATTTCCAGCCTGCCTGAGCTGCTGGACGACTTGTCGGCGAGCATCGATGCCGACGGTCACGTCCCTTATGTGTTGTTCGGCCATAGTTTTGGTGCGATTCTCGCCTATGAACTCGGGAAAAGGCTGATCTCGGACGGTCTCCCGGGACCACGCTCTCTGATGGTTTCCGCCTGCAGGCCCCCGCATCTGGCGACGCCTGAGGTACCGGTATTTGACCGCCCGGACCGCGATTTCCGAAACAGGCTGCGGGAATTGCGCGGAACCCTGCCAGAGCTGCTGGAGAACGAGGAGCTAATGGAGCTCTACATCCCGGTGATCCGTGCTGATTATTCCATACTCGATAATTACCGTTCGGACGACTCCGCCGATATCGGCTGCCCAATTTTTGCTCTTTACGGCAGTGCTGACGATGACGCTAACGGGACCGTCATCGGGCAGTGGGACGCCTACACTCGGGCCTCATTCTCTGCACATGAAATTCCCGGTGATCATTTCTTTCTTCATTCTGCGGAAGGGGAAATTGTAAGTCGAATAAGTGCGCACTTGGCAGCGATGCGGCAGCAGTGAGGTCTTTTCAACCTGCTGGCGACAGAGCCCCGGCAATGAGGTACATCACGGTCGGGGCCGTGGTTTTGCGCAGCTGTAGCACTGGCCCAGCCTCTCCCTGAAAAGACGGAGGGCGGCAAGCAGACCAGAAGGCTGATCTGGTAGCCGTCGGAGTCGCGGCCTTGCGACAGATCTGACAGCGCGGTGTAGTCGGCTGCACTCGCGGACTCGGCGGTGCGAGCAGGTCGAAGTGGTGTGGCGAACACTGCTGACTCGGTCGAGGTGGCCGACACGGTCGTCCGCGGATACCCGGAGCACGGCGAACCGCGCGGTCGGCCCGAGCTGCGATCGCTGGCCTAGTCGAATAATCGGCTTCGCAGCCGTCGAGAGCGAGCGCCGCTTCATTGCTGCGCGTCACCTCTGAGGAGGTGCGCAAGCACGATCCGAGAACCAGCCCTGACCTGCAGCAATCAGCAGAGCGTTTCCGAATCGAGGGGTGTGCGTTCCGGAGTCATTTCCTGGCCCCCCGCTGACCTGCGGCGATGGACTTTTCTACAAGCCCCACGAAGGCGGGGGTCTGTCGGAAAGCGCATCTGAATCTGGTTCCCAGGCGGGCTGGTCCAGTCGGACGGGATCCCAACAGTATCGTGGCGGCCCAGCCTACGCACGGCTGTGCCACCGCAGCCAGTGTAGCGCGTGGCACTTCGCCGCCCGGCCCGCCAGCCGGGGCCGGCTGCTGGAAGGCCGGCCGTGGGAGACCCGCCTCGGTCGGTCGTACTGAGGGAGCGGCGCCACCCCAGGCGTCGCAGATGCAGATGAGCGGGGCGGCGTTGGTGCTGTGGGCTGGTAAAGGCACCGCGCTGTCGCTACGCGATGTGACAAGCTCGCTGTCCGCTACGAGGCGATCGCGCTGATCGCAGCTCTCAGCGAAAGGCTTTGACCGGCCGGGGCCTTTCCGTCCTCGTTCACCAGTCCCGGCCCGCGGTCAGCTCCTCCGCATACGCGTCCGTGAACCCGTACGCCGATGCCACGAAGCGGAACTCGTCACAGATCCACTCACGCGCAACCGTCTCGATTCCGCTCCCGGCCGCCACGAACTCCCTGTCCAGCAGGTTGAATTCCTCCGTCGCAGCCTGGGTGAGCGCATACAAGGCCTCCAGGTCCGACGGCTGCTCGGCCGCAATACGTTCGCACAGCCGCAACAGGATCGCTTTGCCCTGATCGATCACGTGATCAGGAAAGTACGGGTCGTCGTACATCTGCCGCAGGAACGCGTGTCCCGCTACCTGCTCGTTCGTGGTCGCTCACCTTCCTGCCCGCTTCCTACCGCCGATTGCGCCCGATGCGCGAACTGCCGTCCTGCGCGGAACCGCGCGGCGAAGGGGGACCCCGCTGCCGGTCCGTCGGTGTCGAGCGAGCCCTGGGGACCATGGACGAGGACGAGTACATGCCCGCCACCGCCGGGGAGGCAACCCGGCGGTGCCGCGCTGAAAAACCGGTGGAACGGCGCCGCCCGGGTCGTTAGCGTGCTGCCGAACCGAGTCGTCTGGGTGAGGACGTGCCGTTGTACACCGTGTGAGACCCCCCGAGTGCTGATTGGTCGCGCGTCGCGCCTGTGCGCCGCGCTGCTTTTTGCTGCGGACTTCTCACTGGAACCGGTGTACTCCTGTGCTCGAAAACTGGGTGGTCGCACCCACCTGCCTGCCTCACGTTCTCCGGCGTTGCCACGCGTGCTCGTCCGAACGCTTCCGGACGAGCGGCAAGTTTCGCGTCAACGCGAACCACAAGCTCATCGACGTCTGGCTCCTCGCGCTCTGTACCGCTTGCGGGGACACCGCCAAACTCACGGTGCTGGAGCGGACGAACGTGCGCTCCGTACGACCCGAGCTGCTGGACCGGATGCATGACAACGACCCTGGCCTGGCAGCCGAGTTGCTCCAGGACCCGGTCCTTCGGCGACGCAACCGCATCGCCCTCGACTGGGACGACGCCTGGTGCCTCGACACCGGCGGATCGGACCACCTGGACCCGGAACGTGAGGTGGTCGACGTCTCCGTCCGCTTCGCGGCGCGCATACCGGTCCGGCCGGTGCGACTGGTCGCTGAAGGGTTCGGTCTCACGCGAGCCGAGGTCGAGCGACTCGTCACGGCGGGGAAGCTCGTGTCGGCGGTTCGGCTGAACGGCAGGCTCTCAGGCGACTTCACCTTCACGCTGAAGCGCTGAGCCCTCCCCGGCCCAGGGGACGGGCATGTAGTAACGCACTCGTATGGTGCCAGAGCAGTCGAGTTGAGTGCAGACCTTGAAAAATCAAGCTGAAGTCCTTGAGTACGGCCCACATGCCT
>NZ_AEJB01000656.1 GCF_000331005.1 Streptomyces turgidiscabies Car8
CTCTCGTACATCACCTGCGGTCCTGACGGGATCTGCCGCATCGGATTGCGGCTCCGCCGCGGGCGCGGCCCCCACCTTGGCAGGGTGGCGAGCGCGCCGGCGGTGGAGTTGTCGCACGAAGAAGGCCCGCGTCCGGTGTCGGATGCGGGCCTTCTTCTTTACTGCGGTCCTGACGGGATTTGAACCCGCGGCCTCCACCTTGACAGGGTGGCGAGCACTCCAAACTGCTCCACAGGACCAGGTTTCGCGGCACTTGATGTTGCGCTGTGCTGCGAAAAGAGACTGTACAGGAGGGTGGGCCCGGGAGCGAACTCACCCAGCGTACCGACCCCGTTACGGCTCCGGCGGCCGTTTTGCGGGGTTTTCTACGGGGCCTGCGCGTCGATCGCCTTCACGATCCGCTTGTCCGACACCGGGTACGCCGTGCCCAGCGCGTGGGCGAAGTAGCTGACGCGGAGTTCCTCGATCATCCAGCGGATGTCCGTGACCGCCGAGGGCACCGGGCGGCCCTGCGGCAACTGCTCCAGCAGCCACGCGTACTCGTCCTGCATCTCGTGCACCTTCTCCATGCGGGAGGTGTCCCGCTGGACGTTGGTGGGCATCTGCTGCAGGCGCCGGTCCGCGGCGACGAGGTAGCGCATCAGGTCGGGCAGCCGCCGCAGGCCGACCGCCGTCACGAAGCCGGGCCGTACGAGGCCGTCCAGCTGCTTGCGTACGTCCGCCAGGTTCGGGAGGAGCACGGCGCTGCGTACGCCCTTCAGGCGGCGCTCACAGGCCTGCCAGGCGGCCAGCACCTGCTGCACCTGGCCGACCGTACGGACCGTCGTGTCGACGATCTCCGCGCGGACCTTCTCGTACAGCTTCCGGTGGGACTCCTCGTCCCAGGCGGGGCCGCCGAAATCGGCGATCAGCTTGTCAGCCGCGGCCATCGCGCAGTCGTCGAACAGGGCCTGGATCGAACCGTGCGGATTCGCCGACAGCGCGAGCTTCTGAACATTCGTCAACTTCTCGGACGCGAACTTCGCTGGATTGACCGGGATGTTGCGCAGAACGAGCCGCCGGGTGCCCTTCCACATGGCCTGCTGCTGCTCGGCCTCGGTGTCGAAGAGGCGTACGGAGACGGTGTCGCCGTCGTCGACCAGCGCCGGGTACGCCTTCACCGGCTGGCCGGCTCTGCGGGTCTCGAAGAGGGGCGTCAGGGTGCCGATCGACCAGTCCGTCAGGCCGGTGCGCTCCAGGGACTCGCCGCCGGAGCGCTCGGCGGTGGCCGCCGCGGCCTGCGAGATGGCCTGGCGGGCCTTCGGCTTGAGCCGGAGGCGCAGGACCTCCAGGTCCTTGTCCTCGTCCAGCTTGCGGCGCCGCTCGTCGACGATCCGGAAGGTGACCCGGAGATGGTCCGGGATGCGGTCCCAGTCGAAGTCGTCGGCGGTGAACGGAACGCCGACCATGCGCTTCAACTCGCGGGCCATGGTGACCGTCAGCGGCTCCTGGAGGGGCGTCGAGGTGGCCAGGAAGCGCTTGGCGAAGTTGGGCGCCGGGACGTAGTGGCGGCGGATCGGCTTGGGGAGGGAACGGATGAGCTCCGTCACCAACTCCTCGCGCAGGCCCGGGATCTGCCAGTCGAAGTTCTCGTCCGTCACCTGGTTCAGCACCTGGAGCGGGACATGGACGGTCACACCGTCGGCGTCCGCGCCCGGCTCGAACTGGTACGTCACACGGAACTTGAGCGGTCCCTGGTGCCAGCTGTCCGGATAGTCGTCCTTGCTGACGTCCCCGGCGCGCTCGTTGATGAGCATCGCCCGCTCGAAGTCGAGGAGTTCGGGCTCCTCATGACGTTTGTGCTTCCACCAGGAGTCGAAGTGGGCGCCGGACACGACGTGTTCGGGGACGCGCTCGTCGTAGAAGTCGTACAGCGTCTCGTCGTCGACCAGGATGTCCCGGCGCCGGGCCCGGTGTTCCAGCTCCTCGACCTCGGTGAGGAGCCGGCGGTTGTCGGCGAAGAACTTGTGGTGCGTCCGCCAGTCGCCCTCGACCAGCGCGTTCCGGATGAACAGCTCACGGGACGCCTCCGGGTCGATACGCCCGTAGTTCACCTTCCGCTGGGCGACGATCGGTACGCCGTACAGCGTCACCTTCTCGTACGCCATCACCGCGGCCTGGTCCTTCTCCCAGTGCGGCTCGCTGTAGGTGCGCTTGAGGAGGTGCTCGGCGAGGGGCTCGACCCACTCCGGCTCGATCCTCGCGTTGACGCGGGCCCACAGTCGAGACGTCTCGACGAGTTCCGCCGACATCACGAAGCGCGGGGGCTTCTTGAAGAGGGCGGAGCCGGGGAAGATCGCGAACTTGGCGTTGCGGGCGCCGACGTACTCGTTCTTGCCGGAGGCGTTGCGGGGGCTGTCGCCGGTCGACGTGGACGCTCCGGCCGTGCCGCTCGTGGACTTCGGTACGTCCTTCATCCCGATGTGGGAGAGGAGCCCGGCCAGGAGGGAGACGTGGACGCTCTGCTCGGGGGCGTCGTCCTCGTTGGGGTGGATGCCCATCTGGCGTGCCACGGTACGGAGTTGGGTGTAGATGTCCTGCCACTCGCGGATGCGCAGGAAGTTCAGGTACTCCTGCTTGCACATCCGCCGGAACGACGACGAGCCGCGTTCCTTCTGCTGCTCCCGCACGTACCGCCAGAGGTTGAGCAGGGCGAGGAAGTCGGAGGTCTCGTCCTTGAAGCGGGCGTGCTGCTGGTCGGCCTGCGCCTGCTTCTCGGCGGGGCGTTCTCGCGGGTCCTGGATGGAGAGCGCGGCGGCGATCACCATGACCTCGCGGACACAGCCGTTCTTGTCGGCCTCCAGGACCATCCGGGCCAGCCGGGGGTCGACGGGCAGCTGCGCGAGCTTGCGGCCGGTGTCGGTGAGCCGTCTGCGCGGGTCCTTCTCGGTGGGGTCGAGCGCGTTGAGCTCCTGGAGGAGCTGGACGCCGTCGCGGATGTTGCGGTGGTCCGGCGGGTCGATGAAGGGGAACTTCTCGATGTCGCCCAGACCGGCGGCGGTCATCTGGAGGATGACGGAGGCGAGGTTCGTCCGCAGGATCTCGGCGTCGGTGAACTCCGGGCGGGCCTCGAAGTCGTCCTCGCCGTAGAGCCGGATGCAGATACCGTCCGACGTACGTCCGCAGCGGCCCTTGCGCTGGTTGGCGCTGGCCTGGGAGATCACCTCGATGGGCAGCCGCTGGACCTTGGTGCGGTGGCTGTAGCGGGAGATACGGGCGAAGCCGGGGTCGATGACGTACTTGATGCCCGGCACGGTGAGCGAGGTCTCGGCCACGTTGGTCGCCAGAACGATCCTGCGGCCCGTGTGCTGCTGGAACACGCGGTGCTGCTCGGCGTGCGAGAGGCGGGCGTAGAGCGGCAGGACCTCGGTGAACCGGTAGTTCCTCTTGGTGATCGCGTCCGCCGTGTCGCGGATCTCGCGCTCGCCGGAGAGGAAAACGAGGATGTCGCCCTTGCCCTCGCCCTGGAGTTCCTCGACGGCGTCGCAGATCGCGGTGATCTGGTCACGGTCGGAGTCGTCCGAGTCCTCCTCCAGGAGCGGGCGGTAGCGGACCTCGACCGGATACGTACGGCCGCTGACCTCGACGATCGGGGCGTCCCCGAAGTGCCGGGAGAAGCGCTCGGGGTCGATGGTCGCCGAGGTGATGACGACCTTCAGGTCCGGGCGCTGGGGGAGGAGCTGGGCGAGGTAGCCGAGCAGGAAGTCGATGTTGAGGGACCGCTCGTGGGCCTCGTCGATGATGATCGTGTCGTAGGCGCGCAGCTCGCGGTCGGTCTGGATCTCGGCGAGGAGGATGCCGTCCGTCATCAGCTTGATGACCGTCGCGTCCTGGTTCACCTGGTCGGTGAACCGCACCTTCCAGCCGACGGCTTCACCGAGAGGCGTGTCCAGCTCCTCGGCGACCCGCTCGGCGACCGTACGGGCGGCGATACGACGGGGCTGCGTGTGCCCGATCATGCCGCGTACGCCCCGGCCGAGTTCGACGCAGATCTTGGGGATCTGGGTGGTCTTCCCGGACCCGGTCTCACCGGCGACGATGACGACCTGGTGATCACGGATGGCGGCCGCGATCTCGTCCTTCTTCTGGCTGACGGGCAGCTGCTCGGGATAGCTGACGGAGGGCACACGGCTGCGCCGCTCGGCCATGCGCAGCTCGCCCTTCGCGACCTCCGCCTCGATCTCGGCGAGGACGGCGGCACGGGCTTCCGGCTTGCGGATCCTGCGCGCACCCTCGAGCCTGCGCCCGAGCCGGTGCGCGTCGCGCAGGGACAGCTCGGTCAGGCGGGGGGCGAGATCGCCGAGGGCGGGAGCGCCGGGGGTGGAGGGCCCGGTGGCGCTGACGCCGGGACCGTGGCCGGGGGCGGAGGCAGGGTGCGTAGACATACGCGGTCCAGGATCTCACCTCGGCCAAATTACTGGCGAACCCTTTTGTCGCCGGGCCCCGCCTAGGCTCCAGCGGGCCGGTCCTCAATCACCGGACGGGTCGACCGGACCTACCGGGCGGACCGGGCCGGCCTGCTGCGGTACCGGGGCCACCGGAGCTGCCGGGGGCATCGTGCGGGCGCTCGTGTCGCCGAGGGCGATCGATTTCGCGGTGTTGGACACCGCCTTGATGCTCAGATAGGCCGTTGTCATCGTGCTGACGGCTGTGAACGCCGAGGTCAGGATGCCCACGATCACGGCCGAGTCGCCGTGCAGTCGCCACACGCCGAAGACCGCCACTCCGGCGATGGCGACGTTGCTGATGACCACAGCCAGGAGTCCGTACAGCGCACGGCTCTTCTCCAGCCCGTCGTGACCCTGCTCGGCCTTCGCCCCGCCCCGAACCATCGTCCCTGCCCCCACCTCGTACGTTCTGCGGACCAGCGAGAACGTAGCGCCGCCCGCATCGTCTGCCAAGCGTGAGCACGACGAAGGCCCCGTCCAACTGGACGGGGCCTTCGGGTGGTGGCTGGGGCCGGGATCGAACCGGCGACCTATCGCTTTTCAGGCGATCGCTCGTACCAACTGAGCTACCCAGCCACGAGGTTTCACGTGGAACATGCAACCTCAGCGGTCCTGACGGGATTTGAACCCGCGGCCTCCACCTTGACAGGGTGGCGAGCACTCCAAACTGCTCCACAGGACCTTGCTGTTGTGCGCGACGTAAGTCTCGCACACCGTGTCGTGTGCTCCCAACGAGATTTCCCGTCGTGAACCGACACCGACTGCGAGTGTCGGACTGCCTGGTCGCCGTGGCCGATCTGGTGGTTCTGGGTGACCGGTTGGGGCTGTGGGCGTGCCGATGTCGCTGGAAAAGCGTATCAGACCACGGGGGATGCTCCGCGCAGGCGACAACGCAGGTCGGGGGCGTGCGGTCGGGGTTCCCGAGGGATTCCGGAGGGGGTCCGGAGGGAGTCCGGAGGGAGTCCGGAGGGGGTCCGGAGGGAGTCCGGAGGGGGTCCGGAGGGAGTCCGGAGGGGGTCCGGAGGGAGTCCGGAGGGGGTCCGGAAACGATCGGAGCGCGTGGCGGCGCGGGTGCCGGGGGCGTGGGTGGCGCCGTGCAGGGTACTTCGCCGACATGCGGATGAGCGTGCTGGATGTGGGTTCGAACACGGTTCGGCTGGTGGTCGCGGACACCCGTAACGGTGTTCCCCTGCCGGCGCACACGGCCAAGTGGCGGCTGCGGTTGTCCGAGCAGGTGGAGCACGACGGAGTGATCCCCGAGGAGTCCGTGCGCCGGCTGGTGAAGGCGGTCGCGTCGGCCGCCGCGACCGCCCAGCGGTGGGGCGCGGGCGGGCCGCTGGCCTTCGCGACGGCGGTCGTACGCGCCGCGCCGAACCGGGCCGACGTGCTGCGGGCGGTGCGGGACGAGACCGGCGTACGGCTGTGCACGCTGCCGGGAGAGGTCGAGGCCGAGCTGACGTTCCTGGGTGCCCGGCGGTGGCTGGGCTGGCAGGCCGGGTCCCTCGCGCTGTTCGACATCGGCGGCGGCTCCCTGGAGGTGGCGTGCGGGAGGGGCAGGCTGCCCGACTTCGCGGCGTCGCTGCCGCTCGGCGCCGGCCGGCTGACCCGGGAGTTCCTCGCCGGCCAGGATCCGCCGTCGGAGGAGGACCTGAGGGCGCTGCGCCGCCGGGTGCGTCATCAGTTGCGGGACGTGGCCGCGCGGCTCAGGTGGGAGGGACCGCACATGGCGGTGGCGACCTCTCGGACCTTCCAGCAGCTGGCCCGGCTCTGTGGGGCCGCACCCGGCCGCCAGGGTGTCTTCGTGACGCGGCAGCTGACGCGAGGAGAACTCCGCGCCTGTCTGCCCCGCCTCGCGGCCCTGCCGGCGGCCGAGCGGGCGGCACTTCCCGGGGTCTCCGCGCCGCGGGCCCTGCAGAGTTTGGCCGGAGCGGTGGTCGGGCACACGGCGATGAAGCTGACGGGCATCAAGAAGCTCACCATCTGCCCGTGGGCCATCCGCGAGGGAGTGTTACTGCGGTGCATCGAGGACGGTGCGTCGTGGTGGGCGGAGATCACCCGGGAAAGGGACGAGCAGGCGCCCGTGGGGCCCACGCCGCTGCGGATCGCGGCTCCGGAGGCCTGATGCGCCGGCGCCTCCCGGGCCCCCCGACAACTTACGGAGGAGCCATGGTGGACAAGGGCCGTACCGACAAGATCAAGGGCAAGGCCAAGGAGATGGCCGGCAAGGCCACGAGCGATCACGAGCAGGAACTCGAAGGCAAGCTGGAGCAGGCTCGCGGCGAGGCCAAGAAGATCAGGGGCGAGACCCAGGAACGCGCGGAGAAGGCCATGCGCGAGAGTCGGCGGGATCGCGGCTGAGCAGCTGGTGCAGAGGCCGACTCAGGTGCCGGGCCATGACCCGGCACCTGAGGTCGGTTCAGGGGTGGGGAGAGAGTTCCGCCGGGTCCTCCGGTGGTGACGGTGGCGTCCGGAGGTCGGCGACCGTCTCCGCGATCCGCAGCCGGAACGCCTCGGGGAGGGCGTCGCCCGTGACGGCGCCGACGAGGCTGTCGGCCACCTCGTGCAGCTTGGTGTTGGTGTTCTGGGAGACCGTGACGAGCACCTTCCACGAGTCCTCGGCACTCAGACCGAACGACGCCATGAGGACGCCCCGGGCGAGGTCGATGACCGGCCGCGTCTGCATGGCCCGCCGCAGCTGAACCACCTCGATCCGCAGATCCTGGTCGGTTTCGCCGAGAGGTACGCCCTCGGCGCCGAGGGCGAGGGCCGAGGCGGGGTGCGCGGCGGAGTCGGCGGCGGAGTCTGCGGTGGGGTCCGTGGCCGGGACTCCGCCGGTTGCGTCGGCTCCGCTCACGCGTTCGGTCTCCGAGCCCTCGCCCATGCCGGCGAACAGCGGCAGCGTGCCGGTGATCGAGAAGAGCCGGAGCGCCGCGGCGCCCGCCGACCGAATGGTGATGATCTTGCCCTCTTCGAGGGCGTGCCTCCGGAGCCGCAACAGCACGTTGAGCCCGGAACAGTCACAGAAGTCGACGCCGCTCAGATCGAGGTCGATACCGCGCTCCGAGCTGGCCAGGGCCTGGCGCAGACCCCTGTGCAGGGCCTGCTCCGTGACGAGGTCGATCGCGCCCGTGACCACGACGAGCGTCGCGTAGCCCTCGGGGCGGGTCTCGATCCCGAGCAGCGGTGCGGGGGCGTCGCTCGACGGAGGGGCGAGCGGCGCCGGGGCCGGGGGGACTTGGTTCGCCACCTTGAACTCCGTAGAAACTGCGCGGTCTGACATTGCGGCCACTCCGTAGGCGTCGGGCAGTTCGTGGCACTTCAAGCCTCTGTCCGAGAGGTTCGTACGTCAAGAGATACATGAAACAAAGTTCGGCCTTTTGAATACGTGAATCGAACGGCCTATGCTGTCGACATGCGTGGAGTACCCGAATCACACACAGGGTGGACGTTCCTCACCAACCACTCCCGTGTCCTGGCTGCGATCGCGGAGAATCCCACCGTCCGCATCCGTGACATCGCCGCACGGTGTCGCCTCACCGAGCGTGCCGTCCAGAAGATCGTCTCGGATCTGGAGACGGCCGGTTATCTCACCCACACTCGGCAGGGACGCTCCAACGCGTACCAGATCGAGGGGGGAACGATCCTGCGCCATCCCGCCGACGAGGGACTGAGCGTGGCCGAGCTGCTGTCGCTCCTCGCCCGGCACGATGACGAACACGTCGACGAACACGGCAACGACCGACGCGAGCTGCAGTCGACGGCCCCGCACGCGCGAAGCTCCGAAGACGATCAGTGACGCGAGACGACCAGTGACGCGTTGAGTGTCGTCCCGGTCCGTGTCGGCTTCGTCCGGCGTGATCGGGGAACCCGTTCCTCGTGGAGACCACGTGGGACATGCGGGGCGCGGGTGGCGTCGACCGTGCCCCGTGCGGCGCCGGGGGTGCCGCGTGCGGCTGAGGCGGAGTGATCCCGATGGCCCCGGCATCACCAGGGCGCGCTGCGGTCGGGGCTTCCGCTACCGGGGCGTCGACGGGCTGGCCGTCTCGGACGCGGCGGAGAAGCTGCGGCTGCGGGGGCTGGTCGTGCCGCCCGCCTGGCAGGACGTGTGGATCTGCCCCTGGCCCAACGGGCACATCCAGGCCATGGGTACGGACAGCGCGGGGCGCCGCCAGTACCTCTACCACCAGCACTTCCGTGAGCAGCAGGAAGCGGCCAAACACGACCACGTCCTGGAGGCCGCCAGGACCCTCCCCGAACTGCGCTCCCGGGTCGCCGCCGACCTCGCCGCGCGCGGTCTGTCCAGGGATCGGGTGCCGGCCTGCGCGGCCCGCCTGCTCGACCTGGGGTTCTTCCGGATCGGCAACGAGTCCTACCGGCGCGACAACGACTCGTACGGGCTGACCACCCTGCTGAAGGAGCACGCGTCCTGCCGGGGAGGGGAGGTCTCCTTCACCTTTCCGGCGAAGAGTGCCAAGGAGCAGTCCCGGACCCTGGTCGACGGCCCCGTCTACCGGGCCCTGTGCTCCCTCATGCGCCGCGGTGGAGGCGGGTCCCGGCTCTTCGCGTACTGGCAGGGAAACGCCTGGCGCGAGGTGCACGCCGAGAATCTGAACTCCTACCTGCGGGAGCGTTCGGGTACGGATCTCACCGCCAAGGACTTCAGGACCTGGCACGCCACCGTGCTCGCCTCCGTCGCCCTCGCCGTGTCCGTCCAGGTGTCCGACGGTTCCACGACGGCCCGGCGACGGGCGGTGACCCGCGCGGTGCGGGAGGTGAGCGAGTACCTGGGAAACACGCCCGCCGTGTGCAGGGCGTCGTACATCAAACCCCGGACGGTCGAGCTCTTCGAGCAGGGCCGGACCATCGCCCCCGCCCTCGACCGGCTGGGCGCGGACGCGTCCTTCGGGCACCCCGCCACCCAGGGCGACATCGAGGCGGCGGTCCTGCGGCTCCTGGAGTGATGGCGGGCGCCCCCCTGGGTACCCGCTGGTGCGACCGGTCCCGCCGACGAGAGCGACCAGTGCGACCAGTGCGACCAGTGCGACGAAGGGACAGCGCAGTGAGCGACCACCCCACCCCCACCCCCGGGGACGACGGGAAAGGGACACCGGAAAAGGAGTCCCGCCCGAATCCCGTCCCCAGGGACCTGCCCGACCAGCAGGCGGGCGCCGACGAGGACCCCTGGGACCTGGACGACGACGCCCAGGAGGCGACCGGGCCGGACGAGCGGCCCGACCCGGAGGTCCCCGACACGGACGAGGCCGGTACGGGCAGGCGCGGCGCCCCCCACTCCGGCAGTCCGCGCCCCGAGCAGCCCGTACCCGACGAGCCGACGGCCTGACCTCCCCGCCTGGGACCCCGGCCGCCGAAAGGACACACCATGGGTGTGCGCAAGTGGGTCAGCGAGTGGCCCGTCAGCCGTCAGCTCACCGGCCCGGACACCCTGGGCCGCGGCCGGGCCGCCATGTCGGAGCGCACCCAGCAGCTCAGACCCCGTACGGACACCGCCGACCGGGTGGTGAGTTCCGTCTGCCCGTACTGCGCGGTCGGCTGCGGCCAGCAGATCTACGTCAAGGACGACAAGGTCGTCCAGATCGAGGGCGACCCGGACTCGCCGATCAGTCGGGGCCGGCTCTGCCCCAAGGGCTCCGCCACCCTCCAGCTCACCACCGGCACTGCCCGCCGCCACCAGGTCCTCTACCGGCGGCCGTACGGCACCGACTGGGAGCCTCTCGACCTGGAGACCGCCATGGACATGGTGGCCGACCGGGTGGTCGAGACCCGGCGCCGGACCTGGGAGTGGGAGTCCGAGGGGCTGCGCACCGCCCGCACGCTCGGTATCGCCAGCCTGGGCGGGGCGACCCTCGACAACGAGGAGAACTACCTGATCAAGAAGTTCCTCACCGGCCTCGGCGTGGTCCAGGTGGAGAACCAGGCCCGCGTCTGCCACAGCTCGACCGTCGCCGGGCTCGGCACCTCCTTCGGGCGGGGCGGCGCCACCACCTTCATGCAGGACCTCCAGCACTCCGACTGCATCGTCATCCAGGGCTCCAACTTCGCCGAGGCGCACCCGGTCGGCTTCCAGTGGGTCATGGAGGCCAAGGCGCGTGGGGCCAGGGTCATCCACGTCGACCCGCGCTTCACCCGCACCAGCGCGCTCGCCGACCTGCACGTACCGATCCGCGCGGGCAGTGACATCGCCTTCCTCGGCGGGATCGTCAACCACGTCCTGACCGAGGAGAAGGACTTCCGCGAGTACGTCCTCCACTACACCAACGCCGCCACGCTGGTCGGCGAGGACTTCCGCGACACCGAGGACCTCGACGGCGTCTTCTCGGGGCTCGACGAGGACGAGCACCACTACGACCCGGCGAGCTGGCAGTACGCGGACGTCGAGGTGCAGCAGCCCACCGGCGAGGTCGACGAGCAGTACGAGGAGCGCGTCGGCGCTTTCGGCGGCTCCGAGACCCACGGCTCCGGCGGCGCCCGCACCGGCCCCTGGCCGCCCACCGACCCGACCCTGCAACACCCGCGCTGCGTCTACCAGATCCTCCGCCGTCACTACGCCCGCTACACACCCGAACTGGTCGAGGACGTCTGCGGAGTGCCGCGCGAGACCTTCCTCCAGGTGTGCGAGGACCTGACCGCCAACTCGGGCCGGGAACGCACGAGCGCCTTCGTGTACGCGGTCGGCTGGACCCAGCACTCGGTCGGCGCCCAGTACATCCGCGCCGCGAGCGTGCTGCAGCTGCTCCTCGGCAACATCGGCCGTCCCGGCGGCGGGATCCAGGCGCTGCGCGGCCACGCCTCCATCCAGGGCTCCAGCGACATCCCGACCCTGTACAACCTGCTGCCCGGCTATCTGCCCATGCCGCACGCCCACGCGCACGAGAACCTGGACGCGTTCATCGAGGCCAGCCGCACCGAGAAGGGCTTCTGGGGCGACATGCGGGCCTACTTCGTGAGCCTCCTGAAGGCCTACTACGGCGACGCGGCCACCGCCGCCAACGACTTCTGCTTCGACCACCTGCCACGCCTGACCGGCTCGCACTCCACCTACGACACGGTCATGGCCCAGCTGGACGGCGTCTGCAAGGGCTACTTCCTGATGGGTGAGAACCCGGCCGTCGGCTCGGCCAACACCCGCCTCCAGCGTCTGGGCATGGCGAACCTGGAGTGGCTGGTCGTCCGCGACTTCTCGCTGATCGAGTCGGCGACCTGGTGGCAGGACGGCCCGGAGACCGAGACCGGTGAGATGCGCACCGAGGACATCGGCACCGAGGTGTTCTTCTTCCCGGCCGCCGCGCACACCGAGAAGTCCGGTTCCTTCACCAACACCAACCGCTGGCTCCAGTGGCACCACGCGGCCGTCGAACCCGAGGGCGACGCCCGTAGCGACCTCTGGTTCATGTACCACCTGGGCCGCCGCATCAAGGAGAAGCTGGCCTCGTCCCCGGACCCGATGGACCGGCCCGTACAGGACCTGACCTGGGACTACCCGGTCGACGGACCGCTACGGGAACCGATCGCCGCCGCCGTGCTCGCCGAGATCAACGGTCACGGCCCGGACGGGGCGCCGCTGTCCGCGTACACCGAGCTCAAGGACGACGGCTCGACGAAGTGCGGCTGCTGGATCTACTGCGGGGTGTACGCCGACGGCGTCAACCGGGCCGCCCGTCGCACCCCCGGCGGCGAACAGGACTGGGTGGCCGCCGACTGGGCCTGGGCCTGGCCCGCCAACCGGCGCATCCTCTACAACCGGGCCTCGGCCGCCCCCGACGGCACCCCGTGGAGCGAGCGCAAGGCGTACGTCTGGTGGGACGAGGCCGAGGGGAAGTGGACCGGGTACGACGTCCCCGACTTCGTGCCCGACCGCGCACCCGACTACGTACCGCCCGACGGCGCGACCGGCCCGGACGCCCTGCGCGGTGACGACCCGTTCATCATGCAGGCCGACGGCAAGGGCTGGCTGTACGCGCCCGCGGGCCTGGAGGACGGCCCGCTGCCCACGCACTACGAGCCGCAGGACTCGCCCTTCACCAATGCCCTGCACCCCTCCACACCGCGTTCCCCCGTAAGGCAGTTGCTGCCCCGGGAGGGCAACCGCTACCACCCGAGCGGCGACGACAAGGGCGCCGAGGTCTTCCCGTACGTCGTCACCACGTACCGTCTCACCGAGCACTTCACGGCGGGCGGCATGAGCCGCTGGTCGCCGTATCTCTCCGAGCTCCAGCCGGAGTTCTTCTGCGAGATCTCGCCCCAACTGGCCGTCGAACGCGGGCTGGAGCACATGGGCTGGGCCACGATCGTGACCGCCCGCAACGCGATCGAGGCCCGTGTCATGGTCACCGCGCGGATCACCCCGCTCACTGTGCGGGGCCGCACGATCCACCAGATCGGGCTGCCGTTCCACTGGGGCCCCAACGGCGTGGCCACCGGCGACGCGGCCAACGAACTCGTCGCGATCGCCCTCGACCCCAACGCCCATATCCAGGAGGACAAGGCGCTCACCGCCGACATCCGCCCAGGACGCCGACCACGCGGTCCCGCCCTGCCGGAACTGGTCGCCGAGTACCGCAGGCGCGCGGGCATCACGGACACCACGGGGACGGAGACCAGGAAATGACGGACCGTCAACTCGCCCTTGAAGCGGGGCATCCCGAACCACCGCCCCGTGTCGGCTTCTTCACCGACACCTCCGTCTGCATCGGCTGCAAGGCCTGCGAGGTGGCGTGCAAGGAGTGGAACGCCATCCCCGAGGACGGGCTCACCCTCAGCGGCATGAGCTACGACAACACGCAGGGCCTGGGCGCCTCCACCTGGCGCCATGTGGCGTTCATCGAGCAGCAGACGCCGCCCGCGCCGGACGGGCGCACCCAACTCCCCTTGCTGGCAGGCGAGTCCGAGGCGACCCCCGCGGAAGCGACAGGATCCGGTGGTGAGTTGCGCTGGCTGATGTCGTCCGACGTCTGCAAGCACTGTACCCACGCCGCCTGCCTGGATGTCTGCCCCACCGGCTCGCTCTTCCGGACCGAGTTCGGCACGGTCGTCGTCCAGGAGGACATCTGCAACGGCTGCGGCTACTGCGTCCCCGCCTGCCCGTACGGCGTCATCGAGCAACGCCCGGACGACGGCCGGGCGTTCAAGTGCACGATGTGTTACGACCGGCTCGGCGCCGGTCAGGAGCCCGCCTGTGCCAAGGCCTGTCCCACGGAGTCCATCCAGTTCGGCCCGCTCGACGAACTGCGCGAGCGCGCCGCGCTCCGGGTCGACCAGCTCCAGGAGGCCGGGGTGGACGGCGCCCGTCTCTACGGCCACGAACCGGACGACGGGGTCGGCGGCGACGGCGCGTTCTTCCTGCTCCTGGACCGGCCCGAGGTGTACGGACTGCCGCCGGACCCGGTCGTCACCACCCGCGACCTCCCCACCATGTGGAAGCACGCCGGCGCTGCGGCCCTGTCCCTGGCCGGGGGCATCGCCCTCTCCTTCGTGCTGCCGGGGCTTCCCGGACTCCCCGGACTCGCGCGGCGGAAGGCGACCCGATGAGTGACCGGATGAGTGGCCGGAAGGGCGGGCGCCGGGGAGAGCAACTCATGGTCCCGCGTGCCGAGTTCGAGTCGTACTACGGACGCCAGATCATCAAGGCGCCCTCCTGGTCCGCGCTGGACATCGCCGGTTACTTCTTCCTGGGCGGCCTCGCGGGCGCCGGTTCGGTGCTGGCGGCGGGCGCCCAGCTCACCGGCCGTACGACGACCGCCGCCGCGATGAAGGTGTCCTCCCTCGCCGCGATCTCCCTGTCCGCCGCCGCGCTCGTCCACGACCTCGGGGTGCCCAGCCGCTTCCCCAACATGCTCCGGGTGTTCAAGCCGACCTCCCCTATGAGCGTGGGCTCCTGGCTCCTCGCCGGATACGGCTCGGTCGCGGGCGCGGCGGCCCTCACCTCCGCCACCGGCCGGCTGCCCAGGACAGGTACGGCGGCCACGGCGACGGCCGCGCTGCTCGGCCCGGCGGTCGCCTCGTACACGGCGGTCCTGGCGGCGGACACGGCCGTCCCCGCCTGGCACGGAGCTCACCGCGAACTCCCGTACGTCTTCGTCACGTCCGCGACGGCCGCCGCCTCCGGGATGGCCCTGATCCTCGGGCCCACGGCCGAGACAGCACCGGCCCGCCGCGCCGCGACGCTCGCCGCGGCGGCCGAGGCGGTGGCACTCAGGGCGGCCGAGAAGCGGCTGGGGATGGTGGCGGAGACCTATCACGAGGGCCGTGCCGGCACCCTGCTGCGCGCCGCCCGGCTGCTCACCGCCGCCGGTGCCGCGAGCGGACTGCTGCTGGGACACCGCAGCCGTCCGGCGGCCGTGGCGGGCGGTCTGGCCCTGCTCGCAGGCTCGGCCTGCACCCGCTTCGGCGTCTTCGCGGCCGGAGTCGCCTCGGCCGAGGACCCCAGGTACACGGTCGTGCCGCAACGACGACAGCAGCCGTAAGAATCCGCCGTGAAGCACGAATGGCGGCCACCCCTGATACAGGATGCCGCCAACCGTTTTTACCTGTGCCCCCAACGGGATTCGAACCCGTGCTACCGCCTTGAAAGGGCAGCGTCCTGGGCCGCTAGACGATGGGGGCGAGGACGTGAGAATCATAGGTGATGCCGGGGACGTTCGCCAAAACGGTTTACGGGCTCGGAACGGAGGACCTCGAAGGCGAACCCGAAGGTGAGGGGACCGGCGTCGCGCCCGGCTGGTTCTCCTTCGGGAGATGGCGGCTCACCTCCGCCGTGGTCAGTCCGAGCCCGCCCAGTTTGATCTCGTCCCAGGCCTGCAGGCGGCGCGTGTCGCGGTCCAGGTAGATGACGGACGCCTCGATCTGGTCCGGGTTGCGCTTCTCCAGGGCGCGCAGTCCGCTGCCGCCCGTGGAGCCCTCGATCCGCAGCCGCGTCCCCTTCTTCATGACCTCCATCTCCGCGTGGTGGAGGTGCCCGGCCAGTACGAGCGGTACCTCGCCGTCCGTCCGCCGGGCCGCGTTGGGCTCGTGGACCATCGCGATGTCGACCGGGGTGCCCAGGGTCCGCTGGTCGCGGATGGCAGAGGCCAGCCGGTCGCCCGCCAGCTCCTGGGCCCGGCTGCCGTCCTGCTCGCCCGCCGAGCGGTCCGGCGTGAACTGGGGATCGCCGATGCCCGCGAAGCGCACCCCCGCGACGGTGACCGCGCGGCCGTCGTCCAGGACGCGCACGTTCTTCATGCGCTGCAGATAGCGCTGGGTGAGCCGCGAGTCATGGTTGCCGCGCACCCATACGTACGGGGCGCCCAGGTCCTTGATCGGGTCCAGGAAGCCGTTCTCGGCGGCCGTGCCGTGATCCATGGTGTCGCCGGTGTCGACGATGACGTCGATGTCGTACTGCTCCACCAGCGACGCGATGATCTTCCAGCTCGCCGGGTTGAGATGGATGTCCGAGACGTGCAGGACACGGATCGTGGCCGGGTCGGGCTGGTAGGTCGGGAGCGTGGACGTGACGTCGTAGAGCTTCGTCACGTTGGTCACCAGGCGCGCCAACTCCTTCTGGTAGACGTCGAACTCGGTGACGATGCTGCGCGCGTTGCCGACCAGGGAGGGGGCCGACGACAGCAGCCCGGAGAACTTCGGTTCCAGGACCGACTTGGGGTTCCAGGTCGCGTACGCCGTCGCCCCCGACGCCATCAGGAGGGTGAGGGCGAGGCCGCCGGCCGCCAGGGCGCGGCGGGGGCGGCGGTAGACCGCGAGGCCGAGGGCGGTGGCCCCGGACACGACGGCCACGCAGGAGCGGACGGCCAGGTCGAGGGTGCCGTGCCCGACGTCCTCGGCGACCTCGTCCTGGAGTCCGGACAGGCGTTCGGGGTGGTCTACGAGGGCCTGGGCGCGGACCGGGTCGAGCTGGTCGACGTTCACGTCGAGGCGGACCGGCGCGGTGTGGCTGTTCAGCTCCAGGGCGCCCAGCGGGGAGACGTTGATCTTCGTGCCGCCGGTGAGGGACGGACGCAGAGTCATCGTCGTGTTCATCGGGCCGACCGGTGCGCGTACGTTGCCGACGATCAGCAGCCCCAGCCAAGCACCCAGAAGGACCACCGCGACCAGGCCCAGAGCACGGGTCCAGGGGTGCGGCGGACTGACCAGCTCGGCGGCCGGGTGCGCGCGACGGGCGCGGTAGGGGCCGGTGAGCGCGGTCAGGGGGCGGCCGAGGCGGCCGGTGGTGGTGCCGGTGCTTTCGGGGCGCGGGGTGTTGGCGGGTACGCGTGCCATTGGTCCCGTATGCCCAATGCCGGACGCGGCTATGCGGGGTGACACAGAGCGCTGCTTTCCGCAGAGCGCGGGTCCGTGAGTCCCGTACGGGCGGCCCGTACCGGACAATGGGCGTGTGCTGGAGATGACGCGCGAGGAGTTCGAGGAACTGGTCGCCGAGTCCCTCGACCGGATTCCGCCGGAGCTGACGAGGCTGATGGACAACGTGGCGGTGTTCGTCGAGGACGAGCCGCCGACGGACGATCCCGAGCTGCTCGGGCTGTACGAGGGGACGCCGCTCACCGACCGCGGGGAGTGGTACGCGGGGGTGCTGCCCGACCGGATCACGATCTACCGGGGTCCGACCCTGCGGATGTGCGAGACGCGGGACGACGTGATCGCGGAGACCGAGGTGACGGTCGTACATGAGATCGCTCACCATTTCGGGATCGACGACGAGCGGCTGCACGCGCTCGGCTACGGCTGACCGGCCAGGGGGCGGCGGGGGCCACGGGGCCGCGGCTGTCACCGGGCCGGGCGTGCGGAGGCCCCCGAGGGGCGCGTGTCTTCTTGTGGGCGACGGGAGTTGAGCACCTTGACTCCTCGACTCCCCACCGGAGGTGGCTGCTCGTGCGCCCCTTGCATGTACCTGTCCGACTGGCCGCCACGGTCGTGGCCGTCGTCGCCGCCGCCGGCTGCATGAGCGTGGGCGACGGCGACGCCGGCCAGGTCAAGCCCTCCCACAGCGCGGGCCAGAAGGGCGCGAAGGCGCCCGACGGGGGATCGGCGGTGACCGGCGGCGGCGGTTCCGGGTGGGCCGGCGGATCCGGGGGTGACGCGAAACACGGGCACGGGAAGGACAA
>NZ_AEJB01000657.1 GCF_000331005.1 Streptomyces turgidiscabies Car8
GTTTTCCCGGTCAGGCGGTCGCGTGCTGGCGCGCGGAGAGTCGGACCGGGGCCCAGCAGCGGATGATGTCGCGGACCGAGACGATGCCCACGGGCTCGCCGCCGTCCAGGACGATGAGATGGCGGAAGCCGCCGTGGGCCATCGCGTGCGCGGCGTCCTCCAGGGTCCAGGAGGGGGCGGCGAAGACGACGTCGTCGGTGGTGTGGGCGTGGGTGCGTTCCGTGTCGGGGCTCTGGCCGAGGCCTACGGAGTTGAGGATGTCGCGTTCGGTCAGGATGCCGATCCCGCCGGCGTCCGGGTCGAGGACCACCGCCGCACCGACCCGCCGCGCGGCCATCAGTGTGGCTGCCTGGCGGAGTGTGTGATCGGGGCCGATGGTGAGGACCACGGAGCTCATGGCGTCGCGTACGAGCATGGGGTGGAGCCACCTCCTAGAGAGTTCCCGCCCCTGTTTCGCTTGCCTTGTTCAGTGTTTCACAAGTTCACAAGTGGGGGGAACTTCAGAGTGGCAGGTAAAGCGACGGTCAACAAGGGGGCGTGGGCAGGATCAGTAGCGCTGATTCAGGTAGCCCAGCATCTCGTCGTGCAGGTGGCCGTTGGATGCCGCCGCGTCTCCGCTGTGGGGGCCTGGACGGCCGTCGAGGCCGGTGAAGGTGCCGCCGGCCTCCGTGACGATGATCGCGTTGGCCGCCATGTCCCACAGGGAGAGTTCCGGCTCGGCGCAGATGTCGATCGAGCCCTCGGCGACCATCATGTACGGCCAGAAGTCGCCGTACGCGCGCGTGCGCCACACCTCGCGGGTGAGGTCGAGGAAGCCGCCCAGCGCACCGCGGTCCTCCCAGCCGGTGAGTGACGAGTACGCGAACGACGCGTCCGTCATCTTCGAGACGTTCGAGACGCGCAGCCGGGACGACGAGGAGAGACTGCGGCCGGTGAAGGCGCCGTGGCCCTTCGCCGCCCACCAGCGGCGGCCGAGAGCGGGGGCGGAGACCAGGCCGACCACCGGCTGGAAGCCGCCCTCGCCCGCCTCCATCAGGGAGATCAGCGTGGCCCAGACGGGCACCCCGCGGACGTAGTTCTTGGTGCCGTCGATCGGGTCGATCACCCAGCGGCGCGGGCCGGTGCCCTCGACGCCGTACTCCTCACCGAGGATCGCGTCGCGTGGGCGGGCGCGCTGCAACTGGCCCCGGATCAGTTCCTCGGTCGACTTGTCCGCCTCGCTGACCGGCGTCATGTCCGGCTTCGTCTCGACCTTGAGGTCGAGTGCCTTGAACCGGCCCATTGTCGTGGCGTCGGCAGCGTCCGCGAGGACGTGGGCAAGGCGCAGGTCATCGAGATAGTCGGGCATAGGCGAACCGTATCTTTCGAGGCTGTCGCAGGGCTACAGGGGGCAGCGGGTGCGATTGCCCTTGGTTGACCGGTGCTGCCGATGCCCCCGGCCCTGGGGGTGCGAATGTCGATACGCGCCCCCCGGCGCTGTCGTGAACCCTTGACAGTGACTCCGTGCGCGTCAAACCTGGGCCCAGAGCCGCTCGGCCCTGGGAGGCGGATGATGCCTGCAGCGCGGGATTCCTTGCTGGACGCCGCATACACGGCGCTCGCACGTCGTCCGTGGTCCACGGTGCGCATGGTCGACGTCGCGGCGGCGGCCGGAGTGTCCCGGCAGACGCTGTACAACGAGTTCGGCAGCAAGGAGGGGCTCGCCCGGGCCCTGGTCCGCAGAGAGGCCGACGGCTATCTCGCGGGCGTCGAGCGGGCGCTGACCGGGCCCGCCGACCCGGGTGCCGGAGCGCGGGAGCGGCTCACCGCGGCCGCCGAGTGGACCGCGTCGGCCGCCCGCGACAGCGTTCTGGTGCGGGCCCTGCTGACCGGCTGCTGGAGCGAACGGCTGCCCTCGCCGACCCTGTCCGCCGTGCCGTCCGCCGCCGTGGTGCCCGCGCAGCGGCGGGCCGATGGGCCGCTGCCGTCGCCCGGTGACTTCGTGGCGCTCGTCCGGGACCGTGCCGTGAGCGTGCTGTCCGGCGCCGGCACGGCCAAGTCGGACGTCGCCGAGATGTCCCGTACCTGCGAACTGGCCGTCAGGCTCGCCCTGTCCTGCGTCGCCGCGCCCCCGGGGGAGGGTGGTGTCGCCGACCTCGTACGGAGCGTGTTACAGCCCTCGGGCGCCGCTGTGTGGAACTGAGGGGTGGAGCCTGCCGCCCGGTGCGGCTAGTGGGACGAGCCCGACAGTTGCAGGCCGATCACGCCGATGATCACCAGACTGATCGAGACGATCTTCAGGACGGACACCAGGTCGTCCAGGAAGACCATCCCGTAGATCGTGGTGCCGGCCGCGCCGATGCCGGTCCACACCGCGTACGCCGGGCCCACGTCGAGCTTCTTCAGGGAGAGCGTCAGCAGGCCGAAGCTGCCGAGGGCGAAGACGCAGAACGCGACCGTCGGCCACAGACGGGTGAAGCCGTGGGACAGCTTCAGGCAGACGGCGAAGCCGGTTTCCAGGAGTCCCGCCACAACGACCAGCAGCCACGCCATGTCTTGTCCTCCCGTGTACCACGTCGACCGCTTCGTCACGCTCGGATCCGGCTGGGTGCGATTATGCACTTACCGACTCTCGCGGCGGCCAAACAACGCGGAGGTCAGTCGCCCTCTGTCCGCTCCCTCGTCGACAGCAGCCGCCGCAGGGAGTAGAGCCGCGCCGGGTCGGCGTGCCCCTTCTCCACCCACTCGTCCAGCGCACAGTCGGGCTCGTCGTGACTGCACGCGCGCGGGCAGCCCTCCGTACCCGGTTCCAGGTCGGGGAAGGCGTGGATCACGAGGGACGGGTCGACATGGTGCAGCCCGAACGAACGTACGCCCGGGGTGTCGACCACCCAGCCCGCGTCGCCCGAGAGGGGCAGGGCGAGGGCGGAGGTGGTGGTGTGCCGGCCCCGGCCGGTCACCGCGTTGACGTGTCCTGTCGAGCGCCGCTGGTCGTGCGGCACCAGGGCGTTGACCAGGGTCGTCTTGCCGACGCCCGAGTGGCCGACGAACGCCGTGATCTTGCCGTCCAGTTGCTCGCGTACCCGGGCCACGGCGGCCCCGCTCTCCAGCTCCGGGCGGCTCGTGACGACGTACGGGATGTCCAGGGCGCCGTACAGCTCCAGGAGCTTGTCGGGCGGGGACAGGTCCGACTTGGTCAGGACCAGGAGCGGGGTCAGGCCGCCGGCGTACGCCGCCACCAGGCAGCGGTCGATCAGACGGGGGCGGGGTTCCGGGTCGGCCAGGGCGGTGACGATGGCCAGCTGGTCGGCGTTGGCCACGACCACCCGCTCGTAGGGGTCGTCGTCGTCCGCCGTGCGGCGCAGGAGTGAGGTGCGCTCCCCGATGCGGACGATACGGGCGAGGGTGTCCTTCTTGCCGGAGAGGTCACCGATGACGGCCACGCGGTCGCCGACCACCGCGGCCTTGCGGCCCAGCTCACGGGCCTTCATCGCCATGACGATCCGGTCGTTGACCAGGACGGTCAGCCGGCCCCGGTCGACGGTGAGGACCATGCCGTCGGCCGCGTCCTCGTGCTTCGGGCGGATGTTCGTACGGGGTCGGTTGCCCTTGCGGTTCGGGCGGGAGCGGATGTCGTCCTCGTCGGTGTTCTTGCCGTAGCGGCGCATGATTCCGGTCCGCCCGTCAGTTCCCGAGCATTCCGGCCCACAGATCGGGGAAGTCCGGGAGGGTCTTCGCCGTCGTCGCCACGTTCTCGATCCGTACGCCCTCCACCGCCAGACCGATGATCGCGCCGGCCGTCGCCATTCGGTGGTCCTCGTACGTGTGGAAGGTGCCGCCGTGCAGGGTGCGCGGGCGGATGTGCAGGCCGTCGGCCGTCTCGGTCACGTCGCCGCCGAGTTCGTTGATCTCCTTGGTCAGGGCCGCCAGGCGGTCCGTCTCGTGGAGGCGCAGATGGGCCACCCCGGTGAGGGTGGACGGGGAGTCCGCGAGGGCCGCGACCGCCGCGATGCCCGGGGTCAGCTCGCCGACCTCGCTCAGGTCCACGTCGATGCCGTGGATCGACCCGGAGCCCGTGAACTCCAGCCCGTACTCGGTGAGTTCGCAGGAACCGCCCATCTCCGTGAAGATCTCGCGGAGCCGGTCGCCGGGCTGGGTGGTGCGGGCCGGCCAGTCGGGGATCGTGACCCTGCCGCCGGTCACCAGGGCCGCCGCCAGGAACGGCTGGGCGTTGGAGAGGTCCGGCTCGATGGTCAGATCCCGGCCGAGCAGGGCGCCCGGAGTGACCCGCCAGACGTTCGGCTCGCCGCCCGACTCGGGGGTGTCCACCTGGGCGCCGACCGCGCGCAGCATGTCGACGGTCATCCGGATGTGGGGGAGCGAGGGCAGGGTCGCGCCGGTGTGGCGGACCTCCACGCCCTGGTTGAAGCGCGGGGCGGAGAGCAGCAGGGCGCTCACGAACTGGGAGGACGAGGACGCGTCGATCGACACCGGGCCGCCGTCGAGGGCGCCGCTGCCGTGCACCGTCAGCGGGAGCGCGCCGCGGCCGTCGTCGTCGATGCGGGCGCCGAGGGCGCGCAGGCCGTCGATCACGCCGTGCAGCGGACGCTCGTACGAACGCGGGTCGCCGTCGAAGCGGATGGGGCCGTCCGCGAGGGAGGCGACCGGGGGCAGGAAGCGCATCACCGTGCCGGCGTTGCCGACGTCGACGGTGGCGGGGCCGTGCAGACCGGAGGGGATCACGCGCCAGGCCTCGCCGGAGCCGCCGGGGACTTCCGGGCCTCCCGCGACGGAGGAACTCGACGACACCGTCTCCTCGATGCCGACACCCATCGTGCGCAGGGCGCCCGCCATCAGGAGGGTGTCGCGGGAACGGAGGGGGCGGCGCAGCCAGCCGGGCTCCGAGGCGAGGGCGGCGAGGATGAGGGCGCGGTTGGTGACGGACTTGGAGCCGGGCACGTGGACCGTCGCGTCGACGGCTCCGGTCGCGTGCGGGGCGGGCCAGAGGGCGGTGTCTGCGGGGTTCGGGGCCATAGGGTCACTTTAGTAGTCGGTGGTGGTTCGGGTGCGGGTGCGTTGTGGCTGGTCGCGCCCCGCGGCGGAGCCGCAAAGAGACACAGCCCCGCGCCCCTGAAGACGCTGCCCCTGCGGGGCGCGTCATCCCTCCAGGCCCCGGCTCACACGTCCAGCAGCCACCTGCCGCCGCCTATCAGTGAGCACAGGCTCACCGCGTGGAACAGGAAGAGCCACAGGCCCGCCGGTACGTGTGTCAGGCGGGACAGTTGGTCCGCGTCCGAGTCGCCCGCTCCGCCCCTTCTGCGCTTGGCCTGGAGTTCGAAGGCCGGACGGACCCCGCCCAGGAGCAGGAACCACACGACCGCGTAGGCGAACGCCGCCTGGATCTGGGGGCCGGCGAGCCAGGACACGACCACGAAGGTGCCGCCGGTGACGAACACCGTGAGGGCGCCGTACGCGTTGCGGATCATCACCAGCATCGCCACCAGCAGAACCGTGGCCAGCCACAGGAGGGCCGTGATGTGGCCGGCGGCGAGGAGGGCGGCGCCGCCGAGGCCGAGCAGCGGGGGAGCGGTGTAGCCGAAGGCGGCCGTGAGGATCATGCCGAGGCCGTGCGGCTTGCCCCGGCTGACCGTGAGGCCGCTGGTGTCGGAGTGCAGCCTGATGCCGGTGAGGGTGCGGCCGGTCAGCAGCGCGACCAGACCGTGGCCGCCCTCGTGCGCGATGGTGATCGCGTTGCGCGAGAGGCGCCACAGGGGATGCGGGACGATCACGGCGAGCGCGGCCACCATCGTCGCGATCACCACCCACAGGTCGGGGTCGGGCTGGCTGCCGAATATCTCGTCCCAGAGGCCGGCCAGCGAGGTGGATGCGGTGCTGGTCATGGTCTGCGGAGGCTCCCTAGCGTCGCGTCGAATCAGGCAGTGTGGCACGTACGTACGGCCGATAGCTGTGACGCCGGGGTGGCGGCGATCGTTCCTGAGGCGAACGCGCAGGTCATGGTCCGAGAGCCTCGGAGTGATCCGGGGTGATCCGATGTCCGGGCTCTTTCGTTCCGGCTGCGGGGACGACAGAGGTCGCCACCGCGGTACGAGCGGGCCCCCGGAGGCGGCAAACTGGCGGGAACGACCTGCGAGACTGGGTCGCCAGGTCGGAGGGGTGGTTCAAGATGTGCGGACGGTATGCGGCGAGTCGGGCGCCCGAGGATCTCGCGGGAGTGTTCGAGGTCGAGCACTGGGAGCCCGAGGAGACACTCGCCCCCGACTACAACGTGGCACCGACCAAAGAGGTTTACGCGGTCCTCGACCGTCCCCTCAAGGACGCCGAGGACCCGAAACCGGTGCGGCAGCTGCGGAAGCTCAAGTGGGGGCTCGTCCCGTCCTGGGCCAAGACGCCCGAAGGTGGCGCCCGCATGATCAACGCGCGCGCGGAGACCGTCCACGAGAAGCCCTCGTACCGTCGTGCCTTCACCACCCGGCGCTGCATCCTGCCCGCCGACGGCTACTACGAGTGGGTCACCGCGGCCGGTGAGCGCGAGCTGGAGGTCGAGGGCAAGAAGAAGCGACCGCGCAAGCAGCCGTACTTCGTGACGCCCGCCGACGGGTCGGTCTTCGCGATGGCGGGCCTGTACGAGTTCTGGCGGGACCGGACCCTGCCCGACGAGCACCCGCTGGCCTGGTGGGTGACCTGCTCGGTCATCACCACCGAGGCCGAGACCTCCCCGCTCGCCGCGGCCACCGCCGAGGGCCCGCGTGCTCTGGCCGACATCCATCCCCGGATGCCGCTGATGCTCACCCCGGACCACTGGGACGCCTGGCTCGATCCGGCCCGTACGGAGGTGGACGAACTGCGCGGACTGCTCACGCCGCCGCCCGCCGGGCTGCTGCGCGCCTACCCCGTCTCCACGGCCGTCAGCAACGTCCGCAACAACGGACCGGAGCTGCTGACCGAGCTGGAGGGGCCCGAGGAGGGCACACTCTTCTGACGTGAGCACCGAGAACACCACCAAGGTCGTCGAGTCCGTCGAAACCGTCGAGACCGACGTGGGCACCGCCCGCGTCACCTGGCGTCGCGCCGCTCGGCCCCGGCTCGTCCTGGCCGTCAGTCACGGCGCCGGCGGGGGCATCGAGGCCCGGGACCTCCAGGCGCTCGCCGGGGAGCTGCCCGCGCACGATGTCACCGTGGCGCTCGTCGAGCAGCCCTGGCGGGTGGCCGGAAAGAAGCTGGCACCCGCGCCGAAGACCCTGGACGCGGGGTGGCGGGGAATCTGGCCCGCGCTCGCGAAGCCCGGGCTGCCGGTGATCGCGGGCGGGCGGAGCGCCGGAGCCCGCGTGGCCTGCCGTACGGCCGGGGAACTGGGCGCGGTGGCCGTGCTCGCGCTCTCCTTCCCGCTGCACCCGCCGGGCAGGCCCGAGAAGTCGCGGGCCGCCGAACTGCTCGGGGCCGGGGTGCCCGCCCTCGTCGTCCAGGGCGGCAACGATCCGTTCGGGAAACCGGCCGAGTTCCCGCCGGGGGAGTACGAGTTGGTGGAGGTGCCGTACGGCGATCATGGTTTCGCCGTGCCGAAACGGGCACCCGTCGGGCCGGAGGACGTGGCGGCGGTGATCACGGGCCGGGTCGTGGAGTGGATCGCGTCACTCCGGCCGTCGCTCGGGTGAGGGCCGGGAATGCCGGGCGGCGGGCCACTGTTGTGCGGATCAGACACCACGAACGTGGGGTGACCGTTCGTACGAGAGGAAGTCCGCCGCATGGGTTCGACCATCTGCCCGAATCGCCGCAGCAGCGCTGACCTGGACTGGACGGTGCTGCACGCGTCGAAGACCGCCCCTATTCGGGCGGCGGGCGGACACGATGTTCGTCTATCCTCCGATTCGAGTGGGATCGGTTTCGGTCCCGCCACGTCGTTGGAGGAGGTGGGTCCGGTCACTGGGACCGACGCAGGGACCGAACACGGCCAGGCGGAGCAGCCCGAGGGTCCGGGCAGGAGTGAGTCGACCGCCGAGCGCAGTGCGCGCTTCGAACGGGACGCGCTCGAATTCCTCGACCAGATGTACTCGGCCGCGCTGCGCATGACACGCAATCCGGCCGACGCCGAGGACCTGGTGCAGGAGACGTACGCCAAGGCGTACGCGTCCTTCCACCAGTTCCGTGAGGGCACCAACCTCAAGGCGTGGCTGTACCGGATTCTCACGAACACGTTCATCAACTCGTACCGCAAGAAGCAGCGCGAGCCCCAGCGCAGCGCTGCCGAGGAGATCGAGGACTGGCAGCTCGCGCGTGCCGAGTCGCACATGTCGACCGGTCTGCGTTCCGCCGAGGCGCAGGCGCTCGACCACCTGCCCGACTCGGACGTCAAGGAAGCGCTGCAGGCCATCCCGGAGGAATTCCGGATCGCGGTCTATCTCGCGGACGTAGAGGGCTTTGCGTACAAGGAGATCGCGGACATCATGGGGACACCCATCGGTACGGTGATGTCCCGGCTGCACCGCGGCCGTCGTCAGCTGCGCGGCATGCTGGAGGACTACGCCCGTGACCGTGGCCTCGTCCCGGCCGGTGCCGGAGAGTCGAACGAAGCGAAAGGTTCGGGCTCATGAGCTGCGGAGAGCCGCACGAGACGGACTGCAGTGAAGTACTCGATCATCTCTACGAGTTCCTCGACCGGGAGATGCCGGACTCGGACTGCACCAAGTTCGAGGTCCACTTCGACGAGTGCTCTCCGTGCCTGGAGAAGTACGGTCTCGAACAGGCGGTGAAGAAACTCGTCAAGCGCTGCTGCGGTCAGGACGACGTGCCGACCGACCTGCGCGCGAAGGTCATGGGGCGGCTCGACATGATCCGCTCCGGGCAGGCCGTGCCCGACCACGACGTGGCTGCCGAGAGCTGACACCGCCGGACACCGCCAGACGTCGTCGGCCCCGCGAGAGCGGGGCCGATCGCCGTTTCTCCGCCGGTTCGGGGCCGGGACCTCAGATGTCCAGGCCGTTCTCGATCCGCTTCAGGCTGTGCCGGGCCAGCGCCAGGTTGCTGCGCGACCGGTCGAGCGCGACGTACAGGAAGAGCGCGCCCTTGCTGCTGGCCAGCGGGCGGATCAGGTGGTACTGCCTGCCCAGCGTGATCAGGATGTCCTCGATGCTGTCATCCATGTCCAGCGAGGCCAGCGTGCGCATCTTCGCCCGTACGACCTCGGTGTTTCCCGCCGCCGCGAGCTCCAGGTCGAGGCCCGGGCCGCCGCCGAGGGTACCGAGGGACATACCGCTGTCGTAGTCGACGAGCGCCACTCCGAGCGCCCCGTCCACGGTCATGGCTTCCTTGAGCGCTGTCTCGATGTTCATTCTGCTGCCCCAATTCCTCAGTGACGCTGACCGGTCGCTGTCCGTGCAACTACGATCGAACTCAAGCGACTTGCGGGTCACAAAACATCAACTTTGGCGTGCGTTACGAAAGTTGTCGCTCAAAGTACTGCGCAGCGGTCGTACGTGAAGGGGGAATGGCGAAATGTCGACGGCAGTTGAGGCTTCACTGGCCCGGTTCCTCGACTCCCCCGGCGTCACCGGTGTCGCCCTCGTCGACGCCGTCACCGGCCTCACCTACGGAGTGGCGGGGGACACCACCGAGGCCGGGGACGGTTCGGAGAGCTCCGAGTTCGCCGCCCTCGTCGCCGAACGGCTGGGCCGGGCGGGCGCCGAGGGTGAGCTGGAGAGCGTCGTCACGACCAGCGTGCGCCGCCATCAGGTCCTGCTGACGGT
>NZ_AEJB01000658.1 GCF_000331005.1 Streptomyces turgidiscabies Car8
GCCGCCGTCATGAACAGACCTTGCCGTCCTTCGGCACCGTCCCGTCCAGCAGATACGCGTTCACCGTGGAGTCGACACAGCCGCTCCCACTGCCGTACGCCCCGTGCCCCTCGCCCCGCCACGTCAGCACCACGCCGACGCCCTTGCCCAGCTCGTCCGCCATCTTGCGCGTGCCCTCGTACGGAGTCGCCGGGTCCCCGGTGTTGCCGACCACCAGGACGGGTGCCGCGCCGGGCGCGCCGACCTCCGGTGTGTCGTACTGACCGGCCACCGGCCAGTCGTGGCACCAGCCGGCCGTGTCCCAGCCCATGAACTCCCCGAACACGGGCGAGATCTTCCGGAATTCGGGCAGCAGCTTCCTGGTCTGCGCCGCGGTCGGCCGCTGCTTGTCGTCCAAGCACGATATGACCCGTTGGGCATGCGTCGTCGTGCCGTAGTGGCCTGACGCGTCACGGTCGTTGTAGCCGTCGGAGAGAGCCAGCAGGTCCGATCCGTCGCCCTGCTCGGCAGTTTCCAGGGCGCTGGTCAGTGCCGGCCAGCTCTGCTTGCTGTAGAGCGGTACGAGAACTCCGGTGACCGCCAGGCCCTGGGTCAGCTTCCGGCCGGAGGACGTGGGCAGCGGCTCTGCGTCGATCCGCTTCAGCAGGGCGGAGATCTTCCGCGAACCCTCCTCCGGGTTCTGGCCCGTCGACTTCAGGTAGTCGTCGAGGGCGCGCTGGAAGCCCCGGGCCTGGTTCTTCGCGTGTCCCACCATGTCGGCGCTCGGGTCGACGACGGCGTCGAGGATGAGCCGACCCACGTTCTTCGGGAACAAGTGGGCGTACACACCGCCGAGTTCGGTGCCGTACGAGATGCCGAAGTAGTGCGTCTTCGTATCGCCGAGGACCTGCCGCATCAGGTCCATGTCGCGGGCTGAGTCGGTCGTCGAGACATGGGCGACGAGGTTTCCTGCGGCTTTCGCGCAGCCCTTGCCGAAGTCGGCCGCGTCCTGGAAGTACGCCTTCTCCTCGGCGGCGTCGTCCGGCGACGGGTCCACCGTCTCGGCGGCCTGGATCTCCTTGTCGCTGCGGCAGCGCACACCTTCGCTGGCCCCGACCCCGCGCGGGTCCCAGCTCACCAGGTCGTAGCGCTTGCGGAGTTCGGAGACCGTGCCGGCGTACGAGGGCATCACGGAGATGCCCGACTGGCCGGGTCCGCCGAAGTTGAACAGGAGGGACCCGATACGGCTGCCTCCGGTGGCCTTGGCGCGGATGAGTGCCAGGCCGATGGTCTCGCCGCCCGGCTTCGCGTAGTCCAGCGGCACCTTGAGTGTCGCGCACTGCCAGTCGCTGCCCGGTGTGGGGGAGTCCTGCGTGCCTTCGCAGCGGCCCCAGTCGGGCTTCTGTGAGGTCAGCGAGGCCGGCAGCCCGGGCGAGGCCCGCGACGAGGACGTGGCTGACGGTGGTGCGGCGGCGCCGGACCCTTTGCCGTCATCGCTGTCGGATGCGCCGCTGCTGCAGCCGGCCACCAGCAGTGCGGCGGCGGCAGCGGCCGTCCAGCGTACGAAACGAGGCATGTGTACTTCCCCCCTGCGAGCCCCCGCTCGGATCGGCGGATGGCGGTCCGGCCATAGTAGGCGGATCACGACGAGCCCGTATCGGCCTGTGGATAACCGTCTGACCTGCGCTTTTCTAGGAGCAGGTAGTCCCGGTCGCCGGTACCTTCCCGTCCAGCAGATAGCCGTTGACTGCCTTGAGTACGCATCGGTTTCCGCTGTTGTACGCGCCGTGCCCCTGTCCCTTGTAGGTCAGTCCGACACCCACGCCCGCACCCAGCGCCCTGACCATTTTCCGAGCGCCCTCGTACGGCGTGGCCGGGTCGCCGGTGTTGCCGATGACGAGGATCGGCGCGGACCCCGTCGCGCTGACGTCGGGGTGGTCGGCGGCGCCCCGTACCGCCCAGTCGGTGCAACTGACCATGGACCAGGCCATGAAGTCGCCGAACAGGGGCGAGGCGGCGCGGAACCCCGGCAGTCTCGCCTCGACGTCCGCGACGGTGTAACGCGGCCTCGCGTCCGAGCAGTTGATGGCGATGTTCGCCGCGGTGATGTTGCTGTACTCGCCGTTCCGGCTGCGCCCGTTCATCGAGTCGGAGAGCAGCATCAGAACTGTGCCGTCACCCTCGTAAGCCTGCGCGAGGCCGTCGGTGAGGTAGGGCCAGAAGTCCTGGGAGTACAGCGCCTGCGCGATGCCGTTGGCCGCCGCGCTCTGGGTCAGCTCGCGCGGGAAGACGCCTGGGATCGGCTCGGCGTCGAGATCCTCGAGCAGCTTCGCGATCCGGTCCTCGACGTCCTGTGCGGTGTCGCCGACCGGACAGTCATCGGTCTTGGAGGTGCAGTCCTCGGCGAAGTTGCCGAGCGCGAGCTGGAAGCCCTTGGCCTGCCCGAGCGAGCCCTGTTCAGGTGTCTGGGTCGGGTCGACGACCGCGTCGAAGACGGCTCGACCCACCCTTTTGGGGAACAGATGTGCGTATACGCCGCCGAGTTCGGTGCCGTAGGAGATACCGAAGTAGTGCAGCCTGTCGTCGCCGAGCACCTGGCGCATCAGATCCATGTCGCGGGCCGCTTCGGTGGTGCGGACATGCGGGATCACCCTTTTGGAGTTCTTCTCGCAGGCCGCGTTGAACTTCCGGGTGCTGTCCAGCAGCTCAGCGCGTTCGGCGGCGTTGTCGGGTGTCGCGTCCTGCTGGAAGTAGACGTCGAGCTGCTCGCTGTCCTCGCATCGCACGCCGGCGCTGCGGCCGACCCCGCGAGGGTCGAAACTCACCAGGTCGTAGCGCGTGCGCAGGGTCGCGTAGTCCGTGCCGAACGAGGGGAGCGCGCCGACTCCCGAGCCACCGGGCCCGCCGAAGTTGAAGATGAGGGACCCGATGCGCCTGCTCGCGCCGCCGCTCGCCCTGGCCCGGATCAGCGCGATCCCGATCGTGTCGCCTTTGGGCTCGGCCCAGTCCAGCGGTGCCTTCATGGTGGCGCACTGCCAGTCGTCGCCCCCCGGCAGCGGCGACGGCGCCTCACCGCCTCCCTCCGACTCGGACGGCGCCGGACAGTCCCGCCAACTCAGCTTCTGCACCGACAGCCCCTCGTCCGCGGAGCCGGAATCGTCACTGCACCCCGCCATCAGGCACGACAGCAGCAGGGCGGTGACCGTCAGGGCAGCGGCACGCGGCCGGAAGGGGTGGGGCATGCCCCCATCCTGCGGTCGTACCCGGGTGGGCGCTCGGGGCGGCGAGCCGTACGAGGTACCGCGTCCGCGCGGAGAGGAAGCGGAGAGGAACCGGCCCGAGGCGGGTTCTCTACAGGGAGCCCTTCCGGGTCAGGTGATTGAAGAACAGCCAGCCCGGGAGCACCGGGATCCAGAGGGTCAGCAGCCGGTAGAGCAGCACGGCCGGGGCGGCGACCTCCTTGGGGAGGCCGACGGCGATCAGACCGACCGTCAGGGTCGCCTCGACCGCGCCCACACCACCGGGGGTGGGCGCCGCCGAGCCCAGCGCGTTGCCGGCGAGGAAGACGACGGCCACGCTGGCGAGGCTGAGCGAGGTCGACTCGTCGCCGAACGCGCGGATCGACGCGTCCAGGCACATCACGAAGCACGCGGTCAGCAGCAGCATGCCGCCGATGCCCGTGACCAGCTTCTGGGGCCGCTGGAGAACGTCCAGCATGCGCGGTACAACACCGGCGAACAGCGACCTCACGCGCGTGACGACGAACTTCCGCAGGAACGGCACCGAGGTCACCACGAGGACGAGCACCGCGACCGTCAGCAGGCCCGCGATGACCGTCCGGGACGGCGACAGGGACGGCGTCTTCTCGGTGCCCGTCAGATAGCCGAACGACAGCAGCATCAGGATGTGGCAGCCGAGCCCGAACAACTGCGACGCGCCGACACTGGCCACCGCGAGCCCGGGCCGCACACCCGCGCGCTGCAGGAAACGTGTGTTGAGGGCGACACCGCCCACCGCCGCGGGCGCCACGATCTTGACGAACGATCCGGCGACCTGCGCCGCCACGGTCCGCATGAACGGCACCCGCTCCGGGACGAACCCGAGCAGGCTCATCGCCGCGGCGAAGTAGCTCAGCGCCGAGAACAGGACGGCCGCGATGACCCAGCCCCACTCGGCGTTGTCGATCAGAGTGCCGAACTCGATGTGGGTGAGCTGGGAGAGCAGGAAGTACGCGCCGAACGCGCCCGCGATGAAACTGATCAGGGTGCGTGGTCTCACCCGTTCCAGCCGGGCCGGTTCGACCGGTGCCTGCGGTCTGATCAGCAGCACCTGGTGGCGGATCTGGGTGAGCAGGTCTTCCTCGCGGGCCCCCTCCAGCGCCTCGTCGATGGCCCGCTTCTCGGCCTGCTTCTCCGCGCGTACTGCCTTCTTGTCGGGCTTTTCCAGCACGACGGGCCCGGTGTCCGTGTGGTGGGCTGCCTCCAGCCGGTCCTGCTTGGCCTGCTGGGACGCCTCCAGAACCGCCTCGCGCTGACGCTGGGCACGCTCGCGGGCGAGTTTGCGCAGCGTCGCGCGCGTGGAGCGCGACAGGGCGATGGGCTGGAGCATCGGCAGACAGTCCGCCACCGCGTCCGGGCCGAGTACGCCGACCGCGGACGCCACCGCGCGTTCGGCGCCCACACGCAGGCCCAGGGTCGACACCAGCTGGGCGATGTCCATGCGCAGCAACAGGTCACCGGCCGCGATCTCGCCGACCCGGAGGTCGGTGAGGATCACCTTGCCGGAACGATCCACCAGAATCGCCTCGCCGACGAGCCTGCGATGCGCGATGCGCCGCGACTGCAGGGCCTTCACCTGGTGCCAGGTGTTGCGCAGCAGCTCGTCGGTGATGTCCTCGTCGTCCAGGGAATCGAGCGTGTGACCCCCGGTGTGCTCGTAGACGAGCATCACGGCGTCCGGGCCGAGCTCCGAGGTCGCGATCAGCTTGGGCGCGTTCGCCCCGGCGGCGATCGCCGCGTACGCGAGAAGAGCCTCCTGCTCCAGTGCCTGGCGCAGCGACTGGAGGCTGCTGCGGGTGGCCAGGCCGCGCAAGGTGATGTTGCGCCACATGCGGTAGAAGAAGTGCTGCGCCTGTTGCTCGCGGTCGACCACGGTGACGTCCAGCGGGGGGCCGTCCTCCAGGGTGACGAAGTAGCGCCGGCCGCGGTCACCGCTGTCCGTCGTCTCCGGCACCTCCTCACGGGCCGCGCTCACCGGGCGGAAACCGACGTGCCGCAGGCCCGCCATCAGGTTGCGCCCGGTAGGACGCACGTTCGGTGAGCCGACCGCGTACAGCGTCCCGTACGCCACCGACCAGCCGATGAGCACCGTCAGGATGATCGAGAACGGTGTCGTGTAGCCGGTGACCAGCATCGAGAAGGCGTCGAGCAGCAGCACCACCCAGAGCACGGCCCGCCAGCGCGGCCGACGGGACATGCCGACGGCCGTCATGTACGCGATGACGGGTGCGAGGTAGCCGTGCACAGGGTCGGTGAGGGCGTGGATGTCGCCGGGGGAGGGCTGGGTCAGCGCCTCCTGGATGGAGCCGGGGGCGGCCTTGGCGACCCACAGGTCGGTGGCGAGGGTCACTCCGTGCGCGAGGACCGCCGCGAGGACACCGTCGGCGATGCGCAGCCCGTCCCGCTTGATCAGCCGCTCGATCGCGAAGGCGACCGGTACCAGCAGGATCGCGATGCTCGACGCCAGACCCGCGATCTTGATCAGCAGGTCGGGTGCCTGGCCGGTGCCCTTGTTGATGTCCTGTTCGAGCCCAGAGGTGGTGCCGTGCGCGAAAGCGGCGATCGCGAGCAGGACGACGATCGCGAAGACGCCCGCCAGGAGTCGCATGAGGTCGGAGGGGCGGTGCACGCGCGCGGGGAGCAGCGGTTCGTCGCCCTCGACCTCCTCGACATGGGCGTCGTCGTCCGCGCAGTCGGCGGTCGTCCCGGCCGGTGTCTGCTCGTTCTCGTGGCCGGTGCTGTCCGCATCGGGGCGCGACGAGACCTCAGAGGTGTCCTCCGCCCCTTCGGGGTGCACGCCCTGCTGCTTCATGGTCTCTTCTTGGTCTCGTATCACCGGTCACCGCCCGCACGATGGTGGCATGCCCCACTGACACGGAGGGGCATCAGGGTGCGGTGCGGGGGCGCACAGTCTGCCGCAAGCTCCGCTCGGGGGCGAGAGACACCCAGGGTGGCCGCCTCGTCACATTGTCGGTGGGGTGGGGCAGGATGGGCCGGATGAGCGACGAGAGCCTTCCGGCGGACACCCTGCCGGAGTACGCCGAGCGGGCCCTGGAGGCCGCTGAGCTGATCCCGCCCGGGCGAGTCATGACGTACGGCGATGTGGCCGAGTGGCTGGAGGAGGGCGGACCGCGCCAGGTCGGGCGCGTGATGGCCCTCTACGGAGGGGCTGTTCCGTGGTGGCGGGTCGTCCGCGCCGACGGTGTCCTGCTCCCGGGCCACGAACTGGCGGCTCTCGACCACTACCGCGCGGAGGGCACGCCCCTGAAGGAGGCGAGCAGGGCCGCTGCAGGGCACCTGCCGCGCCTCGACATGAGACGGGCGCGGTGGGACGGCGGCGAACGGGCGGAGGGTCACACCTGACAGCTTCCGCCATCGGGCGGGCATCAGGGGGACCTGTGGCCCGTACGGGGTAAACCGGGCACGTCCGCGCCATGGCGTACGTTCGTGGGGCGAGGGGCCCGGGTGACGCTCGGGGCGGGTGGGAACAAGCGGAAGCCCTGCTTCCGAACCGCCCGTCGGCGTACCGTCGGCAGCACCCACCCCCCTCACCCCCCGGCCACCGTCCTCCACGCGGTCAGCCAACCAGCACACCCACCAGGACCGGCGAACCACGTGAGCTCCTCTTCCTCCACCAGGCGCCTGCCGCACCCCCAGGGGCGACAGGGGAACCGTGGCGCTTACCGACTGGTGCGCACCCCGCCACCGCGGCAGGATCCCCCTCGTCTTGACGCCGCACAGCGCGCGGTGGTTGACCACACGCGGGGCCCACTGCTGGTCCTCGCGGGCCCGGGCACCGGGAAGACCACCACCCTCGTCGAGTCCGTGGCGGCCCGCATCGCCCAGGGCAGGGACCCCGAGCGGATCCTCGTGCTGACGTTCAGCCGCAAGGCGGCCGTCGAACTGCGCGACCGGATGGCACTGCGCATCGGAGCCGCCCACGCTCCCCGGGCGACCACCTTCCACTCCTTCTGCTACGCCCTGGTCCGCGCCCACCAGGACAGCGACCTGTTCGTGGAACCCCTGCGGCTGCTCTCCGGCCCCGAACAGGACGTGGCCGTACGCGGACTGCTCGCCGGCCAGCCCGACCTGGAACGGCTCGGTCTCGCCCATGTGCGCTGGCCGGACGAACTGCGCGCCTGCCTCACCACCCGCGGCTTCGCCGACGAGGTCCGCGCGGTCCTCGCCCGCAGCCGCGAACTGGGCCTCGGCCCGGACGCGCTGGACGCCTTCGCCCGGCGCATCGGCCGCCCCGACTGGCGCGCCGCCGCCGCCTTCCTGGCCGAGTACCTCGACGTCCTCGACATGCAGGGAGTGCTCGACTACGCGGAACTCGTGCACCGCGCGGTGCTCCTCGCGAGCCGCCCCGACACCGCCGGGCAGCTCGCCGCCCGCTACGACGCTGTCTACGTGGACGAGTACCAGGACACCGACCCGGCCCAGGTCAGACTGCTGCAAGCGCTCGCCGGAGGCGGCCGGACACTCGTCGCCCTCGGTGACCCCGACCAGTCGATCTACGCGTTCCGCGGCGCGGACGTCAACGGCATCCTGGACTTCCCGCGCGCCTTCCCGCGCGCGGACGGCCGCCCTGCCCCGGTCGAGGTCCTCAGGACGTCCCGCCGCTCCGCCGCGACCCCGCTGACCGCCACCCGCCTCCTCACCCAGCGCATGCCCCTGAGCCGCCTCCCGGCCGAGAAGGTCCGCGCCCACCGTGGACTCGCTCCGCTCCGCGACGGAGGCAGCGTCGAGGTCTGCACCTACCCGACGTCCGGCACGGAGCTGGACAACATCGCCGACATCCTCCGCCGCGCCCACCTGGAGGACGGTGTTCCCTGGGGCGAGATGGCCGTCCTCGTGCGCGCGGGCGGCCGTACGATCCCGACCCTCCGGCGCGCCCTCACGGCAGCCGGCGTCCCCCTGGACATCGACGGCGACGACCTGCCCCTGCGCCACGAACCGGCGGTGGCACCTCTCCTGACGGCGCTCCGGGCGGTGGCGACCGCGGAGGTGTCCGGAGCGGGCGAGGAGACGGGCACCCACACGGCGAGTGACGGCGAGTCCGATGACACCGACGCCGACGTTGCCGACATCTCCCTGACCGAAGTCGCCGCGTGGCTCGGCACCGAAACCGCCCTGACCCTCCTCACCTCCCCCCTCGCCGGCATGGACGCCGCCGATCTGCGCCGCCTCGGCCGCGCCCTGCGTGAAGAGGAGCGAACCGCGGGCAACCCCGTCCCGCCGCCCTCTGACGAACTCCTGGCCCGTGCGCTGGCCGAACCCGAACGCCTGGTCGCCCACGACCCGACCTACGCGCGGGGCGCCCAGCGCCTCGGCGCGCTCCTCAGAAAGGCGCGGGAACGCCTGGCGGGCGGCGGCACGGCCGAGGAGGCCCTCTGGGACCTATGGAACGGCACACCCTGGCCAGGACGCCTGGAGCGGGCCGCCCGGCGCGGCGGCGCGGGCGGACGCAACGCCGACCGCGACCTCGACGCCGTGTGCGCGCTGTTCGCGACCGCCGCGCGCGCGGAGGAGCGCACCGGCGGCCGAGGCACCCTGAACCTCCTGGAGGAGATCGACGCCGAGGACATCGCCGCCGACACCCTCACCCGCCGCGCCGTGCGCCCCGACGCCGTACGCCTCATGACCGCACACCGCTCGAAGGGCCTGCAGTGGCGCCTCGTGGTCGTCGCCGGCGTCCAGGAGGGGCTGTGGCCCGACCTGCGCCGCCGCGGCTCCCTTCTGGAAGCCGACCGCATCGGCCGCGACGGCCTCGCCGAGCCGCTGACCCCAGGAGCACTGCTCGCCGAGGAACGGCGGCTGTTCTACGTGGCCGCCACGCGCGCGCGGGAACGCCTGGTCGTCACCGCGGTGAAGGCTCCCGCCGACGACGGCGACCAGCCCTCCCGCTTCCTCACCGAACTCGGCGTGGAACCCAAGGACGTGACGGGCCGCCCACGCCGCCCTCTCTCCGTCGCGGCCCTCGTCGCCGAACTGCGCGCCACCACGGTCGACCCGCGCGTCTCCGCCGCCCTCAGGGAGGCAGCCGCCCGCCGACTGGCCCGGCTCGCCGCGCTCACCGACGAGGAGAGCCGCCCGCTCGTGCCGTCCGCCCACCCCTACCGCTGGTGGGGCATGTACGAGCCGACCGAGAGCAAGGTCCCGCTGCGCGACCGCGACCAGCCCGTCGTGCTCTCCGGCAGCGCCCTCGACCAACTCGCCAACACCTGCGCCCTGCAGTGGTTCCTGGGCCGCGAGGTGAAGGCCGACGCCCCCGCGACCGCCGCCCAGGGCTTCGGCAACGTGGTGCATGTCCTCGCCGACGAGGTCGCCTCCGGACACACCCCCGCCGACCTCGACGTCCTCATGGAACGCCTCGACTCCGTGTGGAACGCGCTCGCCTTCGACGCGCCCTGGAAGTCCGAGCAGGAGAAGGCCCACGCGCGCGTGGCGCTCGAACGCTTCCTGACCTGGCACGTCGACTCCAGGCGAACCGGCCGCACCCCCGTGGCCAGCGAGCACGACTTCGACGTGACCCTCGAAGCAGGCGACTACGAAGTGCGCATCCGCGGTTCCATGGACCGCGTCGAGGCCGACGGCGAGGGTCGCGCCTATGTGGTCGACTTCAAGACCGGCAAACAGACGCCCACCGCCGCCGAGGTGGCCCGCCACCCCCAACTCGCCGTCTACCAGCTCGCCGTCCGCGAAGGCGCCGTAGACGACGCCTTCGACGGCGTACGCCCCGAACCGGGTGGTGCGGAACTCGTCCAGCTGCGCCAGGGCGCCGCCAAACGGGACGGCGGCGAGACGCTGCCCAAGGTGCAGGCACAGGCCCCCCTTGAGGGAGGGGCGGACGCGGGCGCGGAGGGGGAGTGGGTCGGCGACCTGCTGGCCACCGCCGCGGGCAAGGTCCTCGACGAACGCTTCACTCCCACGACCGGCCAGCACTGCGCCCACTGCTCCTTCAGGGCATCGTGCAGCGCCCGCCCGGAAGGCCGGCAAGTGGTCGAGTGACACCCGTTGTCAGTGTCCGCCGCTAGCCTCTCTGACGTGCCAGCCACCATCAGCGACCCCGAGCAGCTCAAAGAGCTCCTCGGTATCCCGTTCACCCCGGAGCAGACGGCCTGCATCGTCGCGCCGCCCGCCCCGCAGGTGATCGTGGCCGGCGCCGGGTCGGGCAAGACGACGGTGATGGCGGCACGCGTGGTGTGGCTCGTCGGCACCGGCCAGGTCGCCCCCGAACAGGTGCTCGGCCTCACCTTCACCAACAAGGCCGCCGGTGAACTCGCCGAACGCGTCCGCAAGGCACTTGTCAGGGCAGGGGTCACGGACCCGGACGTCATCGACCCCGACAACCCGCCCGGCGAACCGGTCATCTCGACCTATCACGCCTTCGCGGGCCGCCTCCTGAAGGACCACGGACTGCGCCTCGGCCTCGAACCGACGGCCCGTCTCCTCGCCGACGCCACCCGCTACCAGCTCGCCGCGCGCGTACTGCGCGAAGCCCCCGGTCCCTATCCCGCGCTCACCCGCTCCTTCCCGGACCTCGTCAGCGACCTCCTGACCCTCGACGCCGAACTCGCCGAACACCTCGTCCGCCCCGAGGAACTGCGCGCGTACGACGCCGAGCTGCTGCGTGCCCTGGAGGGCGCCAAACTCACCAACGCGGACCTGCGCAAGGTCCCCGAGACAGCCGCCGCCCGCCGCGAGCTCGCCGAACTGGTGACCCGTTACCGGGCCGCCAAGCGCGAGCGGGACCTCCTCGACTTCGGCGACCAGATCGCCCTGTCCGCCGCGCTCGCCCGCGTCCCCGAAGTGGGCCGCGTTCTGCGCGAGGAGTTCCGGGTGGTGCTCCTCGACGAGTACCAGGACACCTCGGTGGCACAACGCGTCCTCCTGGCAGGCCTGTTCGGCGGCGGCACCGGCCACCCGGTGACCGCGGTCGGTGACCCCTGCCAGGCGATCTACGGCTGGCGCGGCGCTTCCGTCGCCAACCTCGACGACTTCCCCGAGCACTTCGCCCACACCGACGGCGGGTCGGCGGCCCGCCAGTCGCTCAGTGAGAACCGCCGCAGCGGAGGCCGCCTCCTCGACCTCGCCAACGGCCTCGCGGAGCCCCTGCGCGCCATGCACGCGGGCGTGGAGGCACTCCGCCCCGCACCCGGCGCGGAGCGCGACGGCCAGGTGCGCTGCGCGCTGCTGCGCACCCACGCCGAGGAGATCGGCTGGCTCGCAGACTCCATCGCCCACCTCGTACGCACGGGCAAGGCACCCGGCGAGATCGCCGTCCTGTGCCGCACCGCCACCGACTTCGCCGAGATCCAGGGCGCGCTCGTCGCACGGGACATCCCCGTTGAGGTCGTCGGGCTCTCCGGGCTGCTGCACCTGCCCGAGGTCGCCGACCTGGTGTCCGTCTGCGAGGTCCTCCAGGACCCGGGGGCCAATGCCTCCCTGGTACGGCTGCTGACTGGCCCGCGCTGGCGCATCGGCCCGCGCGACCTCGCCCTCCTCGGCCGCCGGGCCCGCCTTCTCGTGTCCCACGCGCGCGTGGGCGACGCCGACGACCCGGACCGCCGGCTCGCCGAGGCGGTCGAGGGGGTCGACCCCGCCGAGGTGATATCGCTCGCGGACGCCCTCGACACCTTCCTGGAGACACCGCTGAGGGGCGAGGGCGACGAAGACGGGCTGCCCTTCTCGCCGGACGCGCGCGTGCGCTTCGCCAGGCTCGCCACCGAACTCCGCGACCTGCGCCGCTCCCTCGCCGACCCGCTGATGGACGTACTGCACCGCGTGCTCGCCGTCACCGGCCTGGAAGTGGAGCTGTCGGCGTCCCCGCACGCTCTGGCGGCCCGGCGCCGCGAGACCCTCTCCAACTTCCTCGACATCGCCGCCTCGTTCGCCGCCCACGAGAGCGAGGCCGGCCTGCTCGCCTTCCTCGGCTTCCTGCGCACGGCCGCGCAGTACGAGAAGGGACTGGACAACGCCCTGCCCGGCGGCGAGAACACCGTCAAGGTGCTCACCGCCCACAAGTCCAAGGGCCTGGAGTGGGACGTCGTGGCCGTCCCCGGCCTGGTCACCGGCACCTTCCCCAGCGACCGGGGCCGCGAGAAATGGACCTCCCAGGCGAAGGTCCTGCCGCACGAGCTGCGCGGCGACGCTGCCACGCTCCCCGACATCGAGGCCTGGGACGCCCGGGGAATGAAGGCCTTCCAGGAAGCGATGAAGGAGCACCAGCACACCGAGGAACTCCGCCTCGGCTATGTCACCTTCACCCGCCCCCGCTCCCTGCTGCTCGGCTCCGGCCACTGGTGGGGCCCCTCCCAGAAGAAGCCGCGTGGCCCCTCCGACTTCCTGCGGGCCCTCCACGACCACTGCACGGCCGGACACGGCGAGATCGAGGTCTGGGCGGACGAACCGGAGGAGGGCGAGGAGAATCCCGCCCTGCACGCGTCCACCGCCGACCAGCTGTGGCCCCTGCCATTGGACGACACCGCGTTCCGCCGCCGCAGGGCCGCCGCCGAGACGGTTCTCGCTCACCTGGAGACCCTCGCCTCCCACGAGGACGGCCACCCCGCGGCCCCGCACGACCCCGACGCGTACGACGACCCGGACTGGCCCCCGCCGCCGGACGACGAGCCTCCCTACGGGGACGACGAACCCCGAGACGACGACGATCCTTTGGACCACGACGACACCTCCCCCGCGGAGGACGACGCCGACTGGGACGCCTGGACCACGGACCGACCCGAACCGCCCGCACAGACCCCGCCCCGCGCGCGGGTGCACCACCCCGGACACAGCCACGACCGCCCGGCCACCGTGCCCCACGCCCGCAGACACCCCGCCGAGGCGGATCTCACACCGGAGGAGGTCCGTTCCGTCGCCTCCTGGGACCGCGACCTCGACGCGCTCACCGGGGAACTGCTGCGCGCGCGGCAGACCGTCACCGACGTCCCCCTGCCCCCGACGCTGACCGCGTCCCAGCTGATGCTCCTGGCCGCCGACCCGGACGCCCTCGCGCAGGAACTCGCCCGCCCCATGCCACGCCCACCGCAGCCCGCCGCCCGTCGCGGCACCCGCTTCCACGCCTGGGTCGAGGCCCGCTTCGAGGAACTCCGGCTCCCGATGCTGGAGCCCGACGAACTGCCCGGCAGCGATGCCGAGATCGCCGACGAACGCGACCTGGAAACCCTCAAGGAGGCCTTCGAACACACCGTGTACGCACACCGCACGCCCTACCGCGTCGAAGCCCCGTTCCAGCTCGACATCGCCGGACGCGTCGTACGAGGCCGGATCGACGCCGTCTACAAAGAAGGCGACGGCGACGAGACGACGTACGAGATCCTCGACTGGAAGACCCACCGCGCCCGCACCGCGGATCCCCTCCAGCTCGCCATCTACCGGCTCGCCTGGGCCGAGCAGCAGGGCGTGCCCCTGACGGCCGTCACAGCCGCCTTCCTGTACGTGCGCAGCGGCGAGACCGTCCGGCCGGACGGTCTCCCGGACCGGGCCGCGCTGGAGCGGCTCCTCCTGGAGGAGCCTGCCGTGTTCGAAGTACCGGACGAGGATGTCAGCGCGGGCCGATAAGCTCATGACCATGAGCCAGGCCCCGGACAACGCCGTCCGTCAGTACATCGAACAGCACCGCGCCGCCTTCCTCGACGACCTCGCCGAGTGGCTGCGCATCCCCTCCGTGTCGGCCCAGCCCGACCACGCCGCCGATGTACGCCGCAGCGCCGACTGGCTCGCCGCCAAACTCCGGGAAACCGGCTTCCCCACCGTCGAGGTCTGGGCGACACCGGGCGCCCCGGCGGTCTTCGCGGAGTGGCCCGCCGACGACCCCGCCGCCCCCACCGTCCTCGTCTACGGACATCACGACGTGCAGCCCGCGGCCCGCGAGGACGGCTGGGACACCGACCCCTTCGAACCGGTCGTCCGGGGAAACCGTCTTCACGCGCGCGGGGCCGCCGACGACAAAGGCCAGGTGTTCTTCCACACACTCGGCGTCCGCGCCCACCTCGCCACCACCGGCCGCACCGCGCCCGCCGTCCACCTGAAAATGCTCGTCGAGGGCGAGGAGGAGTCCGGTTCCATCCACTTCCGGTCCCTCGTCGAGGAGCACGTCGACCGGCTCGCCGCCGACGCGGTGATCGTCTCCGACACCGGCATGTGGGCCGAGGACACCCCCACGGTGTGTACGGGCATGCGCGGCCTCGCCGAGTGCGAGATCCAGTTCCACGGACCCGACCAGGACATCCACTCCGGTTCCTTCGGCGGCGCCGTGCCCAACCCGGCGACCGCCGTCGCCCGCCTCGTCGCGGCACTGCACGACGAGCACGCGCGGGTGACGATCCCCGGTTTCTACGACGGCGTCACCGCACTCACCGACCACGAGCGCGAACTCCTCGCCGAACTCCCCTTCGACGAGGAGCAGTGGCTGCGCACCGCCAAGTCGTACGCCACCCACGGCGAAACCGGACACACCACCCTGGAGCGCGTCTGGACGCGCCCCACCGCGGAGGTCAACGGCATCGGCGGCGGCTACCAGGGCCCCGGCAGCAAGACGATCGTCCCGGCCTCGGCCATGGTGAAACTCTCCTTTCGGCTCGTCGCCGGACAGGACCCCGACCACATCGAGAAGATCGTCCGCGACTGGACCGCGACCCGCGTTCCCCCAGGGATCCGGTACGAGATCACCTTCGCGGCGGCCACGCGCCCGTGCCTGACCCCACTGGACCATCCCGCCCTCCAGTCCGTCGTCCGCGCCATGAGCCGCGCCTTCGACAAGCCCGTCCGCTACACCCGTGAGGGCGGCAGCGGCCCGGCCGCGGACCTCCAGGACGTCCTCGGTGCCCCCGTGCTCTTCCTGGGCATCTCCGTCCCCTCCGACGGCTGGCACGCCCCCAACGAGAAGGTGGAGATCGACCTGCTCCTCAGAGGCGTCGAGACCACCGCGTACCTGTGGGGCGACCTGGCAGGGAGTTGGCGAGATGAGTCCTGACGACCTTGGGCGGCCCGGAGCGGCAGCCGCCCCGGGGCACACTGAAAGCACGGCCCCGCACTCGCTCGAAGTCACCCGAAAGCCGCCGTCCCCCACCAGTCCCCAGCCACGTCCCACTGAACCGCCCGCAGAAATATCCGTTCCACCGGGGGAGTTGGAAGCACCTGTGACCACCTGGACCGACCACACCGCCGACCGCCCCATCTCGCTCACCGCCCCCAGCGGCATCGACCGGTCCGCCCACCACCGGCTCGACGAGGCCTGGCTCGCCGCAGCATGGAGTCACCCCACAACCCGCTGCTTCGTGGTCTCCGGCGGCCAGGTCCTCATCGACGAGACGCCCGACGGGCGTACCGAACTCGTCATGACCCCCTCCTTCGAGGCCCCTCTTACCGAGGCTCACCGCTACTTCCTCGGCAACGACGACGAGGGCACCAGCTACTTCGCCCTCCAGAAGGACGCGCTTCCCGGCCGCATGGACCAGTCCGCGCGGCCCGCGGGCCTGCGCGAGGCCGGCCTGCTCCTCTCGCCCCGAGAAGCGGGCCTGATGGTGCACGCCGTCGCCCTGGAGAACTGGCAGCGACTGCACCGCTTCTGCTCCCGCTGCGGTGAGCGCACCGTCATCGCCGCCGCCGGACACATCCGCCGCTGCCAGGCGTGCGGCGCCGAGCACTACCCGCGCACCGACCCTGCCGTGATCATGGCCGTTACCGACGACGAGGACCGCATCCTTCTCGGCCGCCAGGTCCACTGGCCCGAGGGCCGCTTCTCGACGCTCGCCGGTTTCGTCGAGCCGGGCGAGTCCATCGAACAGTCGGTCCGCCGTGAGGTGTTCGAGGAGGCCGGAATCCTGGTCGGCCAGGTCGAGTACGTCGCCAGCCAGCCCTGGCCGTTCCCGTCCAGCCTCATGCTCGGCTTCATGGCCCGTGCCGTGTCCACCGACATCGAGGTCGACGGCGACGAGATCCACGAGGCCCGCTGGTTCTCCCGGGAGGACCTGCGCGCAGGCTTCGAATCCGGCGAGGTCCTCCCGCCGTACGGCATCTCGATCGCGGCCCGCCTGATCGAACTCTGGTACGGCAAGCCCTTGCCGAAGCCGGGCACCGCGCTCTGACACGCGAGGCCGGCCCCTGAGCCGGTCCCGTCGGCGGGCCGGGCACGCGAAGACCCCCGCACACGGCCGCCGGGCCGGTCGGGGGTCGGGGACACGCGGTCAGGCGCCGAGAGCCTGCTTCACCTGCGCGAGGCTCGGGTTCGTCATCACGACCTCCGGGCCGTCGTTGGAGGGAACCACCAGCACCGTCGGAACCGTCTGGTTGCCACCGTTCGCCTTCTCCACGAACGCTGCGGAGTCCGGGTCGTGCTCGATGTTGATCTCGTTGTACGCGATGCCCTCGCGGTCCATCTGGCTCTTCAGCCGACGGCAGTATCCGCACCACGTGGTGCTGTACATCGTCACAGTGCCCGGCATGTCTCTCGCTCTCCTCAGCAGTTCGGGGGACGGGTGCTCGCTGTGGGGGAACGTACGGCACCCGGCCGCCATTCCCGCAGGGGGTGTCCGAGGAGACGCCCTGCCGCATTAGTACGACTGCAAGGGGGTGCCTGTGGACAACCGGCTCACCTGTCTCCGGCGACCTGGCAGCATGGCCGTGTGACAGCAGCAACGCACTCCACCCTCTTCCCGCAGGTTCCGGACTCGGCCGACGCGGTGCTCGACGGACTCGATCCCGAGCAGCGCGAAGTGGCCACCGCCCTGCACGGTCCGGTGTGCGTGCTGGCGGGCGCCGGCACGGGAAAGACACGGGCGATCACCCACCGCATCGCCTACGGCGTACGCGCGGGGATCCTCCAGCCCTCCAGCGTGCTCGCCGTCACCTTCACCAACCGCGCGGCCGGTGAGATGCGCGGGCGACTGCGCCAGCTCGGCGCCGGCGGAGTCCAGGCGCGCACCTTCCACTCGGCGGCGCTGCGCCAGCTCCAGTACTTCTGGCCGAAGGCCGTCGGCGGCTCCATGCCCCGTCTCGTCGACCGCAAGATCCAGCTCGTCGCCGATGCCGCCGCGGCCTGCCGCATCCGCCTCGACCGGGGCGAACTGCGGGACGCCACCGCCGAGATCGAATGGGCCAAGGTCACCCAGACCGTCCCCGCCGACTATGTGCCCGCAGTCGCAAAGTCCGGTCGCGTCGCACCCCGCGACCCCGCCGAGATCGCGCAGCTCTACGCCGCCTACGAGGACCTCAAGCGGGATCGCTCCCTCATCGACTTCGAGGACGTCCTGCTGCTCACCGTCGCGGTCCTCCAGGACCGCCGCGACATCGCCGAACAGGTCCGCTCCCAGTACCAGCACTTCGTGGTCGACGAGTACCAGGACGTCAGCCCGCTCCAGCAGCGGCTGCTGGAGCTGTGGCTCGGGGAACGAGACAACCTGTGCGTGGTCGGCGACGCCAGCCAGACGATCTATTCGTTCACAGGAGCAACTCCTGACCATCTTCTCGACTTCCGTATCCGGCACCCCGGTGCCACGGTCGTCAAGCTGGTCCGCGACTACCGCTCCACCCCCCAGGTCGTCCACCTCGCCAACGGCCTGCTCGCCCAGGCCCGGGGCCGCGCCGCGGAACACCGGCTGGAGCTGATCTCCCAGCGCGGCTCCGGACCCGAACCCGGCTACACCGAGTACGCCGATGAACCCGCCGAGGCCGAGGGCGCCGCTCGCCGCATCCGGGACCTCGTCGCCGCCGGGATGCCGGCGAGCGAGATCGCCATCCTGTTCCGGACGAACGCCCAGTCCGAGACGTACGAACAGGCTCTCGCCGACGCCGGAGTCCCCTACCAGCTACGCGGTGCCGAACGGTTCTTCGACCGGCCCGAGGTGCGCAAGGCCATCAGTGCGCTGCGCGCCGCAGCCCGCTTCGGAGGCAACGACTCCCTCCTGGACGACGTCGTCGACCTGCCCTCCCAGGTGCGTGCCGTGCTGTCGGGAGAAGGCTGGACCAGTGCGCCGCCCGCGGGCTCCGGGGCCGTCCGGGAACGCTGGGAGTCGCTGGCCGCGCTGGTGAACCTCGCACAGGACTTCACAGTCGCGAAACAGGGCGCCACACTCGCTGACCTCGTCGCCGAACTCGACGAGCGGGCGAGCGCTCAGCACGCCCCGACCGTGCAGGGCGTCACCCTTGCCTCCCTCCATTCGGCCAAGGGTCTGGAATGGGACGCCGTCTTCCTGGTCGGAGTCGCCGAGGGGATGATGCCGATCAGCTACGCGAAGACCGATGAACAGATCGAGGAGGAACGCCGCCTCCTGTATGTCGGGGTGACCCGCGCACGGGAACGCCTCCACGTCTCCTGGTGCCTCTCCCGCGCTCCTGGGGGCCGTCCGAACCGCCGCCCCAGCCGGTTCCTCGACGGCCTGCGTCCCGGCTCGGTCACCACCGCCGTCCGGGCGGGCACGGCCGGTCCCGGTGGCATCGAGCGCGGCTTCGGAGGCAGCCCCGGAGCCGCCCCGCGCCGAACCCAGAGAACCCCTGCCCGCTGCCGGGTCTGCGGGCGCACGCTGACCGACGCGGGCGAGATGAAGCTGATGCGCTGCGACGAGTGCCCCTCCGACATGGACGAGGGCCTCTACGAGCGCCTGCGCGAGTGGCGAGCGGTCCAGGCCGCACGCAGTGGGCAGCCCGCGTTCTGCGTCTTCACTGACAGGACCCTGATGGCGATCGCGGAGACCGTGCCGGACGAAGAAGGGGAACTGGCCCGTATCCCCGGCGTCGGAGTGCGCAAGCTCAACCGGTACGGAGCCGACGTTCTGGCCATCTGTGCAGGTCAGGTAGTTGAGGGGGAGAGCGATGGCGACTGATTCAAACTCGTCGGAAAAATAGTTTGCGCATGCCCCGGCAATCCCCATAGGTTCTTAGCCACGGGAACAGAGTCTTCTCAGAAGGTCTGGCCCTGTGCTGTACTTCATAGTCGTATATCCGTTGGACCGGTTCGCACCGGTCCCCCAAGACGCCGAGAGGAGGCGAGTCCAGTGATCAGCATCTACACCAGCTCTGTCAGCGCGGTCAAAATGACCGATCTCTCGACCGTCTCCCTGTGCATGCTCGGCGTCTCGAACCTGGGCACCGGTCTGTCCGGCATTCGTGCCGTCCGGCCGGCCTCCCCCGTGTCTCTCGCGACTCTCCCTGTCCGCGAGCGCAATGAGCGACCGAGCAAGGCACTGGAAGCAGGAGCAGTAGCGGCACAGGCCCCGGCCTATGCCTTTGCGGCCGGTGCCGGATCCCTCAAGCAGACGACGCAGCACCACACGATGTGGGCCTTCCGTGGGCCAGAACCCTGGAGTGATCCAGCCTGATTGATCAGGCCGGCGCCTTCAGGGCCGCGGAACCCCATCCGGGATCCGCGGCCCTTCTGTTTTCCCCGAACGGGGACGACGGAGTGAAGGGGCCTCGGGACAAGAGAAAACCCGCCGGTACCAGCCGCACCCGGCCCAACAGGGCCGGAACGACCAGACGAGGAAAACAAACCGTGCAACTCGAAGCGCACGCCCCGTCAGTACCGCCTTCCGAAACGATCCCCCCGCCCAGCCTCACGGAGGACTGCACCTTGATCCCGCTCACTGCGCTCACCGCGCTCGACGACGCCATCGAGAACCTCGGCGTACCCGTCCCCTGCCGTTCCTACGACCCGGAGGTCTTCTTCGCCGAGTCGCCGGCCGACGTCGAGTACGCCAAGTCTCTCTGCCGCACCTGCCCGCTGATGGAGGCCTGCCTCGCCGGCGCCAAGGAGCGGCGTGAGCCCTGGGGCGTCTGGGGCGGCGAACTGTTCGTCCAGGGTGTCGTTGTGGCCCGCAAGCGGCCCCGTGGCCGTCCGCGCAAGAACCCGGTCACAGCATGAACATCGCAGGAACGATCGATCGCCCCTTCACGCACGACCCCGAGAAGCAGGTCCCGATGACGCCGTCCACCAGCGAGCCCGTCGGCTCCGCGACCGAAGACTTCACCACCACCGGTGCGAACGACTCGCGCCAGAACAGGACCCGAGAGATGCAA
>NZ_AEJB01000659.1 GCF_000331005.1 Streptomyces turgidiscabies Car8
GCCGGATGGGCCGGCGGCAGGTCACAGCCACTGCTGGACCGCCGCGATCTGAACCGTCGCCTCGAAGCGGACGGCGAGCTTGTCGTATCGGGTGGCCACGGCCCGGTGCTGTTTGAGGCGGCTGATCCCGCACTCGACCGCGTGGCGGGCCTTGTAGTCCTGGCGGTCGAAAGCGGGCGGACGCCCTCCCGTGCCGCCTCGGCGCCTGCGGTTGCGGATCTGGTCGGCCGGCTCGGGGATCGTGCACCTGATCCCGCGTCGGCGCAGGTAGGCGCGGTTGGCTCGCGAGGAATACGCCTTGTCGCCCCGTACCCGCAATGGACGCACCCGCGGGCGTCCGCCGGCGGTGCGGGGCACCCGGATCGCTTCGAGGACCCGCTCGAACTGCGGGCTGTCACCCCGCTGGCCCGCCGTGACCAGCAGCGCCAGCGGCTTCTGCCCCTGCTCACAGGCCAGATGGATCTTCGTGGAGAATCCGCCGCGCGAGCGGCCCAGCCCGTGATCGTCCGGCTCGGTCCGCGTCCCGCCCGCAGGTTCCTTCTGCCCGGCCGTGTCCCGGCGGGCACCGGCAGCATGCTGATGGGCCCGGCAGACCGTGGAATCGACGTTCACCTCCCACACGATCAGACCCGCAGCATCGGCCCGGGCCTGCAGAGCAGTCAAGATCCCAGCCCACACACCCTCACGCTGCCAACGCCTGAACAGCCCGTAGACCGTCTGCCAGTGCCCGTACTCGACCGGCAGATCCCGCCACGGCACACCGGTCCGCACACGCCACCGCACCCCGTCGATCAACAGACGCCGGTTGCGAACCGGACGCCCCAGTCCCCCGACCGGCAACAACGGCTCCAGCACCGACCACTGCTCATCCGAAAGATCCCCACGCCCCACCCCGAGATCATCGCGGCCCGAAGAGGAACTGCGGGGTCACTTCCAAAACACGGCCTAGGACGCGCTCGGGCACCTGCGGCTGATCGCAAGCACCACGCTCCTTTCCACCGCAGTACGCCGCACCCTCGCACTGCGGCTGCATCAGGCTGACGCCGATCACCCCTGGCAGGGGCGCCGCTTCAGTGTGGGCTGGGGCACCCGTGGCGAGCTGGAGTACCACCCGGTGCGCCTCGACCTGGTGGCCGAGCTTCCAGGCCGATACCGCTGTCGACGAGGGCCGTTACCGTCACCCAGTGCGCTTCGCTTCCTGCGGCTTCGGGAAGACCTCACACCGGGCGACGTACCGCCGTTCGACAACTGAGTTCTCGGTTGGCATCCCCTCGTCGGCGACCTCACCCTGTCCTTCGAGACATTCAGCCTGCCCGACGGCAACGACCAGGCCCTGATCACGCATCACGCGCAGCCGGGATCACCGTCCGCGGAGGCCCTGATGAGCTCTTGCTGGCTGGCGCGCGGACGCCACGCGGGCCGGATCGGGCACGTCGGCCCCGTCCGCCTGACGGGACCGCAGAGCGGCCGCATCCGCACCTGGGCACGCCGAAGACCGTCGTGCCGCTTCGACCTGCACCCTTGTCCCTGGGTTCTCCGGTGGCCCGCACGATGACCACCGACGATCCCGCGTCGACCGCGATCAGCAGGGTCAGAAGCCGTTGCGCATCTACGGTCAGCGACGGCGAGCCGAATCCTGAGCTCCCACGCGGTTCATGCTGCTCGGGGCGTTCGCTCATACGGCGGAAGCACGGTGGCGTGTGCACCGAGCCTGCCTTTTCAGGGCTTCGGGTCGGTGGTGTGGGTGTGTCGGTGGTGGGCGTAGTCGCCGGTGTGCTGTTCGGCCCAGTCCTGCAGGTGTTGCAGTGCGGCGGTGACGCCGAGGGCGAGGTCGGTCAGGGCGTACTGCACCGTCGGCGGGCGGCTGGTGTGCACGGTGCGGGTGATCAGTCCACCGCCTTCGAGGTCGCGCAGGGTCTGCGCGAGCATCTTGTCGCTGACGCCGCCGGCCCGCCGGCGCAGCTCGGACCAGCGTTGCGGGCCGTCCATGAGATCCACCAGGACCAGGGCGGCCCACCGGGCGGTGACCAGGTCGAACAGCTGCCTGCCGGGGCAGGCGGGATCGCGGACGTTGCCTCGCGTGCTTTCCTGCACGTGCTCACCTCACCTAAAGGTATGTACTTCCCAGGAGAAAGTAACTCGGTCAGAGTGAGGGAGCCAATCCCTGATCGTCAAGGAGTACTTGTGGTAACCGACGATGCCGTGACCCGCGCCGCGAACACCGTGACCGTGCTCGGCGGCCCTACCGCCCTGATCCGCCTGGCCGGCTGGACGCTGCTGACCGACCCGACCTTCGACGCCGCCGGCACCGAATACCAGGACGGCCCGGTCCTGGTGCGCAAGACCGCCGACCCGGCGCTGAAGCCCGGGGAACTGCCCGCTCTCGACGCCGCCCTGGTCAGCCACACCGGGCATCAGGACAACCTCGACACCATCGGGCGTACGGTGGCCTCCGGTGCCTCGGAGGTGTTCACCACCGCTGCTGGCGCCACCGATCTCGGGGGCGCAGCGGTCGGCCTGGAGCCCTGGCAGACCCGGACCCTGTCGAAGCCGGGCCGTATGCCGCTGAACATCACCGCGGTCCCCGCCCGCCACGGGCCCGTCGGCACCGAGGACATCACCGGTCCGGTCACCGGCTTCCTCCTGCACACCGATGACGGCTCGGCACCGAGTGTGTACGTCTCCGGTGACACCGTCGACCTGGACGCGATGAGCGCCCTGGCCGGCCGGTACCGCGTCGACGTGGCGCTGCTGCACCTGGGCGCGGCCGGCTTCGAGGAGCTCGGTGACATACGACTGTCGCTGACCGCGACCCAGGCCGTCGAGGCCCGCCGCATGCTCGGCGGCCCCCTCGTGGTGGCCGTGCACGCCGAGGGCTGGGCGCACTACACCGAAGACCGCGGCCACGTCCAGCAGGTCTTCGACGCCGCCGGCGTCCCGCTGCGCTGGCCCACCCCGGGCGAGCCCATCACCCTGCCCGCCCCGCACACCCGCTGACACCTCACCCCGTGCCGCCGCCGGTGCACCGGCCCGCTCCTTCTACGCCGCCGGAGACGCGGGAGCGGCTGCGGTCACCGCCCTGCACGAGGGCCTCGCCACCGTGCAGGCCGACACTATCGACGCGCACAACAGCGCCAGCAGCTTCTGAGGCTGACGCCGCGCACCACCAGTCAATGGCTCACAGGGATCGGCCTGTGGCCGACCCGCCCGTCCACAACGAAAGAAAAGAAGAGGAAGAATATGAAACCGGAAGTCGTGCACGAGCGCTTCGCCGAGTACCTCAAGGACCGGGACCTCGACGGACTGGGTTCCCTGTTCGACGAAGACGCCATGTTCGTACCGGGATCGGGACAGGAGCCGGTCTACGGCAGGGAAGGCATCAAGGAAGCGCTGAAGCCCTACCTCGCCTCGCCCAGCACCATGGAGGTGGTGGCCGCGTCGGTCCATCAGAACGGCGACCTGGCGATGGTCCAGGCGTCCTGGCGGATCACGGGTGAGAGCGGCACCGCGGAAGGAAAGGCGGTCGAGGTGATGAGGAGGACGAGCGAGGGCGACTGGGTCTACATCATCGACAACCCCTACGGCGTCTGATTCCCGGCATCCCGGCATCCCGTCGGGCGACGGTTCTCGATGCGGCCGCCGCTTGCTGCCCGGCGTCGATGACACGGTCATGTTCCGGTGTGTCCGGGCGCAGTTGGCTGGTGAGGGTGAGCAGGTCTCCGACATGGCGTTGCGAGATGAAGGCTCCGCTGCCGGCGGTGAACCGCCGGCTTGTGTACCCGAGCCGCGATGGCGAGCTGGTCGGGCCGCCCTCCCCACGGGGAACCGCGGCGTCGCGTGGTGTCCTTTTGGTTGGTGAACGGTGTGGTGGTCATGGGGCCTCCCGTGCCCACGGACTGATCGTCGATCGTGTTGTGACGGGCAGTCTGTGGGCACGGGGGAACGGTGTCACGTGTCCCTTCCGTTCCGTATCGGCTGAGGGATTTACATCCTGGGGTCGGTGCGGTTGGCGGTGTTGTGCGGCTACGGGGCCGTTCCGGCCGGCTCGGGCTCGTGGTCCAGAAGGAGTATCCGGTCCTGTTCCAGCCACGGCTCGTGGTCCATGTGGCCGTTCACCACGCCGCAAAGCACAGTCCGCGAAGCCGTTTGGGGTGATCCGGAGGCTGCTGGGCACCCCGTTCCTGTTGCGCCGGCCCGCCGGCGCCCGCATCGGGCTGTGGCAGTCCGAGAAGGTCCGGGCCCGCCGCAGCTGCGCGCAAGTGCCTGGGGAGGGTCGGCGCCGAGTTCCCCGGCGCACCGGTGTGCTGCATCACCCTCCGCCTGTCCATCCGGTCCGCCCCGGACGGCGGTGGTGGGGCTCGCGGCACCGCCGGCCGTGTCTGCCGGAACCAGTACTACGTGCGCCCGCACCGGTGCATCTACGCCTGGCTCTGTCGGTGAGTCGTGGGTTCTGGCACAGATCTTGGGGAGCGGTCGCGGAGTGTCACTGGGGCAGCACGAGTTGGGTCAGCCCGCAGGACGGTTTGCCGGGACAGTCGAAATTTCCGGGCACTCTCGCGAGCCGTGCTGGCATCGTATGAATCATGGCAGCGATAGACGACACACCCGAGCCTGACAGCCCTGTCCGCAGCGCTTATCCGCCCCTGCTGGAGGCAGCGTGGCTGTATCAGGCGGATCAAGTGTGTCCGGAAGACCTGCCGATGACCGCTGCCCAGGCACTCGCAGTTGGAATGGACACGCCGGCCCTGTGCGAGCTCGCTGGTCTGCCGCGTCATGCGGACCCCCGGGACATCCGTGACACATTTGAGCAGGCTCTTCAAGAATTGGGTATCAAGCTGCCCGATCACCACCTGTCCCGACGATACGCGCTGCGCAGGCTGGCCGCGCGATTCACCGCCGGGGAGGTGGATTGTGGCGTAGCTGACGCGTTTGCTTATTGATCTTGGTTGTGGCCTGGTGTTGCTCAGTTGTATTGAGCGGTAGGTCTGTTCCGTGGGTGGGGTTTATGCGGAGTCGAGTGTCCGGCGCCGGAGGATACGTGGGCTGAACTGGCTGTTTGGTGCTGCGCAGTGAGCTGAGTGGGGCAGCGCTTTTTGCTCAGTGTGGTTGGTGCGCCTGTCGGTGCTGGTGCTGGCCGGTCTTGTGAGGGCTGGGGCGTGCAGGTGCGAGGCCTGGCCCGGGCCCAACGCTGGATCAGGGCACGGGCCGCCTCGTCATCATCGGTCTCCGTCCGCAAACGGACGATGGTGTCCCGCCTCGGTAGCCGGGCCCGGGGGCCCGGGGGGGGCGTTACGCCGGCCAGAGCGGTCATGTCCGGCGTTATCACGGAACCGCGGACCACCCGGCCGGACGGACGCGGGCGTGGCCTCGCCCTCGACCACGGTCCTGGTCCTCTCCGGCCGCCGGTGTTCTCGGCCTTGGGTGTCATTCCCGGTGCCGTGTCAGCGCCTCTCGCACGGCGGTGATGGCGATGCGCTCCTGCTCCAGGCGCAGGTGCGGTCGGTAGGTGCCGGTTCGCAGGTCCTGGTCGAGGCGGGCCTCCTCGGGGGTGAGGTGTGTCAGGCCGCCGCGTGCCTGTGTCTTCTCTTGGCCCCAATGGGACTCGTGGGCGAGGAGGGTGGCGCGGTCCATGAGCAGTGACGTGGTGTGCGGGAAACGTCCTCGGACCTGGTCGAGGATGGCGAAGCCATGGGTGTCGATGTCGCCCCAGTAACAGAGGTCGACATCGTCGAGCCAGGGCAGATGACGCAGCAGGGCGGCGGCGTATCCGGAGCCGAGGATGGCGACGGCGTCGGGGACCGGCGGCAGTGAGAGGTAGGTGATCTCGTTCTCGAGGACGAAGACGGTGCGCACCCCCGGGGACCAGCCGGCCAGTTCCTCGGCGCGGACGGCGAGTTCGCTGAAGGGCAGGGGAGAGGCGCCGAGGTAGCGCAGGCGGATGTAGACGGGCTTGGTGCGGAAGCCGTACCGCGCGACGAGATCGTTTCTCGGTGCGCTGGTGTCGACGCGGCTCTCGGGGAGCACACAGTCGAGGAGTTCGGCGAGGATTCCCTTGTTGGTCTCGATGAACTTGGTGTCCACGCCGGGGACGTCGATCTCGCGCAGGTAGACCGCCTCGGTGTCGTGGTCGCGGATCCAGCACGTGGTGCGCACGAGCCGGTGCCAGTCTGCGGCGTGGGCGAGGACCTTCATGGGGTGGTCGGCCATCCACCGTGCGATGCCGGGATCCTGGTGGGTGGTCTGTTCGTGCAGGGTGTGGAAGTGGTCGACCTGGGTGGTGACGCGGAGCAGTGTCCAGAGGCGGTCGCGGGTGTCGACCCAGGCTCGGGCCGGGACGGTGTTCGAGGGGGTGCCGTTGCGGCCTCCGATGGATTTGGTCTGGATGCGCAGATGCGGGTGTCGGCTGGGGGCCCAGGATTGGGCCCAGGTGAGTGCCTGCTCGTAATGCTGCAGAGCATCGGCTGCGGTCGGGCCCTTCAGTGGCACTCCGATGGGTTCGAAGGGGTGTCCGCCCGCGGCGGCGGTGAGGTAGCGGCCGCTGGTCCACTTGCGGCGCAGGGTTTCCACCACATGCTCGGGGCGGGTCCATTCTGCCGGGGTCACGAGCGCTCCTTCGGGGGCTGGTTCGCCTGCTGGGCTGCTGCCTGCTTGTGGGCGCGGAACTCCTCGATGGTGAGGTTGTTCAGGCGGGAGCGGGTCTTGTCGGGGCGGTCGACGTAGCCGACGCGGGTGACGTGGGGTTCGATGACGTGGAGTTTCTGGAGCGGGGTGACGACGAGGAGTTGCAGGCCCAGGCGCTGGAACAGGTCGAGGGCGAAGTGGGCGGAGGGGTCGTCACCGCGTCCGAAGGCCTCGTCGATGGTGACGAAGTGGAAGGTCTTCGGTTTGGGAGCGGTGGGGTCGATGCGGAACTGGTAGGCGAGGGAAGCCGCGAGGATGGTGTAAGCGAGTTTCTCCTTCTGGCCGCCGGACTTACCGCCGGAGTCGGAGTGGACCTCGTACTCGGCGCCGTCCTCGCGGTTGAGCTCGCTGGCGGAGAAGACGAACCAGCGCCGCACGTCGGTGACCCGGGAGGTCCACTCCTTGTCGAGGCGGGTGTGCTCCGGGCGGCCCTTGAAGCGGTCGAGGAGCGCCTTGACCTGGAGGAACTTCTCTTCGGTGTACACGTCATCGGTGTCGTTCGAGAGCGTTTCGCTGGTGCAGGCGCGCAGGTCGTGCTGGAACTCGCGGACCTCCTTGTTCGGCGTGGGGGCGGCGTTGAGCCGGATGTAGCGGCCCGGGTTGTAGTCGATGCCGCCCAGCGACGTGTTGATCACATCGATACGTTCGCGGATCTGCTGCTCCTGAGCGCCGAGACGGGCCTGGAACGAAGCGATGTCGCGGACGACATTGGTGCGCAGGTACAGGAGGAACTGCTCCTCGAACCGGGGCAGGTCCTCGTCGGTGAGCCGGCTGTGCAACGCGCGGTAGCCGTCGGCGGATTCGACTGTGTTGTCCAGCTCGGCGGTGTGGACCGGGTACCTGCCGCGGAAGGCGGTCATCAGCGCCGCCGCCTGGCTGCCGACGTGGCGCAGGGCGTCGTGGCGGCTGCCGCTGCTGCGCAGCAGACGTGCTTCGGCACGGCGCTCGGCGTCGTCCAGCATCTCCAGGAGTTTGTGCTCGTCGCTGCCGGCTGCGGGCAGGAACTTCCTCAGGGGTTCCTCGTGCTCCGCCATGCCGTCGAGGTCGCACTGCGCGAGGAACGTGGTGGTCCTGCCCAGCAGGCCGGCGATGTGCCGGACGTCTCGGCGCAGACCGCCCAGCTCCTCCTGCCCCGTGGTGAACGTCTTGCTGCTCTGTACGATCTCGTCCTCGGTCCGCCGGAGCTGTGCGGTGAGCTTGTCCAGACCGGCTTCTGCTTCCAGGACGCTCTTCTGCTGCTCGAACTGCTCGATGTCCGCGACGGTGCCCCGCCAGTCGAGTTCCGCATAGGTGTCGACGCTGGCCAGCAGGGTGAGGGCGGCACTGGTTCCGGCGCGGGCCCGCTGCTGCTTCTCGAGTTCCCGGGTGGCTGCGGTGATGTCGGCGCTTTCGCGGGTGAGGCGGGTGGCCTCGGCGAGGAGGGCGTCGAGCTTGGCCTGGTTGCTCCAGCCCAGCACCCAGTTGCGCCGGTCGTCGATGCGGTAGGCGTCGTTCTTCTCGTGGCGACCTCCGCCGCCCTTGACAAGACCCTGCCGGGTGACAGCGGGCCTGGTGGCGCGAGTGAACGCCTCCAGGTCTTCGGCGCACAGGTAGTCGGCACGCGAGCGCAGCCGCGCGGCGAGCCAGTCGCGGGCCCAGATGTCGGACTTGAGCTGCAGTTTGCCGCTCAGCAGGGCGGGGTCGTCCGGCAGCGTGGTGATGGGTGTGTGGGCGGGGACCTGGTAGTAGACCAGTCTGAGGCCCAGGTGACGGCCGTTGACCCAGGCCGAGACGGTGTCGTAGTGGGCGTGGGGGACCAGCAGGGACAGGGCGAACCCGTGCAGTACGCCTCGGCGGCGCCGGCCCACTCGGCTTCGTCGTCGCGGACCTGGATCAGCTCGCCGGCGAACGGCAGGACCTCGTCCAAGACACCCGCGGCGGTGGCGAGTTCGCGGCGCAGGGCCAGCAACTCGGCGGGGATGCTGGAGCGCTGCTGCTGCAGGCTGCTGATCTCGCGCCGCAGCGCTTCGGTCGCGAGGGTGTTGCCGTGGCGCGCGACGGCGAGATCGTCGAGTTTCCCGCGGGCCTGCTGCTCTTGCTCCTCGGCCCGGGAGCGGGCGGTGGAGATCTGGTCGGTCCGCTCACGGAAGGAGGCGGCGTCGGGGACGGGATCCATGCCGGCCTGCGTGAGCCAGGTGCCGTACTCGGTGGCGCGCTTGCGGCGCCGTTCGCGTTCGCGGCCGAGCTCTTCGATCCTGCCGGTCAGGGAGATGAGCTTCTCCCCGCCGACGCCGTCGATACGGCGCCGCAGGCCGTCGGCCGTCCCGCGCAGCTGTTCCAGCTGCCCCTCGCGGGTGGACTGCAGTTCCTCCAGGTCCGCCGCACCGGACATCAGCGCGGTGTGACGTGTCGTGAGAAGCCGGTGGCGGTGCTGGGCGAAGAACGCGGGGACGGCGCTGCGGCGCTTGTCCAGGGTGGTGATCTCTCCCTGGACGGTGTCGTACCGGTCGCATGCCGTCACGATCGGTGTCAGGTCCTCGATCATCCGACGGGCCCGGACGACCTCGTTGTGGCTGGCGGTGAGCGCGTCGAAGTGGGCGACGATCTTGTCGACGGCCGTCTTCGCGTCGAACGGCTCCAGCATCCGCTCGCGGACGAACTCGTCCAGGCTGCCCACGGCCTTCATCGACACCGTCTGGTGGAACAGGTCCAGGGCCTGCAGGCTGGGGATGCCCAGACCTCTCAGCAGTGCCTTGCCGTACTGGGTGTATGTGCTGCCGTGGATGGTGGCCCCGCGCTGTTTCAGCTGCCGGCGCAGGTCGGTGATGTCGGTGCCGAAGCCGGTGAAGTCGGTGTCGACGGACAGTGGTGCCTCGGCGGTGAGGTAGAACCGCTCGGGCTGCCCGGTGCTGGTCGGGGATGTCCAGTAGAAAACCTGGGCGAGCGTGAGGTGGGTGCCGAGGACGTAGTTGGCGAAGACGCCCAGGATCACGCTGTAGGACGTGTGGTCGCGCAGCCCCACGGGGCGGGTGGTGTCCGATGCCTCGACGCGCTCGTTCTTGTGATGGCCGAGGACGTAGGACCGCAGGTCGCGCTCCTTGGCGTCGGCGCCCGCCGCCTTGTTGTAGGCGATCTTGTGGGCGGGCAGAAGCAGCGTGGTGAGCGCGTCGACGAGGGTGGACTTCCCCGATCCCACGCCCCCGGTGAGCAAGGCGCAGTGCCCGTCGATGGTGAAGGTGCAGGTGGTGCGGTGAAAGGTGCCCCAGTTGAGCACTTCCAGACGGGCGAGCCGGTAACCGGGGCCGACGCCGGACGTGCCGGCCGGCTCTGCGGGCGTTGCCTGCCGGGGGATGAACGCTGCCGGGTCGGTGGTGAGGGTCATGTGTCGTCCTTGGCCGTGGTGGAGGCAGCGTCGCGGTAGGTGGCGAGGAGGTCGTTGAAGTCGTTGAGGGCCTGGGCGTCGACCAGGGCCTTGATGTGGCGGCGGACCTCGTAGGCGCCGGTCTGTTTCGTCTGACGCAGTGCCTTGAGGTCGACGAGCTTCTTGATGTGGGCGTCGATCTGGTCGACGAGCTGGGCTTCGTTGCTGCGTGGCGGGAGGAAGCCGCGGACCATCTCGACCAGGTCGTCACGGGTGAGTACCAGGCGCGGGTCGGCGGAGTCGGCGTCGCTGTCCGCGAGCCGTCCGCGCAGCAGGACGAGCATCAGGCTGACGGGGAACGAGAGCCGGTGGCGGGTGACCAGCCGCGGCACCGGGACGCCGTCGTCACGGGAATCGAGCTCCTGCTGCCGGACGTAGGCGTAGCCCTCGGCGCGGTCGATGACGATGTCGAGGCCGATCACGCCGAGGTAGTCGCCGATCGCCGCCTGCTGGCTGACGATCTGCTCCCAGACGGCAGGGGCGTCGCCCTGGTAAAGCACGCCCGCTTTCAGCAGGTGGACCACGGGGACGGTCAGGGGGTCGCTCACTGATGCTCCGTCTTTCCGGCGGCGGTGCCGCCTTCGTCGCGTACGAACGTCACGTGCGGCACTCTCGCCTGCGTGTGCCCGGGCACGTGGACGCGCGGGTAGACCAGGAGGTCGGCGCGGTCCGGGTCCACGATCATGTCCAGGCCGGGGTGCTCCACCTGGAAGTAGGCGAGCAGCTCCGCGAGCCCCAGGGCCAGCGGGTGGTCGTCGACGATGGCGGCCAGGTTCGCCTGGCCGCTCGGGCTTGCGGCGACCGCCTCCAGGACATGGCCGGTCAGCGCCTCGGTGTCGACGTGGACGCCGGAGAAAAGCTCGGAGATGTCCACTTCCGCGTCCTCGGACTCCTCCACCGCGGCGGTGTCCAGCTCGATGCGTTCGACGGGCATGTACAGCCGTCGCTCCATCGGCAGCGTCAGATCCGCCTTGGGTACGTCCAGCGTCATGCCGGGCAGGTCGGCTCGGCCTTCCAGGGCGGTGACGTGACGCTGGATGGAGCGCACCAGCGCCAGTACGCGGCGGTCCTCCGCTCGGCTGCGGTCGACCAGGAAGCGGCGCAGCTGCTCGGTCAGCTGCCGGACCGTGTCCTGGGTGTTCTCGGCTGCCTCCAACCAGGCGAAGGGGACCTTCAGCAGGCTCTGGTTGGCCCTGCCGTCCAGTTGCGGCAGCTGGTTGACCTGTTGCAGCAGCTCCCGCAGTTCCTGCTGGCGGCGGGGGGAGAGGAGGTAGTCGAAGAACGCCTGGAAACTCTGTCCCTGATCGGACCGGGCGATCTCGTCGCGGTCCAACAGGAACGCGGCCAGCTGCTCTCCCTTCCCGCCCTCGGCGGTAGCGACCTGGTGGCGCAGCCGTACGTCCAGTTCCCGAAGATTCGCCTCCACTTCGCGGAAGTCCCGCAGGAGTTCGACCGCGGTGCTCTCCACCTGCTGGTAGCGGTCCAGCAGAGCGAGCGGGGACAGCATGTCGACCTCACCGGCGAGCAGCCGGGCGATCTGGGCGTCGATCGCGTCACGCTCCCGGCGCAGTTCGTCGATGCGTGTCTGCGGATCGGTCTCCGTGCCGAACGCCATCTGCCGCAGGAGCGCGACGATGGTGTTCAGGCGGGACTCGGTTCCGATGAACGAACGTGCGGGCAGCTCCCGCACCCAGGCCACCCCCTTCTCGAGCGCCGCAGTCGCGTCGAAATGCGCCTCGTCCTCCCCGGGCGGGTAGTACTTGCGCAGCCAGCCGTTCTTCGTCCACTCCGCCAGATAGACGTCGGCGGACCGGGGAAACGAGCCGGGCTTTTCCTCGTTGAGAAGGTAGAGCCGGTCGTCCAGCCGGGACTCCAGCACGGTCTCCGGCACACCGCGCGCGTTTTCGTCGACGAACACCGTGCCGCAGAACGACAGCACCAAAGCGGCATTGTCCGCACGCAGCAGCACCCACGCCGGATGACGCATGAGCTCTGTGACCTGGTCGAAATCCACACAACCCCCCGATCGCATGCAAAGTCTGTCCTGCCCCGGGCGCGGCAGGTGACGTCACTCTAGAAACCGGCACTGACAAAACCCGGGAAAACGAATGAATTTGCGAATTCAGCGGGAAAGTCCCGCACCCGGGCGTTGACGTCGCACGGGCATCATGCGGCGACGCGGTGTTGGGCGAGTTTGGCCAGCATGACCTGGTTGGCCTCCCACCCGTCTGGGAATTTGGCGCGCACGGAAAGGTGCACCGGGTCCATTGAGGGGTGGCTGTCGAGGAGGTCGGTGATTCCTTCGCGGGCGACGACGATGCATGCCTGCCGGTGACGGGAGGCGAGGACACACAGCCGCCCGGCCTCCAGATGGAAGGCCGTGGCGTCCCGGCGGCCGGACAACGGGTGCACGACGATGACGACTTCGAACTCGCGGCCCTGCAACCGGTTCGCAGTGTCCACCGCCACGCCCCGCGCGGCGGGGTTCCCGGTCCGGGCGAGCGCGGCCCGGACCAGTTCGGCCTGGTCGCGGTGGGCGACGCCGATGGCGATGTCACGGGCGTCCAGGGGCCGTCCGTCCGGGTGGCGCTCGCAGGTGGCGACTGCTCCGCGGATCAGCAGCCGGGCGGCGAGATCGGCGGCGGTCCGGATGGTTTCGTTGTCGGTGCGCGGTACGTGTCTGCGGGGCAGTTCGTGCAGGGCCCAGCCGGTGGTGAACGCCTTGGCGAGGGTCTCGTCCAGGTCGGTGCGGGCGAACCCGGTGGTGCTGAACTCCAGGGCGCGGGTGGCCTCTTCGGTGCCGGCGGTGAAGCGGTTGAAGGGGTAGAACGCCTGGGCGATGGTCGGTGCGGCCGAGGCGGGCAGGCGCCAGGACACCGGCAGCCGGTGCACGGGGATACCGGGGTTGTGTTCCAGCATCACGCTGACGCCGTTCTGCGTCGGGTCGTGCGGCAGCCCGATCCAGCGCTCGGTGCCGACGATTGTGAACGGGTCCAGCTGGCCCGGGTCGCCGACGAACAGACCGCGGTCGAAGTGCTCGACGATCTGCAGCAGCATGTCCGAGCGCATCTGGTAGGCCTCGTCCAGGATTGCCCAGCCGAACGTGGTGGCGTCGCGGACGGTGGCCCACTTGGCGGCGGTGCCGACGACGATCCGGCAGCCGGCCAGATCGGCCAGGGTGCGCCCGATCGTGATGTTCGTCAGCTCGCTCAGGGCCTGCGGCGGGCTGTAGGTGCTCGCGCTCAGACGGCCGAGGGGAAGGTCGGGGTGCTTGTCGGCGAGCCGCTCGATCAGGTCGTCGACCTGGTTGTTGGTCTGGGCGACGATGATCGGGCGTTCGTCGCCCGCCGTGAGTTCCTGGGCGGCGTCGACTACCAGGGTGCTCTTGCCGGCGCCCGGAGGGGAGTCGACGACGACGGCCCTGTGCGGGGAGTTGGCCAGGTCGGCCAGGATTGCTGCGGTGGCGGCGCCCGCAGCCGCGGACGCGTCGAACGTGGTGGTGTCGTCAGTCGTCATTGCCCCACTCCTCTGCGGCGGCGTCCTCGGGTACGGCGGATTCGGTGTCCGGCCCGTCCGGGCCGGCACTGTGCGTCCACGGGGTGTGATCGGACACCGGGAATCGTGGCTCCGGGCGCCACCCCGGGTCGGGCAGGTAGTCGATGCTCTGGCCGGGCTCCGGCACCGTGCCCGGCTTCGGGACGACAGAGCGCCCCATTCCGCCCGTGACCTCCACCATGACCAGCGTGGCGTCCCCGCCGGGAAGGACGGAGACGATCACGGCCTTGTGACCGGCCGGCATGGACGGGCTGATCAGCCTCGTGTCGGCGGCCAGCCGCACGGGATCCTCGGTGCGGACGGTGACCCGCGGTCGTGGCACCCGCCTGTTCTTTGCCGTGGTGACCGTCCGGCCGGATTCGGTCTCCACGACCGTCCCGGCGAACGCCTCCCCGGCGCTGCGCCGGTCCGCCCGCACGAACCGGTCGTCGAACGCCGTCTCGGACTCGAAGTCGGCCAGCGCGCGTTCCAGCCGGCTCAGCCTCCGGGCCGCGCTGATCGCGGTGTCCCGCTTGCGCTGCGGAAGGCCCCCGGCGTCCCGGTCGTCGGAGTAGCGGGTGAAGGCCGCGCAATCGCGTTCGAAGCGCCTGGCGGTCTGCGGCGCCTCGCGTACGGACCGCAGAAGCGATATGGCCTCCCACACCATGCGCCAGGTGGGCTGGATCTGCCCCGCGATCAGCTCCCGCAGGTCGGACTCGGCGGTGGCCAGCGCACGCGGGTCACCGAGGGCGCGGGCTGTGTCGAACCGTCTGATCGCCGGCGCCAGGTCGCGGTTGTCGAACTCGGGGGAGGTCGTCGGGCCCGCTGGCGGGCACACGTCCGGGTTCTCCGCCTCGGCCATGGCCTGCTCGACGCTCAAGCCCGCTGGGGGAGAGATCCAGGCCATCAGGGAGGCGAGGTTCTGGTCCTCCAGCGTGCTCTGGCCGGTCGCCCAGTGCTCGGTGAGCATCCCCGTGACGGGCAGCAGAAGGGAGGTGCCTGCCTGCTCGGCCCTGTCGACCAGGAACGTCAGCCACATGCCGAACTCGGGGACGACATCCGGCACCGCGTGAGGACCGGACGTCGAGCGGAAGCGGCACATGCGTCCCAGATCGGCCAGGGCCTTGACGCCGCCGGGGTTGGGCACCAGGACCTGCGGCGCGTCGGTGTACAGGGAACGCTCGTCTTCACCGCGGCGGTTGTGACGGAAGGAATCGATGTAGTCCACCACGATCCGGCCGAGACCGGCGGCGAACGCGAACCGCTGGTCCCGGTTGCGGGGCTGCGACACGACCAGCAGCGTCCCGGTCCTCCTGGAGGAGCCGACCATCGCGGCCAAGGGCGCCCCGGCCTCTCCGGCCATGGCCAGCGGGACGATCACCAGCGGCCGGCCTGACAGACGCCGGTGCCGGTACTCGGTCAGCGGCACCGCCCGCATCGACTCCATCGCCTGCACATGCGCCAACGCCGACAGTATGCTCACGCCGCACCTCCGAGACCGTCCAGTTCGGCGCGCAGCCGTGCTGCGTGCCGCAGGGCGTCGGCCATCTCGGACTGTGCCTCGCTGGGCTGCAGTTCGCCGTGGGCCAGCCCCATCACCATGGTCGTGGTGTCGATACCGCCGAACTGCTCGCGCACCACCGGCCCGAGGACATCCAGCGAGGCCTCCGCGCGGGCACGGCTGCGGCAGTAGAACGCCATCTCGCAGTGGTTCAGGCAGTCCGGACGGTAGGTCACCAGGACCCGATCCAGCGATGCGGCCAGTTCCCCGGCCGGGCGCCGGGGCCGTTGCTCCTCATCCAGGTCGAGATCGAAGGTGAGGCCCTCGGGCACCAGGTCCACCAGGTCGCCGATGCGCTCGATGCGCGACAGCTGGCGGCTCAGCGCGGCCACCTGCTTGCGGGCATCGACGAACGCCGCGGTCGGCCGGTTGGTGAAGTCCTTCGGCGCGACCAGCACGACCGTGTCGGACACGGCCTGCCCGTCGATACCGGCCCGCGCGAGCAGGTCACGCAGCGCGATGATGTACGCGCACGCCTGCGTGGTCGCCGCCCGCACCTGCGTGGGATCGGCCTGCCCGTCGAGGATCGGGAAGCTCTTGATCTCCACGATGTGAAAGCGCCCGTCGACACGGAACGCCACCAGGTCCGGCTCCAGGAACGCATCGTGCCCGCCGACCCGCAGGCGCAGCATCGGATGGTCGAACAAGGTGCCGTCACCGTCACCCCGGGCAGCCTGCAGCAGCACCTGTGCGGTGCGGTCGTGGCGCACCGCGGCGCGGCCGTCGCCGCCGACGTTGTTCAGGTCCTCGTACCCCACCTCCGGCAGCGTCAGCTGCAGGGTCTCGCGCAGGACCCGCACCAGCTCCGCGCAGCCGTTGTCCTTCACCATCGTCTCGAAGGCGTTTCCGCGCGCGAGGGCGAAGACGGACTGGCCGAAGGGCGAGGGGTGGCCGGCGTGCGCGGCGATTGCGGCCTTGTCAGAGCCGGAGGCGTCGAGCAGTGCCCGCAGTGTGCAGCGCGGGTTGTTCTGCAGGGCCGCCAGCGACCGGGCGTTGTAGTCCAGGCGCTTCGCGGATCCGCGAAGCGCGGCGAGGCGTTCGTCGACTGGTGCATTCACGGTCTCGTAGATCCTTGCGGGGGAGAAGGGACTGCTGAGCGTCAGGGGTCAGGCCCGGGCCGTCCGCAGGTACGTCACGCCCTGCGCGGGCGCGCCGAACAACTGCTGGTCGTCCTTGAGCGACTTGCGTGCCCGCCGTGCGGCCTCCGCCCGGGCGGCGCGGTCGGCGTCGGCATGCACGTCCAGCTCGGCCCCGGCGGCGTCGATCACCTGCTGCGGGTCCATCGCGCCCTCGTGACCGGCCACGCTCCTCGGCAGGGCGTCGGGGATGTTCACCGCGAAGCGCCACAGCAGCCGCAGCGCCTCCGGACCGGGCCCGCCGACTGTGGACTCGGCCGAGGTGCGCACGGCCTCGGCGATGCGGATCGCGCCGGTGAGGAAGTCCACGCGCGGTGACAGCGGGCCGATCATTCGCTGGTCCAGCGTCCAGGTGCTGATGGTGATGAGCGCCCGCACCGGCGTCAGCAGGTCGTGCGCCAGTGCCGGGCACAGGTAGTACGGCCGGGCGCCGGGGCTGGACAGGTAGGAGCGCTCCTCGTCCCGGCGCAGGCTGGAGAGCTTGGACGCGGACAGCTCGCCCGGGAAGAACGCCTCGTGCACGCCGACGATCAGTTTGGGGGCGGCCGGGGTCCCGAGCAGCATCAGGGCACGGTGGACGTGCTCGCGCGCCGGGAGCTGTGACCCCCGCGCGGCCGGAGCCGCTGCCGGTACGGGGTGAGGCGGGGTGGTGGCCGGTTCGTCGGCGTCGACGAGGGCGTCCCAGGCCCGCTCGGCGCGGCGCAGTTGCATCCGCAGCTCACCGGCGCGCTCGGTGTCACCGGCTGCGGAAGCGTCGCGAATCGCGCGGCGCAGGGTGCTGATGCTCTTCTCCAAGGCGTCCAGCGGATCACTCATGCCCCAGACGTTACCAGAGTTCCAGAGCTTTCCAGATTTCTTCCCGAGATTCGGTGTACAGTCGGCGCCACCGAACCTCCGGCCGCAGCGGCGCAGCCCGCGCCGCCCCGCAGACCGTTCCCCTGGAGGCACCCCGTGACGGGACGCGTGTTCCACACCTCCGACTGGCACCTGGGCCGCCAGATCGGCCGCTACCGGCGTGATACCGAAGTCGACGCCGTCCTGGACGAGATCATCGACATCGCCGCCGATTTCGCCCCCGACCTGATCGTGCACAGCGGCGACCTGTTCGACAGCTCCCGACCGGGCCTGGACGACCTGCGCCGTGCGGCGCAGGTACTGCGCCGCCTCGGCGAGATCGCGCCCGTGGTCGTCGTCGCCGGCAACCACGACACCACCTACGTCCTGGCGTTCCTGAAGTTCATGCTGAGCGACATGGGAACCCGCGAAGGGGACGAGGCCAGGGTCCGCTTCGCCACCGACGCCCGCCCCGACGGGCTGCTCGTGGCCGAATACCCCACCAGAGGCGGGGAGCTGACACTGCGCATCGGCGCGCTGCCGTACCTGCACCCCAACCGGTTCACCTACGACTTCGCCGACCCCGGCATGACAACCGCGGCCTACACCGAGCGGATACGCATCGTCCAGGCCGACGTGTACCGCCGCCTGGCCGCGGGCCGCGGCGCACGGGACGTCCTGATCTTCGCCGCCCACCTGTTCGTCGAGGGGGCCACCCCTTCCCACTCGGAGCGGAAGATCTCCCTCGCCGCCGAGTACGCAGCCGCCGCCGCTGACCTGCCCGAGGTCGCCTACGGCGCCCTCGGCCACATCCACAAGCAGCAGTCTGTCGGCCGTGCCGGCTTCCCGGCCCATTACGCGGGCAGCCCGCTGCAGATGGACTTCGGCGAGAGGGGCGACACCAAGGGCGTGGTGCTGGCCGAGGTCGGCCCGGGCATCGAGCCCCGCATCGACTTCGTGCCGCTGACCGCCGGCCGCCGTCTGATCCGGCTGGAAGGCACCTTGGAAGAGATCACGCAACGCGCCAGCCGTGTCGGAGACGCCTGGGTGAAGGCGGTGGTGAACGTGGAGGTCTCCAACCCCTTCCTGCCGGACACCCTCGCCAAGATGATGCCGCAGGCGACGCTCGTCGACATCGACGAACGCCGCACCGGGGCAGCCGACCGTGTACTGGACCGGGAGGCCTCCACCGGAGAACTCCCCGATGTCGAAGACCTGTTGCGCGACTACCTGCCCGGCCGCGGCACCACCGGCCTGGCCCTGGACCGTGCCATGGCCGCCCTCGCCCATCTGCAGGCCGAACCCGACCCCGACGATCCCGCCCCGTGCTGCGAGGAGAACCTGCTGACCGCGGCCATCGCTGGCCAATCCCTCGACACCATCGACCGCTCAGGCCTGCTGCCCGGCATCGACACTCCCGGTGCGGAGACAACGCGATGAAACCCCTGACACTGTCCCTCATCGGACTGCGCAGCTACCCGACCCCGGTCACCGTCGACTTCACCGGCAAGAACCTGGTCGCCACCGTCGGCAACACCGGCGCTGGCAAGAGCAGCATGCTCGACGCCATCGTCTACGCCCTGTTCCGCAAAAGCTCCTGGGACGCCAAGGAACCTCGGCAGCTCATCGCCGACGGTGCGCAGGCCATGAGCGTCGAACTCACCTTCCTGCACAACGGACAACGCTGGCACATCCATCGCACCATGCACGCCACCAACCCGAACGCGGCCCGGCACCATCTGAGGAACCTCGACACCGGAGAGGAGGTC
>NZ_AEJB01000660.1 GCF_000331005.1 Streptomyces turgidiscabies Car8
CCAGACGTGTTCCCTACGGCTTTCCTACGAGGTGCAGACGTCCTTCAGCCTGTCGGCCGCCGCGTCGATCCTGCTGGAGTCGGGGTTCGTGTCGCCGTTCAGGATCGACTTGTTGTAGTCGTCCATCGCCTTGTCCAGATCGTCGACCGCCTTGTCGACCTTGCTGTCGTCCGTCTCCGTGTTGATCTTGTCCAGGTTCCTGTCGATGGTGTCGATGGAGTCGTCGGTCTTCGACGGGTCCTTCACCGCGTCCCAGCCGGCCTCGTGGATCGCCTTGATGCTGTCCGAGATCGTGTCGGCGTTGCCGACGCAGTCCAGGGAGTTGTCGAGGTCTTCGCAGCCGGTCAGGAGTCCGGCGGTCAGAGCGACGGCGGCGACGGCGGTGACAAGGGCGGTGCTGCGACGGCCACGAGGGCGGTTCGCGGGCTTCGAGGGCATGGTCGACGGGTCCTTTCACTTCATGGGTCGACGAGGGCTTCGGTGCTCGGGCGGGTCAGGCCCAGGGCTGCTGCTCCACAGGCGCGGGGGCCGTCGGCTTCTTCCGGCCCGAGACGAGCCCGCCCGCCGCGCCCAGGGAGACCAGGCCCATACCGGCGGCCGTGGCGATCCCCTTCACGCCGTCCATCGTGAAGTAGCAGAACGCGGCGACCCCGCCGTTGAAGAGGAACAGGAACCAGAGCGTGGACGGCTTCGAGAGGAACGCCTTGATCTGCGGCCTCCTGGCGATCCGTGAGCCCGCCAGCAGTGAGACGGCGATACCGGCGTAGGTGGCGACGCTCTTCGCCGTGCCGTCGAGGACGGTGCCGGAGGCCGTGCTCGCGGCCAGACCGCCCGCGAAGGACGACCACAGCAGCAGATTGGTGAGGAACGACTTCATGGCGGCGAGCAGCGACTTCACGGACTTTCCTTCGGCAGGTACGAGTGGGCCTGATCTCTGCCGACCACGATCCCCGCGCGCGCTCGCCGCCACGAGGGACCGCTCTCCCGAATGCATGGTGTAGCCCGCTACACCATGCGCACGCCCTCTGCCTGTCCTTCGCCCGCCCTTCGCGGCCTG
>NZ_AEJB01000661.1 GCF_000331005.1 Streptomyces turgidiscabies Car8
CTTCCTTCTCTGCCGTGCCAGGCGAGCCATCAGTGGTACGTTATTCGGTACCAGTGATAGAACGGGGTCGGCCCATGTCCATAACTGCGAGCGAAGCCCGTAAGTCTCTCTTTCCGCTGATCAAGAAGGTCAACGACGATCACGAGGCCATCGAGATCGTCTCCAAGCACGGTAACGCCGTGCTCGTCTCGGCCGAGGACTACACGGCGCTGCGCGAGGGCTCGTACTTGCTGCGTTCACCCGTGAACGCACGGCGGCTGCTCAAGGCGTACGAGAATGCTCTGAGCAACGTCAACGTGTCGGAGCGCGAGCTGATCGACCCGGATGCGGCGGAACAGGCGTTGGCTGCCGAGTGAGGCTTGTCTTCGAGGACCAGGGCTGGGAGGACTACACGTCCTGGCTCAAGAACGACCGCAAGATGCTCGCTCGGATCAACAAGCTCATCGAAGACGTCAAGCGTGACCCCTTCACGGGGATCGGTAAGCCCGAGCCGCTCAAATACCACTTGCCCGGCGCGTGGTCGAGACGGATCGACGACGAGCACCGCCTTGTCTGTCTCGTGACGGACAAGGAGATCGTGATCCTTGCGGCCCGTTATCACTACTGACGCCGGGCTGTCCGTGTAGGAGCGCCCTCTGCGGCCCTGCCCGTCAGCTGTCCGACGGCGGAAGCGACGGCGTCAGCGAGGTCGAACAGTCGGCAGTGGGCATGGCCGACCCGGCCGGAGCGCACGGCCCCGGTCGCCTCGTAGGAGGCCCCCACTGCCGCGAACGGGGAGGAGCCCAGGAGTGTCTCGGCGCTTACGTGCGGGCCCGTAAGACGGCTCGTGATGCGGTACTCCGCCAGGTGGAACGCGGTGAACGCCTCGAAACCGACGCCCATCAACAGCACTCGGGCGTCGAGCTTCTCCTGTCTGCCCAGCGGTGAATCCTGGCCCAGGGAGCAGCCGGGGGAGGGGTCGGAGGTGATGTAGTCCGCCTGGGCGCCCAACGCCGTGAAGGCACTCCGCGGATGAGCGCTGTGCAGGGCAGCGGACCGGGTGCGTACCGTCTCGGCCAGGACACCGACGCCGAAGACCGGTGCGGTGCACTGGGCTGACGAGGACGTGGAGGCGCGGGCGTCGTGAGGTGTCGAGGTGCGCATCACGAGCGTCCCGCTGGGTCCGAGGACTTCTGACAGCGCGCTCACCATGGTCTCCGCGCCGTTGGCGACGGAACCGACGGTACTCAGGGCGGAGTGCACGAGGACGGTGTCTCCTGCCCGGAGTCCTAGTCCTCGAAGGTCATGGACGAGGTCCGCTCTGCCGCGCAGTGCCCCCTGCCGGCACGAACCGACGATGCACGGCCTCACGCAACTCCGTCACGAACCGCCTGCCTGCGGGCAGAAGTTCGCCGCTTTCGAGCAGAGTGTGGGCGGCGGTGTCGGTGTGCTCGCGCCAGGTGTCGTACTCGCGTCGGGCACGCTCGCCTCCCGTCCCGGAGGCGAGTTCGGTGCGCCAGAAGTCCGTCACACCCAGGTGCGCGTACGTCCCCTGGAGCAGCGCTCCGAGGGGCCGCTGATCGAGCCGCCACGGGGCGTGGTAGCGGGCGTCCGTCGGGGGACCGTGCAGCGGTAACAGGTCGAGCAGTGCGCCGAGTTGGACGTGCAGAAACTCGTGCACGAGGGTCAGTGCGAGAAGCCCCGGGTCGTCGGGGAGGGAGGTGGCGACGGCTCCGAAGGCGCGACGGGCCGCCGAACTCACCTCGGTGCCATCGGGGTCGGGAAGCAGCGGGACCACTGTGGACAGGCCGGCGGCGATGGACTGTGCGTGCCAGGGGTGCCGCCGCACGAGCACGGTCCAGGCGGCACGCAGTGCCTGTGTCCACTTCTGTGTCTGTCCGGCGGTGAGCGGTTCGGCGAGTTCGTGGCCGTGCGCCTCACGGAAGGGGCCGTGGTCGGCGAGCCGCAGTTCGAGTGCCATGCCGTCACAGATGGCGTCGACACGGTGCCATGCCCGCTGACCTGGATCCGCCGTCAGTTGTTCCAACCACGACAGATCAGCGGGCAGTCCGCGCTCCAGCGCGGTGAGAGCGCGGGTCAGTCCCTCGTCCAGGTAGGGGTGCAGCATGACCTCGCGCCAAGCCGCGTGGTCCCGCCGGTTCAGTTCGACCAGGCCGCGGTACGCCGCTTCTGCCGTGCCCTCCTCCGGATGCCCGGCTGCCGCCTGGCGCAGGGCGCGTGCCATCAGCATGCGTTTGCTCAGTTGCCCGCTCCGAAGCAGGTCCACGGCGGTCGCACCGCCGCGGGCGCGGGCCAGGGCTCTGAAGACGGGGGCGGGGACGGTGTGCGGGACGAGATCCGGGCCGGGGCGTGACGCGAGACCAGCCCCCTGCCCCGTGGCCGCTCTCATCGGGACGCCCCCCGTCGGGGCACGGTCAGTGCGGCGATGTCCCGGCGTAACCGGGCGCCGATGTGGTCGACCAGTACCGCCAGGTCGTCGCAGTACACGGAGGGAGCCGAGAAGACCGGGGTGGCTCCGGGAAAGTATCTGTGGGCGTACAGGCCGCCGCCGCACACGCGGGAGCGGGCGCAGGAGCGGCAGACGGGGCCGAGCCCGCTCAAGCCGCGCTGCCGGGCGCGGAAGGCGGGATGCGCGGCGGCGTCGGCGAAGGTGTCGCGGAACACGTGCAGCCCGGTCTCGGGTGCCCCGGGATAGCTCACCTTGAGCGAGTCGGCCTGCTCGATCGCCCCGTCGGTCTCCACGACGACGAGGTCGACGGGTGTGAGACCGACCACCTCGCTTCGGGCGGTCCCGCCGAGCAGCAGCACCATGATCTCCTCGAACAGCCGGATGCCGGTCTCCCGGCTCGGGGCGCCGTACCAGCGGTCGAAGACCACGCGCAGCCAGTCGGCATACGGGGCGGGGCCGGTGGTCGGGCCCCGTGCGGGCGGAGCCGTGGGCGGAGAGACCCGTGCGGCGAGCCCGGGTGGCGGAGCCTGCCAGGTCCCATGGGGGAGTAACAGGTCCAGCCGGGGCGGAGCGAATCGCAGGAGCGCTTCGTACGTCTCCAGCGGATCGGTGGTGGGGTCGATCACGCACAACAGGCCGGCGAACAGGTGCCGGTGGGCCGGTTCCGTCAGCAGTTCGAGCGCGCGGGCGGTGGCGGCGTGGCTGCCTCGCCCGTCGGCCCGCCGTCGATGCCGGTCGTGACCGGCGGGGGTGCCGTCCAGGCTCACCCCGATCCGGACCCCGTGCCGGTCGAGAACGGGGAGCAGCCGCGGGTCCTCGGCGAGCCGGATGCCGTTGGTCTGCAGGGTGAAGCGCGGCGCGGCGATTCCGGCCAGCGCGTCCGTGACGGTCCCGAGGAGTTCCTCCAGGCGCTCCGCCCCGACCAGGAGGGGCTCGCCTCCGTGCAGCACCACGTGCACCTCGGACAGTCCGTGCTCCGCGGCGTGTTCGGCCATCAACCGCGACGCCCGCTGCACCGTCGCCGGAGTCATGCTCCTGGGCTGTCGCCGCCAACTCTGGTCGGCCGCCTCGTACATGTAGCAGTACGTGCAGGCCAGGTTGCACCGGCTGTGGATCTTCAGCAGGAACTGTCGGAAGGGCACGGACTCCGACCCGCTGTCCGGCGCGGCGGGCGCGGCGGGCGGGGCGTTGGTGGCGGACATCGGCATCGATCGCTCTGGTACGGCGGCGGAGGAAAGAGCCCATCATAGGTACCCCGTGAGGGCTGTGTGGCTCTCGGGGCGGATGACAACGCCTGATCAGGTGGTCGGCGGTTCGATGTCCGAATCGAGCCTTTTTCCGGACAGTATTGTCCGGGTCGTGGGATGTGCCTCGCCCAGCTTGTCCCGGGCCCTTCGCGCGGCCTCAACCGCCAACTGTCCCGCCTCCTCGGTCCGGCCGATCGCGCCCAGGCTCAGACCCAGGTTGGCGGTGATGCTGATGGTGTCGTAGTGGTCGGGGCCCAGGATGTCGAGGAAGTACCGTCGCGCACGCCGGTCCCACTCGGCCGCCTCTTCCAGGTCGCCGGCCAGGGCGAGGTCGTTCGCGTGATTGATCATGCAGCTGAGGCTGTAAGGGTGACTCTCCCCGACGATCTGCGCCATCTGGTGCAGAGCCTGGTGGGACAACTCGCGCGCGGAGTCCGGACTGCCCGTCAGCCGCCGGTAGACGGAGAGGTTGGTGGAGCAGGCCAAAGTGACGGGATGTTCCGCACCCAGGTAGGTGCTGTAGCGGTCCTTCGCCCGTTCGGCCAGTTGCCGTGCTCGTTCCGGCTCGCCGAGTGCCGCCAGATCGCAGGCGAGACCGACGGCCGCGGCGAGGGTGTCCGTGTGCTCGGTGCCGTGTGCCTCGACGTACCGGGAGTGGATGTCCTCGTCGATCTTTCTCGCCTGTTCGTAGTCTCCGGCCCGGCGCAGGGCCACGGCGAGGTTGCGGCGCGTCCTCAGCGTCTCCATGTGACCCTCGCCGAGGGTCTGCTCGTACCACTGGACGGTGGTGCGCAGCAGTTCCAGGGCTTCCCTCAGACTGCCCGTCTCGCGCAGGTCCCGGGCGTAGTTGCTGGCGAACAGCAGGGAGTAGAAGTTGTCCGGGCCGCGTGCCTCGCTCTGCTGCCGGTAGGCGTGTTCGTGGAGGTCCAGGGCAGCCCGGCGATCACCCGCGAGGTACTCCGACATGCCGAGATTGTTGGTGTACATGAGCGTGCGCGGGTGGTCGTCGCCCAGTGTCCGCAGGGCCCCGTCGAGGGTATGGCGGTCGAGTTCCCGGGCCTCCAGGTAGCGGCCCAGCGCGCGCAGGTCGGCTGCGACGTTCCCGGCGGCCGCGAGCGTGTGCGCGTAGTCCGGGCCCTTGGTGCGGTGGAATCGCTCGAAGGTGTCCTGATCGGTCTCGTAGGCTTTGCCCAGCTGCCCTCTCGAGCGGCGGAGGTTGCCGAGCTGGATGCGCAGCATCAGGGTCTGCGGGTCGTCGGGGTGCCCGATGCCGCATTCCTCCCAGCGGTCCAGTGTGCTTTCCGCGAGCTCTTGGCCGTCGGTGTGCAGGCCGCGTTTCCACAGGTAGCGCACCGAGTCGGTGACCCACTTGCGCACCTCGGGGTCCGGACTCTCGGCGGCCAGGCTGGGTCGCAGATGGGGCAGCAGTTCCGCATAGCGGTCCCAGTCCCCGGGTACGTCGGGGTCGCCCGGGTCGGCGTCGACCAGCGCGGCGTGCACCACACCACGGGCCTGCGGTGTGCGTTCGTCGTCGACCTGTTCGCGGATGACGGCCTGCACCAGCCGGTGCACCGTGAGGGTCGCACTGCTCTGGTCGCTCTTGGCGAGGCCGAACCGGTTGATCGCACGCACCAGTTGGGCGACGGCCATCTCGTCGCGGGGCTCACCCGAGGGCAGGGTCAGCGCCTTTGTGACGGCTTTGCTGTACAGGAGTCGCAGGGGAATGGGGTCAGGTCCGAAGAAGGAGCAGATCTCCAGCATCTCGGCCGCCGCCAGGTTGACCCGGCGCAGTTCGTCCACCGCCAGATGCCAGGTCGCCGCGGCGGAGTGGGGATAGTCCCGTGCCGGCAACTGGGTGGTCTGCAACACCTCGGTGAGGCGGTCCTTGAGCAGCGCCAGATAGGTGGCCACCGGCATGCTGCTCTCGCTCAGCCAGACCGCTGCCTGGGCCACGGCCAGAGGCAGGTCCCCCAGTTCCCTGGCCACCTCCTCCGCGTGGGAGGCCGTGAGCCCGGTGTTGAGGCGGTGCAGCAGGTCGGTGCTCTCCTGACGCTGGAACACCTCGACCTCGACCAGCCCCGCGTCGTTCACCCAGGTCCGGTCGCGGGAACTGAGCAGGACGTGGCCGCCGGGCGGCCCGGTCGGGATGAACTCCGCAAGCTGTTCGGGGCGTCCGGCGTTGTCGTAGACCAGAAGCCAGCGGTCGAACGGCTCACCCCGGCGCAACGCCCTCAGCACCGACTCCGCTGTGCTCGTCATGTCCTCGCCGACCTCCAGGCCTAGGCGCGGCGCGAGATCGGCGAGGGCCGGGCGGATCAGACTGGGTTGCGCGGCGGTGACCCACCAGACCACGTCATAAGCCGCTTTGAATCGATGTGCGTACTCTTGGGCGATCTGAGTTTTGCCCACCCCGCCGAGCCCGTAGAGAACCTGTGTCGTGCTGCCGGAGGTGAAGCCGTTTCGCAGCCTCTCCAGCAGGAAGCCCCGGCCGGTGAACGATACGTTCCTGGAGGGCACGCGCTGCACCGTGGGGGACGTACCGGGAAACGGTGGCGCTGCCGTGCCGGTGACCGTCACGCCGCCGCCCGGGACGCGCGTGCGGCGGACAGGGCCGACGGCCGACAGCAACTGGGTCTCCGCCTCCTCGGGAGTGCAATGAGTGAGGTCGGCGGCGAAGCGACCCCTGAAGGGGTCCCGGGCCGTGGGTTCGAACTCCTGGACGCGTACCGCCAGCAGTGCCCCCTTGGCGCTCTCGTGGCCTTTCAACTGGGTCCAGACGTCCTGGGTGCGCCGCTGCACCAGATATTCGGGAGAGAGCAGGGCGAGCAGCCTTCCCCGTCCCTTCAGCACCGGGACGACCTCGGGCAGCGTCCCGGCGCCCGGTTCGGCGGTGCTGTGCAGCGAAACCTGGTATCCGGTGGCTTCCAGCCGGGCCGCGACCCATTCCGCCCACATACGGTCGGCCGGTGCGTAGCTGACGTGGATGCGCGGCCATGACGTCCTGGGGTCGAGGTAGACGGCACGCATCCGCAGCCGTTCTTCCTCCGGATGGGGGACGAGGGAGCGTACCCGGCCGTCGGTGATCCACGCGGTGAGCCGCTCGAAGGCCGCGAGCAGGTTGCCCGGCTGGGAGGGCCGGTCCCGGACCGTGGACGGGATCTCGGCGTAGGCGTAGTACTTCTTGTAGGGAATCTCGACATCTCCCCAGTACTGGTCGTGCTCCGATTCGACCAGCCAGGAGAGAAACGGTCCGAACTCCGCGCGAGCCAGGTCGCGGCCCCATTCGAGCAGTTCCTGCTCGCCGTCCTCGACGCGCATGGGCACGGGGAGGATGCGCACGGGGTGGCGCACCTCCGCCGTCACGGACTGGGCGACATCCAGGCCGCCCTCGATGCTCTGGTGGTTCAGCACGAACCCGTCGACGAGGACGTCCGGCATCAGGGTGGTGCAGATCCCCGAGATGTCGCTGACGCCCGTGCGACTGTCGATGAGGACGTAGTCGTACGACGCCTTCATCTCCTCCCGCAGAGCCTGAAGGAACGAGCCGCCACCCAGACGCTCGTAGAACGCGCGCCAGTTGAAGCTCGTGACGTCCGCGGAGTACGAGGGGGACATCCGCCCCGCGGGCAGGAAGTCGAGCCGGCCGCCCGCCGGGAACCGCAGGTCCAGGCCGGTGGTGCGAGGGCCGAGCCGTACGTGGGAACGCAGTTCCTCGTCACTCATCACGGTGGTCCCGGCGCCGGGTTCCAGCGGACCGGGGCGCATCACCTGTCCGACGAAGGAGTTCACCATGTTGATCAGACCGTCGGTGTCCCGCAGCTTCGGATCGAGGAGGAAGGGGCGTAGGTAGCGGTGCAGCCCGGGGGCCTCCAGGTCCCAGTCGACCAGCAACACCCTCTTGCCGTTGCTGGCCATGATCCAGCCGACGTTGACCAGAGCCATCGTGCGGCCTGTGCCACCTTTGTAGGAGTAGAACGTGACAATCGTGCCGGTGTCCTGAGCCTCGGCCTCAGTGCTCATCGTCCTGATCCTTCTGCGGGGGCGTACGACCCGGCGGATCGGTCGGGTCGTCGGTGCGGGGCAGTGATGTGTACGGGACGCTGAGTCCCGGCATGGGCGGTGCCGACAGCCCGGCGGGCAGCCGGCGCGGGACGGCCTTCTCCATGAGACGGTTCTGGGCGACGACGACCATCCGGGCCAGCCGGTCCTCGAACCGGTGTCTTTCGACCTGGACCTGGAACAGCGGATCGTAGGGGTCGTTGCGTCGCATCCAGTTGCGTCTGAAGACCTGCTGAACGTCGGTCCACAGCTCTTCGTCGCCGGATTCCTCGTCCGTGTCGTGACACGGGACGAGTACTCCGGTGACGGGATGGTTCTGCCGGTCGTAGTCGGACAGCGGAGCGCGGTACTGGCTTTCCCGGGCGGCCCACGCATCGACCAGCAGAACGGACGTCTGGTTGTGGTGCATGGCCTCGTCGAGCTTCTCGCCGAGACCGCCGTCGACGACTTCGAGGCTGCTCGTGCACCCCTCGTCTATGATCACGCGCTGAGCCCGGTAGGCCACGGTGGGGTGGATCGGAGGGTGGTACGGGGTCCAGTCGAGTGGTGAGGGCCCGTAGTACTCGCCCCGCTGCCGGCCTGTGGGCAGGGGGTCGGTCACGCCGGCGGCGATGAACACCCGGACGTGACCCGTGGTACGCCCTCTCGGCCCCGCGAGCTCCCGTCCTTCGAAGGGGCTGTGCACGGTACGGAGGTCGAGGTCCTGCGCGCGGGGCAGCCGGAAGAGATCGGCGACGTGCCGCACCCGCTTCGCCACGAGTTCCAGGACGGCCCGGTAGGCCCGGCCCCCGGGCGCGGAACGCAGCAGCCCCATAAGACCCTGCTCCAGGTACTCCTGACCCATCGCCGGTTCGAAGTACTGGTACTTGCTGATCTCCTGCGGCATCGCATGATGCAGGGGGGCCCACAGGACGGGTATGAGCGCCGGTACCTCTATGTCGGTCTGCTCGCGGTACTTCAGCAGCCTGGATTCGAAGGCGGCCCATTCCTTGCCGCAGTAGAGACTGTTGACGTACGAGGGCGAGCACAGGGCCACCAAGGCACGGCAGTGCCCGATCTCACTGCCGAGCGTGCTCTCCCAGTCCATGCCCAGGCCGATGCGCTCGATGTCCAGGAACGGCTGCTGTCCGCTGCAGTCCGCGCCCAGACGGTCCAGCTCCTCCACCAGGTCGTCGTAGAAACGGCCCACGAAGGCGCTGCCACGGTCGTCCCGGCGCGCGTAGCTGAGGAAGAAGTACGGCTCTCGCTCCAAAGCGCCCCCCCCGGCTGCCGTATTCGGCCGCAGGCGTTTCACCACGCCTTTGAGCCGGGATATGTGCGTGGCAACGTGATACCCCGATGGGCCGGGGCTCAACTCACAGCGGGGGGACGGATCATAGTTGGCCGAAAGGTGGCGAGAAGGGTTCTCGGCGTGTCAGAGAAGTGCCGAAGAGAACGCGGCGAAGCTCTCGCCGGACGGGAATCGCACATCGTGGAGCACTGACGCCAGCACGGTGTCCGGCAGGTCTTCCAGTGCGTCCATGGGCAGGTCGGTGATGTCCACCAGGTCCGAGACGTACTCGGGACCGCTCATCTCTCTCAGCACCTGCAGTGCCTTTCTACCCCGCACGCGCCGACTGTGGGGGCGTGCTTGTTGTCCGGTGCCACTCCGGGGCACCGGGCGACGGGACAGAGCCTAGTGGCAGACCAGCTGTGTCATGCAGTCGGGAGGCTCGGGACTGGAGAAATTCGCGCCCTTTGTCAAGGGTGATCGGTGGGTAGGGCAGGAGTGAGGGCGTGGGCTGCCTCGTCGACAGTGCAG
>NZ_AEJB01000662.1 GCF_000331005.1 Streptomyces turgidiscabies Car8
GTCACTCTCAACACCCGCCCGTACGCCGCGAACTCACCACCACGTCGTCCATCCGCACGTCGTACGACGACGGCGACGGGTTGGCCTGGTACAGCTGCCAGCCCAGCTTCAGCTTGTCGAACGTCGGGAAGACGAAGTCGGAGTCCTGGGCACCGCCGTGATGCTTGGTGTCGACTGTCAGGTCCGACTGCTCGACCCCGTCGAAGTACACCGTGACCCGGTTGTCCGTGGCGTCCAGATGGAATTCCACGCAACTCCAACTACCCGCCACCGCCGGTGCCGACGTCTTCCACGACGTCCAGTCGCCCGTCAGGCCCAGGTCGGAGCCGATGCCCCAGAAGTTGCCCTTGTCCGTGGGGGCGTACTGGCCACCCAGCGGACGTACGAGGGTGGGGGAGTCGGAGCCGGAGGCCTCCGCCATCGTCCAGTGGGCCCAGTCGGGGGCCGTGGGGACGGCGTCCAGGCGTAGGCGCAGGCGGGCCCAGTAGCTGTTGCCGGGCGGGGCGAGGTCGGGGAAGACGAGGAAGGCGCGGCCGTTGCCCTCCGTATGGACGCGGAGTTCGCGGCCCTTGCCGGTCGAGCTGCGGGCGACGGTCAGGGTGCCGTTCGAGGTGTCCGTCGTCCAGCCGTGGCCGGCGGTGACCGGGCCGAGGGGAAGGTGGTCGAAGTTCTCCCGGGCGAGGGGCCGTTGGGCAAACACGTTTTCGTGCACCGGAGTTGCCGAGGCGGTGGGGGGTATCGCGAGCAGTGTGGCTGCCGTTGCCGCGGCGGCCGACAGTGCTGCGATCGATTTCCTCAGGATGGTCATGTGCCCAGTGTGTAACGGGAGTTGACTTGGTTCCTAGTCATACTGACGGGTATTCAGGTACGTATGGGGCGTTGGTTGTAGGAGCGGCGTTGATCGAAGGGGGGAGGGCATCGTGCGGCGGCTGATTGTAGTGGGGTTCGTGCCGTGCGGGCTCTTCCTCGGATGCCTCTGGGCCCTTGTCCGCGCGGGGAGTTTCACCGGCCGTCGTAGCGACTGGGGTGCCGTAGCTCCTGTGACCCCCGGTGCTGTCGCCGCCGCCCTTCTCGCCCTCTCCGTCGGCTCCGGCCTCCTCGCCCTCCTCCTCCAGCCATTTCAGGTGCGGGCCGTCCGCGTCCTGGAGGGCTACTGGGACCGGTGGCCGGTGACGGCCCGGCTAGCCGGCGTGCTCGTCGAAGTGCAGCGGCGGCGCTGGGAGGTGTTGCGGGAGCGGGCGCAAAGGCGCGCGCCGAGTCAGGCGGCCAGGCGGATACGCGCCGACGCTGGACGGCGGCTCGGCACCCGGCCCCCCGTCGACGCCCTTCTCCCCACAGCCCTCGGCAACGCGTTGCGCGCCGGTGAGATGAGCGCCGGCGAGCGTTACGGCCTCTCCACCCTTGGCTCCTGGCCCCGCATCTACATGCAGGTCTCCGACCGTATGTCCGACGTCCTGCGCTCCACCCGCGACGCCCTGGACGTGGCGACCAACCTCTGCTGGAGCTTCCTCGCCCTGACGGTCGTATCCGCAGCAGCCCTGTACGACGAACCCGCGCACCGCTGGCTCAGCGCTGCAGCCCTGGTGCTGGCGGCTGTCGCTTACAAGGGTGCCGTCATCGCGGCACAGTCGTACGCGGGGCTGATGCGGGTCGTGTTCGACCTGTACCGCTTCGACCTCGCGGATGCCCTGCACTACCCGCTGCCGGCCGACCGGGACGAGGAAGACGCCCTCTTCGCGAACGTCTCCGATCTGTTCACCGGTCAGGGGCGGCCCGATCTCCCGTACTACCACCGCCGTGCCGACCGCGCGCACGGACTACACCCGCACGATCCCCACCGCGCCGCAGACCCCCAGCACGTGGATCGTGAACCCCCTTGAGTGCTCGGCCGGTTCGACCGGGTCGACGCCCGTCTCGCCTATGTGCGTGAGCACCGCCCCGGACGTGTGCACCCGAACCGTCCGGTCCCTCGGAACCGTCACCTGCACATGCCCCGCGACCGCGGTGAGGTGCACCGTCGTCTCGTCGTCGGCCGACGCCCGGGTCAGGTCGGCACGCAGGTCGCCCAGTACCGCCCGAACGGTGACAGTCCCGCGCGAGCCCTTAGGCATGGTGACCTGGCCACTCGTCAGGAACCGGGTCCAACTGGTTGTCCGGGCATCGTGCGAAGCCGCCAGCGCGAGCCCGGCGCCGGTCACTACGAGTACGCCAGGCAACGCGACGTCCTCCAGCGGCTGCGCGCCGACGCTGTTGGAGACGGCCAGCCCGACCAGGGCCACGGCGCCCAGGACGAGCGGTCCGATGTACGAGCCCGTGGGCATCGCTGACCCGAACAGGTTGAGCAGCGCGACGGTCAGGAGGATCCACGGCCACCAGCGGGCCCCGAACGCCAGTGCCTCACTGGCCCGGCGCGCGGTGTCCCCAGCGAGAAAGCAACCCACGCCGAGCACGACGATCCCCGCCCACACCCGAAACCGGGACGCCCGGTTCCCGACGCCGTTTTCCATTGCCCGTCCACTCCAACTCCCGCCGCAAATAAAGGGGGAGGCGGCGCTCGGCGCAAGAGTAGTGGGCGGGTGTGGAGGGGCTGTGATCAGACCCCGGGAAAGGGAGGCGTGCGGGGCGTGCGGCGCACGGGGGGTGTGGGAGGCATGGTGGGCATCCTGGCTGCTATGAGCCTGGCACGTACCTCGTTGGCGATGGCCGGATCCTCCTGCCAGAGTGCTACGGGTGGTATTCCGGCGTAGCTGCAGACTGGTGTATGAATTCCAATGTTGCCGTAAGGGTCCTGGATCACTGCGTTCTGAGTCAGGCTTTGCGGCTGGAGAGAACGCAACCAGTTGCCGAGGTCGGCAGGCGTGTACTGGATCCAGCGATTGGGGTGGTCGAACTGCGGCCGGCGGCAGTCCAGACAGCGCAGTCTGTCGTCGGTGGTGGGGAAACCCGGTAGTTCGGCGTAGGTCAGCATGCGTCAGTTCCTTCTGGTTATCCGGCGGATCGTGGCCAGGGCTCTGCTGGGTGGTTCAGCGATCTTCACTCGGAGGAAGGTGACCCAGAAGCCGTCCACCACCGTCGCTATGAGGACGATGACGGCCGCGGGCCAGCGCCATTCGGGCTGTTTGCTGCATTCGGGCGGCACGAGGGCGGCGGCGACGCCGAGTCCGAGCAGCACGGTTCCGGCATTGAAACAGTGCACCGCCGCGGTGTTGTACTTCCGCCACGTCGCCTGGTCTTTCTTCTGTTCTTTCCACAACTCGACCCTGTGCCTCTCGACATGTCCTTCAGACAGCCAATTCACGAGATCGTCGTACGAGTACAGATAGATACGTCCGTGATAACTGAGCTGAATGCTCGCTATGAGCGTCAGGGAGGCGATGACGAGTAGCAGCAGGGTTGGGCCGGGCCAGGCGAACTCGTCGTCCGCCCCACCCACCACGCCTGCCAGGGAAAGAGCGGCAGCCGTCAGTAGAGGAGCAGCCACAAAGAGAGCCATGGCCCCGGCCGGCCCGTAACCGAGAGGCTCGGGTGTGTTCCAGGCATAGCCCGCGCCGGGCTGCGGAACTCCGGGCTCTGCCAAAGCTGACCCCCTCCGAAAGCGCCGACAACCACGCGTATCGGAGTGTGACGGCTCAACGTTCCCTTCCGCAGCAGCAAAATCACGCCAAAAACGCCTGAGGGCTCTGTTCCTGCTGGTGCAGAAACAGAGCCCTGAGACAAATTAAACAATCACCGAGAAGATCAGAACCGCCGAGTGATCAGCGCCCTCTTCACTTCCTGGATCGCCTTCGTGACCTCGATGCCGCGAGGGCAGGCGTCCGTGCAGTTGAACGTCGTACGGCAACGCCACACGCCGTCACGGTCGTTCAGGATCTCCAGCCGCTGCTCGCCGGCCTCGTCGCGCGAGTCGAAGATGAAGCGGTGGGCGTTGACGATCGCGGCCGGGCCGAAGTACTGGCCGTCATTCCAGAAGACCGGGCACGACGACGTGCACGCCGCGCACAGGATGCACTTCGTGGTGTCGTCGAACCGTTCCCGGTCCTCCGCCGTCTGGAAGCGCTCGCGCGTCGGCTCGTTGGTGTCCTTCGTGACGAGGAAGGGCATCACGTCGCGGTACGCCTGGAAGAACGGCTCCATGTCGACGACGAGGTCCTTCAGGACCGTCAGGCCCTTGATGGCCTCGACCGTGATCGGCTTGGCGGGGTTGATGTCCTTGATCAGGGTCTTGCAGGCAAGACGGTTCTTGCCGTTGATCCGCATGGCGTCCGAACCGCAGATGCCGTGCGCGCAGGAGCGACGGAACGTCAGCGAACCGTCCTGGTCCCACTTGATCTTGTGGAGGGCGTCGAGGACACGCTCCTTCGGGTCGATCTCCAGCTGGAAGTCTTCCCAGACCGCCTCGGCCGCCAGCTCCGGGTTGAAGCGGCGGATGCGGAAGGTGACCGTGATGTACGGGGAGTCGGCGAAGCCGGGCTCGGGCTCGCCGGCCGCGTCGGCCTTGTCCAGAACAGGGGTTGCCATCAGTACTTACGCTCCATCGGCTGGTAGCGGGTCTGGACGACCGGCTTGTAGTCGAGACGGATCGACTCGGCGCCGTCGTCGCCCACCTCGCGGTACGCCATGGTGTGGCGCATGAAGTTGACGTCGTCGCGGTTCGGGTAGTCCTCGCGGTAGTGACCGCCGCGCGACTCCTTGCGGGCCAGTGCGGAGACCGCCATGACCTCGGCCAGGTCGAGCAGGTTGCCCAGCTCGATGGCCTCCAGGAGGTCGGTGTTGAAGCGCCGGCCCTTGTCCTGGATCGAGACGTTCAGGTAACGCTCGCGCAGCTCCGCGATCTTCTCGACCGCCGTCTTGATCGTCTGCTCGGTACGGAACACCATCACGTTGGCGTCCATGCACTCCTGCAGCTCCAGGCGCAGTGTCGCGACGCGCTCGGTGCCCGTGGACTCGCGCAGGCGCTCCACCTGGGAGACCACCAACTCGGCCGGGTTCTCGGGGAGTTCGACGAAGTCGGCCTTCTGGCTGTACTCCGCCGCCGCGATGCCGGCCCGCTTCCCGAACACGTTGATGTCCAGGAGGCTGTTCGTGCCCAGGCGGTTGGCGCCGTGCACCGACACACACGCGACCTCGCCGGCCGCGTACAGGCCCGGCACCACCGTCGTGTTGTCGGAGAGCACCTCACCCTGGACGTTGGTCGGGATGCCGCCCATCGCGTAGTGCGCGGTGGGCTGGATCGGGATCGGGTCCGTGTACGGCTCGATACCGAGGTACGTACGCGCGAACTCGGTGATGTCGGGCAGCTTGGCGTCCAGCTGCTCCGGCGGGAGGTGGGTGAGGTCGAGGTAGACGTGGTCGCCCTCGGGACCGCAGCCGCGCCCCTCGCGGATCTCCGTGTAGATGGAGCGGGACACGACGTCACGCGACGCCAGGTCCTTCATCACCGGCGCGTACTTCTCCATGAAGCGCTCGCCGTCCTTGTTGCGGAGGATGCCGCCCTCACCGCGGGCGCCCTCCGTCAGCAGGATGCCCATGCGCCAGATGCCGGTCGGGTGGAACTGGAAGAACTCCATGTCCTCCAGCGGCAGCCCGCGACGGTAGACCGCCGCCTGGCCGTCACCCGTGAGCGTGTGGGCGTTCGACGTCACCTTGAAGAACTTGCCGGTGCCGCCGGACGCGTAGATCACGGCCTTCGCCTGGAAGACGTGGATCTCGCCGGTCGCCAGTTCGTAGGCGATGACGCCCGCGGACCGCTTCACACCGTCGATCTCGACGATCAGCTGGTCGAGGACGTAGAACTCGTTGAAGAACTCCACGCCCTCCTTCACGCAGTTCTGGTACAGCGTCTGGAGGATCATGTGACCGGTACGGTCGGCCGCGTAGCAGGACCGGCGGACCGGCGCCTCACCGTGGTTGCGGCTGTGACCGCCGAAGCGGCGCTGGTCGATCGTGCCGTTGGGCGTCCGGTTGAACGGCAGGCCCATCTTCTCCAGGTCGAGGACCGAGTCGATGGCCTCCTTCGCCAGGATCTCGGCGGCGTCCTGGTCGACCAGGTAGTCGCCGCCCTTGATCGTGTCGAAGGTGTGCCACTCCCAGTTGTCCTCCTCCACGTTGGCGAGCGCGGCGGCCATACCGCCCTGCGCGGCGCCCGTGTGGGACCTGGTCGGGTAGAGCTTCGTCAGTACGGCGGTACGGCTGCGCTTCGTCGACTCGATGGCCGCGCGCATGCCGGCGCCGCCCGCGCCGACGATGACGGTGTCGTACTTGTGGATCTTCATCAGAATTACCTCAGCCCCTTGTGACCCGGTGGCCTAGCGGATGTTCGGGTCGAAGGTGAAGATCACCAGCGTGCCCAGCAGGATCGTGAACACCGTGGCGGTGTAGAGCAGGCCCTTCAGCCACAGCCGGGTGTTCGCGCGCTCCGCGTAGTCGTTGATGACGGTGCGCAGGCCGTTGGCGCCGTGCAGCATCGCCAGCCACAGCATCAGCAGGTCCCAGACCTGCCAGAACGGGGAGGCCCAGCGGCCGGCCACGAAGGCGAAGCCGATCTTGGAGACGCCGCCGTCCAGCACCAGTTGGATGAGGAGGTGGCCCAGGACCAGCACGACCAGGACGATGCCGGACAGCCGCATGAACAGCCAGCCGTACATCTCGAAGTTGCCACGGGTGGACTTCGGGGTCTTCTTGGTGCGCTTGCGCGGGGCCTCGATCAGGGGCGCCGGGTTGTCGGCGTCGTAGCCCGGATACGTGCCCGCGCCCTCGACGGGGCCGATGCCCGAGGCGGTGGTGTCAGTCGTCGCCATGTGGGTCAGCTCCCGAACAGTTCACGAGCGGCGTGGCCGAGGACGGGGTAGATCGCCCCGATCATCAGCACGATCCACAGGCCGACGACGGTCCACAGCATCTGCTTCTGGAAGCGCGGGCCCTTCGACCAGAAGTCGACGGCGATGACGCGGAGGCCGTTCAGCGCGTGGAAGAGGATGGCGGCGACGAGGCCGTACTCCAGCACGGCGACGATCGGCGTCTTGTACGTGGCCACGACCTTGTCGTATGCCTCGGGGGAGACACGGACGAGAGCGGTGTCCAGGACGTGTACGAACAGGAAGAAGAAGATGAGGACGCCGGTGACTCGATGAGCCACCCAGGACCACATTCCTTCCCGGCCGCGGTACAGCGTTCCAGCCGGCACGGAAAACCCTCCGGGAGCGGGGATCTGGAGCCGCGCCGGCTTCGGGTGTCGGACGGGCCCGGCCGGGTACGGTCCACCGGCCCTGGCCATCGTAGCGACGTGTTGTCGGAACGCTTACAGCGGGCCTACCGATGTGATCAAACAGGCTCGTACGGGTTACTGCGTGCGGCTACTGGGGGGAAGGGGTGCGGTTGTCTGACGGGTGAGGGTCAGCTGTGGCTGGTCGCGCAGTTCCCCGCGCCCCTGAGTACGTTCCCCAGCCGCTCTCTTGCCAGGCCGCGGAGTTCCTCTGCCGCCACCACCCGTTCTTCTTCCGGATCGTTTGTCAGACGTGACCGGATGGCAGCCAGGATCTCGTTCAGGACCTGGGAGGGAGGGGTGCCGTCCAGGCAGATGACAAACACGTGCCCGAATCTGGCCTCGTACGCCGCATGCGCCGCCCCCAGGGCCATGTGGGCCGCCGAGTACACCCCGTCCGGCAGTGCGGGCAGGGACTCGGCGGCCAGGGCCTCGGAGAGGTCGCCCGGGGTCAGGTCGTACGCCGCCTCGTCCGCTGCCGCGAGCAGGGAGTCCAGGTCGGGGTAGGGGCGGTGGTCCGTGAGACGGCGGGCCCAGCGGAGGCTGCGCAGGCAGGTGAGGAGCGTGCGCTCGATGTCCTCGGCGGGCTCGGTGTTGAACCGCTCCAGGCCCGGCGGCGTAGGAGAGGGGGACTCGCTGCGCGTCTGGGCCGGCATGGCGAGCGGGCCGGAGAGGTGGGAAAGACGGTGCGCGGACAGCGTGAGTCCTCGGTGTTCTGGGGAGGCGGGTAAGGAGATGTGCGGGAGATGCGTGGGACGAGAGTGTGAGAAGTACCGCTCACATTATCGAGAAGTGGTCAGGAGCTGTCCGACGGACGTCTGAATTTCACCCGAACGGGAGAGTTTCGGTACGTACGGTGGACCACTTCCGTGGGATGCGGTCGTAGGTTCAGAGGTGGAGGCGAATCAGGAGGTGCGTGGCATGCGGGCGATACGTGAGGCTCGGGCAGGTGGAGACCGGTGACCGGGCGGAGGCGACGGGCTCCTGAGCGGAAACGGGGTCTGGGGAGGAAGACGTACGGGCAGGGGCCCGGGTTGCTTCTCGGGGCCGGTGTTCTCGTGGCCGCCGGTGCGGTGGGTGTTTCTGTCGCCCTCTGGCCGGTCGGCGACGCGGGTCCCGACACCGACGCCGGCAGCGACATCGCGTCGACCGGCGCCGCCCGTTCCTCGGACGACGGCGGCGCCGGGGCGACCGGCTCCCCGTCCACCGCGTCCCGCGCCCAGTCCCCCGCCTCGCCCTCTCCGTCTCCGGCCCGTGTCTACCCGCTCTCCAAGACGCCCCGCACGATCCCCGCCGTACGTGAGCACATACCCGCCCGGGGTCCGGGCTGGCGCCCCGCGACGGCGTCCCGGGTGGTCGTCGGCGCCGGCGCCCTCGCCGACGAGGGGAAGCTGCTCGCCGGTGAGCTGCGGATGACGTACGGCGGGACGGCCGCCCCGCGTGCCGGGGACGTCCAGCTCAAGCTGGACCCGGGCCAGGCCACGAAGGGCCCCGAGTCCTACACCCTCACCGTCAAGAGCGGCCGCGTCACCGTCGCCGGGCCCGCCGAAGCCGGCGTCTTCTACGGCACCCGCACCCTCAAGCAGGAGGTGAGCGGCGGGAGCACCGCCCCCGAGGGCATCGTGCGCGACCGGCCGGCCAAGGAGCGGCGCGGGCTGATGCTGGACATCGCCCGCAAGCAGTTCACCGCGTCCTGGATCAAGGACCGTGTCCGTGAGCTGGGCGACCTCAAGTTCAACGAGCTGGGCCTGCATTTCTCCGACGACCAGGGCTTCCGGATCGCGTCCGACACCCACCCGGAGATCGTGTCCGGCGACCACCTCACCAAGGCCGAGGTCCGCAGCATCCTCGCCCTCGCCGCGAGCCGCCACATCACGGTCGTGCCCGAGATCGACTCCCCGGGTCACCTCGGCGCGGTCCTCGCCGCCCACCCCGACCTCCAGCTGAAGAACGCGCAGGGCACGCCGGCGCGCGGAGCGATCGACATCTCCAAGCCGGAGTCCGCGAAGATCGTCGACGACCTGCTGGGCGAGTACGCCGACCTCTTCCCCGGCGCGTCCTGGAACCTGGGCGGCGACGAGTACCGGGCCCTGACGGTCTCCAGCCCATCGACCTCCTACCCCCAGCTGGCCGCCGCGGCCACCCGGAAGTACGGGTCCGGCGCCGGTGTCTCCGACCTCGCGACGGGCTGGCTCAACGACCGGGCCGCCACCGTCCGCGCCCACGGCCGGACGGCCCTGCGCGCCTGGAACGACGGCTTCTACCAGTCGAGTTCCGTCCAGCCGGACAAGAACATCCAGGTCGCCTACTGGACCGGCAAGGAGATCGGGGCCCGGCAGCCGGCCGGATATCTGAGCGCCGGCCGCAAGGTCGTCAACTACAACGACGAGTACCTCTACTACGTGCTCGGACAGCCGAACACCTTCGTCTATCCCACCGGCGAGCGGATCTACAAGCAGTGGACGCCCCGGGTGCTGCGCGGCAGTACGGCCGTCTCCTCGGCGTACGACGGGCAGATACTCGGCGGGGTCTTCGCCGTCTGGTGCGACCTCGCCGGGTCGCAGACCCAGAACCAGGTGGCCGCCGGGATACGGATGCCGCTGCGGGCGACCGTACAGAAGCTGTGGGACCCCCGGGCGCAGCCGCCCCTGTCCTGGACCGACTTCAAGAAACTGGCGGGCAGGTTGGGCTGAAACGGGGTGGACGTACAGGCCCGGTGCGCATAAGTTCCGCACGACTAGTACGAGTATTCGCCTGTCGGGCGTGGTCCTGGGGAGGGGCGGCGCCCGTTTTCTCGTTCCCGGGGGATCCATATGTTGTGCAAGCACTGCAAGCTGTCCACCGCCGCTTCGCCCGAGGGCCTGTGCTGGGACTGCGCCGACGCCGCCGACGAGCCCACGTCCGGGCGCACGTTCGTGTCCCAGCCCGTGCTCTCGCCGCCGACCGCGCCCACCGGGCCCGCCGTCCAGCCGCACGGACCGGCCTGGCTGCGTTCGCCGGTCGGACTCGGCAAGGCCGTCGCCGTGATGCTCGGCGTGGTCCTCGCCGCCGACCTCTTCTCCGTCTACGCCGGCCTCACCATGTATGACGCGATGGGCTCCCTCGCGGACGACGGCCTCGGCGTCGGCGGCTACAACGCCCTCATGCGCCGCGCCGACCACGCGGACACGCTCTACGCCGCAGCCGGGGTCGCGCAGACGGTGACCTTCGTCGCGACGGCCGTCTTCTACCTCGTCTGGTTCCTGCGCGTGCGGGTCAACGCCGAGGTGTTCGATCCGTTCGGGCACAGCATGAAGCGCGGCTGGGCGGGCTGGGGCTGGTTCGTGCCGGTCGTCTGCCTGTGGTACCCGCGCCGGATCATGCTGAACATCTGGGACGCGAGCAGCGCCGCCGGAACCCGCGCCTCGCACGCACTCGTCAACGCCTGGTGGACGCTGTGGCTCATCGCGCTCTTCACCAACAGTTTCGGGTCCAGGGCGTACGACCGGGCCGACACGGCGGAGGAGATACAGGGCGCCACCGGCCAGGTGCTCTTCTCCGACTCCGTCGACCTGGTGGCAGCCGTGCTCGCGATCCTCGTCGTCCTCCGGCTGACCCGTATGCAGCACGAGAAGGCACTGCAGGGCCCCGCCTCCGTGGGCGTCTGACGTCCGATTGTCCGATCCCTGGCCAACCCGCCGCTGTCTGTGGTGTATTCGGCGCGGGCAGTGCGAGCAGAACCAATACGCCAGGGGGACGGCATTGGGTTACTGGGGTTACTTGATCGTGGGCAGGAGCGCGCGGCCGCTCGCCGAGACCGACGCCCTGCGCGCCGTGCGCGACGGGCTGACCTCGCGCGAACGGCGCGACGACGGCTGGCAGGTGTGGGAGTACCCGAGCGGCGGCGCCGACATCGGCAACATGAACACCCTCGCCCTGGAGACCGGCGCGCCCGCGCTCTTCGGGTACGTCATGGACAGCCACTGCGTGGTGCTGGAGGCGGCGGCGCCCGAGAGCGGGGCGTGGACCACCTGCCTGGCGCGCGACGCCATGGCCGGCTACCTGGGCGCCGGGCAGAGCGACGGCGGGGAAAGCGGGTCGGACGCATCGGACGAGGGGCTCACGCTCACTCTCGACGACTACTTCCTCGAACCCGGCGACGCGGCCGAACGCGCGGTCGACTGGGCGGCCGAGGCCGGCCACACCGTGAACGCCGGGCCGCTTCTCGACGTACTGACTTCGGAGCCCGACCCGTTGGCCGAAAACCTGTTCTTCCGGTTCCTCGACCGACTCGGTGTTCTGCCTCTGTGACGCTCCGGGTGCGTCGCACGCAGTAGGGGACAGTACGGGCTCCGTAAGGGATGGCGCCCTGGGAGGTGAGGCCTGCATGAGTCTGGTGGAACTGATCGCCGATGCCGACGAGCTGGGCCTGACAGCCGGCGGACTGGCTTGTTTGGATCGGTGCGTGTCCCTTCTGGGCGGGGACGACGAGATCCTGCGCCCCCTGTGGGCGAGCCTTGCCGACGGCAGCGACGCGGAGGACTGGGCGACTCGCCTGGAACAGGCCCGCGTCAAGCTCGACGCCGGCGGCGTACCGGCCGCCCCCGCTGCCTCCCCCGTTGGCTCTCCCGAGGGCGAGGCAGCCCTCCTCGCCCGGTGGATGCTCGCCGCCGCCCCCGCCGTCCGGTCCGCGGCCGAAGTGCGCGAATGGGCCGACGCCTGCTCCGTCGCCGCCCTCCGCATCCACCAGCTCCTGGACGCGTCCGCCTCCGTATCCGCTGCCGACCCGGCTTCGGTCGAGTCCTACCGCGCGGGCGGTACGGAGGGCATGCCGCCCCTCGTGGCCGCCGAACTGCGCCGCCAGATCACCGTCCTGGAACTGCTCGCCGGGCACGGTTTCGGCGGACTGCGGCAGGCGCTGGCGGTGTCGACGGAGGGGCGCCGCGTGCTGCGCGCGGTGGTGTCGCGACGGGCGCGGGGACGGGCCTGACCCCCGGCGGAAGCTGAGCCCTGTGGCGTTCCTGTGGTTGTCCTGGGGCGGACGTGGGGCGGTCCCGCGCTGATCCCCGTAAGCCGCCGGAATCGGGTGCCACCGATCGCCACCTGCGCGCTTTCCTGGACTGTGATCGCACACCGAGCAGCACACCGAGCACCCGCCCGCCCGCAGGCCGCCGCCAAACCCGTGCGCTGGGCCGCCGACACCGTCGCGACGATGCGCGAGGGCGCGCGGCTGCGCCTCGACTACTCGACCCAGAGCCTGTGGCGCGTCGACCGGATGATCGAGGAACTCCGCCGCGAGCAGACCCCGTACGCCGCCGTGGAGTCGGTGCTGCGAGGCTTCGGGGCGTACGCGGGCGAGGTGATCGTGCGCCGGACCGAGGGCGGCGCGGAGTGGCTGGAGGCGGACGGCGCGCACTGGATCCGTACGGCCGACGGGCGGTTGTGGGACCCCGCCGACGAAGCCCGCCGCTGTTTCGCCGGCCACGGTTCGCTGCGACTGCTGTGCCGGGACGCCACGGCGGTCTGAACCGCGCCGAGCAGTGACGTTTCCGTGCCGGGCGACGCAGATGCCCATGGGGACGGGGAGTCGAACCCGCACTCGCACTCGATACGCCGTGACGGACGAGGACAGCGCTTGGGCCAGGGACGACGGGAACCCCGCCGGGTACAGCTGTACGACGAGGAGTTGGGTGTCGCCGTCGCGCGGGCCCAGGACGGTGACGAGGCCGCCTTCGCGGTCGCGTACCGCCTGGTGCAGCCCGGACTCCTCGGCTATCTGCGGGGGCTCGTCGGCGACGAGGCGGAGGACGTGGCGTCCGACACCTGGCTGGAGATCTCCCGCGACCTGGGCCGGTTCAGGGGCGACGGCGCCGGTTTCCGCGGCTGGACGGCGACGATCGCCCGCCACCGCGCCCTCGACCTGCTGCGCCGAAGACGGGTACGGCCCCAGGGGACGGCGCTCGAACAGGACGTACTCGACCTGCCCGGCCCGCACAGCACCCCCGACCAGGCCCTGGAGACCCTCTCCACGGAGTACGCCCTCGGGCTGATCGCCGGGCTCCCGCGCGACCAGGCCGAGGCGGTCCTGCTCCGCGTGGTCGTCGGCCTCGACGCCCCGGCCGCCGCCCGCGTCCTCGGCAAACGCCCCGGCGCGGTACGCACGGCGGCACACCGGGGACTGAAACGCCTCGCCCGGCAGCTGGGGGAACCGACGTGAACGGCGACGACATGAGTGGCAGCCGACCGAGGGGCCCTCTGCGCCTGGCGGGACTGCTCGCCGACGCCCTGCGCGAACACGTCCGGGACGACGACAACATCAGCGGTGACGCGGAACGGAGGGCGATCGCCGCGTTTCTCACGGCCCGGGACTCCGGCGCGCACAAGGTGACCCGCACCCGGCGCCGGGACGACTGGCGGTGACCGGAACCGCTGTCGCGGAGACGGCCGGAGCCGCCACCCCCCACAGGAGAGGCCCCGGCCGTCGCGCGGCACGGGCCGCGCGGCGGCCCGTATCTCCTACAGCGCCACGCGTGCGGTTTCTGTCACTCCGTCACTCCGTCACGAGTTAGTTGCACGTTGTACGGACATGGACGAGGAGCGCTTTCACGCCGTAACGTGCCTTTCGCTACAGGCTGCGGACGTCGGGCACCCACGTTCACCGAGCCTGGGACCGCAGCCATTCAGGAGAACCACGACGGCGAGAACCAGCTCCGCGAGAGCGGCGCCGGTTCAGGCGCAAAGAGGTGTGGTGCAGGGGGACGACGCGGAGCTGACCACCGCGGTGCTTGCGGCACAGACCGGGGACGAGACCGCGTTCCGGACCGTGTACCGCGCGGTGCACCCACGGCTGCTCGGATACGTGCGGACACTGGTCGGCGACCACGACGCCGAGGACGTGGCGTCCGAGGCCTGGCTGCAGATCGCCCGTGACCTGGACCGGTTCAGCGGCGACGCGGACCGGTTCCGGGGCTGGGCCGCGCGGATAGCCCGTAACCGCGCCCTCGACCACATACGGATGCGCGGACGCCGCCCCGCCATAGGCGGCGACGAGACCGAGCTGTCCGGCCGGGCCGCCGACTCCGACACGGCGGGCGAGGCCATGGAGTCGCTGGCCACCGACAGCACCCTCTCCCTCATCGCCCAGTTGCCGCAGGACCAGGCCGAGGCCGTCGTCCTGCGGGTGGTCGTCGGCCTCGACGCCAAGACCGCCGCCGAGACCCTCGGCAAACGCCCCGGAGCCGTACGCACGGCGGCGCACCGAGGTCTGCGGCGGCTCGCGGAGCTGCTGGGGGCGGACCCGGACGCGGCCGCCGCGCTCGACGCGCTGCCGCCCCCACGGGAACCGCACGGACGTGCGGTGACGTCGGCCGGTGTGACGCATACGCGTTCGCGGACGCAGAAGGACATGTGATGGCCGACGACGACCGGTACAGGTGGCTGGACCGCGCTGCGGCGGAACGCCTGCTGAGCGGGGAGCCGCTGGAGGCTTCACTGACGTCCGCGGGCCCCGAGGCCCGCGACCAGGCGGAGCGGCTCGCCAAGACCCTGGACGCACTCTCCGTGGACCCCGCGCGGAGCGACGCCGAACTCCCCGGCGAGGCCGCCGCGCTGGCCGCGTTCCGCAAGGCGCGCCCGGCCCCGGACCTCACCGCCGTCGCACCCGCGACCGCCACGCCGCCCGCGTCGGACATCGGCTCGGACATGGGCCTCGTACGGGTGGGAGGGTCCCGGCGTTCCGGCGCCTCCCCTCAAAGGCGCGTCCGCGCGGCCCGCTGGGGCCGTCCTCTGCGGCTGGGGCTCGGTGCCGCGCTGGCCGCCGGTATGGCCGGCTCGGTCGCGATGGCGGCGGGCGTCGGCGTCCTGCCGAACCCGTTCGGCGGGGACGCGCCCGGCAGCCCCGCCGCCACTGTCTCTGCCGCCGAGTCACGTGACCCCATGCTGGGCTCGCCGTCGCCGGACGGCACCCGGGGCAAGAGCATCCCGACCCCCAGACCCGACGGCACGCCCGGGGGCTCCTTCGGCAACGGCTCCCCGGCACCCGGGGAGAGCTGGAAGGGCCCGGCGGACGGAGGCCGGGGGTCTCGCTCCGACATGGGGCTGCCCGGCGACTGGCGGGGTGGACTCGCCTCGTCCTGCCGCGACATGCGAAGCGGCAAGAAGCTGGCGGCGGAGCGCAGACAGGCACTGGAGAAGGCGGCCAAGGGCGCCAAGAAGGTGCCGCAGTACTGCGACAACGCGCTGAAGGACGATCCGTCCGTCCACTCGAACGCCGACACGGGCACGGGTGCGGGCACCGGGTCGGGCAAGGGAGACACCGGCGCCGGTGACAACGGCGGCCAGAACGGCGCCGGTGACAACGGCGGCCAGGGGAACGGCGCCGGCGGCAGCAGCAACGGCGGCGGCGGTGGAAACGGCCACGGCGCCGGCAACGGGAACGGGAACGGCGGCAGCCACGGCGGGCGGGCCGCGACACGGCCGACGCCCACCCCGACGTCCTTCACCGCGCTCGGATCGCACAAGCCCCAGGACGACCCGGCCCCGGCCGCCGCCCCCTCGTACGGCGTCCTGCCGCTCCCGACGGCCACCTGACGACCCCCGTCCCCGCCTGCTCGCGGGAGCGGGTGTGACACTTTCGGCGGCGTCGGCGCAGTAGACAGTGAGCCGACTGGTCATCGGTTCCTCGCACAGAGCCGGGGGTTCCCCCCGTACCTTCGGCTCGTGCACCTGGCGCGGGCGGGACACGTTCCCCCGGTCCCGTCCGCGCCCCGAACAACCCCCCCTCGCCGCCACAGGCTCACCAGTAGATGACGACCTTGTCGCCGGTGCTCACCTCGGCGAAGATCGCGGCGATGGCCGTCTCGTCCCGGACGTTGACGCAGCCGTGCGAGGCGCCGCCGTAGCCGCGGGCCGCGAAGTCGGCGGAGTAGTGGACGGCCTGGCCGCCGCTGAAGAACATCGCGTAGGGCATCGGGGAGTCGTAGAGCGTCGACACGTGGTGCCGTGACTTCCAGTAGACGCTGAAGACGCCTTCCCTGGTCGGCGTGTACTGGCTGCCGAAGCGCACGGCCACCGTCGAGACGGTCCGGCCGTCGATCATCCAGCGCAGCGTCCGGCTCGACTTGCTGATGCACAGCACCCGGCCCCTGAGACAGCGCGCGTCAGGATAGGCGGCCGGCTGCCCGCCGGTCAGATACAGCTCCCACTGCCCGGGTTCGTGTGTCATCCGCAGCAGCCGCTGCCAGGTGACGGTGTCGGTCTTCCCGGTGCGTGGCAGCCCGCGCTTGCCCTGGAAGCCCTTGACGGCGTTCTCCGTCAGGTCGTCGTAGGACCCGGTCGGCCCGTCGTAGAGCCAGGCGACCTGGTGCAGCCGCGCCTGCAGCTCACGCACGTCCCGCCCGCTGTCCCCGCGCGACCAGAGAACGGGGGCGGGCGGTACGGGAGCGGGGGGCGCCTTCTTCGGTGTCGGAGCCGGAGTGGGAGTCGGCGCCGACCCCGACCCCGACCCCGGTGTGGCCGTGGCGCCGGGTTTGTCGTCGGCGGGCGGGTGCGAGACCTGGATGTGCACGGGCGACCGGGGGCCGCCGTCCGGATCGGTGGTCCGTACCGTGCATCCGCCCACGGTGAGAGCCGCGAGAACGACGAAAATCACCTTTCGCATATCCGTAGTACGCAAGCCGGACCCCCCGAAGCTCAGCATCTGACCCCCATCCGTCCGCCCCGCCGATTCGACACCTGCCGCACATGACCGGGGACGGACTCCGCTGCGTCGTCTGAGTGCGGCGACTGGCAAGCTACGCGCCGCCGTCCACCATGACCCGGGAGTCCGAGCGGGGACTACCCGTCGAACCGGTGTACAACCTTGGACGCGCTGTTGGTCCCGGGGGTCCTGAGGATGCGCCGTACACTGCCGCAGGTGTGTCAGATGTGTACAGTTCTCATATGGAGACGTATCCGCTCGTGGAAGCGCGTAACCAGCTTGGGCAGCTCGTCGGCCGCGTTCGGCACGGTGGTGAGCACATCTTGATCAGCGAGTACGGCAAGCCTGCGGCGGCTCTGGTGCCGATAGGGGAGCTGGAGGAGCTGGAGCGTCTTCGTGATCAGGCTGACATCGCTGAAGCACGCGCCCTTGAGGTGGCACCGGGTGGGCCGGGCATGACACACGACGAGTTCATGGCCCAGCTGGAGGCCGAGGACCGGCGGGCCCAACAGTGAGCTACACGGTTGTGTGGGAGCACCAGGCCATGGGGGAGTTCCGCCGTCTCCGCCAGGCTGATCCGGTGGGAGCGAAAGCCCGTGCGGCGGCGGTGCGGGCCTTGGGGGACGAGCCCCGGCCGGAGGAAGCGCGCGCCGCCGCTCGGCCGTCCAGTCCCTTCCCGGCGAGCACCGGGACAGGTGTGACGTCGAGGAGCGGGTCCGGCGGATGGCAGACTTTCCTCTGTCGGCCGCGGCCGGCGCCGAGGTCTTCCAGGACTACGACCGACAGTTCGAGGAAGGGCTGAAGCTGGTGCTCGCAGGAATCGGGACGACGTACGCCGTGACGTACGGCAAGTCGTCGTGATGCGCTGGGAGTTCGGCCCGGTCCTCATCCGTCGAGCACTGTCCGGTCATGCCCGAGTTGACACGCGGCGCCGAATACCTCTTACTGTCGCGGAATCTGCAGCTGAGAGAGCCCAGGTGTGCGCGTGACCAATCGTCCCCCGATACTGTCCGTCATCGTCCCTTGTTACAACATCGAGACCTATGTCTCGGACACAGTGACGAGTCTCGTCAACAACGACCAGGACGACTTCGAGTTCATCTTCGTCGAGGACCGCTCGACGAAGGACAAGACCTACGAGGCGTTGCTGGAGCTGACGAAGCGGCTGAAGCACGGCAGGGTGATCCAGCACGAGCACAACGGTGGCCTGGCCACCGCCCGCAACACCGGCATCGACGCGGCCGAAGGCACCTACCTCACCTTCCTCGACGGTGACGACTGGCTGGCCCCGGGCTATCTGAAGGACCTCGTGGACGCCGTCCAGCGCCACGACGTCGACTTCGTGCGCACCGACCACGTCCAGGTCAACGGCATCGAGCGGGCCGTCCACCGGGCCCCCGAGGGCCGCCGGAACGTCCCGCTGGACCCGCGCACCTCGATCCTCCCGGTCGACGACACCACGATGGTCGACTACCCCTACGCCTGGGCGGGCGTCTACCACCGCCGCCTCCTCGACAAGGGCATGCTGCGCTTCCACGACGGTCTGAAGACCGCCGAGGACCGCCCCTGGATCTGGGACCTGCACCGCAGGGCCGAGTCCTACGCCGTCGCCAGCCTGCGCGGTGTCTTCTACCGCCGGGGAGTCACCACCTCCCTCACCCAGATCGGCGACGTCCGCCAGCTGGACTTCTTCCGGTCGTTCGACCTCGTACTCGCCGAACTGGCGAACGACCCCGAGGTCGGGCTGCTGCGCAAGAAGGCGCTGCGCAACTACTGCGTCGTCATCGCTCACCAGCTCCTCCAGCGCAGCCGGTTCGACCGGCCCACCGCCGCCAAGCTGCGGCAGATGAGCGCCGACGCCCTGAACAAGATGTCCGAGGACGAGCTCCAGGCCGCCCTCATCGGGATGGGCGAGCAGCGTGTACACCTGCTGCGGCGCGTGCGCGGCGGTATGAAGGGAATCGCGGCATGATCCAGATCTTCTTCTCGGCGACGCAGTACGCCGCGGCGACCGTCACGGCCGCCATCCGCGCCGGGCTCTTCGGCCCGCGCGAGGACCACCGCCGCATCCTGGTCGTGAGCAACACGGCCGCCATCCCGGAGGTGGGCACCCCGCTGGACCGGATGTCCGGCTTCGAGAAGCTGCGGCCCGAGTTCGACGAGGTGCGCTCGTGGAACGAGTTCATCTCCCCGCACCACCCGGCCGGCTGGTCCCCGCGCGCGCAGGACGCGATCATGTGGGAGAAGGCCGTACGCCTGGCCTGGGACCTCGGTGACGAGCCCGTGGAGATCGCCTGCGAGTCGATCCAGGCGAACCCCTCCCGAGCGGTCGCCGAGATCTTCGCCGACAGCCCGATCCACGTGTACGCGGACGGCCTGATGAGCTACGGCCCCACCCGTAACCGCGTCCCGCACGGCATGAGCAGCCGCATCGCCCGTGTGCTGCACCTCGACCTCATACCGGGCCTTCGGCCCCTGCTGCTCGCCGAGTACGGCGTGGAGCCGGTGCCGATCCCCAACGAGCCGATCGTCGGCGTACTCAACGAGATCGGGGAGCAGGGCGTCGACATCCTGGCCGCCCGCATCCCGGCGGAGAACCGTCCGACGGCCGTGCTCCTCGGCCAGTACCTGTCCGCCATCAACCTCATCACCCAGGAGGAAGAGGAGGAACTGCACGTCCGGATGCTCCGGGCCGCCGCGAAGGCCGGTCACACGGCCGTCCTGTTCAAGCCGCACCCGAGCGCCCCGGCCGCGTACTCCACGTCCCTGCAGAGCGCCGCCACGGCACTCGGCGTGCACCTGAGCGTGCTGAACGAACCGGTGCTCGCCGAGACGGTGTTCGCGTACCTGAAGCCGCAGCTCGTCATCGGCTGCTTCTCCACCGCGCTGATGACCGCCGCGACCTTCTACGGCATCCCGGTCGCCCGGGTCGGCACGGACTCGCTCCTTGACGCCATCACGCCGTACGAGAACAGCAACCGCATCCCGCTGACCATCATCGACGCGGCCCTGCCCGACGCGGAACGCGATCTCGCGTCCGCCATCGGCACCCCGTCCGACGACCCCGGGCTCGTCGAGCGGCTGTCGCCGCTGGTGAAGGCGGTCGGGTACTGCATGCAGTCCCGTAAGCACCCGCAGCTGCGCGACGAGGTCGCCGACTGGCTGTCGGTCCATCTGTCGGAGAACGCCCACTACTTCAAGCGCCGCCGCCTGACCAGCCTCCGCCTCCCCGGCGGCAGCACGGTCCGCGCGGAGACGCTGCGGCGCAACCCGACGGTCCGCAAGGTCGTGAAGAGGGTCAGGGCCGTGCGGTCCTGACGGGTACGGACAGACG
>NZ_AEJB01000663.1 GCF_000331005.1 Streptomyces turgidiscabies Car8
CCTCATAGGGCCTCGTGCGTTACGAACGTCTCGCTAGGCGGCGTCTCGTACCGTGCCCGTGGACTCCGGGCCCTCTATCGACTCTCCGGCGGGGTCATAGGTCCAGAGGCGTAGGTGCAGGGACTCCGGATTCTCGGTCAGTTGGTCGGTGACGGTGGGTATGGAGACGTCGATGCTCAGGCTGCCCGCGGGCACTTCGCCCAGGAGCACCGCGCCGTCCGGCAGGGCGGACAGTGGTTGCTCCGGGTCCGGTGAGGCTCCGAAGTTCTCGTCCAGCCAGGTCGCGGGGACGTCCTTGGTGGACAGTTCGGGGCCGTCGGAGACGGGGAGGAACTGCAGGTCCGTCCACGTGGCGACGTCGGCGACGGCGGAGAGGCTGATGCGCCAGACCAGTGGCCGGCCCTCGGTGACCTGGTCGGCGACCGGGGTCATGGTCACCGTGGGCTGGGGGTCGTCGTTTTCCGCGGTGACGCCGCCCAGGTAGGCGCCGATCACCGCACCCCGTACGGTCTTGACGGCCACCCGGTGTGCCGTGTCGGAGCTGTAGCGGGTGTTGCCCTCGACCGTCACCGGTATGTCGACGTGCGTGCCGGCCCGGACCTTCACCGTGCGCGCGACGGGGAAGGCGCTGCCCGGCTCGTCCACGAACAGCCGGACCTCGCCGCTGCCCGACCCTGTCACCCGTACCGGCACCTGGTAGGTGCGCGAGCCGGAGTCGCCCTCCTTGACGGTCAGGTGGCCGACGTCCACGCGCGCCAGCTTCGCGGGCTCGACGGCGGGGGTGCCGGGGCGCCAGCCGTAGGCGTCCACCAGCCATGCCGTCCCGGACCCGGTACGAGGGGTCAGCCGCAGGGTTTTCACCTGGCCGAGGTCGATGCGCTCGGCGGTCTCGGCGGAGAGGGGTACGCGGACCTCGCGCGCCCAGTAGGAGGACGTACGGGAGGTGCCCGGCAGTCCGTCGACGCGGACCCGGCCGAGGTTCGCCCGCTTGCCGGAGGTGTCGCTGACGGCGACGTCCAGCTCGGTGCCGGTGGTGTTCGGCGGGACGATCACGCGCAGGCTAAGCGACTTCGCGCCGGACAGGGAGACCGGGCGGGCGGGGCTGAGTGAGGCGGCGGTGCCCGAGCGGCTCCAGTTCATGGCCAGCGCGTACCGGTCCGGCTCCTTGCCGGGTGCCACCCTGCGCCACTGGGCGAAGTGCGGGGAAGCGGTCATGAGCGCGGGGTCCAGGCAGGAGACCTTCGGGTCCGGGTCCACCTGGGCGCACAGCCGGCCGCCGCTGACCTTGGCGGAGGCGGCGGGCAGGAACGCACCCGAGCGGGCGGCGCCTACGGCGTGGGTGAGGACACGGGCGGGTCCGGCGGAGACGGCGCGCGCGGCGGAACCGTCGAGCAGCGGGCGGACCCGGTCGTCACCGGCGACGAACAGCCGGGCCGCGGCGGCTATGTACGTCGAGCCCGCCTTCTGCTGCTGCGGGGCGGTGAGCCGGCCGGCGGTGCCCGGCGAGCAGACGGGGTCGTGCTCGTCGCCGCCGTACGAGAAGTCGTCCGAGGCCGGTGCGGCGGCCTGGCCGGGGGTCCACTCGGTGTTGAAGTAGTTGTGGTTGGCGCCCGTCATGTAGACCGCGCTGTGCAGGGCCTTGCCGCGGCTGACCTCTCGGGTGCCGTCGACGTAGTACTCGCCCTGGAGGTCGATGACGTCTCCGTCGCAGCCCGGCAGGATCGTCACGGACGGCACGTCGGGTGCGGGGTTCTGGCCGAAGATCGTGGGGCCTATGAGGACGGTTCCGCGTATCTTCCAGCGGGTCGGGCCGTGGTAGCCGTCCTGGTCGGCGGGTGGTGGGTTGAGGCTGTCCAGCGCTGCCCTGTCGACGCCCTCACCGCCACGGGAGTGGCCCACCAGCAGCACCCGGCCGAGGTCGGCGCGGGGTGCCCGGCGTACGACCTCGGGGGCCTTGGACGGGTCGGCGGCCCAGTCCGCCCAGTGGGCCAGGTGCAGCCGTACCAGCGAGGAGCGGGCCTGGGCGCCGGCGTCGTCGGCCTGCCAGTCCTGGGCGTTGACGGAGTTGGCCGAGATCGAGACCGTCACATAGCCCTGGGAGGCGAGGAGTTGCTGGTCGTGCAGGTAGCCGCGGTAGCTCGGCACCGGCTCGTAGTCGGCCGGACACGGCCATTCGAGGGTCGAGTCGTCACCCTTGAAGCAGGTGGCGTGGCGCCCGTGGAGGAACAGGGCCAGGGGGCGGCTGCCTGTGGCGCCCACCGGCGCGACCACCACCGCCTTCATCTCCATATCGGTGTCGTAGCCGGGCAGTTGGACCGACGGCAGGGAGTACTCGCCGCTGGTCGTACGGAACGAGCCGGCCACACCGGGGTCGACCTTGTTCACGGTCGTCACCTGGGGCAGGCGCGACGCACTCGATGAGCTGTCGGCCCTACGGCGCTCACGGCCCGCGGCGTTCACTCCGGCCGCGTCCAGACGGCGCCCCGCGGCCTCGACCCGCAGATCGTCCGTCCTGCCGAGGCGGACCCCGTCGAGCGGAAGCCGGAAGGTGCGCCCGTCGGCGGCCGGTCTGGGAGTGCCCAACAGCCGTTCCCCGCTGCGGAACTCGACCTGGGCATCACCCACCGGCACCTTCTCGGGCGAGCGCCACACGAGCTCCGCCGAATCCCCGGAACCGGTGGTCAGCCAGCCCTCGGGAAGTCCCGGAGACACGGGCGCGGTCGGCCGCCCGGGCTCCGGATCCGGCGAGGCCTGCGCCGCTCCCGGCGACGCAAGCGCCAGCGCGAGGGCCGCCGTCACAGCGGCCGTCACGCGCGAGACACGGATCACTTCTGCTCCTCCTCATGGTCAGCGTCCCGGGAACCCCACGGGTCCCGGGCTCCCCCGACGCACCAAATGCAGCACATTCGAACACCCTGTCACCTCTTCGCACGGCATTCGCACAACTTCCGCCCCCTCCGTACAACAAGACACGTGCAACCAGGGGCAGTTGGGTTGCCGGTGAGTCAACTCCCGCGCGCGTGCGGGTCGTGCACCTGCAGGTGACGGTGGACGTCGGCCCGGTGGCGTACGAACGCCAGGGACGGACGCGGACCTACCCTGTGAACCGGCCGTGCGTGGACCTGGTCGCCGACCGGCTGGGCCTGATCCGCCCCGCCCGCCTCCTCGTGACGTCCTCCGCGACCTACGCGACCTACGCGCCTGTGCGTCCTACGACTTGGGAGCAGCCATGACCGACGACAACCCAGTCCTGTTCCGCCTCAACGTCGAGGTGGCGAACCTCGACGAGGCGGTCACCTTCTACTCGACCCTGCTCGGGACGACCGGCCGCAGACAAGCGGGCGCACGGTGCTACTTCACGTGCGGTGCGGTCACTCTCCAGGTGCTGGACGTCTCCGGTCATGACACCGTCCACCGGCTGCCGAAATCCCTCTACTTCACCGTCCGGAGCCTCGGCGACGTGTTCGACCGCGCTCGCGGGCTGGGGTGCCTGTCGACCGACGACGTGCACGGTGCGTCGGCGGGCGAGATCGCCGTACGGCCATGGGGCGAGCGGTCGTTCTACGTCGACGACCCGTGGGGGAACTCGCTCTGTTTCGTCGACGCGGGGACGGTTTACGAAGGGTGACCACGAGGGGGACTACGAGGGGAGAACTACGAGGGTGACCCTATCTGCGGGTCGTGGTGCCGGGCGTGAGGTCCGGGCCGTCGGCGCGCAGGGGCGCGTGAGCGGGCTTCGGTGACTTCGACGGCTTCGGGGGGTCGGCGACCGCTGACCCCTTCTTGTGATGGCGGGGCACGGCGTCCTGGGGGAACGTCAGCTGCTGGCTCATCCACGCCAGGGCGGGGGGCATCTCCTGCACCCAGGTCGGGAAGTTGTGGCTGCCGTGCTCGGGCAGGATCGACACGACGCGCATGGGTGCCCTGACCGCCCGGATGAAGGCCTGCGTCTGCGGATAGCCGCGTTCACCGTGCTTGCTCTCGGCCACCAGTACGGAGACCTGGGGCACCGGCAGGTGCTTCAGCCTCCACATCAGGTCGTGGCCGTTGCTCCGCTCGGTCCGGTCCGGGCCGTTGCCGAAGAGGTTGCCGGTCGTCGGATCGTCCTTGACCTGGTAGTCCGGCGACAGGGCGGCGGCCGTCGTGTACACGTGCGGATCGCGCATCGTCAGCTGAAGGGCACAGCTGCCGCCGGAGGAATAACCCATGACACCCCAGGCACTGGCGGCATGGCCGACCCGGTAGGCGGACTTCAGGGCGTCCGGCAGATCCCTGGCCAGGAAGGTCTCGGTCTGCGGGCCGCCCGGTACGTTCACGCACTCGGTGTCGCGCGGCGGGGCGATCGTCGGCCGGATCATCACCATGATCGTCGGCTGCATCCGACCGCTCTTCTGCAGCTCACCGGCGATCTGGGGCACCCGGAGGTGCTGCGCGAGGTTGAAGATGCTGCCCGGGTAGCCGCTGAGTGCCACGATCACCGGGAAGCGCTGGCGTTGGTACGCCTTCTGGAAGTACTGCGGCGGCAGGTACACGAACGCCGGGTCGACCACGCCGGTACGGCGGCCGATGATCTTCACGGACTCCACCCGCCCGTTCACCGCGGCGGGGCCGGTGGGCAGTCCGCCGACCTGGCTCAGCTGCTCGTCGGTGGCCGGCTGCACCAGCGCCCCCTTCAGGGCGACGTCGCTCGCCGTGCCGACTCCGCCGGTGACGCCGCCGTCCCCCGCCTGCGTCACCCCGACGGGGGCGGTCTCGACACGGCCGAAGAGTTCGCCCCACGATCCGAAGAACTGGTACGACGAGTTCAGCCAGCACGCGAACGCCGCGATGATCACCACCTGGGTCGTCCCGATGGCCACCAGTCGTCCGAGCACCTGCCACAGTCCCTGCCGGGCGAACCGTGGCCACGACCAGACCATCAGTGCCACGCCCACGACGGCGAGGGCCGCCATCACATACACAGTCGTCTCGCTGGTCAGACCCATACCGGTTGATACCCGATTTCCCTACCCGTGCGGTTTCCTTCATACAGAAGGAGGGCTATTGCACCCTTCGCGTTCCCCAATCAGCGCAAATAGGGTGCCGGAGGGGGCCCATTCGGGTCACGACACGGGGAAGCCGGACGGCCGCGCCGGGAACAGCCGGTCCGGTCGGCGCGGTTGCACCGACGAGGGACCAGCGCCGTACGGGCCCATCTGGATCGATACGTATTTCCGCAGGAGGACTGTTTCCATGACTGACCGGCCCTTGACGCTCATGGCAGTACACGCCCACCCCGACGACGAGGCCACGGGAACCGGAGGGGTCCTGGCGCAGTATGCGGCGGAGGGCATACGCACGGTTCTCGTGACCTGTACCGACGGCGGTTGCGGTGACGGACCCGGGGGTGTCAAGCCGGGCGATCCCGGGCACGATCCGGCGGCGGTCGCCCTGTTGCGCCGCCAGGAACTCGAGGCGAGTTGCGAGGTCCTGAAGGTCAGCGACCTGGAGATGCTCGACTACGCCGACTCCGGGATGATGGGCTGGCCGAGCAACGACGCCCCCACGTCCTTCTGGCAGACCCCCGTGGCGGAAGGCGCCGCCCGGCTCGCGGAACTCATGAAGCACTACCGGCCCGATGTGGTCGTCACCTATGACGAGAACGGCTTCTACGGCCACCCCGACCACATCCAGGCCCACCGCATCACGATGGCGGCGCTGGAGCTGACCGAGCTGACGCCGAAGGTGTACTGGACGACGATGCCCCGCTCGGCGGTGCAGCGGTTCGGCGAGACCATGCGCGAGTTCCAGGAGGACATGCCGGAGCCGGATCCCGCCGAGGCCGCCGCGCTCGCCGAGATCGGCCTCCCCGACGACGAGATCTCCACGTGGGTGGACACCACCGCGTTCAGCGGTCAGAAGTTCGACGCGCTGGCCGCGCACGCCAGCCAGGGCGAGAACATCTTCTTCCTCAGGATGGGCAAGGAGAGGTTCGGCGAGCTGATGGGCATGGAGACCTTCGTACGTGTCCAGGACGCCACCGGCGCGCCCGTACCCGAGAAGGATCTCTTCGCCGGACTGCGCTGACACGCGCGGCTGATACGCGCGGCTGATAGTTCTACCGGACCCCGCCCGGCCGCTCGGTCGGCCGGGCGGGCGGGCGGGGTCCGGTAATGCGATATCCAGAATTGGTTCAGCAGCCGGTGGCGTTGTAATTCCAGAACGCGTTCCTGGTCTGCGGTCCGGCTATCCCGTCGGGAGTTCCCGCGTTGTAGCCGACGGCGTTCAGGAACTTCTGCAGCGCCGTGATCGTGTTGGGCCCGACGGCCCCGTCGACGGTGCCGGCGTTGTAGCCCCAGGCGTTGAGCATCCGCTGGGCCGCCTTCCAGCTGTTGGTGCCCAGCTGACCGTCCTCGGCGCCGGCGTTGAAGCCCCAGGCGTTCAGGCAGCTCTGCCAGTTCCTGGCCCGGGCCGTGTCCAGGCCGAGGTTGTTCACCGCGAGGATGGCGGCATGCGGGCTGCTGACCGCGGGCTTGGTGGCCTGCTGGGGGGCCGCCACGCTCGCGGTCGCGCCCGCGAGACCGCCGGCGGCGATGCCGACGACCGCGCTCGTGGTGACGAGTGCCCTGACCAGAGAAATTCTCATCGCTTCCTCTTTCCGATCGACTGTGAAGCCTTTGACGCGACCACCGGCGCCAGGCGTCCGCGCCGAATCAGGGTGCCAAACTCGTGCGGCCAAATCCTGCGAAAATTCGATCCAATTTCTCGTATGACTTGGTTCAGGCCACATTTCGGGCTTGCTCCGCGCGAGATTCCATTCGGACTGCGATGAGATTCCGTCGAGATTCCGTCAGCGGGATTGTGAATTCCGGCCGATGACACGGTCCGGCTACCAGCGCAGTGGAAGGGCGGCGAGGTGGTTGTCGAGCTGGTCGGAGATGAGGCGGTGGTCGTGGAAGGAGGGATGCCAGTCGCATCCGAGGTAGTCCAGGCCGGCGCTGTCGTAGTACCAGTGGCTGATCCGGCGGTCGCCCCGGCGGTTGCGGCTCCGGACGATACGCAGGGCGGTCTCCGCGAACGCGGTGGTGTTGTAGAGGTGGGTGGCGCTGACCACGATGAACGTCCTGCTGCCGTACCGGGCACGCAGGGTGTCGAGGAAGCCGTGGTAGGCGGTCTCGTAGGCGGCGGTCAGCTCGTCCTGTGTGGTCCAGGGCTCGCCCGGGTTGAGCGGGGTCGAGAAGTCGTTGATGCCCAGGCCGACCACGACGACCTGCGGCTGCCAGCTGTCCGGTTTCCGCCAGACGTCGCCGTCGACGTTCAGCAGGGCGCGGTCGTAGTAGGTGCGGAAGTCCGTGCCGGGGCTGCTTCCGCCGTAGTTGCGGACCATGCCCCGGCCGGAGAAGGCGTTGATCTGGTAGTCGGCGTCCAGCCTCCGGGCGGTGAGGGCGCCGAAGGCGAGGTCGGCGTCGCTGTTGCGGTTGACTCCGCCGTTGCCCGAACAGTCGCGGACGGTGGAGGCGTTGCCGTAGCCCGCGGTGTAGGAGTCGCCGATGAACTCGATCTGTCTGCCGCGTGCCCGGGGCCGGGCGAGGACCGCGCCTCCGGGAGCGGCGACGAACCCGCCGAACCTGCCGACGGCCCAGGGGCTCTCGGTGCGCTTGACGAGCCGGACGCGGTGCTCCGTGTCGGCGAGGCCGTCGATCCAGGACGTGGTCCGGCCGGGAGTCACCAGGGTGGCCGCGGTCGTTCCGTCGATCTGTACGTCGTAGTCGTTGTCGGAGTCGTCGAGGACGATGCCGACGCCGGTACCGCGGAACCGGCCCTCGAAGTAGATGCCGG
>NZ_AEJB01000664.1 GCF_000331005.1 Streptomyces turgidiscabies Car8
AGAGGGTTCAGTCCTTCGCCTCGGCCAGCAGCTTCTGCACGCGGCTGATGCCCTCGACGAGGTCCTCGTCGCCCAGGGCGTACGACAGACGCAGGTAGCCCGGTGTGCCGAACGCCTCACCGGGAACGACGGCCACCTCGACCTCGTCCAGGATCAGGGCGGCCAGCTCGACCGAGTCCTGCGGGCGCTTGCCGCGGATCTCCTTGCCCAGCAGGGCCTTCACCGACGGGTAGACGTAGAAGGCGCCCTCGGGCTCCGGGCAGACCACGCCGTCGATCTCGTTGAGCATGCGCACGATCGTGTGGCGGCGGCGGTCGAAGGCCACGCGCATCTCGGCGACGGCGTCCAGGTTCCCGGAGACGGCGGCGAGGGCGGCGATCTGCGCCACGTTCGACACGTTGGACGTGGCGTGCGACTGCAGGTTGGTCGCGGCCTTGACGACGTCCTTCGGGCCGATGATCCAGCCGACCCGCCAACCGGTCATGGCGTACGTCTTCGCGACGCCGTTGACCACGATGCACTTGTCGCGCAGCTCGGGGAGGATCGCGGGCAGCGAGGTGAACTTCGCGTCGCCGTAGACGAGGTGCTCGTAGATCTCGTCCGTCAGCACCCACAGGCCGTGCTCCACGGCCCAGCGGCCGATCGCCTCGGTGTCCTCGGGGCTGTAGACCGCGCCGGTCGGGTTGGACGGGGAGACGAACAGGACGACCTTCGTCCGCTCGGTGCGGGCCGCCTCCAGCTGCTCCACACTGACCCGGTAGCCGGTGGTCTCGTCTGCGACGACCTCGACCGGGACACCGCCCGCGAGACGGATGGACTCCGGGTACGTGGTCCAGTACGGGGCCGGGACGATGACCTCGTCGCCCGGGTCGAGGATCGCGGCGAACGCCTCGTAGATGGCCTGCTTGCCGCCATTGGTCACCAGGACCTGGGAGGCGTCCACCTCGTAGTCCGAGTCGCGGAGCGTCTTGGCGACGATCGCGGCCTTCAGCTCGGGCAGACCGCCGGCCGGCGTGTAGCGGTGGTACTTCGGGTTGGAGCAGGCCTCAATGGCGGCCTGGACGATGTAGTCCGGGGTGGGGAAGTCCGGCTCACCGGCGCCGAAGCCGATCACCGGGCGCCCGGCGGCCTTCAGGGCCTTGGCCTTGGCGTCCACGGCGAGGGTGGCGGACTCGGAGATCGCGCCGACTCGGGCGGAGACCCGGCGCGCGGTGGAAGGGGTTGCAGCGCTCATGGTGCCCATCGTTTCAGACCGGAAACCTCCCCGGCACACGGGTTTCACCTATTGGTCAGACCGGACCACCGGTGGGCGTTTGAAGTGCGCGGGGACGGGCGGACGGCTGAACATGCGTCCGGATCCGACGCCTGGGCTGGGCGATCTTCCGCCGACAACGGCCCAGCGGGCGCTTTCTGTTCGACGACCGGCTCCGGACCACGTACACTCTCACCTCGTTGGCCTTCACCGGCCCGCGCTTGTCCGGTGCACACCGAGCACCCGGACGAGTACGGTACGTTGGAGTAACCACAAAGGGTCGTAGCTCAATTGGTAGAGCACTGGTCTCCAAAACCAGCGGTTGGGGGTTCAAGTCCCTCCGGCCCTGCTACACACGCCTGTCACCAGGCTGTGTGCGCATGTACGTACTGCAATGCACCGCCGTGCGGCTCGGACCGGGCGCGGCACGGCCACGACCCGGGAACAGGTGAGGACGAATGGCGGACGCCGTGGGCTCCATCGATATGCCTGATGCCCAGGATGAGGCGCCCGAGTCGGACAAGAAGACTCGTAAGGGCGGTAAGCGCGCCAAGAAGGGCCCGCTGAAGCGTCTCGCGGTCTTCTACCGCCAGATCGTCGCGGAGCTCCGCAAGGTCGTCTGGCCGACGCGTAACCAGCTGACGACGTACACGACCGTGGTGATCGTCTTCGTGATCGTCATGATCGGCCTGGTGACTGTGATTGACTTTGGCCTCAACAAAGCCGCCAAGTACGTCTTCGGCTGAGCCAAGAGCGAAGGGCGCCGGGTGCGGCGCCCCTTTCGCATGTTCCACCCACATGTATCCAGGAAGAAGCAGCCACCGTGTCTGACACTGACCCGAACCTGAACGACGCCATCGTGCCGGACGAGTCCGTGGATGACGAGCTCGACATCGTCGAGGGCGTTGACGAGGTCGAGGACGAGGTCGACGCTGCGGACGCCGCCGTGGGAGAGCCCGCCGAGGAAGACGCCATCCACATCGAGGACGATGAGGATGAGGACGGCGCCGAGGCCGACGCCGACGAGGACGAAGAGCTCGTCGAGGACGACGCCGACGCCGAAGCTGCGGCTGAGGAAGCCGAAGAAGAGGCCGCCGAGCCCGTCGACCCCGTCGAGGCCCTCCGCGAGGAACTGCGCACGCTCCCCGGCGAGTGGTACGTCATCCACACGTACGCCGGTTACGAGAACCGTGTGAAGACCAACCTCGAACAGCGTGCCGTCTCCCTGAACGTCGAGGACTTCATCTTCGCGGCCGAGGTGCCGCAGGAAGAGGTCGCGCAGATCAAGAACGGCGAGCGCAAGACGGTTCGCCAGAACAAGCTTCCCGGGTACGTTCTCGTCCGCATGGACCTGACGAACGAGTCCTGGGGCGTCGTCCGCAACACCCCCGGTGTCACCGGCTTCGTGGGCAACGCGTACGACCCGTACCCGCTGACCCTGGACGAGATCGTCAAGATGCTCGCTCCGGAGGCCGAGGAGAAGGCCGCCCGTGAGGCGGCCGAGGCCGAGGGCAGGCCGGCTCCGGCCCGCAAGCTCGAGGTCCAGGTCCTGGACTTCGAGGTCGGCGACTCGGTCACCGTCACCGACGGCCCGTTCGCGACGCTGCAGGCGACCATCAACGAGATCAACGCCGACTCGAAGAAGGTCAAGGGCCTCGTCGAGATCTTCGGCCGCGAGACTCCGGTCGAGCTGTCGTTCGACCAGATCCAGAAGAACTAGTAACGCCACATAGCTTCCGTCCAGGTCAGGTCGGCTCTCGGAGCTGGCCTGACCTGCTCGGTTTCACGCCTCGCCATGATGTCCCTTATCGTGGTGCGGTTGCCCGGCTTCTGTCGGGCACAGCGAAGACCGAAGAAAAACGAAGATAGAGGACCCGGAATGCCTCCCAAGAAGAAGAAGGTCACGGGGCTCATCAAGCTCCAGATCAACGCCGGTGCGGCCAACCCCGCGCCGCCGGTCGGCCCCGCGCTCGGTCAGCACGGCGTCAACATCATGGAGTTCTGCAAGGCCTACAACGCCGCGACCGAGTCGCAGCGTGGCTGGGTGATCCCGGTGGAGATCACGGTCTACGAGGACCGCTCCTTCACCTTCATCACCAAGACGCCGCCGGCCGCGAAGATGATCCTCAAGGCCGCGGGTGTCGAGAAGGGCTCCGGCGAGCCGCACAAGACCAAGGTCGCCAAGATCACCCAGGCGCAGGTCCGTGAGATCGCCACGACCAAGCTTCCCGACCTGAACGCCAACGACCTGGACGCCGCGTCGAAGATCATCGCCGGCACCGCCCGTTCCATGGGCATCACGGTCGAGGGCTGAGCCCCAACCCCGTAAGTCTTGTAGTACGTGGCAGGACCTGCTCGGTCCGTACCACGACTCCTCAGAACACACAGGAGCAGTAGTGAGCAAGCGCAGCAAGTCTCTCCGCGCTGCGGACGCCAAGGTCGACCGGGACAAGCTCTACGCCCCGCTCGAGGCCGTCCGTCTCGCCAAGGAGACCTCCACGAGCAAGTTCGACGGCACCGTCGAGGTCGCCTTCCGCCTGGGTGTCGACCCGCGCAAGGCCGACCAGATGGTCCGTGGCACCGTGAACCTCCCGCACGGCACCGGTAAGACCGCCCGGGTCCTGGTCTTCGCGACCGGTGACCGTGCCGAGGCCGCGACCGCCGCGGGCGCCGACATCGTCGGCTCCGACGAACTGATCGACGAAGTGGCGAAGGGCCGTCTGGACTTCGACGCCGTCGTCGCCACCCCGGACCTCATGGGCAAGGTCGGCCGCCTCGGCCGTGTCCTCGGCCCGCGTGGTCTGATGCCGAACCCGAAGACGGGCACCGTGACCCCGGACGTGGCCAAGGCCGTGACCGAGATCAAGGGCGGCAAGATCGAGTTCCGCGTCGACAAGCACTCGAACCTGCACTTCATCATCGGCAAGACGTCCTTCGAGGACGACAAGCTGGTGGAGAACTACGGCGCCGCGCTGGAGGAGATCCTCCGTCTGAAGCCGTCCGCCGCCAAGGGTCGCTACATCAAGAAGGCCGCCGTCAGCACGACGATCGGCCCCGGCATTCCGGTCGACCCCAACCGCACCCGCAACCTCCTCGTCGAGGAGGACCCGGCCGCCGTCTGAGCCAACGCTCACTCCGGTAGTCGCGCGTTCGCGTTCGTACGACGGGCCCCGCAACCTTTCGAGGTGCGGGGCCCGTTGTCGTACCGAGGGGTTAGCGTGAAGATCACGGGGTGTACGAGGGTGTGGGGGACCGGATGAGTGACAGCGGCGTACGGGGTATACGGGGCCTGCGAGGGGTCCGGCCGGTCGCGGTGACCGCCGCGCTGGTCGTGGCCGGCATGGCCGTGTCGGCGTGCAGTTTCTCCGGGGGATCCGACGACGAGGGCGCCGAGCCGACCCGGAGCGCGGGCCACCTCGACGCCCGTACGGCCGCCGCGCTGCAAGCCGTCGAGAAGGCCACCGACCGGGCCGGTTCCGCCCGGGTCAGCTCCTCCTCCGTCATGGGAGACCTGCTCTCCATGCGGACGGCCGGCGTCCTCGGCTGGGCCGGCGAGCCGGTCGGCAGGCTCAGCATCACCTACACCGGCGGAGAGCTGGCCGAGTCCATGCGGGCGCTCAACAGCTCGTCCATGGAGGCCAGGCTGCTGCCCGACGCGTACTACGCCAAGGTCGGCGACAAGTTCGCCGCCCAGATGCACGGCAAGCACTGGATCAGGTATGCCTACGACGACCTGGCGGACCTGCCGGGCGGCTCGGGGACGTATCTGAAGGACCAGCTGCACAACACCGCCCCCGTCCAGCCGGTCAAGCTGCTGCTGGCCTCCGGCGACGCCCGCAGGGCCGGGACGGAGACGGTGCGCGGAGAACGTACGACGCGCTACTCGGGCACGGTCGAGGTGGCCGCCCTCGCCGACTCGGCCCTCAAGGACCAGCTCGTCCAGGCCGGCGTCACCACCGAGACGGTCGACATCTGGGTCAACGACCAGAACCTGCTGGTCAAGAAGGTCGAGCGGGGCGAACTGGCGAGCGGGCGGATGTCGTCGACGGCGTACTACAGCACGTACGGAGTGCAGGCCTCGGTCGCGGCGCCGGGGGGCGGGGACACGGTGGACTTCAAGGAGCTGCTGGGGAATTCGGAGGCCTCGTCCGCCCCACCGGGTTAGGCTCACGTTCGTTTCTGTGAATCGACCGTGTGTTCACAATGTTCCTTGGGGGGAATCATGGGTGTTTCTTCTGTGCGTGCAGGACGTGTAGGCCTCGCAGTGCTGCTTCTCGGTACCGGCGCTGTCGCCTGTTCCAAGGGCTCCTCGGAGGAGTCGCCGAAGATGACGCCGGCGGCGGCTGTCGCCAAGGCGGCGAAGAACGTGGAGGACATCACCTCCCTCAGCTACCGGATGACCGGCAAGATGCCCGAGGAGGGCCGCGTCAAGGCCGACGCCAAGATGCGCCTCAAGCCCGACGTGGCGATGAGCATGAAGATCACCGCTCTCGACAAGGGCGCCGACGGCACCGCCGAGATCCGGCTCGTCGACAAGGCGATGTTCATAGGCGGGGGCGCTGCCGCCGCCAAGGAGATGGACGGCAAGCGCTGGATCAAGTTCGACATGGCCGCGATGGGCGCCGCCGGTGAGTCCCTCGGGGCCGCGGGGCAGGCCGACAAGAACCCCGCCCAGGAGTCCACCTTCCTCACCGGCTCCAAGGACGTGAAAGAGGTCGGCGAGGAGACCGTGGACGGGGTGAAGACCACCCACTACCAGGGCACGGTCACCCTCGACCAGTTCCGGGCCTCACTCAAGTCCCAGAGCAAGGTGACTCGCGAGCAGCGCGAGAAGAGCCTTGAGCAGTACGAGAAGCTGGGGATCGACAAGTTCACGATGGACATGTGGATCGGTGAGGGCGACGTCACCAAGCAGTTCCGGATGCGCGGCGCGGCCGACAAGGGCCCCCTCGACATGATGATCACCTTCGACGACTTCAACAAGCCGGTGAGCATCGCCGCGCCGCCTGCCAAGGAAGTCGCTGACCTGGCGGAGATGATGAAGGGCGCGCAGGCCGGCTAGGAGCGCCTGAAGGGGCGGATTTGCTTGGCGGGGATGCCCTCACGTACTCTCCTGAAGAAGCCAAAGACCGCTGGTCGTTGCCTTGTCCTCGTAAGAGGGTTCGGTGACCGAAGGATCCGCTGAATTGCGGACGACCCGCGTAGGTGACTGTGGAAGTGCTCCCGGACGGACTCCGCTCACGGATTTCGGTTGGTCGAGCTCACGCCCCGTGCGCCTGCGCCGGGGCGTTTCGTTTTCCCAGTCTCCTTCTGAGCGGTCCTCATCACCCGGAAGGAGGCCACGCTTATGGCAAGGCCCGACAAGGCTGCCGCGGTAGCCGAGCTCGCGGACCAGTTCCGTAGCTCGAACGCCGCTGTGCTGACCGAGTACCGGGGTCTCACCGTGGCGCAGCTCAAGACGCTGCGTCGTTCGCTCGGTGAAGACGCCCAGTACGCCGTGGTGAAGAACACGCTGACCAAGATCGCGGCCAACGAGGCCGGGATCTCGACGCTCGACGACCTGTTCAACGGTCCGACGGCGGTTGCCTTCATCACCGGTGACCCGGTGACGTCGGCGAAGGGTCTTCGTGACTTCGCCAAGGACAACCCGAACCTCGTCATCAAGGGCGGTGTCCTTGACGGTAAGGCGCTGTCCGCCGACGAGATCAAGAAGCTTGCGGACCTCGAGTCCCGCGAGGTTCTGCTCGCCAAGCTGGCGGGCGCCATGAAGGGCAAGCAGTCGCAGACTGCCTCGCTCCTCCAGGCGCTCCCGTCGAAGTTCGTCCGCACCGCGGAAGCGCTTCGCGTCAAGCTGGCCGAGCAGGGCGGTGCCGAGTAATTCGGCTCGCACTCTGACCGTCGCCTGAGGCGGCGGTCGACGCGGGCCGAACGTACGCCCGCCGACACTTACATCGGCACCTGCCGAATTGACTGGAAGGATCGCCCATCATGGCGACGAAGCTGTCCCAGGAAGAGCTGCTCGCGCAGTTCGAGACCCTCACCCTCATCGAGCTCTCCGAGTTCGTGAAGGCCTTCGAGGAGAAGTTCGACGTCACCGCCGCCGCCGCGGTCGCCGCTGCCCCGGCCGGCCCCGCCGCCGTCGCTGACGCCGTCGAGGAGCAGGACGAGTTCGACGTCGTCCTCACCGGCGCCGGCGAGAAGAAGATCCAGGTCATCAAGGTCGTGCGTGAGCTGACCTCCCTGGGTCTCAAGGAGGCCAAGGACCTCGTGGACGGCGCCCCGAAGCCCGTTCTCGAGAAGGTCGCCAAGGAGGCCGCCGAGAAGGCTGCCGAGTCCCTCAAGGCCGCCGGCGCCTCGGTCGAGGTCAAGTAACTCGACTCGCGGTGACACAGGGCTTCTCGTAGCCCTGTAACGCTGACGCAGTGAAGAGCGATCATCCATCTGGGTGGTCGCTCTTCGGCGTTCGAGGGGTCGGGTCGTGGCTGCCTTGCAGGCTCGGTGACGGCGAGTAAGGTGATCTTCGTCGTGCCTCCGAACGCCCCTGATGCTGTGCCGCACGTGACGATGGCAGCACCGGGTTCGGGCTTGGAGGCCTTGACGAACCGCACGGAGCGCGCAATTCTCAGGACGCGTCGTCACAACGATCCGAATCCGAGGCATGGATCGGTGGCGAAGAGGGCAGTATCGATGTGCATCGAGGGCGTGGCTTGCAGCAGGGGTTGAGAGCAACGAGGGTCTTCAAAAACCCGCACTGGACATCAGTGGGCCTAGTGGCTACACTGACCCTTTGCGCTGCCTGTTAGCTGCCTCCTGCCCGTCACCAGGGGCATGCCCTCGCTTGAGCATCGACGATCGGACCTTTTCCGACCTGGCCTTTTCCGGCTGGTCGTGGAGTGCCCGTCTCTGTGCCCCTGTGGGGGGCCGGTACGCGCGTAGTGAGTCCGAGCCCTCGGAAGGACCCCCTCTTGGCCGCCTCGCGCACTGCCTCCGCGAATACGAACCATGGCGCCAGCACTGCCCCGCTGCGCATCTCTTTTGCAAAGATCAAGGAGCCCCTCGAGGTTCCGAACCTTCTTGCGCTGCAAACCGAGAGCTTCGACTGGCTGCTCGGTAACGCCGCATGGAAGGCTCGTGTCGAGGCGGCTCTCGACAGCGGACAGGACGTCCCCACCAAGTCCGGTCTGGAGGAGATCTTCGAGGAGATCTCCCCGATCGAGGACTTCTCCGGGTCGATGTCCCTGACGTTCCGCGACCACCGTTTCGAGCCTCCGAAGAACTCGATCGACGAGTGCAAGGACCGCGACTTCACGTACTCCGCGCCCCTCTTCGTCACCGCCGAGTTCACCAACAACGAGACCGGCGAGATCAAGTCCCAGACGGTCTTCATGGGCGACTTCCCGCTCATGACCAACAAGGGCACCTTCGTCATCAACGGCACCGAGCGTGTCGTCGTGTCGCAGCTGGTCCGCTCGCCGGGTGTCTACTTCGACTCCTCCATCGACAAGACGTCCGACAAGGACATCTTCGCGTCCAAGGTGATCCCCTCCCGGGGTGCCTGGCTCGAGATGGAGATCGACAAGCGCGACATGGTCGGTGTCCGCATCGACCGCAAGCGCAAGCAGTCCGTCACCGTCCTCCTCAAGGCTCTCGGCTGGACGACCGAGCAGATCCTCGAGGAGTTCGGCGAGTACGAGTCGATGCGCGCCACCCTGGAGAAGGACCACACCCAGGGCCAGGACGACGCGCTGCTCGACATCTACCGCAAGCTCCGTCCTGGCGAGCCGCCGACCCGTGAGGCCGCGCAGACGCTTCTGGAGAACCTCTACTTCAACCCGAAGCGTTATGACCTCGCCAAGGTCGGCCGTTACAAGGTCAACAAGAAGCTGGGTGGCGAGGCCCCGCTGAACGCCGGTGTGCTGACCGTCGAGGACATCATCTCGACGATCAAGTACCTGGTGAAGCTGCACGCCGGTGAGACCGAGACCGTTGGCGACAACGGCACGACGATCGTCGTCGAGACCGACGACATCGACCACTTCGGCAACCGTCGTCTGCGCAACGTCGGCGAGCTCATCCAGAACCAGGTCCGTACGGGTCTGGCGCGTATGGAGCGTGTCGTCCGCGAGCGCATGACGACTCAGGACGTCGAGGCGATCACGCCGCAGACCCTGATCAACATCCGGCCGGTCGTCGCCTCCATCAAGGAGTTCTTCGGCACCAGCCAGCTGTCGCAGTTCATGGACCAGAACAACCCGCTGTCGGGTCTCACCCACAAGCGCCGTCTGTCGGCTCTTGGCCCGGGTGGTCTCTCCCGTGAGCGGGCCGGCTTCGAGGTCCGTGACGTGCACCCCTCGCACTACGGCCGCATGTGCCCGATCGAGACCCCTGAAGGCCCGAACATCGGTCTGATCGGCTCGCTCGCCTCCTACGGCCGGGTCAACGCCTTCGGCTTCGTCGAGACCCCGTACCGCAAGGTCGTCGAGGGTGTCGTCACCGACGACGTCGACTACCTCACGGCCGACGAAGAGGACCGGTTCGTGATCGCCCAGGCGAACGCGATCCTGTCCGAGGACATGCGCTTCGAGGAGTCCCGCGTTCTCGTCCGCCGCCGTGGCGGCGAGATCGACTACATCCCCGGCGACGACGTCGACTACATGGACGTCTCCCCGCGCCAGATGGTGTCCGTCGCGACCGCGATGATCCCCTTCCTGGAGCACGACGACGCCAACCGTGCCCTCATGGGCGCGAACATGATGCGCCAGGCCGTGCCGCTGATCACCGCCGAGGCTCCCCTCGTCGGTACGGGCATGGAGTACCGCTGCGCCGTCGACGCCGGCGACGTCATCAAGGCCGAGAAGGCGGGTGTGGTCCAGGAGGTCTCCGCGGACTACGTCACCGTCGCCAACGACGACGGTACGTACACCACGTACCGCATCGCGAAGTTCTCGCGCTCCAACCAGGGCACCTCGGTCAACCAGAAGGTTGTCGTCAACGAGGGCGACCGGGTCATCGAGCACCAGGTGCTCGCCGACGGTCCGGCCACCCAGGAAGGCGAGATGGCGCTGGGCAAGAACCTGCTCGTCGCCTTCATGCCGTGGGAGGGTCACAACTACGAGGACGCGATCATCCTGTCGCAGCGCCTCGTGCAGGACGACGTCCTCTCCTCGATCCACATCGAGGAGCACGAGGTCGACGCCCGTGACACCAAGCTCGGCCCCGAGGAGATCACCCGGGACATCCCGAACGTCTCCGAGGAGGTCCTCGCCGACCTCGACGAGCGCGGCATCATCCGCATCGGTGCCGAGGTCGTCGCCGGCGACATCCTCGTCGGCAAGGTCACGCCCAAGGGTGAGACCGAGCTGACCCCCGAGGAGCGCCTGCTCCGCGCGATCTTCGGTGAGAAGGCGCGCGAAGTGCGCGACACCTCGCTGAAGGTGCCGCACGGTGAGATCGGCAAGGTCATCGGCGTCCGCGTCTTCGACCGTGAGGAGGGCGACGAGCTGCCGCCGGGCGTGAACCAGCTGGTTCGGGTCTACGTGGCGCAGAAGCGCAAGATCACGGACGGTGACAAGCTCGCCGGCCGCCACGGCAACAAGGGTGTTATCTCGAAGATCCTTCCGATCGAGGACATGCCGTTCCTCGAGGACGGGACTCCGGTCGACATCATCCTCAACCCGCTGGGTGTGCCGTCCCGAATGAACCCGGGACAGGTGCTGGAGATCCACCTCGGCTGGCTCGCCAGCCGCGGCTGGGACGTCTCCGGCCTCGCGGACGACTGGGCGCAGCGGCTCCAGGCCATCGAGGCCGACGTCGTCGCCCCCGGCACCAACGTCGCCACCCCCGTCTTCGACGGTGCGCGTGAGGACGAGCTGGCCGGTCTGCTGAACCACACGATCCCGAACCGCGACGGATCGCGCATGGTGCTCCCGACCGGTAAGGCGCCGCTGTTCGACGGCCGTTCCGGAGAGCCGTTCCCGGAGCCCGTCTCCGTCGGCTACATGTACATCCTCAAGCTCCACCACCTGGTCGACGACAAGCTCCACGCCCGTTCGACCGGTCCGTACTCGATGATCACCCAGCAGCCGCTGGGTGGTAAGGCCCAGTTCGGTGGCCAGCGATTCGGTGAGATGGAGGTGTGGGCGCTGGAGGCATACGGCGCCGCGTACGCCCTCCAGGAGTTGCTGACCATCAAGTCCGACGACGTGACCGGCCGCGTGAAGGTCTACGAGGCCATCGTCAAGGGCGAGAACATCCCCGAGCCCGGCATCCCCGAGTCCTTCAAGGTGCTCATCAAGGAGATGCAGTCTCTCTGCCTCAACGTGGAGGTGCTGTCCAGTGACGGTATGTCCATCGAAATGCGTGACACCGACGAGGACGTCTTCCGCGCGGCGGAGGAACTCGGCATCGACCTGTCCCGGCGTGAGCCGAGCAGCGTCGAAGAGGTCTGACGGGAGTTCGGAGGCCTTCGTGACGAAGGCCTCCGGCCCCAGGACCCCCGTATCAGACCCCATGACTTACAACCCTGAGAGGGATTGACGCATAGTGCTCGACGTCAACTTCTTCGACGAGCTCCGGATCGGTCTGGCCACCGCTGACGACATCCGTCAGTGGAGCCACGGCGAGGTCAAGAAGCCCGAGACGATCAACTACCGCACGCTCAAGCCCGAAAAGGACGGACTCTTCTGCGAGAAGATCTTCGGTCCGACCCGGGACTGGGAGTGCTACTGCGGCAAGTACAAGCGCGTCCGCTTCAAGGGCATCATCTGTGAGCGCTGTGGCGTCGAGGTCACTCGCGCCAAGGTGCGTCGTGAGCGGATGGGCCACATCGAGCTCGCCGCTCCCGTCACCCACATCTGGTACTTCAAGGGCGTTCCGTCGCGTCTTGGCTACCTGCTCGACCTCGCCCCGAAGGACCTCGAGAAGGTCATCTACTTCGCGGCGTACATGATCACGTACGTCGACGACGAGCGCCGTACGCGTGACCTGCCCTCCCTGGAGGCGCACGTCTCCGTCGAGCGGCAGCAGGTCGAGAACCGCCGTGACTCCGACCTCGAAGCCCGCGCCAAGAAGCTGGAAAGCGACCTGGCCGAGCTGGAGGCCGAGGGCGCCAAGGCCGACGTACGCCGCAAGGTGCGCGAAGGTGCCGAGCGTGAGATGAAGCAGCTGCGGGACCGTTCGCAGCGCGAGATCGACCGTCTCGACGAGGTGTGGACCCGGTTCAAGAACCTCAAGGTCCAGGACCTGGAGGGCGACGAGCTGCTCTACCGCGAGCTGCGCGACCGCTTCGGGACCTACTTCGACGGTTCGATGGGTGCCGCGGCGCTGCAGAAGCGCCTGGAGTCCTTCGACCTGGAGGAGGAGGCCGAGCGCCTCCGCGAGATCATCCGTACCGGCAAGGGCCAGAAGAAGACCCGTGCGCTGAAGCGGCTGAAGGTCGTGTCTGCGTTCCTGCAGACCTCCAACAGCCCCAAGGGCATGGTTCTCGACTGCGTCCCGGTCATCCCGCCGGACCTCCGCCCGATGGTGCAGCTGGACGGTGGCCGCTTCGCGACCTCCGACCTGAACGACCTGTACCGCCGTGTGATCAACCGGAACAACCGTCTGAAGCGGCTTCTCGACCTCGGTGCTCCCGAGATCATCGTGAACAACGAGAAGCGCATGCTCCAGGAGGCCGTCGACGCGCTGTTCGACAACGGTCGTCGTGGCCGTCCGGTCACCGGTCCCGGTAACCGCCCGCTGAAGTCCCTCAGCGACATGCTGAAGGGCAAGCAGGGTCGATTCCGTCAGAACCTGCTCGGCAAGCGTGTGGACTACTCCGCGCGTTCCGTGATCGTCGTCGGTCCGCAGCTGAAGCTGCACCAGTGCGGTCTGCCGAAGGCGATGGCGCTGGAGCTCTTCAAGCCGTTCGTGATGAAGCGGCTCGTGGACCTCAACCACGCGCAGAACATCAAGAGCGCCAAGCGCATGGTCGAGCGCGGCCGCACCGTCGTGTACGACGTCCTCGAAGAGGTCATCGCCGAGCACCCGGTGCTGCTGAACCGTGCGCCCACGCTGCACCGCCTCGGCATCCAGGCCTTCGAGCCGCAGCTCGTCGAGGGCAAGGCCATCCAGATCCACCCGCTCGTCTGCACCGCATTCAACGCGGACTTCGACGGTGACCAGATGGCCGTCCACCTGCCGCTCTCCGCGGAGGCGCAGGCCGAGGCCCGCATCCTGATGCTGTCCTCGAACAACATCCTCAAGCCCGCCGACGGCCGTCCGGTGACGATGCCGACCCAGGACATGGTCCTCGGTCTGTTCTTCCTCACCACCGACGGTGAACTGCGTGACGTCAAGGGCGAGGGCCGTGCGTTCGGCTCCACCGCCGAGGCGACCATGGCGTTCGACAACGGTGAGCTCGCGCTGCAGTCGGCGATCGACATCCGCTTCCCGGTGGGCACCATCCCGCCGCGTGGCTGGACCCCACCGGCCCGTGAGGAGAACGAGCCCGAGTGGCAGCAGGGGGACACCTTCCGCCTGCGTACCACCCTGGGCCGCGCGCTCTTCAACGAGCTGCTGCCCGAGGACTACCCGTTCGTCGACTACTCGGTGGGCAAGAAGCAGCTGGGCGAGATCGTCAACGACCTCGCCGAGCGCTACCCCAAGGTCATCGTGGCGGCGACGCTCGACAACCTGAAGGCGGCGGGCTTCTACTGGGGCACGCGCTCCGGTGTCACCGTGGCCATTTCCGACGTCGTCGTGCCCGAGGCCAAGAAGGCCATCGTCAAGGGCTACGAGGAGCTGGACGAGAAGGTCCAGAAGCAGTACGAGCGCGGTCTGATCACCAAGGACGAGCGCACGCAGGAGCTCATCGCGATCTGGACCAAGGCGACCAACGAGGTTGCCGAGGCGATGAACGCGAACTTCCCCAAGACGAACCCCATCTTCATGATGGTTGACTCGGGTGCCCGAGGAAACATGATGCAGATGCGTCAGATCGCCGGTATGCGTGGTCTGGTGTCGAACGCGAAGAACGAGACGATCCCGCGTCCGATCAAGGCGTCCTTCCGTGAGGGCCTGTCGGTGCTGGAGTACTTCATCTCCACCCACGGTGCCCGTAAGGGTCTCGCGGACACCGCCCTGCGTACCGCCGACTCGGGTTACCTCACCCGTCGTCTGGTGGACGTCTCGCAGGACGTCATCATCCGCGAGGAGGACTGCGGCACCGACCGTGGCCTCAAGCTGGCGATCGCCGAGCGTGGCGACGACGGCGTGCTGCGCAAGACCGAGAACGTCGAGACGTCGGTGTACGCCCGTGCGCTGGCCGAGGACATCACCCTCGACGGACGTGTGCTGGCCCCGGCCAACACCGACCTGGGTGACGTGCTCATCGACGAGCTGGTCAGGCACGGCGTCGAGGAGGTCAAGACCCGCTCGGTCCTGACCTGCGAGTCCGCCGTCGGTACCTGCGCCATGTGCTACGGCCGTTCGCTGGCCACCGGCAAGCTGGTCGACATCGGTGAGGCGGTCGGCATCATCGCCGCCCAGTCCATCGGTGAGCCCGGTACCCAGCTGACGATGCGTACCTTCCACACCGGTGGTGTGGCCGGTGACGACATCACCCAGGGTCTGCCCCGTGTCGTCGAGCTCTTCGAGGCTCGTACGCCCAAGGGTGTCGCCCCGATCTCGGAGGCGGCCGGCCGCGTCCGTATCGAGGAGACCGAGAAGACCAAGAAGCTCGTCATCACCCCGGACGACGGCAGCGAGGAGACGGCGTTCCCGATCTCCAAGCGCGCCAAGGTCATGGTGCGTGAGGGTGACCACGTCGAGGTGGGCCAGAAGCTCACCTTCGGTGCCACCAACCCGCACGACGTGCTGCGGATCCTCGGTCAGCGCGCGGTCCAGGTCCACCTGGTCGGCGAAGTCCAGAAGGTCTACAACTCGCAGGGTGTGTCGATCCACGACAAGCACATCGAGATCATCATCCGGCAGATGCTCCGCCGCGTGACGATCATCGAGTCCGGCGACGCCGAGCTGCTGCCCGGCGAGCTGGTCGAGCGTGGCAAGTTCGAGACCGAGAACCGTCGTGTGGTCCAGGAAGGCGGCCACCCGGCCTCCGGCCGTCCGCAGCTGATGGGTATCACCAAGGCCTCGCTGGCGACGGAGTCCTGGCTGTCGGCCGCCTCCTTCCAGGAGACGACCCGAGTCCTGACGGATGCGGCGATCAACGCCAAGTCCGACAGCCTCATCGGCCTCAAGGAGAACGTCATCATCGGTAAGCTCATCCCGGCCGGTACGGGTCTGTCCCGCTACCGCAACATCCGGGTCGAGCCGACCGAGGAGGCCAAGGCCGCGATGTACTCGGCCGTCGGCTACGACGACATCGACTACTCGCCGTTCGGCACGGGCTCCGGCCAGGCCGTTCCGCTGGAGGACTACGACTACGGGCCCTACAACCAGTAGGCAGTACGTAGTGGGTAGTAAGCGGTAGTTG
>NZ_AEJB01000665.1 GCF_000331005.1 Streptomyces turgidiscabies Car8
GGGGAGTGAAGAGTAAGGTTGAGGCGTAAAGCGACAAAAGCCTTACAGATGGGTAAATAGTATATAACTCCGCCCCTTGGAGTGGTAAGCGGCGGCAGAGGGGGCCTGCCAAACAACCCTCGGGCTGTGAGCGTCGGTCGTGACATCGCTGCACGTCGAACAACCGGAGCGCACCATGCCCGCCAGAGTCTTCATCGCAGTCACGTTTTCCGTCTTTCTCGGATTCCTGGTGATGTTCGTGAGGTCAGGTGATAGCGGCAACGTTGAATTCCCGCAGGTCCGCTGGGACATAAACCGCGGCTTGGGCGCCTATCGGGAAATGGTTGCCGCCCGGGGACCGATCGCGCCGGACTCCCGTGGGGGTATCTGACCGCCTGCCCCGAACCGGCGCACTCATTCCCCTCGTACGCCGATTGACGAAAATCAGGCGTACGAGGGTCTACGAGGGTCATCGCGCCGGACTGCTCGGACTACTGCGTGCAGCCCTTCAGCCCGGTCGCCTTGAGCGTGACGCACGCCGTCGCGTCGCCCGCGTCCTTCACGGCCACCATCGGTGTGTACGCGTCGGTGTCCGTGTCGACCGTACCGGTCTGCTTCGCCGCGCCCGAGGCGGTGACGTCGACCTGGTCGCCCGGGGCCGCCTGGGTGATGCGCGCCCAGGCCGCCTGGCAGGTCTTGCTGTAGCGGACCTCGACGAGCGTGGTGCCGACGGTGACGCTGTTGGCGGTCTGCGCCAACTCGCCGCCGCAGCCCATGTTCTCCGGGTCCTTACCGGTGCACGCGGCACCGCTGCACTCCACCCCGACCGGCAGGTCGGGATTCGTGGCGGCCGAGGTGACCGGCGACGCGCTCGGCTTGGCCTCCGGCGTGTCATCACCCCGGTTGGTGAAGATCAGGGCAGCCGCGACCACCACCGACGCCCCCACGACGCCCGCGAGGAACATCGTGAGCCGCCGCTTGCGCCGCGAACCGCCGGACCCCCCGCCGGCGCCCGGCCGGGCGTCCTGCGGCTGACCGCCCTGCGGCGGTACGGGCATACCGGGAGTCCAGGGGGCCGCGCCCGGATATCCGGGCGCCCCCGACACCCCGGACGGGCCGGCCGGTCCTGCCGGATCCGCGGGCGGGGCCTGGCGCCCCCCGGCACCGCCCCTCACCGCCGGTCCCTGGTATCCGGCTATGCCCCACGAGTTGCTCTCGGCCGAGACGGAACTCGACGAGCCGGCGGAACTCGCCGAACTCGCGGAGCTCACCGAGCCGCCGGACACACCGCCCCGCGCCGCTCCGGCCCGTACGTCGCCCACCGAGTCCCGGGCCTCCGGGGGCGTCGGCTGCGGCGGCACGGTCGGTGAGACGCCCGCGGGTCCGGCGATCCCGGGAGTCACCGTCGCGCTCCGGGCGGCCCGCCCGTTCTTGCCGCTCCCGTTCTTCGTCTCGACGGCAGGCGCCCCGAGCTCACCGAGCGCGGCGCGCGCCTGGGAGATCCGTATGGCCTCCATCGTCATGTCGTGACGCATCTCCGAGCGGCTCCAGGCGCGCTCGGCCAGTTCCCACATCGTGGTCAGGTGCACCGGGTTGGTACCGGTGACCTCGGCCAGGGCGACGATCGCGCCCTTGGGCGCCAGAAGTCGGCCGCCCAGATAGCGCTCCCATGACGTCTTGCTGTAGCCCGTGCGGTCGGCCACCGCCGCGATGTTCAGGCCGCTGCGGTCCACGAGCCTGCGCAGCTGGCTCGCGAACTCCTTGACCTGCGGATCCAGTTCATCCGGCAAGGCCCTCCAACGAGGCATTGCTTCCCCCCTCTTCCCCCCGGTCGTGCCGGCTGTTCTCCCGTGCGTGGCGCCTTGGATCCCCTTGGCCGAACTCACCTCGACTGTCTTGGCTACCCACACGGATGCGCCCGGCGAGGATCTCGGTTCCCGGGGCGGGGGCGCACGGGAGCATTGTCGGGCCTGGGGATGCACCGTTGCACGCCCCTGGCTGACGGTCCAGTGTCCCAGTGTTCCACCGACAACCCTCCCGGTCGGCCGAACCTCCGGCTGGCGCGCGGGACGCCCCGGACCGTCCCGATTGCCCACATTAACCCGGACGTGTTGCGCCCCGGTTGCAAATCCTCGAACTTATCGACACATCGCCACACGGAAAGCACAAGAACGGTCACATCGGGTGCTCTTGTGTCAAATTCCCTCAGCAGCATCAACCAAAAGCGACAGCGCCGACCACCGTGACAAGCGCGAGCGCCAGCGCGAGGAGTACGGCGACGAGAAGCACCCGCCGGGAGGAGTCCACGGATTTCCCCCCGGAAGCCGCGGAAGTCACGGCGGACCCGGACTCCACCCACCACGGAAGCGTGGGCACCTCCTCCTCGTACACCCCGTCGCCCCCGTCCACCCCGCCCCGCAGCTCCGGCTTCGCCGGATCCGGGGCCGGTGGGCGGGGCCAGACCTGCACCGCCAGCTCCCGGCGTACGGCGAAGCGCTCGGCGTCGGCCGGGTCGAGGCCCGCGACCCGGCACAGGGCGGCTATCGCCTGCCGGGGCGGCGGCTGGCTCGCGTTCAGGTACCGCTGCCAGGAGGACTTGCTGTACGCGGTACGCGCCCCGAGCGCGGCCAGGCTGAGCCCGGTGCGGTCCTTGAGGAGCCGCACCTGCTCCACGAAGTGCCGCACCTCGGGCGGCAGGTCGTCCGGCAGCGGCTGCCAGGCGCTCATCGGGCGTCCTCCTCGACGTTCGTCGGCCGGTCCGAGGCATTTGACGACGTCAGAGGGCGGATCGGTTCCCGCCGGCACAAAGTACGGCCCTACCCGCCCTGGCCGCTGATCGTGTAGTGCAGCGTGTCGTCCAGGAACGGGATCGTCAGCCACGGGTTCGGCTGCGCCATCATCGACAGCAGCACGATGGCCGTGCCCAGCACCGTGTACGTGACCATGTCCGTGAACCGGGAGCGGACGGCGAGCATCCCGACGTCCGGCACCACCCAGCGCAGGACCGCTCCGGCCAGCAGCGCGGCCCCGATCAGCAGCGTCCCGTACCGGAACACGTCGAGCGCGGTCAGCAGCAGGCCGAGGCCGACCGTGCTCAGCACGGCCAGGATCGGCCACTGCCGGGCGGGCGCGGGCGCGTCCCCGGGAGCCGCCCGGCCGCCGCCCTCGGGTCGCGCGGTGTCCCGCGTGAAGAGGGGGAAGCGCCGCGTCGTACGCCGGGGGCGCCCGTGGGCGTCCGGCGCGCTGACGGGGTCGACGGTGGTGGGCTCGGGCACCTCACCGGACTCCGCCGCCGACTGTGCCGCGGGCTCCGTCGCGGGCTCCGCCCGCCTGTCCTCCGCCTCAGCCGGCACTGCGCTCCGCCGCCTCGACCACGTTGACGAGCAGCTGGGCACGGGTCATCGGGCCGACTCCGCCGGGGTTCGGGGAGATCCAGGCCGCGACCTCGGCCACGCCCGGGTGGACGTCGCCCACGATCTTGCCCTCGGCGTTGCGTGAGACACCGACGTCGAGGACGGCGGCGCCCGGCTTCACGTCCTCGGGGCGGACCAGGTGGGCCGAGCCCGCGGCGGCGACGATGATGTCCGCCCGCTTCAGGTGCGAGGACAGGTCACGCGTACCGGTGTGGCACTGCGTCACCGTCGCGTTCTCGCTGCGCCGGGTCAGCAGCAGCGGCATCGGGCGGCCGATGGTGACACCGCGGCCGACGACCACGACCTCCGCACCCTTGATCTCGACGCCGTGGGCGCGGAGGAGGGTGAGGATGCCGTTGGGGGTGCAGGGCAGCGGGGCCGGCTCGTTCAGGACGAGGCGGCCGAGGTTCATCGGGTGGAGGCCGTCGGCGTCCTTGTCGGGGTTCATCAGCTCGAGGATGCGGTTCTCGTCGATGCCCTTGGGCAGGGGCAGCTGGACGATGTAACCGGTGCAGGCGGGGTCCTCGTTCAGCTCGCGGACCGCCGCCTCGATCTCCTCCTGGGTGGCCGTGGCGGGCAGTTCGCGCTGGATGGAGGCGATGCCCACCTGCGCGCAGTCGCGGTGCTTGCCGGCTACGTACTTCTGGCTGCCGGGGTCTTCCCCGACGAGGATCGTGCCGAGGCCGGGCGTGACGCCCTTCTCCTTCAGCGCCGCCACGCGGGCGGTCAGATCGGACTTGATCGCGGCTGCGGTGGCCTTGCCATCGAGAATCTGGGCGGTCATGCCCCCATCCTCGCGGATTACCGGGTCCCGGTTCCAATCAGGGTCCATTCCGGACCCCTCTGTGCACCATGTGCCGTTTTCATCCCGTGTAGGCCCATGATCACCGATGTTGCGCTTGCACAACTCCTGCCGGATGCGGCTGGACAAGGGCTTACCTGGCCAACGACGATGAACGGCGCAGTATCGCGGTCCGCGTTGGGGGGCAAACCGCTCATTCCCTGATGTTCCTCCATGCCATCCGCGCCGTCCCCGCAGTGCAACGGAGGAAGACCAGCCATGAGTTTCGGCTCGCCGCAAAACCCCTACGGCCAACCCCAGGAGCCCCAGCAGGGGTACGGCTATCCCCAGCAGCAGCCCGGCCAGCCGGGCCAGCCCGGTTACGGCTACCCGCAGGCCCCCCAGGGGGTTCCGCAGCAGGGCTACGGCTACCCGCAGCAGCCCGGATACCCCCAGCAGGCCGGCTACCCCGGATACCCCGGCGGCCCCGGCCCCCGGGTCGCCTCGATGGGCCGCCGCTTCGGTGCCCGTGTGATCGACTGGCTGATCCTCGGTGTCCTCTCCTTCGCGCTGAGCTTCGCCGGCATCGCGAGCTTCATCGACTCGGCGCAGGACTGCGACGTCAATGCCGCCGACTACGACACCTGCATGAACAACGCGAGCGCGGACATGGTCGGCAAGTTCGGCGCCGTGTTCGTCCTCCTCGCTCTCGCCGGTCTGCTCTACGAGTGGCTGATGACCGGCCTGCTCGGCGCGACGCTCGGCAAGATGGCCGTCGGCATCCGCGTCGTGAAGGTCGAGACCGGCCAGAAGCCCGGGCTGGGCTCGGCGTTCATCCGCTGGATCATTCCGGTCGTCGGCAGCTTCGCCTGCGGCATAGGCCAGCTCATCGTGTTCCTGTCCCCGTTCTGGGACAAGTCCGGCCGCCAGCAGGGCTGGCACGACAAGGCCGCGAGCACGATGGTCATCCAGAAGTAGAACCGACCGCGGGACGTCGCGTT
>NZ_AEJB01000666.1 GCF_000331005.1 Streptomyces turgidiscabies Car8
GTCCGGTGACGCAGCCGGCCCCGGCTCCGGCGGCCCGTCAGGAACAGCGCAAGAAGGGCTTCTGGAGCTCCTTCCTGGATGTGTTCCGGCTCTGAGTGTTCTGGACGCTCTGTGCGCTCTGTGCGCTCTGTGCGCTCTGTGAGCTCTGAGTTTTCTGGGTGAATCCCGGGTGCTGAGCGCCCTGTGTCCGAGGTCGGCCTCGGGCGCAGGGCGCTCACCCGTTTTCGCCGGGCAGCCGCTCGAACTCCGCCAGGGCGTGCGTGAGCCACTGGGTCCAGAAGGTCTCCAGATCGATGCCCGCACGCAGGACCAGGTGCTGCAGGCGGTCCTGGGGGGTGTCGCGGCCGGGCTGGAAATCGCGCTTCTCGAACTCCTCGTACTCGGCCAACTGGCCCTGGTGCAGGGCGAGATGACGGCGCAGGTCGGCCTCGATGCCCTCCGTGCCGACCACCGCCGACGCGCGCAGGCGCAGCAGCATCGTGTCGCGGTACGGCTTCGGGTCCTGGGACGCGGCGGTCCAGCGGGCCAGTTCGGCGCGGCCCGCGGGCAGGACCTCGTAGCTCTTCTTCTGCCCGCGGGTCGGCTGCTCGGTGGGCAGGGCGCGGATGTGTCCCTCGGCCTCCAGTTTTCCCAGCTCGCGATAGATCTGCTGATGCGTGGCCGACCAGAAGTAGCCGATCGACCTGTCGAACCGGCGGGTCAACTCCAGCCCAGAGGACGGCTTTTCGAGCAGGGCGGTGAGGATCGCGTGCGGGAGGGACATGGCTCAATCCTAGGGAGCGGTGGTGGTGGCGGTGCCGGCTGACCCGTGCTCGTGCGCTCGTACGGCGGGCGCTGTACGGCCGTCAGAGTGCCGCCGCCAC
>NZ_AEJB01000667.1 GCF_000331005.1 Streptomyces turgidiscabies Car8
TCCTCCTCGTTCTCCAGGGCCAGCAGCAGCTGGGCCACCTCGAACGGGACCTCGTCATCGGCGACGTCACGGGCCGGGGAGCCCTCCGGCAGGTTGCCGATGACCATCGCGGGGCCTCGGCCGCCGAACAGGTCGTAGCGCAGGAACACGCCCTGGCAGCTGCCGTCGGGGGCGGGCAGCAGGCCCGCGCCGAGGTTGCCGGGCCAGTCGCCCGGGTCCATGGCCAGCACATCGAATTCGGGGCCGGCGGGAGTGGCGCTGCGGCGGCGGAGGAACGACATACAGCCATGGTACGGGTTTGGCCGAACCCTCTGTCCCGCAGGCGCCGCACAAGCGTGCCGTCCCGCTAACTCGCCTGCTTGTGCCGCTCGTGGTGACGGGCGACGCGGGCCCGGTTGCCGCAGGAAGGTCTGCACCACTCCTGGCGCGGATGTTCCTTGAGGAAGTAGCGCACACAGCGCGGCGCGTGGCAGGCCCGCAGTCGTTCCCGGTCCGCACCGGCGAGAAAGCCGACGGCCGCCTGCGCGAGCACGGCCACGATCTCCGCCTCACCGCGCACGCCCTGGTGGCGTACGACGGGTTCGGCGTCGTCGGCCCAGTCGAGCACGGGGACGGTCGGCGTACGGGCGGCTGCCGCGTTGAGCAGCCTCAGTGCCTCGGCCAGGGGCAGCAGCCGTGCCGCGTCCGCCGCGCTCGGTTCCCCGGGCCGTACCGCGCGGGCGAAGAGGGTCCGCACGGCGGCACGCAGTTCTCGTACGGCGGTCAGCGCGGCCTCGTCGGCGACGAAACTGTCGGCTTCGGGCAGGCTGCCCTGGTGGGCGCGCACCCAGGTCGTGAGGCCGACGGTGTCGGAGAGGTCGTCCGCGATACCGCCGTCGCCGTCGTGGCGGACGGTGAGGGCGAGGTCCAGGGCGAGCCGCGCGTCGCCGCTGATGTCGTTCGTGATCAGGTCCCGCATGCCGCTAATGCTAAGCCCCGGGGCATCCATTAGCATCGCAGGGGCCGCGATGCCCGGGGTCAGCTCGCCGACCTCGCTCAGGTCCACGTCGATGCCGTGGATCGACCCGGAGCCCGTGAACTCCAGCCCGTACTCGGTGAGTTCGCAGGAACCGCCCATCTCCGTGAAGATCTCGCGGAGCCGGTCGCCGGGCTGGGTGGTGCGGGCCGGCCAGTCGGGGATCGTGACCCTGCCGCCGGTCACCAGGGCCGCCGCCAGGAACGGCTGGGCGTTGGAGAGGTCCGGCTCGATGGTCAGATCCCGGCCGAGCAGGGCGCCCGGAGTGACCCGCCAGACGTTCGGCTCGCCGCCCGACTCGGGGGTGTCCACCTGGGCGCCGACCGCGCGCAGCATGTCGACGGTCATCCGGATGTGGGGGAGC
>NZ_AEJB01000668.1 GCF_000331005.1 Streptomyces turgidiscabies Car8
CGCGTCACCCTCTCCGCCACTGACACACCGATGTGGCAGTACGGTCACCACACCACACAAGTGGTCCCCGCGGCCACTGTCGGATGCCGGCCATTTCCCGCAGGGACCACGTCACAGGTCAACGCCCGTCGGGAAGGCGGGCGTTGACCTGTGACGAGGGTGCGCCCCGGGTGACGGACAGGCCTCAGCCGTTCCCGGCGGGCGGCTCGAAGCCCGCGACGATCACCATGTTGGAGTCGGCCGCCGCGTGCCGCAGCGGCTTCGCCTTCTCGTACTCGGCGGAGTCGTACCAGGCGCGGGCCGCCTCCACCGACTCGAACTCCAGGACGATGGTCCGGTCACCGTGCCACTCGCCCTCCAGCTGCTGCGGCCCGTCGTCGACCGCCAGGATCGACGCGCCGCTCGCGGCCAGGGTCGCCCCGGCGGCGCGGGCGTAGGCCTCG
>NZ_AEJB01000669.1 GCF_000331005.1 Streptomyces turgidiscabies Car8
CGAACTGGACCACCGAAACCAGCGAGGTCGTCTTCAGCATGTTGATGACCTCGTTGCCCGTGGGCGGCACGATCACGCGCATCGCCTGCGGGATCACGATCCGGCGCAGGGTCTTGGCGTGGCTCATGCCCAGGGCGTGCGAGGCCTCCGTCTGCCCCTCGTCGACCGAGAGGAGGCCGGCGCGGCAGATCTCCGCCATGTAGGCGGCCTCGTTCAGGCCCAGGCCCAGGAGCGCCGTCAGCAGCGGCGTCATGAAGCTGGACCAGTAGTCCTTGTAGATCGGACCGAGGTTGATGTACGTGAAGACCAGGCCCAGGTTGAACCAGACGACGAGCTGGACCAGGACCGGGGTGCCGCGGAAGAACCAGATGTAGAACCAGGCGATGGTCGAGGTCACCGGGTTCTTCGACAGGCGCATGACGGCGAGCAGGATGCCGCCGACGATGCCGATCACCATCGAGAGGACCGTCAGCAGGAGGGTCTTCCCGACGCCCGTCATGATGCGGTCGTCGAAGAAGTAGTCCGGTACGGCGCCCCAGTTGATGTTGCCCTGGGCGAACGCGGAGACGATCGCGACGAAGAGCGCGATCGCGACGACGGCCGAGACGTACCGCCCGTAGTGCCGGACCGGGACGGCCCTGATGGCCTCCGGTCCGGCCGGGGGAGTGTCCGCCGGTCCTGTCGCCTTGTCGATGTCAACAGTCACGGGTGTTGCCTTTCAGTGCCCGTAGCTACGGTGAGCCGGGGTCACTTGCCGCCGTTGACGGTGGCCGAGGTCACGGCACCGTCCTCGACGCCCCACTTGGCGATGATCTTGCCGTACTCGCCGTTCTTGATGATCGCGTCGAGCGCGGCCTGCAGGGCGTCCCGCAGCTGCGTGTTCGTCTTGGCGACCGCGATGCCGTACGGCGCCGCCTCGACCTGCTCGCCGACGACCTGGAAGTCGTTGCCGCCGCCCGAGGTCTTCACCGCGTACGCCGTGACCGGGAAGTCGGAGGAGCCGGCGTCGGCGCCGCCCGCGCGCACCCTGGTCTGGGCCTGCTGGTCGTTGTCGTACGACTCGATGGCGATCTTCTTGCCACCCGTGCACTTCTTCGTCTCGGCCTTGGCGAGGTCCTCGGAGACCGTGCCGCGCTGGACCGCGATCTTCTTGCCGCAGAGGTCGGCCCAGGTCTTGATGCCCTGGTCGTCGCCCTTCTTGGTGTAGATCGAGACACCGGCGGTGAAGTAGTCGACGAAGTCGACGCCCTCGCCGACCTTCTTGCCGTTCTCGGTGCCCTCCTGGCGGTCCTTGGTGTCGGTCATCGCGGACATGGCGATGTCGTACCGCTTGGAGCGCAGACCCGTGATCAGGGTGTCGAAGGTGCCGTTCTCGAACTTGAACGTCACACCGAGCTGCTTGCCCATGGCGTCCGCCAGGTCGGGGTCGATACCGACCGTCTTGCCGGAGTCGTCCTTGAACTCGACCGGCGCGTACGCGATGTCCGAGCCGACCGTGACGACGCCCTTGTCCCGGATGGCCTGGGGCAGCTTGGCGGCCAGCGGGGCGGAGCTCGTCGAGGCGCTCTCCGAGCCAGTGCCCTTGTCCTTGGTCTGGTCACCGCAACCGGTGAGCAGCAGGGCGCCCGCGACCGCGATCGCACCGACCGCTGCTAGCCGGTTGTGCGCGGCGGTCGTACGAAGGGTGGAGCTTGCGGTCATGGTGGGTTCCTCCGGCGGATGGATGGTGTGCCATTGGGGCCGGCGCCTGCCCCGGAGGGCGGACGATTCCGGCGGGTCGACTGGTGCACGCATCTTTGAGTGTCGCGACCTTGTGTGATTACGGCATCTTGCCATTCGGACGGAGGCATTCAGACGACCGGCCATGTCAAAATCGGATAACGGGTGACCCCCGTGCAGCGTCAGGTCGGTGCACCAGAGCCGGACCTTCCCGGATCTTCTACGGGAATCATTCGTTCCGGCCGGAAGATCTTCGGTGTATCTCGCCAGGTGAGCGGCTGTTGCATCCGTACGTACAGCCGAGTGAGGACCCGTTCCGATCTGATCCACACCTGATCCGGACCTGATCCCGTCTCGATGCTGTCTCGATCGCGACGGGCCCGCGACCGGCTCGCCCCTCGCTTGCGATTCGAGCCTCGCGCGCCTCTCGATTTGATCGATCATGCCCGTGTATGTGGTCATGTGTGGTGATGAGTCGTGCGGCCCCCGTGTGACCTTCGCGTTATGGGGTCGTCGGCGGTGTCCTCCGTCCGGTAAGAAGGTTCTTTACACCCCTCATCCGGGGCTCAGGGCGCGTGTGCGGCGCGCCCGTCGCGCTCGTGCCCGTGCGCATCACTCACCGGGGCCTTGCGCGGTGCCCGCCCACCCCTCACCAGGAGTGGTCACCCTCCAACCTTGAAGACTTAAGGGGTAACAAAGTGGCAGCGGAGATCGTCAATCCTCGCAGCGACATCGTCACCGACAGTGACGCCGGTGAGTTCGACCCGGCGTTCGCTCTGCACCGGGGCGGCAAGATGGCCGTGCAGGCCACCGTGCCCATCCGTGACAAGGACGACCTGTCCCTCGCGTACACGCCCGGTGTGGCCCGGGTGTGCACCGCCATCGCCGAGCAGCCCGACCTCGTCAACGACTACACCTGGAAGTCGTCCGTCGTCGCGGTCGTGACGGACGGTACGGCGGTCCTCGGACTCGGTGACATCGGTCCCGAGGCGTCCCTCCCGGTGATGGAGGGCAAGGCGATCCTGTTCAAGCAGTTCGGCGGCGTGGACGCGGTCCCGATCGCGCTGGCCTGCACGGGCGTGGACGAGATCATCGAGACGGTGGTCCGGCTGGCGCCGTCCTTCGGTGGCATCAACCTGGAGGACATCTCGGCACCGCGCTGCTTCGAGATCGAGCGGCGGCTCCAGGAGCAGCTGGACATCCCTGTCTTCCACGACGACCAGCACGGCACGGCGGTCGTGACGCTGGCGGCCCTGCGCAACGCTGCGCGGCTGACGGGGCGGGAGCTCGGGGAGCTGCGGGGAGTGATCTCCGGCGCGGGTGCGGCGGGCGTCGCCATCGCGAAGTTCCTCCTTGAGGCGGGCCTCGGCGATGTCGCCGTCGCCGACCGCAAGGGCATCGTCTCGGCGGACCGTGACGACCTCACGCCGGTCAAGCGCGAGCTGGCGGAGCTGACGAACAAGGCCGGACTGACGGGGTCGCTGGAGAGCGCCCTCGCCGGCGCCGACGTCTTCATCGGCGTCTCCGGCGGTACGGTCCCGGAGGCGGCGGTGGCCTCGATGGCCAAGGACGCGTTCGTGTTCGCGATGGCCAACCCGGACCCCGAGGTGCACCCCGATGTGGCGCACAAGTACGCGGCGGTCGTCGCGACCGGGCGCTCGGACTTCCCGAACCAGATCAACAACGTGCTGGCGTTCCCAGGGATCTTCGCGGGGGCGCTGCAGGTGCGGGCGTCGCGGATCACTGAGGGGATGAAGATCGCGGCGGCGGACGCGTTGGCTGAGGTTGTGGGTGAGGATCTTGCCGCGGATTACGTGATTCCGTCGCCGTTCGACCCGCGGGTGGCTCCTGCCGTTACCGCGGCGGTCGCCGCGGCGGCTCGGGCCGAGGGTGTCGCTCGGCGCTGAGCAGTGTTTTCAGGGGTGGCTCCGTCCGTGGCGGCGGGGTCATCTCGCCCCCGCCGCCCCTACCCGTCCCATCCCGTTCCTG
>NZ_AEJB01000670.1 GCF_000331005.1 Streptomyces turgidiscabies Car8
ACCGTCCGCTACGTAGGGGGCGTCACTGCCAGTCGACGACGATGCGGTTCAGCGGGGTATCGAGAGCGAAAAGGCCGGGGCGGTGCCCGATGGCAGGAGCGTCGAGGGACTGGATTTCGAACGCGGCCTCGTGATCGCGGTAGTCGCGGTCCCAGGTGCGGATGGCGTCGGCAACCTTCACCACCAGTTCATCGCTGCCAGGGCCGTGGCCGATGACGCCGAACTCCCAGAGCTTGCCGCCCTCAAGGGTCTTCTCCTGCGACAGGCGCCGCGCCAGGTAGGTGACGGCACCCTTGTCGACGGCTGCGGTTGAGGAGGGGTAAGGGTCCTCGGTGAGCAAGCCGTCCTTGGCGCCCTGCGGGAACAGCATCCGGATCAGACCGGAGGGAACGGAGCAGGTGACGAACAGTTCCATCCACTCCGGCGATTCCATGGCGCGGACCGTCATGCCGGTCCACTCCTCGGTGCGTGGCTGGTCCAGTACACCGGCAAGGGCATCGGCGTCGATGTTCTGGCCGGCCGGGGCCTGGAGCCGAACTGTGCCGTCCGCGCTGAGCGGGACGACTCGGCGGTCGTCGTCGGCGATGCCGCGCCGGAGCGGCATGAAGGTGTTCATCTCACTGCCGAGGGACACCCATTGGCCGTCGCGCTGCTCGTAGGCGATGGAGCGGGAGACGCTGCCCTTGAGGCGCTGGGGAACGAGGAGCCGTCCGCCGGGGGCGAGTTGCTGCAGCCAGGAGTGCGGCACGCCGTGCGCGCCCACGGTGGCGATGATCCGGTCGTACGGTGCTCCTTCGGCGTATCCGAGGGCCCCGTCGCGGGTCACGGCCTCGACGTTGGTGATCCCGGCGGCTGCGAGGTGTGCACTGGCGCCCTCCACGAGGTCGTCGTCGACGTCCAGAGTGGTCACGTGCCCGCTCTCGCCGACCAGGCTGGCCAGCAGTCCGGCGTTGTAGCCGGTGCCGGCGCCGAGTTCGAGGACGCGCTGGCCCGGCTGGGCGTCGAGCTGATCCAGCATTAGGGCGACGACTCCCGGCTGGGAGGCGCAGGAGATGGACGTGCCGTCGGTGTCGTACTTGATGTGCACCGGTGCGTTGGCGTAGGCGTCTTCGAGTGACGCGTCGGGCACGAACACGTGGCGGGGCACGGTCCGCAACGCGGTCTCGACGGCGGTCGTGCGGGCGTGCCCTTCCGCGCGAAGCTGGTCGACCAGGGCGTTGCGGAGGCGCTCGGCGTCCGCCGTGGGGGTGGCGATCGTGTCGGTGTTCACCGCGCTGACGCTATCGGCGGCGGCCGGTGCCGCGTCGGGCGACGCGGTGTTGTCACTTGTTCCCATGATTACCTCTCGTGCGATGTTGGACAGGGCGCTCTGGTCGTCCCGGAGGAGACCGGCACGGTTGGCATGGAAGATCACGTGATGGGTGATGACGGCTCGCAGGCCACGGGTGAGGGCGCCGCGGCCCGCAAGGCAAGCGAGCGTGGCTCCCGCCCGTTCGAAGGCGGTCACCCATTCGTCGTGCGCGTGGAGCGGGCCGTCCGGACGGCAGAGGCCGTGGGCATCAGCGGCCATCAACTTCCGTATGGCCGGGACCAGTTCGGCAACTCGTTCGGGTAGTAAAGGGGTGATGGCCGGCCGAAGGGCGGCGACCTTCGCCCACACGTCGCCCTGTTCGAACCAGTCGAGTCCGGCCCCGCGCATCATGGCGCTCGCCAGCAGTACGGCAGTCTCACGGTGTCCCAGGTGCTCCGGGCTGGGCTGGTAGGTGAGCAGGTGGTGGGAGTCGCTGTGGAACAGTTCGTGGGCGGCGTCCATGGCCTCCGGGCCGCCGAACGTGTCGGTCTCGGGCTCGTAGATGCAGGGCAGCCACGACACAGCCGCGCCGTCGCCGACAAGATCGCTCAGCAACGACTCGATGACCGGTGAGGGCTCCGCAGCGAGGTAACGCAGCGGCCAGGGCTGCTTGTTCATGAACCACCAGCCGGTGAGCTGCCCGTCGGCCTCAGCCGTGATCAGGGCCGGGCCGATGCGTTCGGCAATGACGCGCCGGGCGCGCTCGCGGTCGACGAAGGTGATGTTGTGCTGCTGCCAGCGGTCGGAGCGCATGGGGGTCCTTCGGTCGGCGTGTCAGGCGATGAGCAGGCAGGCGTCCCAGGCGGACCGGGGCGGGGCGGCGGTGCTGGGCGCGATGAGGGCCAGGGCTGTACCGGCGGCGCCGTCGAGCAGGCCAGGGCCCCGTTCCTCGTCCTGAATGACCGCCGTGGCGGTGAGTCCGGGGTCGGCGCCCGGCGGGTGGACCGCAGCCAGCAGCGCCGGGATTACGGCGCGGAGCTGGCCCACGGTCGAGGGGTGGGCGTCGTCGGCCGTACGTGCGGCGACGTGGGCGAGGCCGGCGAAGCCGTGGCACAGGCCGTTGTCCGTGGTGGCCTTGAGCTGGTCGGGATCGGTGAGTGCGGCCACGAGCGCGTTCTCCGCGTCGATCTGGCGGTCGGTGTCGCCGAGGGCGAGTGCGGCGAGTTGTTGTGCGCGGGCGAGGCCGGCGGTGCCGTAGCACCAGGAGGGCCGCCGGGGCGCGGACGGGGCGAGGCGCTCGGTACGCAGCTCGTCCTGGGTGACCCAGTACGGCCAGGCCGGTCCGCGACCGGTCTCCTGCTGCCAGCGGTCCAGCCACGCCAGGATGGTGCACAGTGCTGCGCGGTGTCCTTCGGCGAGGGTGCCGTTCCGGGCAGCGAGGGCCAGGAGGGCGAGCACTCCGCCGATGCCGTGTGCCATGCCGGTGTTGGCGTGCCCGCCGGGAAATCGGTCGTCGTCCGGGCTGCCCGAGGGGCCCGTCTGCGTCCACCAGCCCGGCAGGTTCTCCCCTTGATAGGTGATGGGTTCGGTGAGGCACACGCAGTAGTTGAGGACGGCGCGCATCGTGGGGCTGCCGGGGTCACGGCGCAAAAGATAGGCCCCGTATCCGGTGAGGCCCCGGATAGCGTCGAACTCGGCGAGCTCCGGCAGGCGTCCGGCATCGATGCGGCGATGTGCGGCGTCGAGACGGCGTCCGGCGTCGATCTCAATCTGCCGGTCCATCGCGTTCAGGGCGCGCCCGTAGGAGGCGGGCAGGTGGTCGGCAGCGCAGGCCAGGGCGTGGGCGAAGGCGGGCGCCCCGTAGAAGGGATGGCTGTCGGGACCGCTGGTGAACGGCTCCCGCGAGGCGACGGCCAGCCAGTCGTGGGCGCGCTGCCACGGTCCCAGGCCGTTCGCGGCCCGCTCGATGTGCAGGAGCGCGATACCGGGAGGTCCGTAAGCGAGGTGCTGCCGGTCCGAGGACGTTGCCCGGGGTCCGAAGGGTGCCGTGTATGGGTCGGCTAGCTGGGCGGCGACGGCGTCGACCAGGCCGAGCCCGGGGTGGGCGGTCATGAGGTCCTCCTGGTGGTGCGGGCCGTCCAGGCCAGGGCGGCGGCGCGCGCCAGGTAGAGGCACACCTCTTCCTCGGGGAAGTGCACCGCCACGTGCCGCACGAAGTGGACGTGCAGCAGGGAGGTCAGGACGTCGTCGACGGCGATGCCCTGGGTGTCCGGGCCCGGCAGGTGCGGTCGGTACCCGGCGAGTGCCGTGTCCCGGTCTTCCCATCCCGACACGATGGCGTCTCCGCCTGGGACACGGCGTAGCGCTGCCCAGTCGTCGGACGGGTTGGCGAGCCGTACGGCTTCGGTGAACTGCGGGCGCGGAACGGGCTCGGGGGCTGTCGGGGGAATGTGGTCGATCAGCCACTGCATTCCGGCTTCGGCGCTGCCGAGGAACGCGGAGGCGACGGCGACGGTATGGGCCGCCACCAGCGTGCGCGGGCCGGGGCGCTGCGGCTGCGTGAGCTGGGTCAGGACGGCGCGTGAGTCCGCCCGGAACACCTCTTCGGCTGCCTCCCATGCGGCGCCGGAGCCCCAACGGCCCATCTCGCGGTACGAGGTGGAGTACCGCAGATCAGCCAGCAGGCCGACGTCGCGCAGCTCGTCAGCCCAGGCGCTCACTGTGCAGGCCGTGTCAGCGAAGGCGTCCGGATCGGGGAGTGCGATGCGTACGCGAAGGTGTTGGTCCGGGTCGCGGAAGCGGATGAACCACCACGGCGGGTTGCCGAGTTGTTCGAGGAGGGCGGGCAAGTGCTGTGAAAGCAGGGTGTCTTGGCGGCGGGCGTCTCCGTACAGAGTGGCCAGAAGTACGGGGGAGGAAGCGGGCGTTTGGATCTGGGCCGGGCAGAGGATACGGGCCTGCGTGGGGGCGGGCAGGGGCGGCCACGTCGGCGGCCGGGTCGCCTTGAGAGGCACCACGACCTCGTGGGCTCGCCCGTCGCACCAGCCGTACGCCTCCGGTTCCGGGGCCTCGACGATCACGGCCAGGCTCGTACGGTCGAGGTGCTGGCGCAGCAGCGTCCGGTGGCCGGCCTCGTCGAGGTCGAGGAAGAGGCGTCGGTCGTCCTCCACGAGGTGGACGCGGAGAGACAGCCGCCGCCGGGCCCGCCAGTCGGTGAGCGCGGCGTCCCACTCGGCCCGAGGACGGGCGCGGCCGGGTAGCTCGAACGCCTCCAGCCGCCAGCGTGCCGGGGCCAGTACGGTGCGCCCGTACCGCAGGCGTGGAAGGAACGGCATCGCCGCGGCGGCTCCCCAGTCGAATACGGTGACCTGCGCGCACTGGGCGCGGGACAGCTCGGTGAGGAACCGCACCAGCGGCGAAGTGTGGGTGCGCAGGTTCAACGCGTGCACCCCGACGGCCTCGACACGGTGTCCGCGGTCAGGGGCGGCCAGGTACATACGGCGGCCGTCGCACCCCACCGCCAAGTCCGCCGGGGTGAGAACGGCGTTCTCCGAGGCGCGGTGTTCCTGGAGGCTGATCACGGTGGGCAGGACCTGCGGGGCGCGAGTGACGTGGGCGCTCTCGGGGAGCAGCGGTGGGAAAGAGAGCTGCGCGGGAACGGTGTTGCTGTCCGCAGCCGGGAGGTCGGCGAGTTCTGTGGTCAGGGCCTCACAGCCGACGGGGGTCAGCACGCTGAGGAACCGGCCCGTGGAGACGCCGGCGCCTCGGGACACGCTCACGACCTCCAGCCGGAACCGCCCGCGCTGCAACTCTCCCAGGCTGGCCGCGTGCACCCTCACACCCACCTCCAAGTGCGGTGGCACCCGAGGCTCGTCCGGCCCCACGTCCAGGGCCGCAACCAGGTCGTCCGTGAGTAGCACCTCGTCGCGGCCGTCGAGTACGGCGGCCTGCGCCAGTCGTACGAGGACATCGTCCCGGACGGAGAGACGAGGCCGACGCGCGCCGGCCGCACTGCCCGGGTAGCCGTCGGGATATCCGGTGCCGCTGTCCGCCACGACCTCCTGGAGCGGCACCATCGTGCCGATGCCGTACCGCTCATAGAACCGCTGGTGGTACTCGCCCCACGCCGCGGTCCCGTACGGGCGGGTGCTCACCCGGGTCAGGATGAGCGCCGCACGCTCGACCTCCCGGGCCACTTCGTCCGGCAGAACGATCTGCGCGTCCAGGCGCAGGTCGAGCGCGAGGGGGTGTCGGCGCAGGCCGGGCACAAGGGCCCGCATCCGTGCTGCGACGCTGTCCCGGCCACCGCGCGTGGAGCACGCCCCCAGGGCCGCCCGGACCGCGCGAAGCTCACGCACCGTCTCTGTGACCGGAGCGAGGGTTCCGGCATCGATCGCATCGAGTTGGCCGAGCAGATAGCCGAGGGCGTCGGTCTCGGTGCTCGGCGCGTGCAAGCTCGTGATCAGCACCCGCCGCCGGATCAGCTCCGCCAGCAGATGACGCGCCCTCGCCGCCCCTGCCTCGGGGAACTCCGCCCGGAGCTTGTCCACGAGCATTCCGACCTGGATCGGCGCCCGGGCCACGGCGAGGACCGCGCGCACCGGTGCGGTCAGGGCCAGGGACGTCTCGACCGCGCGAGTCTGGTCGTCCTGGACGTCGGGCTGGAACGGCACGATGAGCCGGTCTCCCCGGCTGGTCACGGTGTTGTTGACGACGACGGGCAGCCGTTCGAGGAGGTCCGGGCACGACTCCAGCCGGTCGACCACGGCGGCCAGCCACTCAGCCCCGGCGCGGCCGACGGCCACATGCTCTGTGCCCCATCCCGAACCCGTCTGCGGACCGAACCCTGCGGTGGTCACGCCGGCGAACAGGCCGAAAGGCGTAGCCCGGTGCTCGGCCCGCAGTAGATAACGGGCTACGGACCGCGCCGCGCGCCGTATGTCCCGCACAGGAGGCCGCTCGGCCTTGCACAGCTCCTGTAATTGCGCGGCCAAGACCGGACTGGAGTGTTGCAGTGCCTCGGCGACATCCTGGTTCGCCCAGACCGCCCGCAGCCACGTAACACAGGCCGCCAAGCTGCTGGGCGAGCGTTCATCGAGGTCAGGGCACGGAGGAACCGGCAGCGACGGCCAGGCTACGGCGCGCAAGAGAGCTGTTGTGCCAGTTCGGAACGCTGCGGGCGGAGCAAGCACCAACTACCTCCGTGGGGCGTGGGGACGGGCGGCTGGTGCCGCCACGCCGGGGCGCGGCGGCACCAGCCCGGAGTGACCTGAGGTCCGGTCAGGCGACGTTGGTGGTGCAGGCTCCGCAGGTGGAACCGCAGCCGTCGTCGGTCAGATTGACCAGGCCCGCCGGGTCGGCGATCTCGACGAGAGAAACGTCCAGATCGAAGCCGTCCGATGCCCCGGGGGCCTGCGGGTGCAGTTCGGTACGGCTGGGAACTACGCGGTTACGGGTCATGCTTCAACTCCTCGTAATTGTTGGTGTGTTGCTGGACTGTGATGCTCAGGACCCATCACGCGGAGCGTTGCCAGACGGCCTGCTCCCCGGACGGTTTCTGGCCCACCCGGCACGAGAGGACGTGACCCGCGTAGGAATTCCTCGCGAGCTGCCTGCCTCGCACCGGGAAGTCGTGTGCCGGGAGTCTGATCAGACGGTCGCCGGTCGCCACCCCGTGAAGGAGCCGAGTGCCTGAGCCTTGAGGCGGTCTGGGCACGGCTCGCACGCGTAGAAGGGGGTGCGTTGCCCATCCCACTGCAACAGGCCGCCTGCTTCCAGCGGGCGGGCGCAGAGGGCACGGTCTATGGCCATCTGCTGGTGGGGGCGGAGGAGGGCGACGTGCGGGAACGGCGGCGGACTCGCCGTGGCCGGGGTCTTCACTCGCCGTCCCTGATACGGAGTTCGGCCCAGACTTCTTTACCCCATGGCCGCCTGCCCGAGCCGTGCAGGTCGTATCCCCAGCGGTCGGCGACTGCGTCGATGAGGAACAGCCCACGGCCCGACTCGTCATCGTCATCGGCCTGGCTGAGAGCCGGCAAGCGCGCCGGCGCCCGGTCCAACACCCCGACACGTAGCCGTGTCGCGCTCGGCCGCTCGACCAACAGGCGGATCTCCTGGCACGGGGTGTGCCTGGCCGCGTTCGCGATCAGCTCTGTGATGATCAGCGCGGCGTGGTCGGCAAGGCTGTCGAGGCGCCATATGCCGAGGACGTCCCGGAGAAGCTGGCGGCCGATCTCGGCCGTGGACGGCTCGCAGGGGAAGGTCTGGCTATAGGCCGGGTGGCCGACAGAGGCGACGTGAACTTGCGTAGTGAGACTCGTCATTCGGGGGAGCCTTCGGGTTGTCTCGGCGCCCGGCCCACCCCCGCGGGGGAACCTCAGGGGCAGGCAGGGCCGTCAACAGCCGTCCGCACGGTGGGGCGTGGCGAGCGACCGACAACAAGACAACTCCCTTTCAGGGCAAGGTGATTAGGGCGATCACCTGTCCGTCCCACGGAAGGACCTAGGGCGATTTGACCTTCCATTTACCTGGTGGGCGAGGGGGCGGGAGAGCTACCGTGCGGACATGGACACCACGCGCAACACCGTCCTTGAGGCGTGGATGGCCGAACACGGCTACAGCTCCAACAGCCTTGCTGACGCTGTGAACAGGGCCTTAGAGCAGTTGACCGGGCGGCCTGGCGGCCTCGACGGCTCATCGGTGCGGGACTGGAAGGCAGGCCGGGTCACATGGCCCAAATCGGCTACCCGCAAGGCACTTGAGGACGTCAGCGGTCTGCCCGCGATCGCTCTAGGGTTCGTGCCACGGGGCCGGACTCCGTCCACCCCGGCCCCACCGCAGCAGGAGGACCCCGACATGAAGCGCCGTAACCTCGTCGGCGGGATCGCGGCGGCTGCCGCCGCAGCAGCCGCACCCGGCACCGCAACGCGCCGCATCGGCATGAGCGACGTCGACCGTCTACAGAAGCGCTTCGCCGAGATCATCGCCAGCGACCACCGCCACGGCGGCCAACTCGGCATCGAGCAACGGGCCGCCGCGCTCGCCGACGAGGCCCTGAACCTCCAGAACGCCGGCAGCGCCAGTCAGCGCGTACGCAGCAACCTCTACGGCTCCGCAGCGGCGTTCCGTTCCTCTGCGATGTGGGCCGCCATCGACGGCCGCCGCTACGACGTCGCGAAGGCGCACATGCGTGAGGCGCAGGCACTCGCCGAGATGTCCGGCGACCAGGAGATCAAGTTCCGCATCTGGAGCCACGCAGGCACCATGTACCGCCACATGGGCCGCCCCGCCGACGCGTTCGCCGCCAACGACGTCGCCCGCAACCTGCACCTCACCCGCCGAGACCCCCTGTTCGCATCCCTCGGCCTGGCCCGCCAGGGCGCCATCCACGGCACGGCACAGGACCGCACCGGCACCCGCCGCGCGTTCGAGCAGGCGCAGGAGGCCATGCTGCGCGCCGACCCCGCTGACCACCGGCCAGTGTGGATGCTCGCCTTCTACGACCAGGCAGAGCTGGACTCCCTGGCCCTGTCAGCGCACTTGGCGCTCGGCGACTACCCGACAGCCGAGTACCACGCCCACCGCTGCCTGTACGCCCTCCGGCCCCACATGATCCGGTCCCGGGCCATCACCACGACCCGGCTCGCACACGCCCAGCTCGCCCAGGGCGCCCCCGACGCCGCCACGGCCACCGCCATGAAGGTCCCCGCCGACGCCGCAACCCAGCACGCCCGAGTGACGCGCATGCTGCAGGAGTTCGGGGCCGCGCTACGCGCCACTGCGCCGGACAGCTCCAGCGCGCATACCTGGACCGAGCACGCCGCCACCTGGAGGATGGCCGCATGACCCCGGCACCCGCCATCGAACTGCGCACCTTCACCACCCTCGACACCGCCCGCGGCGACCTCCTCGACGTGTACGCCGACGTGCGCGCCCCACTGCTCCACCTGCCGAACTACGCGGTCACCGCGTTCGGCGAACGCATCGACCGGCACAGCACCGAGCCCGGGTTCACGGCTGTCCTCGCGTACGCGGACGGGCATCCGGTCGGCTACGCCTACGGCAACACCATCGAGCACGGCGATCGGTATTGGCAGCGCACCAGCCCGGCGCCGCCGGACAAATACACCGAGCGCCCGGCCATGGCCCTGAAGGAGATCGGCGTCCGGCCGACCTGGCGGAAGACCGGGACCGCCCGACGTATCCATGACGCCCTCCTCACCACACGCGACGAGCCGTACGTGACGCTCATGGTCAACTCGGCTGCTGGGGACGGGAAGGTCCACGCGCTCTACGAGTCGTGGGGATACGAGGACATCGGGCAGAGCCAGCCGTCACCGGCCTCACCGGTCCTCATCGTGATGATTCGCGCCATCTGCTGACCAGCATCCCCGACAGCCCGGCGTCTTAAGAGCAATTGGGCGGCTCGGGCCCCTGGCCGCTCTAGGATCCGAAGGCATCGTACGGATCTACGGGGGTAAGCGTGGAACCCACAGCCATCGGCACCCGACTCGCCTCGGCCGCCATTGGGCCTCTCGTCAGAAAACTCTTCGTCACCGGAGGTCCCGGGGCCGGCCTTGTCGACAAGCCGATCCGCATCTCCGGCTACGTATCCTTCAAGGGCGAGAAGCGCGCCCTCACCGAGTCCGACGTGCGCAATCTCGCCGCCAAGCTGGTGAGTCAAGCCCTGCGCTCTGGTGAACGCCCTTTCCCTAATGACGAGCAGCAAGCCGTCACCGATGCCCTCGCCAGCACCCTCCACGCCCTCGGTGACCTGACCCTCACCGACCTCGAAGCCGTACGCCTTGGCCACTTGGCATTCGCCCGCGAACTGCGTCGCGCGAGCGGCAGTCCCGAGCGTCACCTCACAGCCGACGCCACGTACTTCTATGAGGGCCTGCTCGAAACCGCATGCCTCCACATCCTCAACTTCTTCACGCAACGCTCGACCTTCGTCGCCCACACCCTGGTGGTGCAGGTCCGGGCAGTCGACGAGCTCATCACGAAGGTCGACGAGTTGATCCGCCGCAATCCCCTACCTGGTGGCGAGGACGCCGCATTCGAGCATGCATACCTGGAGCACGTGTCCAAGAAGCACGGCAAGCTCACGATCTATGGGATCGATCTCAACAATTCCCCGAGACAGTGGCCGTTGAACGTGGCGTATCTGAATCTGGAGGCGTCCCCGTTGTCGGGGCACTGGCAAGGGCTAGGGGCAATGTTCCGCGCCGGCCTTCTTGCGGATGATGATCTCTCGGCTCTCCCCCCGCCTCAACGTCGCTCCTTCTACGCTGCGCTGTCGGCGCAAGGCACATTGGACGATCTCCGCCAGCCCGGAGCCGAGGAGTCTCCTGAAAACCTGGACAGCCTCCTCCCGTTCGCGGAACAGGCCAGTCCCCACCAGGGTGACGAGATGCATTTCAAGTCTGATGTGTATGCCGCTCGATTGATCCGCGTTTCGCTCGCAGCCCAGCCGGCGGACCAAGCCCTGGCAGCCAACCACCGAGTCCTACTGCGCGGCGAAGCCGGCTCAGGCAAGACCACACTCGTCCAGTGGCTGGCTGTCGCCGCTGCTGGCCAGGACCTCCCCGATCGCATGGAGTACCTCTACGATCGCATCCCCTTCGTTCTGCCACTGCGCACACTCACGCGCCACGGCGAACGTCTCCCGGCCCCCAAGGACTTCCTCTCTGCCATTGGCTGCCCACTCACCGGCACTCAGCCTGACGGCTGGGAGAACCGGGTCCTCGTCGCCGGGCGCGGCCTCATCCTCATCGACGGCATCGACGAGATTCCCGACCACGAGCGCGAGCGGACCCGGAAGTGGCTGCTGGAGCTGATCGAAACATACGACCGTGACAACCGATGGCTGGTTACCTCCCGCCCATCAGCCGTGGGCCAGGACTGGCTCACCGAGGACGGCTTCACTGAGCTGACGCTGTCTCCTATGAACCCCCCGGACATCGCCACCTTCATCACTCAGTGGCACCATGCCGCACGAATCGATGCCGACGACGCCGCCGACCTCGACGAGTACGAGCGTCAGCTCCTCGCCGCAGTCCAAACCGAGTCCGACCTCGGCCGCCTGGCCACCAACCCTTTGATGTGTGGGCTCATCTGCGCCCTCCATCGCGACCGGCGGGGTTATCTCCCCCATGGCCGTAAGGACCTCTACGAGGCGGCGCTCTCCATGCTGCTCAGCCGACGCGACCGGGAACGGGACATGGTGAGCCCCGGACTCCGCGAGGAGCCCCAGCTCGATCTGCTCCAGCGACTCGCCTACTGGCTGATCAAGAATGGCCGTACAGAGATGGACCGTTCCCGCGCGGAAGAGATCATTGCTCGGGCTCTCCCCTCGGTCCCCGAAGTGGCTGCCTTGGGTGATGCGCCAATCGTCTTCGAACACTTCCTCCAGCGGAGCGGCCTCCTCCGTGAACCCGCTCCCGACACAGTCGACTTCATCCACCGCACCTTCCAGGACTTCCTCGGCGCTCGAGCCGCCGTCGAGGAAGCCGACTTCGGACTCCTCGTCAGGCATGCAGCGGACGACCAGTGGGAGGACGTCATCCGCATGGCGGTCGCTCTCGCCCGCCCCCGGGAACGCGTCACGATCTTCCGGGAACTCGTGGACGCTGGGGACCACATCTCCGACAAGCGCGTCCAGGCCCGCGTCTACCTGCTCGCCACGGCCTGCCTGGAGTACGCAACGTCCCTCGAACCTTCCGTACGCGACGAGGTCGAACAACGCACCGCCACTCTGATTCCCCCGAGAAACGAGGAAGAGGCACACGCCCTAGCGGAAGTTGGGCCCCTGGTACTCCGTCTCCTGCCCGGCCCAGAGGAACTCGATGACGGAGTGGCCGCCTATAACGTGGCCCTCGCAGCTTCCAACGTCAAGTCCGAGGCTGCCATCGCGTTTCTATCCCAGTTCGTCCGCCATCCCTTTCTTCCGGTCCGTTCCCAGCTCCTGTGGGCCTGGCCTCGCTTCGACAGCGCTCGGTACGCCGAAGAGGTCATCGCGCACCTCGACGCGAGCGCCCTCAGTTACACCATCCAGTCCGACGAACAACTTCATCACCTGAAGCGCCTGGAACTGCAGCCGGAGATTCTGGATGTCAGGAGAGGTGTGTCCCTGGGAGCGCTAGCCTCGTATGCTTCCCAGCACACGTTCGCGCAACTCGCACTGTCGAACACCGAGACATCCGACTTGGGATTCCTCGCCGAGCAAATGACATTGACATCACTCGTTATCAACGATTGCCCGAATCTCGAGGATATTTCCGCCATCAGCGGCCTCCCAATTCAGCACTTGAACATCACCACTACCGGTTCCGACATCAGCTTGCGCCCGGTTTCACAATTGCCGGACCTGGAATCACTGGTGATCAGCGGCCCATCCAGCCTGAGCTGGTCCCCGGAATATCTTCCGAGCCGCGCTCCGCTGTGCAGCCTGCGCGTGTCGGATGGGGCCAAGCCGCTGTGCGGGCTCCAAGGGCTCAGTGACTTTTCCCAACTCGCGGATCTCGGGCTCAACAGCGCATCCAGCCCGGCTTCAGCCGATGACTGGCGGGAGGTCGGCGGCCTACCAGCGCTAACTGGCCTCAGCGCGAGCGCTGCGTCATTCGAGACCCTTCCGCCAACCACGGTTCTGGCGAACGTCACCAGCCTGTCTCTCAGCGGTGGCGGCGGGGACCGAGTCGTCCAAGCAGCGGTCCATCGACTGCCCGAAGCATTTCCCCGGTTGCTCTCATGCGAGTTCACGGGAGACATGACGTCGGAAGGCGACATCGACATTGCACCGTTGGCTCAACTGCACGATCTGCGAGAACTCTACATCGCCACAGGAACTGATCGCATTCGGGGTGCTGATGCATTTTCCTCTTGGATTAACCTTCGCTTTCTGTGACTCCCTCCACCAAGTGGAGGTGCCGCTCGCACGCAACTGTCCCGCACAAGCCAGGTACGGGGATTCGATGGGTTTAATTAAGCATCCGGGCGCGGATCTCTACGTCGAGGTAGTACCGAGTTCTCCGGGCCTGGCGTAGCTGCGCCGGGACCAGGGGTGGGTTCGGCGAGTGTGCCATGTTCGAAACTGGGCACCGGTCAAGCAGATACCTACGGAACAGCCCCGATCAGCCGCCGCATCCCGCTCCTGAACCTCCAACTCCTCCTCCAACAGCAGCTGGTGCTCCGCGGCGATCACCTGTCCGTCGGCATCGAAGGTGGTGCTTGACCTCCCATCGCGTGGACCGGTCAGGCACCCAGGTCCGCACGTCCGGCGGCCAGATGCAGCGCAAGAACACCCATAGCAACGCCTCGGGTGCACACCCCCAGCCCAGCTCGGTTTGCCCCCGCACCTCTGGCAGCCAGTCCGGATCCAGTTCGCTGCACCCCGACCTGCGCGCCGCGAGAGTGCCCACCCAACTCCCTTTATCCCATGACATAGCAGGCCACAATGTCCGTAACGGATTTCCCTCCGACTCCCGAGAATGCACCCTCCCGGAACGCAACACAGAAAAAATCTCCGGTCATGTCATGAGAATGGGTTTGCCACGCCTCTTCAGACATGTACGGCCTCGGCCCTGGACCACAGGGCGGGATGGCCACTGACTTTGAGGAGGAGCTCCGTGGAGATCGCGGGTGCGTTGCTGTCCATCGTCGTCGTCCTGGCTCCGAGCCTGAAGGGGTGGGTGGACAGCGTGTCCTACCGCAACCGGGCGCAGGCCAGAGCGACCGTCATTCTGGCTCGACGCGGGCAAGGGGATGGCAGCGCAGGCGGAGCACAGGTCGGGAAGCGGGGAAAGCGCCGTGGTTGAGAAGTCCGTCGGGTTGTCGACCCGGGCTCTGGGAGCCCTGTACCGGGATCAGCGTAGGGAGATGGAAGGGCTGGCCCGCCGGCTCCTGGCCGACGAGCGGCTACCGGACTCCGTGATGTCCTCCGAGGACATCGTGCAGACGGCGTTCGCCAAGGCTCTGCGCACTCCGGAACAGATCCGCGACCCCCGCGCCTACCTCTATGCCGTAATCCGAAGCGACGTACGAGCTGCGAGTCGGCAGCACCGACGGCGGTCGGCCCTGACCGCGGCGCCCACCGTTGACACGCAATCGCCGGACGTGCACGTCGCGGACTTCAGCGATCTGGTTGCCAATCGCGTGGCGGTGCACAAAGCGCTTTGCAACCTGCCTCCTCAGCAGAGGACGGCCGTTTGGGCGACCAAGGCGTTGGAGTACACACAGGCCGAGACGGCCGAGGCCATGCAGAAGAAGCCAGGGACGGTCGCCACCCATGTCGTACGCGCCGTGACAGCACTCCGAATCCACCTGGCCGCCCTGCTCGTGGTGAGCATCATCGTGCTCTCCCTCGCAGGGAGCCGTCTACTCAGGAGCATGCAGCCCCCGGCGGGCAGTCCACAGGACCAAATGCCGCAAGTGCCGTCAACCTCGCCGTGGATCTACCTGGCCGTGGGCTGCCTGCTCACACTCGGCCTCGCCAGATGGGTGTTCCGGTTGTGGACCCGCCGACGACAGGCCATCAAAGAGGGAGGGACGTTCGCACCGCGCTCCATCGTGGACCGGTTCCAGGGGTCGTCGCTCTCTGGACGCTGGTACAACGGTCCAGCCCGACGGCAGATGCGGCGGACAACGGCGTCCGACGACGACCTTCAAGAGGTTGATCGTCCGTACGGTGTCGTGCATACGCGGACGCTCTACCACAATTAGCGTTACGAGCCGGCGGATGCCGACGAGGGCACATCCAGGGCACATGAGCCTGGGAAGCGGCGTTGAGTGGTGAGAACCAGGGAGAGAAATTTTCGCAGGTCAACGCACTCTTCTGCACGAAACCCCTGGTCATCGACCCGCCCCTCCCATTCGCTGCACGAGTGGCAGGACTTCAGCCATCGGCTGCATGAGGCGGGGCATCAGCCTTATTGCCTGGTGTGGCCGTGAGGTGAGGTTCGCGGGATTTATTGGGGTGCGGGCGGGGCTTTCGGGTCCCGCCCTTTTTGCGCGCCTGAAGGGATGCCCGCTTCACCCGGAAGGAACCGCCCGGTACTCCGAAGCGAGCAGGCCGAAAAGGACGTCGTCCGTCCACTCCCCCTTGATCCAGGTGCTCTGCACGAGGTGACCCTCGCGGCGGAATCCGACGCGCTCCAGCAGCTTCGCCGAGCGGACGTTGCGTCCGTCGCAGGCGGCCGAGACTCTGTGCAGGCCCTCCTCCACCAGGAGGAACTCCACCGTCCGTGCGACCGCCTCGGCGGCGTACCCGTGGCCCTGGAACTCCGGGGCGAAGGTGAAGCCCAGTTCCGCCTGCCGTCCGTCCTCGCTGCGGCACACCCCGAGGTCGCCGATCAGTCCCGGAGCCTCCCGGCGCTCGACGGCGTACTGGAACCATCCCGGAGCGCGGGGATCCCCGGCCGAGAACGTGGCCGCCAGCCGCTCGGCCGCCGCCAACGGCACCGGCGACTCCCAGGACTGGTAGCGGCTCACCTCGGGGTCCGACCGGTACGCCGCCAGGGTCGGCGCGTCCGTGGCGGTGAACCTCCGGAGCGTCAGCCTGGCCGTCTCCATCACTTGGCCTCCTCTCAGCGGTGGTTGAGCTCGGCGAGTTCGGTCGCTGGCTTCCTCGACAGGGCCGTACGGTCGAGCAGGGGAAGCGCGATGTTACGTGCGCGGCGAGCTACTGGGTTGCGGGTGGTAGCCATCCGGGTCTTGCCTCGTCACGACAGCGACCATCCTCTGCATCAGGAGGCCCTTGGCGTGTTGGAGCCTGTCGGTGAACACGATCTCCACACTCCCCCGGAATCAGCATGGCACCTCTGCCGCCATGCCATGAGCCGGCTGTGACCTGGACACGAAGCGGCAGGTTCTGGTCAAAGGATGTCCAAATGCGGGCCGTCTCCTCCTCCGTGCGTGATCGGGTCCCAGCGACGGCTGTTTGCGGCTGTCACGGCTGAATCAACCCCCGTTCTGGGAGGACCCGGTGTCAGCACCAACCCGTAGAAGACGATGGCTCACGATCTGCGCCGTCACCGCCTCCGCCGCCCTCGTCGCGATACCCGCGGGCGCCGCGCCCGGCGGGGGCAGCAGCCCCTTCGGGCCTCGCGTCCTCGATCAACTCGCCGCGCAGCGCGAGCAGTCGGTCGGCGCGCTCACCCCCAGCCTCAAGGGCGACGACGGTGACGGTGACGACGGCAACGAGGCCGACGAGATCGCCGAGGGAGCGGACCAGTACTCCGAGGCCCGCACCTCACCCGGTGTCGTCGCACCGGGCGCGTACGGCGCCGCCTGGCAGAGCCTGAACAACCTGCCCAACAGTAAGGGGAGTTGGCGTAATGTCACCGACCTTCCCTACAACTCCGACGATTCGCGCTACCGCGACATCGACTCCAACTCCAGTGGCGGCTCGGGCAATGTGACGGGCCGGATGGCGGCGATGGCCGCCGACGACGACGGGTTCGTCTACGCCGGAAGTGCGGGCGGCGGGGTGTGGCGGTCCAGGTCGGGCGGAGGGCACTGGCAGGCCATCAGTGACCGGCTGCCCGCGCAGTCCACCGGCGCGCTCGCCCTCGACGGGGGCGGGCGCCTGTGGCTGGGCACCGGCGAGGCGACGACCAACGCGGACGCCTATCTCGGCAGCGGTGTCTATGTGTTGGCGGATCCGCACCACGGTACGTTCTCCTCCCGCGCCCGGGTCGGCGGCGACGAGCTGGAGTCCACCACCGTCCACCAGCTGCGCTTCGGCGGCGGCAAGGTGTGGGCGGCGACCAGCAAGGGCGTGTGGAGTCACTCCACGAAGACGCTGAAGGGCGCCTGGAAGCTGGAGTTCGCCCCCAACCCCGAGTTCCTGCCCGGCGGTTCGGAGGCAGCGGACCCCGACGCCCCGTACAAGAACATCGCCAACGACATCGCGATCGACCCGAAGAACCCCAACAAGGTGGTCCTCGCGATCGGTTGGCGCAGCGGTGACGACTACAACGGCTTCTACACCAAGGGCGCGCACGGCACCTGGACCCGGATCACCAGCGGCCTGGGCGACCTGCCGGCCGACCCGGACGGCGTAGGCAACGTCACCTTCGCCCGCTCCGCCGACGGCTCCCGCTACTACGCCATCGACCAGTCACCGGAGCAGCTGAACACCAACCCGGACAGCGGCCTGGAGGGCTTCTACGTCTCCAAGTCAGGCTCCCCGACCGGCCCTTGGACGAAGATCGCGGACTACCAGGGTCTGGCGGCGTCCGGTTCGGCGCTGACGTCCAGCGGCTACATGCCCGGCGTCCAGGCCTGGTACAACCAGTTCCTGACCGTCGATCCGAGCGACCCGCAGCACGTGTACGCGGGGCTCGAGGAGGTCTACGAGTCCAAGGACGGCGGCGGCACCTGGTCGACGGTGGGCCCGTACTGGAACTTCGGCTTCGCCTGCTGGAACATCGACCCGGCCGAGCAGAGCGGCGACTGCCCGCAGACCACCCACTCCGACCAGCACGGCGTCGCGATCGGCCGCTACCACGGCAAGAGCTTCGTGTACGTCGGCAACGACGGCGGCGTCTACAAGCGCCCGCTGCGCGGCCGGCAGGACGCCTCCGGGCACGCCACCGACTGGACCTCCCTCAACGACGGAACCATCGACACCCTGCAGTACTACTCGGTCGGCGTCGGCAAGGACCTCGACCACGGGGGCGTCTCCGTCACCGGCGGCCTCCAGGACAACGGCCAGTCCGTCCTGCGCAGCAACGACAAGGTGATGGGCTCCAATTTCGGCGGCGACGGCGGCGACACCCTCACCGACCCGGCCAACGGTTGCGACATCGCCGAGGAGTACGTCTACCTCTCCATCCAGGTGACCCAGAACTGCGCGGTCAACGACGGCAGTTGGATGGACGACGCCAGCAAGGCCACGTCCTGGAACGTCGCCCCGGCCGACAACACCACCGGCGAGGCCCGCTTCATCGCCCCGCTCGCGGCCGACGCGAAGAGCCCCTCGACCTGGATCGCGGGCGGCCGTCACGTGTGGGTGCAGACCCACGGGTACGCCATCCGCAGCGGCGACGAGTGGACCAGCGTGTACGACCTCGGCGAGGGCCACACCGCGACGGCCGTCGCGGCCTCCGGCGGCAAGGTCTACGCGGCCTGGTGCGGCCCCTGCAACAACCAGGGCTTCGCACGCGGTATCTCCGTCGGCAACGCGGACGGCACCGGCTGGCACGACATCACGCTGCCCGTCGACGGGAACGTGCCCAACCGCTACCTCAGCGGCTTCGCCATCGACCCGAAGAACGCCGACCACGTGTTCCTCACGGTCAACGGCTTCTCCCGGCAGTGGACCGAGGGCCCGGGTGCGGGCGTCGGCCATGTCTTCGAGTCCAAGGACGGCGGCACCACCTGGAAGGACATCTCCAAGAACTTCCCCGACGTGCCGGCCGACTCCGCCGCCGTCACTTCGAACGGCGGCCTCGCCGTCGGCACCGACCTCGGCGTCGTCTACCGGGCACCGGGCCGGACGACATGGCAGCGCGTCGGTGACCTCCCGGCCGTCGCCGTGCTCCAGCTGAAGCTCGGCCCCGACGGCAGCACCCTCTACGCGGCCACGCACGGGCGCGGCATCTACTCGATCAAGGTGCGCACCCTCGGCTGAACCTGCTGACGGGAGGCACGTATCTCACGAGGGA
>NZ_AEJB01000671.1 GCF_000331005.1 Streptomyces turgidiscabies Car8
CGCTGGTACTGCTTGACGAGGGCGTTGCGCGGCTCCACCAGGATCTGGAGGAGGGCCTCACGGTCGAGGTTGTGGACCGACGTGATGACGGGGAGGCGGCCGATGAACTCGGGGATCATGCCGAACTTCACCAGGTCCTCGGGCATGACGTCCTCGAAGCGGTCCTTCGCCTCCAGCTCCTTCTTGGAGCGGATCGTCGCGCCGAAGCCGATGCCCTTGGCGCCCGCGCGGGACTCGACCAGCTTCTCCAGGCCCGCGAAGGCACCGCCCACGATGAACAGCACGTTCGTCGTGTCGATCTGGATGAACTCCTGGTGCGGGTGCTTGCGTCCGCCCTGCGGCGGGACGGAGGCCGTCGTGCCTTCGAGAATCTTCAGCAGTGCCTGCTGGACGCCCTCGCCGGACACGTCACGCGTGATCGACGGGTTTTCACTCTTCCGCGCGACCTTGTCGATCTCGTCGATGTAGATGATTCCGGTTTCGGCCTTCTTGACGTCGTAGTCCGCCGCCTGGATCAGCTTCAACAGGATGTTCTCGACGTCCTCGCCCACATACCCGGCCTCCGTCAGCGCCGTCGCGTCGGCGATGGCGAACGGGACGTTCAGCATGCGCGCCAGGGTCTGCGCGAGGAGGGTCTTGCCGGAGCCCGTGGGGCCCAGCAGGAGGATGTTCGACTTCGCCAACTCGATGGCGTCCTCACGGCTCTGACCGCCGCCGTTCTCACCGGCCTGGACCCGCTTGTAGTGGTTGTACACCGCGACGGACAGGGCCTTCTTGGCCGACTCCTGACCGACTACGTACCCCTCGAGGAACTCGTAGATCTCGCGAGGCTTGGGGAGTTCCTCCCACCTGACCTCACTCGTCTCCGCGAGCTCTTCCTCGATGATCTCGTTGCAGAGATCGATGCACTCGTCGCAGATGTACACACCGGGGCCTGCGATGAGCTTCTTGACCTGCTTCTGGCTCTTGCCACAGAACGAGCACTTGAGCAGATCGCCGCCGTCACCGATGCGTGCCACGGTGTGCTTCCCCTTCGCCTGGGAGACGCCTGGGTACAGCGGCTCCTGGTGCTGCCTTATGTCGACGGTACCTTGCCGGGACCCTCGTTCGGGCCCCCCTTGGCACGGTTCACTTCGACGTGAGCCGAGTGGAACCGTGCCGAGGGGCGGCAGACGATACAGCTTCTCCGTCTGCCAGTACGCCTACCAGTACGTCAGCGGACGCTGGCGTTGTTCATCTTCCGGGTGGAAATGATCTGGTCGATCAGTCCGTACGACAGCGCGTCCTCGGCCGTGAGGATCTTGTCGCGCTCGATGTCCTCGCGGATCTTCTCGATCGGCGTGGTGGAGTGCTTGGCCAGCATGTCCTCCAGCTGGGCACGCATGCGGAGGATCTCGTTGGCCGCGATCTCCAGGTCGGAGACCTGCCCGCGACCGGTCTCGCTGTACGGCTGGTGGATCAGCACGCGCGCGTTGGGCAGCGCCATGCGCTTGCCCGGCGTACCGGCCGCGAGGAGGATCGCGGCGGCGGAGGCCGCCTGGCCCATGCAGACCGTCTGGACGTCCGGCTTCACGAACTGCATCGTGTCGTAGATGGCCGTGAGGGCCGTGAACGAGCCGCCGGGGCTGTTGATGTAGACCGAGATGTCCCGGTCGGGGTCCATCGACTCCAGGCACAGCAGCTGTGCCATGACGTCGTTGGCGGAGGCGTCGTCGATCTGGACGCCGAGGAAGATCACGCGCTCCTCGAAGAGCTTCGCGTACGGGTCGTACTCACGCACGCCCTGCGAGGTGCGCTCGACGAAGCGCGGGATGACGTAGCGGGACTCGGCGCGCGGGCCGGTGTACTCCGCCTGGGCGGCCTGGGCGGCCGTCGTGCGGTCGTAGAGGCCGCTGCCGGGGAAGTCGTTCACGGTGTCTCCTGAAAGGGGCTTAGGCGGGGGCTGGAGGGCGTTGAGGGCACTTACACCCCTGTGCCGCCGCCGCCCGGGATGCCTGCGGCCGTGGCGATGACGTCGTCGATGAGGCCGTACGCCTTGGCCTCCTCGGGGTCGAACCAGCGGTCGCGGTCCGAGTCCCGGGTGACCTGCTCGACGGTCTGGCCCGTGTGCTGCGCCGTGAGCTCGGCCATGCGCTTCTTGGTGTGCAGCAGCCGCTCGGCGTGGATCTTGATGTCCGAGGCCGAACCCGCGAGGCCCGCGGAGGGCTGGTGGATCAGGATCTCGGCGTTCGGCAGGGCGAAGCGCTTGCCGGGCGTACCCGCGCTGAGCAGGAACTGGCCCATGGAAGCGGCGAGACCCATGGCGATGGTCATCACGTCGTTCTTGATGAACTGCATGGTGTCGTAGATCGCCATGCCGGCCGTGATCGAGCCGCCGGGGCTGTTGATGTAGAGGTTGATGTCCTTGTCCGGGTCAGCCGCCGCGAGGAGCAGCAGCTGCGCGGTGATCTTGTTCGCGATGTCGTCGTCGACCGGCTGGCCGAGGAAGATGATCCGCTCGTTGAGCAGCCGGTTGTAGACCTGGTCGCCGAGGCCACCGCCGATGGAAGGCTCGCCGGCGGCGGAAGGCATCAGATTCGTCACGTCGTGTCCACCTGCTCGTCTTACGACGGCGCCGGGCCGTCTCACGTGTTCTGCCGGGGCGTGAAGCCGCCCGACGGTTATCGGGGACTCCCCTGCCCTCGCTCTCATGGACCCTAACGCGCGGGTCCCTCCGGGGAATCCCGGGAAGGGAACTGTTCGCTGTGAGCGCATGCGCTCCGCTGGGTTGAGCAGGGTTTCCGGTGAGGGTCGGCCGGGTGTGGGGCGGGGTCGGGGTGAGCGTCGCGGGGCTCCCGCCCCGGGCCCCGGGATTCGCCGTAGGCCCGCGGGGAGGTGGTCATGGCGCGGGTCCGTGGGGGCTTGTCGCGCAGTTCCCCGCGCCCCTGGGTACGCCCCTGTGGCCGCAGACGAAGACGGGCCCCGGCGCATGGTGCGCGGCCGGGGCCCGTCGTACGTGATTCAGAGGTGCCGTGGTTCTCAGGCCTCGGGCTTCTCCTCGGGGGACTCGGTCTCGGTGGCCGGGGTCTCCTCGGAGGTGGCCTCCGTGGTCTCGTCCTCTTCCTCGTCGTCGAGGTCGATGATCTCGCCATTGGTGTCCTTGACCGTGGCGGCCTCGACGACGACCGCGAGGGCCTTGCCGCGGGCGACCTCGCCGACCAGCATCGGGACCTGGCCGCCCTCGACGACCGCCTGGGCGAACTGGTCGGGGGACATGCCGGAGGAGGCCGCGCGCCGCATGAGGTGCTCGGTGAGCTCCTCCTGGTTGACGTTCAGCTTCTCCTTGTTGACCAGCTCGTCGAGGACGAACTGGGTCTTGATGCCCTTGACCGCGGCTTCCTTGGTCTCGGTGTCGAACTCCTCGACCGTCTTGCCCTGGATCTCGAGGTACTTCTCGAGGTCGAGGCCCATCTGGCCGAGCTGGTGGTGCTCCAGGTTGTGCTTGCGGGTGTTGACCTCTTCCTCGAGAAGCTTCTCGGGGACGGGCACCTCGACGAGCTCCAGCAGCTTCTCCAGGACGCGCTCCTGGGCCTGCGTGGCCTGGTCGTACTGCTTCATGTTCTCGAGGCGCTTGCGGCTGTCCGCGCGCAGCTCCTCCAGGGTGTCGAACTCGGAGGCGAGCTGGGCGAACTCGTCGTCCAGGGCCGGGAGTTCGCGGGCGGCGACCTGGGTGACCTTGACGGTGACCTCGGCCTCCTTGCCGGCCGCCGAGCCGCCCTTGAGCTCGGAGGTGAAGGTGGCCTCGCCACCGGCCTCCACGCCCGTCACGGCCTCGTCGACGCCGTCCAGCAGCTCGCCGGAGCCGATGGTGTAGGACAGGCCGTTCGCGATGCCGTCCTCCAGCACCTCGCCGTCGACCTTGGCCTCCAGGTCCAGCGTCACGACGTCGCCGTCCTCGGCGGCACGCTCGACCGGGGAGGTGGAGGCGAAGCGCTCACGGAGCTGCTCGACCGACTTGTCGATGTCCTCCTCGGTGACCTCGATCGCGTCGACCTCGACCTCGATGCCGGAGTAGTCCGGGATCTCGATGGTCGGGCGGACGTCGACCTCGGCGGTGAAGTTCAGCGTCTCGCCGTCCTTCAACTCCGTGATGTCGACCTCGGGCTGGCCCAGGACGTTGAGCTCGGCCTCGTTGACCGCTTCGGTGTAGAACTTCGGGAGCGCGTCGTTGACCGCCTCCTCCAGGACCGCACCGCGGCCGAACCGCTGGTCGATGATGCGCGCCGGGATCTTGCCCTTCCGGAAGCCCTTCACCGTGACCTGCTGGTTGATCTTCTTGTACGCCGCGTCGAGGCTGTCCTTGAGCTCCTCGAAGGGCACCTCGATGCTGAGCCGAACCCGGGTCGGGTTCAGGGTCTCCACGGCGCTCTTCACGGTTCGGTCTCCTTGGGGGCTGACTTCTTGGGGTTCTGCTGCGGGTTCTGCTGATTGTCCTGATGTCGGACGCGGCGGAGCCTCAGCGGATTCGCGGCCCTTGAGGGACGTAAACAACGCAGACACACGGGCGCGCAGTTTGCATACTAGCCGCAGCCGGTACACGCCCCAAAAGGTGATCTTGAAGATGATCCTGCCGGTGGTCCGGCACGATGGTCGGGGTGGCGGGATTTGAACCCACGGCCTTCCGCTCCCAAAGCGGACGCGCTACCAAGCTGCGCCACACCCCGTCTGGTGCGACACGTAGGGTACATGCCCACAGGCCGTGGGGTGGCCGCATTTCAGGACCGGAAACGCGGTGTGCGTCGAAGGGCCCCGAACCGCTACGATGGTTTCTGTGCCGCGGTCATCTGACCTGCGGCGCACCTGTGCGGGCGTAGCTCAATGGTAGAGCCCTAGTCTTCCAAACTAGCTACGCGGGTTCGATTCCCGTCGCCCGCTCTGTTCTTGCCGCCGGCCCGGTTCCCCTGGAACCGGGCCGGTCGTGTTTCTCCCCGGCCGGCGGCTGGACCTGCGGCCGGGCGGCCCGGCCGGGCGGCCCGGTCAGAACTGGATCTCGTTGATCGTGTCCGCTATCGAGTTCAGGAAGCGTTGGATGTCGTCGGCCATGCCGGTCGAGGCGAGGAAGAAGCCGAAGAGGATGGCGACGACCGCCGGACCCGCCTTGATCGTGCCTCCGCGAATCAGCACCACCAGGATGATTCCCAACATCAGCACCACTGACAACGAAATGGCCACACTGATCACACCCTATGGTCGGTTCGCACTACCGGCCCAGGGATGCTTTCTCTCGCACCCCCGCCAGATCCATCGTGCCACCAACGAGGCCGCCGTATGCGGCCGGTGACGCATCATCGGCCCCATGGGATCGTTTTGTCGCCATAGATAAACAAAGGGCACAGAAATGTGTTCCTTATGGGTGCTTGGGCTGATATCCACCTCCTTGGAGGCCGAGAAGTGCCCGCATCCTGGCGTATTTGCGGGTGAGGCGAGCGCGCGTCGGGTCGTCCAGTGCCGCCAGGCGGGCCGGGTCCGCGTTGTGCGCGAGGTCCGACTCCTTGACCAGCAGTGCGCCCGGGGTGTCGAGGATGCGCCGGGCGTACGCCTCGGGAGCCTCTCCCGCACGCTTGGTGACGGCCAGCACGATGTCCTTCGTGCGGCGGGTCAACGCGGCGTCCTCCAGGGCGCGTTCGGGCAGTACGTCGTCCTCCACGGCGTCATGCAGCCAGGCCGCCGCGATCTGCTCGTCGTCGCCTCCACGCGCGCGCACGCCCTCCGCGACGGCCTGGAGGTGCTCCGCGTAGGGGCGGCCCGCCTTGTCCGTCTGCGCCGCGTGTGCGGCTCGGGCCATGGCCTCTACTTCGGCCAGGGTCAGGGGTGTTGGGGAGTTCGCGTGGGTTCTGGTCACGTGGCAAGTCTGGGGCTCGGCCTGTCCCGACAGGGCTCCGGTGGTCTCATGTCGACCCTACGAATCGTTCGGTAAAGTAATTATTGACGATTACTTGACACTATCTTGACTGTGGAGGCAAGCTCTTCGGCCGGCTGAGCAGCCCGAAGCGAAGCCGATCCTCGGGATCAGTGTGGCGGGGACGTCTTTTCTCGTGGCTGGCGCGGGGGGAGTTCGTGCGGGCGGTGTTGGGGCCTTTGGCTGCGGGGTGGGTGCCCGGGGTTTTCGCCCCCGCCGCCCCTACCCGTCCCATCCCGT
>NZ_AEJB01000672.1 GCF_000331005.1 Streptomyces turgidiscabies Car8
GCCGTGCGGTGTGGCTCAGTTGTCGTCGGTGATGCTGGTCGCGATGCCGTTGCTGATGACCACCTTGGCCTGGACGCCCTTCTTGGCGGCCTTCTCCAGCTGGGCCTCGGTGCACTCGACGCCGCCCTCGCCGCCCGGTCCGGTGTTCACGGCGTCGCAGATGTCGTCGTAGCCGATGATCTTGGTGTCCTCGGAGACGAAGAACTGCTGCTCGGTGTCCTTCATGCCGGTGACGGCGTACTTGCCCGGCGCCACGTATGTGACGTTGCCGAACCAGGTGCCGCTGACGCCCTCGCCCTTGTTGATGCCCTCGACGGCGGTGTCGCGGGTGTCGGAGTCCGAGTCGGAGTTCTGAGCGGGGCTGGAGTCGGTGTCGGAGACGGGAGCGGGGGTGGCGTCGGTGCCGGAACCGGGGCTGGAGTCGGAGCCGGAGCCGGAGCCGGGAGTGGCACTGGGGTCGGAGCCGACGCTCGTCGAGGTCTGGGAGGCCGACGGCTTGTCCGCGGCGCTCTTGTCGGACGAGCTGTCGCCGGTGCCGCTCTGGCACGCCGTCATCAGCAGCCCGGCGGTGATCGCGGCGGTGGCGAAAACGGCCTTGCGCAGGTGGCGGTTCATCAGGGGTGGTTCCTTCCGAGGGGGAGTGGAAGACCGGCGGCGTCTCCGCCGGCTTCCGGATCTTGCGTTGGGTAAGAGGAGCCATGGGGCTCCGGGGTCACGTCCGTCTGTCCATCGGGACACCGCTGTCGCACAACCGTGAAACAGCGACACATCGGCTGCGGACGGCAGTTCGTCGACGTGCCGCCTTGCGGCACGTGGTCATTGGGGAGCCGACGCGACGCCGGGTCAGGCCCGGGCCACGGCGATGGATCCCGAGAGCCGCTCTCCGGCCTCGTAGATCATGTACGGGACGCCGCCGTCGGTCCCGAAGGAAGGCGCCGCGGCGCGCCCGTACTCGGGAGACGCGCTGCGGGAGTTGTAGAAGACACCGAGATGGGAGCGCTTACTGAAGTCGTTGCCGACCTCGGTGATCATGATGTCCCCGCCGCTCGACTTGTCCTTGTTGTAGACGACGTAGGTGCTGTTGTCGCGGTGGAGAAGGTGCGCACCGCCGATGTTGACGGCGTCGACATCGCTGTGCCGGATCAGCGGCTCCTGGTCGAAGGTCCAGGTGCGGGCGTCGGCGGACCAACCCCAGTGGATGTCACGGTGGTTGGTGGTGTCGTTGGTCATGAAGACCATCACGTAGCGGGCGCCTCGCGAGGGCAGGTCGTGGCGGAAGACCCGGGCGTACGACGTCTCCGTGGTGCCCGACGTCAGCATCGACGTCGACAGCACGACCTTGTCGTACGTGAAGTGGATCCCGTCGGACGAGCGGGCCAGCCGGGTCGTGGTGTTCTCCCCGTGGAAGTACAGCCACAACTCCTTGGCGTCCGCGTTCCACAGCACGTGGGGCGACGAGACATGGCTGACGGAGTAGTGCGGCGACCACTTGTTGGAGACGATCGGGTTCGACGGGTACTCCGTGAACGGACCCTCCAGCGAGTCGCCGTAGGCCAGGCAGATTCCACCGGGCGGGTCGTGCGGCGCGTAGTAGAGGTAGTACCGCCCGAGGGGGTTGCTCAGCTTGTCGTAGACGCCCCTGACGCAGGGAAAGATGATCTCGTCGGTGGGGTTGTACTTGAGCTGAGACGCCGTCAGCAGTGTGCGTACGTATGTGTAGTTGGGGAACCCGCCGGGTGCGGCGGTCGCGGGCTGCGCTCCCACGGCCGTCCCGACGGTGAGAGCGGCTCCGGTGGCTGCGCCGGCACGCAGGAAGAGACGCCGGTCGAGGTGGTGCTCGTGCATGGGGGACTCCATTGACAGCGGATCTGTCGGGTCATGAGGTGTCTGTCGGGTGAGGGGTGTCGATCGGGTTCGGAGGTGTCCGTCGGGTCAGAGGTGGGCGACTGCCGTGACGCACAGGCCGCCCAGTGCGACCGCCCAGACGTACGGCAGGGTGCGCACCATGACCTGTTGGGGAGTGACGCCCGCGTACTGGGCGCTCCACACGGTCTGTGTGCTGGTCGGGTCGGCGACGCCGAAGACCTGGTTGTACGAGGTGGCCATGCCGAGGACGACGGCCGCGGGGTAGATGCCGGTGGCGATGAGGACGCCCGCGATGCCCGCGCCGAGTCCGAACACGTTGAGGGGGCCGCGGTAGAGGCACAGGGGGACGAGGAGGGTGAAGACGAGGACGAACGCCACGGGGTTCTGCGGACTGACGGCCCTGACGAGCGGTTCGAGCGCGTCCACGGCGCCGGGCAGCTTCACGGCGGTGAGCAGGATGCCGATGGCGACGAACAGGACGAGCGGCGGGGCGGCGACCTCGAAGCCGCCGTAAAGGGTGCGCAGCAGCCGCTTGTTCATCTCGCGGGGCCGGGTCGTGGTGACCAGCGCGTACAGGACGCCCGCCAACAGCGAGGGGACGATGGCCAGTTCGAAGCCCAGGGCCAGGACGAGCGGGACCGCCGGGGCGAGCAGCGCGTACCAGGGCGCGTCGCCCAGCTCCTCGCGGCGTGAACGAGGCCTGGGGTCGACGGACTTGAGTGACCAGGCATGCTCGGTACCTCGCCGTCGCGTCTCGACGAGGACGAACGCGAGGGCGGCGACCAGGGCGAACGGGAACAGTTTCACCATGAAGTCGCGCACGGTCGGGACCGGCAGTTCCAGCGCGGTGGAGAAGAACTGCCACAACGGCAGCTCGAAGGGGACGCCCACGGCGATCCCCATCAGCACCGTGCCCGCCGCGGTCACCTTGGGTACGCCGACGGCGATCATCGCGGGGATGCCGATGATGCCGGCGAGCATGGCGGCGGGCGCCGAGCCGGTCACCGTACCGACGAGCGCGGACACGGCGAGGACGCCGAGGGCGACCACGGTCGGGCGGTCGCCGCCGAACTCGACGATCTTGCGGACGAGGGTGCCCGCGATACCGGTCTCGTCGAGGAGTCTGCCCAGCCAGGACCCCAGAATGATCGCGATCATGGTGGCGGCCAGGGTCGGCGCGCCCTCCTGGAGAACCGTGTCCAGCACGCTGTTCTCACCGGTGAGCGGCGCCCCGGCGAGGAACGCGATGATCACGGCGAGCAGCACCAGCGCGAAGGCGGTGGGAAGCCTGCGGGTGAGCATCAGGCCGACGCCGGCGGCCATGACGAGGAGGATGACGACGCCCATGGGTCAGTTCTCTCTTCTCTCTCGTCCGGGCCGGGTGAGCGCGTCACGCAGCGCGGCGCTGAGGAGCAGGGGGCTGCGGCCGAGCCCGCAGACGGTTCTGGCGTAGGCATGGGCGGCGACCTCTTCGGCACCGGCGACATGGCCGTACACGCGGTGACGTCCGAGGCGCAGGACCGTGTGGCCGAGTGCCTGTTTGAGCGCGGCCTTCTCCGGACCGTGGTGGAGGTGGGCGTGCGCGGCCTCGTGGGCGAGCGCCGCGGCACGCACCGAACCGGGCGGGTACCAGGCCCGCCAGCCGCGCGCGTCGACCAGCTCCTCGGCGAGGGCGAGCGTGTCGGTGTAGAGCTCGACGGTCGGGGGCCGTGACGTGTAGCGGGCGAGCAGCATCCGCTGCACGCCGTCGCCCCGCTCGACCACGCGCGCGGTGGACGGCACGGGGGCGAGCCGGGACCCGAACTCGTCTGCACTACGGGCCCATTGGAGCAGCAGCTCGCGGTCACGGCCCTCGTGGGTGGGGGTGGCGGCGAGCAGCCGGACGGCCCATTCGATGTCATCGACGGTTGCCGGGTCCGTCAACTCGTGTTCCTCGGAGGCGAGTTGACGGGAAGTGGCCGTCATGAGCGCACCTCCAGGACCGC
>NZ_AEJB01000673.1 GCF_000331005.1 Streptomyces turgidiscabies Car8
TCCTTGATGGACTCGGTGACGATGACGTATCCCTTGGGCATCCGCACTGTCCTCTCGTATCGATGTGGCGAACGGGTCGATGTGCCGGCGGGCCTCAGCTGAGCACGATGGCCCGCTCGGGGCAACTGCCGGCTGCGGTGCGCACCGCGCTCTCGTGTTCGGCGGGAATCTCCGGCACCAGCACCTCGGCGTATCCATCGTCGGTGAGGTCGAAGACCTCGGGGCACAGCGTCCAGCACACGCCGTGCCCCCGGCAGCGGTCCTCGTCCACGGCGGCCTTCATCGGACGGGCTCCTCTGCGAGGGTGAACTCCAGGCCGAGGTGGGTCAGTCCGCGCAGGATGTACGTCGGCAGGTACCGGTACCTGCGGGCGTCGGCGGGACCGTGCGCTGCTTCGGAGATCCTGATGTCGGTCGTACGGTCGAGGATGCGCTCGATGGCCACCCGGCCCTCCGCCCGGGCGAGGGGCGCGCCGGGGCAGGTGTGGACGCCGCGGCCGAACGCCAGGTGGTGGCGTGCGTTGGGCCGTGTGGCGTCGAAGGTCTGCGGGTCCTCGAAGTGGCGCGGGTCGCGGTTCGCGGCGCCGTTCAGGACCATGAGCGTGGTGCCGGCCGGGATGTCGACCCCGCCCACCGTGGTCGGTACGCGGGAGAGCCGGAAGTCGCCCTTGATGGGGCTCTCCATCCGCAGCACCTCTTCGATGAAGTTCGGGACGCGGTCCCGCTCGGCTCGCAACAGCGCCTGGATCTCCGGCTGTTCGGCGATGATCTTGAGCGCGTTGCTCAGCAGCCGGACGGTGGTCTCCTGACCGGCCGCGAAGAGGTTGGTGGCGACGCGGGCGACGTCCGCGACCTCGGGGGTCGAACCGTCGGGGAAGGTGCCGATGGCGAGGCCGGTGATCACGTCGTCGCGGGGCTCCCTGCGGCGGTCCTCGACATAGGCCGCGAAGCGTTCGTACAGGTACTCCAGCGGCGTGTGGGCCATCTCGCCCTGGGTGCTGCCGACACCCCCCTCCGCGTGGGGGCGGCTCTGGAGCTTCTCGGCGAACTCGTCCCGGTCGGCCTCGGGGATGCCGAGCAGGTCGGTGATGACCCGCAGGGTGAACGGGCCGGCGAACCCACCGATGAAGTCGCCCTCCCCGGCGGCCAGATACTCGTCCAGCTGGGCGTCGGCGAGGTGCCACATGGACGCCTCGTTCTCCTTGAGGCGCCTCGGCGTGATGAGCCGCATCAGCAGCCCGCGGTGGGCGGTGTGCAGGGGCGGGTCGAACGTCGGCAGCTGGTCGCTCATGGGGAGTTCGTCCCGGTGGCGCTCGATCAGCTCGCTGACGTCGTCGCCCTCCAGCGGGACCGGGAACCCCGGGAAGGGGCCCGTCACCGACACGCACGAGGAGAAGGTCTCGGAGTCGCTGAAGACCTGCACGGCCTCGTCGTAGCCCGTCACCATCATCACGTCGTGATGGTTCTCCCGCAGCACGGGGCACTGGCCGCGCAGGGCCTCGAAGTACAAATAGGGGTCCGCGACGGCCCCCTCGTCCCGGAAGAAGTCGATCGCCTCGAAGTCGTTCACGGCCTGTACGGCTCCCTTCGTCACCCTGACGGCTGACGATAGCAACGCTCTTCATTATTGAGAAGGCCATTTCCAGGCATGACGATTATCCTGGGGCGCGCCTTGCGGAGATCAGTGGCCGGTCGGTCCGCGCCATGACGGCGAGGGCGTCGCCGGCGGTCCGCATGACGGTCGCGCCCGCCGGGGTGCCGGCTCCTTCGGCGAGGTCCGCGAGGAGCCGGGCGTCCTTGCGCAGCAGCGGTCCGCCATGGACGGCGATCCGGTCGAGGGTGCCTCCGGCCGCGGCGACCCGGCCCAGCGCGAAACTCGCCCCGCTGCCGTGCGCGATGACGTGGGCGAGTCCGGCCGGGTCCACGTCGAGGGTGCGCCCGAGGGCGAGTACGTCGGCGGAGGTCGCCAGATTCGCCGTGAACAGGGCGTTGTTGAGCAGCTTCGCGACCTGCCCCGAGCCCACCGGGCCCATGTGGACCACCGGATCGCCGTAGGTCTCGAACACCCGTCGGCAGAACGCGACGGTCCCGGACTCGCCGCCGACCATCACCAGCAGCCGCCCCTCGGACGCCGCCCCGCCGCCACCGCTGACCGGCGCGTCGACCAGGGCGACGCCGCGCAGCCGGGCCCGGTCGGCGAGCCGGCGGCAGGTGTCGGGGTGGACGGTGCTGTGCACGGCGATCACTCCGCCGCGCCGCAGCCCGGCCAGCACCCCCTCGTCGCCTGCGATGACCTCCTCGACGTCCGCGTCGTCACCGACACAGACGCTCACGAGGTCACTTGCCGCCGCCAACTCGGCTGCGGAGACGGCACGTTGAGCAGGGGTCCCGACGAACGGGGTGAGCGAGGCGGGTCTCCTCGCCCACAGCGTCGTCGTGAACCCGGCGTCGACGATCCGCCGTGCCATGGGCCCGCCCCGACTCCCGAGTCCGATGAACCCCACCCGCATCAGCCGGTCTCCTGTCCCGCCGCTCCGGTGACCGCCGGGTCCTCCGCCCTCGCGGCCGCTTCCGGACGCTCGGGCCGCCAGAAGGTCGCCAGCAGCCCCGCCGTGGCCACCACGGCCACCCCGAGGGCGATGCCGCCTCCGGCCCAGCCGGTGACCTCGATGTCGGCGGCGTGGTCCAGGGAGACCTTGCCGGGCCCCAGTACTCCGAGCGCCAGCGAGATCGCGGCCAGCATCAGGACGTACTCGTAGCCGTCCTTGAACACGAAGAACCCGTTGGGCCGGTGGGCGAGGAGCCCCGCGACCAGCATCACCGAGACCACCGCCGCACAGGCCAGCGGCGTGAACAGTCCGAGGACCAGCAGCGCGCCCGCGCCGACCTCGGTGACCACGCTCATCCACGCCTGCAGCGTGCCGTGCCGCAGCCCGAGCCCGCCGAACCAGCGGGCCGTACCCTCGATCCTTCCGCCGCCCCGCCAGTGGTTGAGCCCGTGCGCGATCATGATGACGCCCAGGACCACTCTGACGACCAGCACCGCGACCGCTTCCGCGTTCGTCAACTCGCTCTCCCCTGCTGCCGTGTCGCGGCTTGTGCCGCCGCTGCCGCTTCTGCTTCCTCGCGTGCGAGCACGCACTCCTCAACGAACGACAGCACCTTGAGGTGATAGGCCAAAGACGTCAACCCAATGCTCAAGTTGTGTCCGCCGCCCGTCTGTTCGTCGACGGCGACCCGGGGCGACGCGGTGAACAGGGAGGCGATGTCGGCGAGCGCCGAGGGACCCGAGCTCCACACCCGCTCGTGTTCGCCGAGGGTGTAGTGGACGGGGATCCGGATCAGGGGCGCGAGCTGCGGAAACGTCTCGATCCAGCTCCGGGCGACGACACCTTCGTACGCGGGTGAGCGCGAGGCGATACGGGCGCCGCCGACCACGTCGTCCGCGTAGAGGCGGGACGGCTGCCACAGCAGGTCGCGCACCCCTCTGTTCGGCGGTCTGCGCCGCCAGTCTCCGAGAATCCCGGCCGCGTCGTCGTGGTGGCGGCGTCCGGTGCCGGCCAGTTCCAGGCCGAGCAGGTCCGGTCCGCGCCGCTCGTCGGCGGCCATCCGGACCCCGAGTTCGCTGCCGATGGAGTGGGCCAGCACGAAGACACCGGCGCCGTGTGGACGGGCTACGAGGAGGCGCTCCACGGCCCCGTAGGCAACGTCGACGCGGCGCTCCGGGGACGTGAACTCGTCGGCGTACGGGGCTGAACTCCCGTATCCCGGACGGTCGATGGCGATGACGGTGAAGCCGAGGGCCTCGCCGGTACGCAGCAGGGACAGCCGGGGGCGGTCCGGGTAGTCGAAGTATCCGGAGAAGGCGGCACCGCCGTGCAGCGCGAGGACGACGGCGCGTGGCTGCCGTGCCTCCCGCACCAGTGCCGACACGGCGATGCCGTCCACGTCGACGACGACGCGTGAGGCACCGGTCATGTGTCGGTCCGGAGAAGGATCGCACCGCTGGGAGTGAGTCCCCCGGTGCTGACCACGGCGACCCGGGCATCCCGCACCTGGCGGGCCTCGGCCTCACCGCGCAGTTGGCTGATCGCCTCGTGGACCAGCCCCAGGCCGTGGGTGCGGCCGTGCGAGAGCTGTCCGCCGTGGGTGTTCAGGGGCAGCAGTCCGTCGCGGGCGATGTTCTTGCCACCGTCCAGGAAGTCCTTGGCCTCGCCGATCCCGCAGAAGCCCAACGCCTCTATCCAGGAGAGGCAGTTGAAGGTGAAGCCGTCGTAGAGCTGTGCGACGTCGACGTCCGTCGGCCGCAGCGAGGTGCGGGTCCACAGGTGGGCGGACTGGCCGAGCACCTGGGGTTCGTGGGTGAGGGTGCTCTGGTCCCACTCGATGCGTTCGAGGATCTGGGTGCCGACCGCCTCGACGAGGACGGGCGGTTTCGCGAGGTCCCGTGCCGCGTCCACGGCGGACACGATCACGGCGACCGATCCGTCGCACGGCACGTCGCAGTCGTACAGCCCGAAGGGCGTGGTGACCGTTCTGGCCCGGAGATAGCCGTCCATGGTCATCGGGTCGCGGTAGATCGCGGTGGGGTTGAGCGCGGCGTTCGCCCGCTGGTTGAGGGCGATCCAGCCGAGGGTCTCTCGGGTGGTGCCGTAGCGGGCGAAGTGGCGTTGCGCGTTCATGGCGAGGGTGTGCGAGGCCGAGATCGCGCCGAAGGGCTTCATCCAGCCCGCCGCCGTGCTGCCGCCGGGCGGGGCGATCCGGCTGCGCTTGACCAGTTCGCCGTACGACGACTCCCAGACCGTACGGAAGCACAGCACATGCCGAGCGAGGCCGCCCGCGACCGCGAGCATCGCGGCGACCAGTGAGCCGCCGGGGCCGAAGGTCTCGCTGCCGCCGTTGTACCAGGTGGGCCGTATGCCCAACGCGGCCTCCAGTGCGGTGACTCCGCCCTCGGCGAAGCCGCCGTACGCCCCGGCGCCCGGGTAGGCCGCCAGACCGTCGATGTCGTCGAGCGTCAACCCGGCGTCGGTGACAGCGCGTTCGCAGGCCTTCACCGTCAGGGACAGGGGCGGTACGAGGAGACGGCGCCCTATCTCCGAGGCGCCGACTCCGGTGATCGCGACCTTGTCCTCGAACTTCTCCGAGGACGCCATCGGCCTTACCCGGGACCGGAATTGACCGGGCTCGATCTCGTCCGTGGGGAGGGCCGCGAGGGTCTCCTGATCGGCCGCCGGACGGAACAGGGGCAGCCACGCGTCCCCGGCCCGCTCGAAGACGACCTCCATACGCATGCCCAACTCAAGCTGTTCGGGCTCGCATTGGACGACGTTGGTGGTGAGGCGGACCCGGGGGTCCTCCTCGACGGCGACCTGGGCGACGACGAAGGGGGTCGGCAACCCGGGTGCGGGGAAACGGTGGTTGACGGTGAAGCCAATCAGGGTCGCGAAGCCGGAGACGGCCCGCACGCCGGTCTCGTGCCCGTGGCAGTAGCGGCACACCGGCTGCGGCGGATGAATGAGGGCCGCGCAGGACCCGCACTCCGTCAGGCGCAGCCGGCCGTCCGCGCCGGAGGTCCAGAAGAAGGCGTTCTCCTCCGTGATCTCCGGCGCGGCCCGCCCCGACATGTCGGGTGTCTCGTCGGTCATTCGGCGATCTGCGCCTTCGCCTTGCGGACCGTCACCGGCTCGGCGATCCGCTGCTCGTCGCAGACCCCCTGCAGCTTCTCCAGGGTCTCGTCGAGTCCCGCGCCGAGCCGGGGGCCCGGGGTGAAGGTCGCCGGGAGGTGGCGCATGCCCTGGATGATGCCGATGGTCTCGTAGTGCACTGTGCCCTCCGGGTCGCACCGGTAGTCGGGCATACGGTCGAACACCTGGGTGACCATGCGCTTGAAGACCGTACGGGCGACGTTGGATCCGATGCAGCGGTGGATGCCGAGGCCGAAGCTGCTGTGCCGGTTGGCCGGGCGTTCCAGGTTGACGGTGTCGGGGTCGGGGAAGACGGAGGGGTCGCGGTTGGCCATCGCCCAGGACAGCCAGAGCCGTTCTCCCTCCTTGAAGCGTGTTCCGGCGATCTCGCAGTCGGCGGAGAACGTGCGTCCGTCGCCCGGGGCGGGTGCGAAGAACCGCAGGAACTCCTCCGTGGCAGAGTCCAGCAGGGTGTCCCGGTCGCGGCTGAGGCGGTCCCGCTCAGCGGGATTCTCCCCGAGCCACTCCAGTGCGTGCGCGGTGAGCGCGGTCGTGGTGTCGAAGCCACCGCCGATCAACAGAGCCAGTACACCCAGGAGTTCACTGTCCGGCGGGGTCTTGCCGTTGATGTCCGCGTGGATGAGGGCGTCCACCAGTCCGGGCCTGGGGTTGGCGCGGATCTCCGCGATGGCCTTGGCCAGGCCGACGCCCATGTCCCGGGCCATCTCGGCGACCCGTTTCATGTCGGGCGAGCCCGGCGGGGTGTAGACGGAGGCGTGGGCCGGCTCGCTGTAGACGGTCCAGTCCTTGAGCGGGATACCCATCATCGCCAGGGTGAGGACAGCCGGGACGACATTGGCGAGGTCGTCGACGAAGTCGATGCGGCCGGACTCGATCTTCTCGTCGATGGCGGCCCGCGCCACCTCGTCGATGACCGGGATCCAGCGGCTGATGGCCGCCGGGGAGAGGTAGGGGTTGAGCGACTGACGGTAATGGCGCTGCTCGGGCGGGTCCATCTCCAGGAACCCGCCCTGCACCTGCCCGCGTTCCTTGGACGGCGGCGGGATGGTGATGCCCTGGTATCCGCGCCGCTCCCCCCTCACATCGTGGTCGTTGGAGATGAACTCCGCGGCCCTGGCCAGTTCGAAGACCTCACGGTTGCCGCTGGCCACCCAGTGGCCGCCGTGCGTCTCGGTCCAGGCGATCGGACACTTGGACTGAAGCTCGTGGGTCGTCTCGGTGAACTGGTGCCGGTACTCGGGGGTGTGCCGGTCGAAGTGGACCGTGTTCTTCTTACGGTCGGCGTCGTCATCGTCCGTGGTCATCGTGTGGTTGTTCTCCCCTTCAGGAAACGAAGATCGCGCGTTCCGGACAGGACCTGACCGCTTCGACGACCTGGTCCTGCTGGTCGTCCGGAACCTCCTCGTTGATCGCCGACGAGTGACCGTCGATCTCGCTGAGCTCGAACACCTTCGGAGCTCGCATGGCGCAGAGCGTGTGGCCCTGACAGCGCTCCGGGTCGACCCGTACCTTCACGACCTGATTCCTTTCTGCCGCACTTCAGGCTTCCTGCCGCAACTACCTTTGTTCTGGGGCTACTTGAGGTCTGCCATCGACTTGCCGACATCGGCGAGCGTCATCGGCTTGCCGTAGGAACCCTTGTACTTGTACGCCGGGATGTCGCAACGGTAGGAGCCCTGATCCGGCTTGAAATCGGCGACGGTCCAGCCCTTGTCGGTCGCCTTGACGACGTTGAAGCACTTGGGCGGGTTGGTGACCTTCGTCAGGTCCATGGGGGCCTGCAGACCACCGGCCGTCCACTCCGTCTGCTTCATCGCGTTCTCGTACACACACTTGCGGGTGAGGTCGTCGCACTGACCGGCCGCGGTGGCGAAGAGCAGCCAGGCCGTGAAGGAGCGCAGGGCCGGCAGGGTGACCTGGGCGTCGGGCGCGTACTTGGCGAACAGGTCCTGGACCTGCTTGGTCGCCGGGTTGTCGGCGGCCTGCTCCAGGGGGGCGACGCCGCTGAGGTCGGCGTAGTTGGTCTGCTTGGCGAGGGAGCCGCCGGCCAGTTGGAGGAAGGCGGGGCCGTAGGCGTTGTTGTTGGTGTCGATCCAGTCGAGCTGGTAACCGGTGTTGGTCAACGCCTGTTCCAGTTTGGCGAGTTCGGCGAAGGAACCGTTGAAGATGAGGCCCTTGACCTTCTTGCTCTTGATGCTCTGCGCGTAGGGCGTCCAGTCGGATACGCCGGCCGCCGGATAGACGTCCGAGTAGGTCACCTTGCCGCCGATCGCGGGGATCAGTTCCTTGACCTGTGCGGCGATGAGTTTGGTGATCGGAACGTCGCCGGAGATGACGCCCACGTGCTGGGCGGAGGTCGGGTGGGCCTCCTTGATCAGCCAGGTGTAGTAGCCGGTGTAGGGGGCGTAGCCGACTCCGGCGCCCTGAGCGAGCACCTGGAGGTCGGCGCCGAGGGCGTTGATGGTGCTGGACTGCGCGGGGAAGTCGGGCAGCAGGCAGTTCAGCCGTGCCTTGACGCCGAGGCCGTCGAAGGCGGCGCCGCCGCCGACGAGGGCGAAGTCGTCCCTGCACGCCTCGATCATCCGCTGTTGGACCTCCATGAGCTTGGAGTCGCGGGTCACGGGGACGATCTTGCGGCCGTTGATGCCGCCGGCGGCGTTGCACCACGAGGTGAACACCTTCGCCGCGTTGACGAACTCCGGGTTCTTGGTGAACCCGACGTCGCTGAAGACACCGACCTTGATCTCGCTGCCGGTGACTCCCTGTTCGGTCACGGCTTTGGGGCTGCCGGAGTGGCAGACGTTCTTAAGTGTGCCGAAGTCCGCGTTCGCGGCGGCGCCGGACGCGGATGTGGACGGCTCACCGGCACCGGCTGCGGGGGTCGAGCGGTCGGAACACCCGGCCAGGGCCAGGACGAGCGTGGTGGCGGTCGCGGTCGCGATGAGCAGACGTCTCATCGGTCCTCCCGATGGAGTGGTTCTGGAAGTGCGGGAATCACCCAGGTGCGGTGATCAGGTGACCGCGCCCGCCTCTTTCAGTTCGAGGATGCGGGTCCAGTCCAGGCCCAGTTCGAGAAGGATCTCCTCGGTCTGGGCGGCGAACTCGGGCGCGGGCCCGAGCGGTACGGGGGTGGTGACGTCGAACTGCACGGGACTGGCGGCGAGTTCGAGCTCGCCGGCCGTCACGAGGTACTCGTTGGCCCGGACCTGGGCGTCCTCGCCGACCTGCAGGGTGTCCTGTACGGGGGCCCAGGGTCCGGCGAGGGTGGCGAAGCGCTTCGTCCACTCGGCGAGCGTGCGGCCGGCGAGCGCCTCGCGCAGGATCTTGACGGCCTGCTCGGTGTTGGCGGCGATGAGTTCGGCGGTGGCGAAGCGGGGATCGTCGGCGAGTTCGGGGCGGTCGATGTGCTGGCACACGTCGGCCCAGAACTTGCCGGGCTGCATCATGACGAAGGCCAGGTAGCGGCCGTCGGCTGTGGCGTACAGCCCGGAGAGGGGGTTGGCCGTGGAGCCGTGGGCGCCCGCGGGTGGCGCACCCCAGGGCCGGCCGAGGTGGAGGGAGAGCGCGGTGGCGTGCCCCATGGCCCAGACGCCGCTGCCGAGCAGGGAGACGTCGACGACGGAGGCCTCCCCGGTGCGTTCACGCCGCAGTAGCGCCGCCGCGATGCCGCCGGCGAGGTTGGTCCCGGAGATGGTGTCCCCGTAGGCGGGCGCGGGCGGGCTGATCATGCCTTCCATGCCTGCCGGGGTGATGCTTGCGGCGGTGCCGGCCCGGCACCAGAAGGCGGTCATGTCGTAGCCGCCCTTGACCGCTTCGGGGCCGCGCGGCCCGAGGGCGCTCCCCCGGGCGTAGACGATGTCCGGGTTGACGGCGCGGATGTCGTCCACGTCGATACCGAACCGTTGACGGTGTCCGGGCAGGAAGCTGGTGAGGAACACGTCCGCGCGCCCGGCCAGGTCGTACAGCACCTCGCGGCCCGCAGGTTTGGAGATGTCCAGGCCGAGGCTGCGCTTGCCCCGGTTGGCATGCTCGACGTTGGGGTTCGGATCACCCTCGACGACGAACGTTCCGGTCCGGCGCAGTCCGCGCTGCGGGTCGCCGTTGACGGCGTGTTCGACCTTGATGACGTCGGCGCCCCAGTCCGCGAGCACGGCGCCGGCCGAGGGGACGAAGCCGTACATGGCGACTTCGAGGACCCTGATTCCCTCCAGGGGCCTCACCGGACGACCGCCGCGAAGGACTTGCACTCCAGGAACTCCTCAAGTCCGGGAATGCCGCTCTCCCGGCCGATCCCGGACTGCTTGTAGCCGCCGAACGGGACGTCCGCGGCGAAGTAGTTGCCGCCGTTGATGCTGAACGTGCCGGTGCGGATGCGTCGCGCCAGGGCGACAGCCCGGTCCTCGTCGGCGCTCTGGATCCCGCCGGACAGTCCGTAGACCGAGTTGTTGGCGATGCGGACGGCGTCGTCATCGTCGTCGTACGGGATGACCGCGAGCACGGGTCCGAAGACCTCGTCCTGTGCGATCTCGCTGTCGGGGTCGACGTCGGTGAGCAGGGTGGGCGTGAAGTAGAAGCCGGGGTCGACCAACGTGCCGCCGGTGACCAGTTTCGCGCCCGCCGCGACAGCCCGTCGGACCATGCCGTCGACCTTGTCGCGCTGCTTGGCGCTGATCAGCGGGCCCGCGAAGGTCTTGGGGTCGGCGGGATCGCCGAGGCGCATCCGGGTGAGGACGGCGGCGACCTTCCCGACGATCTCGTCGTGGTGGGCCCGTGGCACCAGCAGTCGGCTGGTGAGGGCGCAGCCCTGCCCCGAGTGGGAGCAGATGGTGCCGGCCGCGAACATGGCGGCGGTGTCGAAGTCGGCGTCGTCGAGGATGATCATCGCGGACTTGCCGCCGAGTTCGAGGAACACCTTCTTCACCGTGCGGCCGGCGACCTCCATGATCCGCCGGCCGGTGGCGGTGGAGCCGGTGAAGGAGACCATGTCGACGTCGGCGTGGCCCGTGAGCACCTCGGCGGCCTCCACGGAGGTGGAGGTCAGCACATTGACCACGCCGGGCGGGATGTCCGTGTGCCCGGCGATCAGTTCACCGAGGAACAGCGTGGTGAGGGGGGTGTCCGGGGCGCCTTTGAGGACGACCGTGCAGCCGGCGGCGAGCGAGGGGGCGAGCTTGGCGAGGGCGAGCTGGTTGGGGTAGTTGTACGCGGTGATCGCGGAGACCACCCCGACGGCCTCCTTCTCCACCCAGCGCCGGTGCCGCTGCCCACGGATCTCCACCTCGCCGAGGTCCTCGGTCAGGGGGTACTTGCGCAGCAGGTCCGCGTAGTAGCGGACCAGTTTGACGGGATCCTCCAGCTGGGGTCCGTAGGTGAGCATGCGGGGTGCGCCGACCTCGGCGATCGTCAGCTCACGCAGCTCTTCCAGGTGGTCGGTCAGCGCCTGGTGGAGCTGGTCGAGACAGCGGATGCGCAGCTGGACGTCGGTGGACCAGTTCGTGGTGTCGAAGGCGCGGCGGGCGGCGGCCACGGCGGCCTCGGTCTGGGCGACCGTGGCGTCGGGGGCGTGGTCGAGGATCTCGCCGGTGGCGGGGTTGAGTGAGGGGAAGGTGTTCTCGGTTTCGACGAGCGATCCGTCGATGAGCAGCCGCTTCACCGCGAACTCCCTTGTACGTCGATGACTTGCCGCTTCACAGCCGGACCCCCTGGCCGCCGTCGACGGCGATGACCTGGCCGGTCAGCCAGCCCGCGGCGTCGGAGAGCAGGAACAGCACGGTCGGGGTGAGATCGCCCGGCTGCCCCATCCGGCCGAGCGCCAGCCGCTGCGCCATCGCCGCCTGGTGCTCCTTCGGCAGGACGGTGCCGGTGGCCTCGGTGTCGGTCGGTCCGGGCGCGATGGCGTTGACCCGGATGTCGCGGCCGCCGAGTTCGGCGGCGAGCGAGGCGGTGAGGTGGTTGATGCCGGCCTTGGCGAGGCCGTAGTACCCGGAGACCATGTAGGCGGCGGTGGACGACTGGTTGACGATCGCGCCGCCCTCGGTCATGTGCGGGACGACCGCCCTGGTGCAGTAGACCGCGCCCATCAGGTTCACCTGCAGGAACCGGTTGAGGTAGCCGAGGTCGACGGTGGTGATGCCGTCGCGCTTCATGCTGTGGTAGATCGCGGCGTTGTTGACCAGGTAGTCGATCCGGCCGAACTCCGCGACCGTGGCGGCGGCCATCGCCTCGGCGGACTCCGGGTCCCCGACGTCGACCTTGACGAAGATCGCCCCGTCGATGTCCTTGGCGACCCGCTGCCCCTGCTCCTCGTTGATCTCGGCGACGACGACGCGGGCGCCCTCCGCGGCCAGCGCCCGCGCGTAGTCCTCGCCGATTCCCTGTCCCGCACCGGTGACGATCGCCACCTTGTCCTGGAACCGCATCCTGTCTCCTTGCTCGGAAGGCGGCCTGCTCCAATGTGGCGGAAACTACATTCTCAGTTTCAGCAAATCAACCATCCGAACGCGAGAATGTGCAGCATCACAGCGAGTTGAGGGGTGGCCGACAGGCCTGGACCCACCGCCATCGACCCCAGTAGCGCTGACACGAGATCCGCACGACACTTCCCGGAGGCCAGCAGTGAGAATATCATTCTCGCTTCAGGAAGGAGCATTTCCATGAATGACGCGAGGGTGTCGGGTCCGGCCCCGGGCCACGACCGGCAGGACGGCGACCGCACGACGTGGGAGACCGTATGAAGACCGCAGTTGTCACCGGAGGCAGCTCCGGAATCGGGCTGGCCGTCGCCGAGCGGCTGAAGGCCGACGGCTATCACGTCGCGACGCTCGACCTGAACCCCTCCGACTCGGGCCCCGCGTTCTCGCGCGTCGCCGACGTCACCGACCGGGCCCAGGTGGACGAGGCGCTGACGGCCGTCCGGGAGCGGCTCGGGCCGGTCACCGTCCTGGTCAACGCGGCCGGAATGGCCGGCTACAAACGCTTCCAGGACCTGACGTTCGCCGCGTGGCAGCGGGTCGTCGACGTCAACCTCAGCAGCGTCTTCCACTGCGTCCAGGCCGCGCTGCCCGACATGCTGGAAGCCGGCTGGGGGCGGATCGTCAACATCTCCTCCTCCAGCGCGCAGTCCGGGCAGCAGTTCATGACGCACTACGTCGCCGCCAAGTCGGCGGTGAACGGCCTGACCAAGTCACTCGCGCTCGAACTGGGCCCGGCCGGCATCACCGTCAACGCCGTGCCGCCGGGCTTCATCGACACCCCCATGCTCCGCAAGGCGGAGTCGCGCGAACTGCTCGGCGGGACCGTCGAGGAGCACATCCAGCGCACTCCCGTACGGCGGGTCGGGCGCCCCGAGGACATCGCCGCGGCCTGCGCGTTCCTGATCTCGGAGGAGGCCGGCTACATCACCGGGCAGATCCTGGGCGTGAACGGCGGGCGCAACACGTGAACCGCACGCGCCGCATCACCCCGCTCCCGCACACCGAGTACCTCAAGGCGCTCGGCACTTCGGCCCCCGACGCGCGGAAACCGCCCTCGAACGCGCTCGGCCTGCTGGCCCGCCACCCCGACCTGGCCAAGGCGTTCCTCGAGTTCAACAAGTACCTGCTGGTCGAGTCGACCCTGCCGAAACGCACCCGTGAGCTGGTCATCCTGCGGGTGGCATGGCGGCGGCGGTGCCGTTACGAGTGGGCGCAGCACGTCCTGATCGCCCGGCGGGCCGGACTCACCGACGACGAGATCGGCCTAGTCCGGACCGGCGCACCCACACCGCTCAACCGGGCCGTGGACGAGCTGGAGACGGACTCGCGACTGTCCGACGCGACCTACCAGGCACTCGCCACGGACCTGGACGACCGCCAGCTCATGGACCTGGTGTTCACCGTGGGCACCTACGGGGTGCTGGCCACGGCCCTGAACACCTTCGAGGTCGAACTGGATCCAGGAATCCCTGACGAGAACTTCAATAGCCAGGCATGAGAATGCTATTCTCATTTTGGAGAAGGGAGTGATCATGCCACACTTCGCCAAGCCGGCGGCCGGAAGCTGGACCGAGCAGTACCCCGAGTTGGGCACGAGCCCCGTGAACTACGAGGACTCGATCGACCCCGCGTACTACGAGGCCGAGCGGGAGGCCGTCTTCAAGCGGACCTGGCTGAACGTCGGCCGCGTGGAACAGGTGCCGAAGTCCGGCAGCTACTTCACGAAGGAACTCGCGGCCGCGGACACCTCGCTGATCATCGTGCGGGGCAAGGACAAGGAAATCCGCGCCTTCCACAACATCTGTCGGCACCGCGGCAACAAGCTGGTGTGGAACGACTTCCCGAACGAGGAGGTCAAGGGCACCTGCCGTCAGTTCACCTGCAAGTACCACGCCTGGCGCTACAGCCTCGACGGCGAGCTGACCTTCGTACAGCAGGAGCAGGAGTTCTTCGACCTGGACAAGTCGGACTACGGGCTCAAGCAGGTCCGCTGCGAGGTCTGGGAAGGCTTCGTCTTCGTCAACCTGGACCCGAACGCGCTGCCGCTGCGGGAGTACCTCGGTGATCTGGCCAAGGGCCTTGAGGGTTATCCCTTCCACGAGATGACCGAGGTCTTCACGTACAAGGCCGAGATCGGCAGCAACTGGAAGCTGTTCATCGACGCGTTCGCGGAGTTCTACCACGCTCCCGTCCTGCACATGAAGCAGGCCGTCAAGGACGAGGCGGACAAGCTCCTCAACGTCGGATACGAAGCGCTGCACTACGAGATCCACAGCCCGCACTCGATGATCTCGTCCTGGGGAGGCATGTCCCCGCCCAAGGACCTGAGCATCGTCAAGCCCATCGAACGAGTGCTGCGCAGCGGCCTGTTCGGCCCGTGGGAGGCGCCCGACATCGAGGGGCTCGACCCCCTTCCGCCGGGCCTCAACCCGGGCGCGCACCGGGCGTGGGGGAACGATTCCTTCGAGTTCTTCCCCAACATGACGCTGCTGATCTGGAAGCCCGGCTGGTACCTGACCTATCACTACTGGCCGACGGCCGTCGACAAGCACATCTTCGAGGCCAACCTGTACTTCGTACCCGCCAGGACGGCGCGGGAGCGGCTGAAGCAGGAACTCGCGGCGGTGACGTTCAAGGAGTACGCCCTCCAGGACGGCAACACCCTGGAGGCCACGCAGACCATGCTCAAGAGCCGGGTCGTCACCGAATTCCCGCTCTGCGACCAGGAGTTGCTGCTCCGCCATCTGCACAAGACGGTCGCCGACCACGTCAAGGAGCACACCGATGCTGCCCAGTGAGTTCGCGGCGCTCGAACCGTTCACCGCCTGGGTCCTCGCCTCCGAACGGGACCGCTACAGCAAGCGGCTGGCCAGCTCCATGGAGGACATGCAGGCCTTCTACGACGCGGCGTTCCCGCTCCTCGAGCACGCCTCCGACCACCTCGACAGGTTCCCCCTCGACGAACTGCCGGAGCCCGAGCGCAATCTGCTCCTGCTGATGTTCTCCCTGGTGAACGTCTCGTTCCCGGTCGAGGTGTGGAAGCAGGCCCGGGTGCCGGACAGTGGGGCCGCCTACATGGACCTCGTCGTCGAACCCAGGGTCTGACCGGTCGTGGTCACACTCAGGGCGGCGCGTGTACTGCACGTCGAGACCGGGGAGTTCGAGGAACCCGGCCTCGTCCATGTCGACGGCGACCGCATCACGCGGGCCGGCGCCGACACCGGGGGTGACGTCCTGGAGCTTGGGGACGTCACCCTGCTGCCCGGCCTGATGGACATGGAGGTCAACCTCCTGATGGGCGGCCGGGGGGAGACCCCGGTCCTGTCGATGGTCCAGGACGATCCACCGCTGCGCATGCTGCGGGCGGTGGGCAACGCCCGGCGCACCCTTCGGTCGGGCTTCACCACGGTCAGGAACCTCGGGCTGTTCGTGAAGACCGGTGGCTATCTGCTGGACGTCGCCCTCGCCAGGGCCGTCGACGCCGACTGGATCGAGGGGCCCCGGATCGTCCCCGCCGGCCACGCGATCACCCCGACCGGCGGCCATCTGGACCCGAGCGTGTTCGGGGCGCTGGCCCCCGGCATCATGCCGCTCTCCCTGGAGGAGGGCGTCGCCAACGGGGTCGACGAGGTGCGCAAGGCCGTGCGGTACCAGATCAAGCACGGGGCCCGGCTCATCAAGGTCTGCGCGTCCGGGGGCGTCATGTCCCACACGGGCACCCCCGGCGCGCAGCACTACTCCGACGCGGAGTTGCGGGCCATCGTCGACGAGGCGCACCGGCGCGGGCTGAAGGTGGCCGCGCACACCCACGGCGCGGACGCGGTGCGCTCGGCGGTGGAGGCGGGCATCGACTGCATCGAGCACGGCTTCCTCCTGGACGACGAGACGATCGCGCTGATGGCGGAGCGCGGCACCTTCCTCGTGCCGACCACCGCGCTGATCGAGGGCATGGACGTGTCCCGGGCGGCGCCCGAACTGCGCGCCAAGGCCGCCGAGGTGTTCCCGCACGCCCGGTCCGTCGTCGCCAGGGCCGCCAAGGCGGGCGTCCGGATCGCGGTGGGCACCGACGCCCCGGCGATCCCGCACGGGCGGGGCGCCCAGGAGATGGTCGCTCTCGTCGAGCGGGGCATGGAACCGCTGGAGGTGCTGCGGGCGGCGACGGTCAACGCGGCCGAGCTGATCGACGTGGACGACCGCGGGCGCGTCGCGGAGGGCCTGCTCGCGGACCTGATCGCCGTACCGGGCAACCCACTCGACGACATGTCGGTACTGGCGGACGTGCGGTTCGTGATGAAGGGGGGCAAGGTCTTCCGCAACGAGCCGCGGTGACACGGCACCAGCGATGGACAGG
>NZ_AEJB01000674.1 GCF_000331005.1 Streptomyces turgidiscabies Car8
ACGAGAGGCACCCGACGTGCACGACGACGAACTCATCGCCCGGGCCAAGGCGTGGCTGGCCGAGGACCCCGACGCCGAAACCCGTGAGGAACTCGCCAAGCTCATCGACGCCCACGACCTCCCCGAACTCACCACCCGCTTCGCCGGCACCCTCCAGTTCGGCACCGCGGGTCTCCGTGGCGAACTCGGCGCCGGCCCCATGCGCATGAACCGCTCGGTCGTCATCCGCGCCGCCGCCGGCCTCGCCGCGTACCTCAAGGCCAAGGGCCAGACCGGCGGCCTCGTCGTCATCGGCTACGACGCCCGGCACAAGTCGGCGGACTTCGCCCAGGACACCGCCGCCGTGATGACCGGCGCCGGCCTCAGGGCCGCCGTGCTCCCCCGCCCCCTCCCCACCCCCGTGCTGGCCTTCGCCATAAGGCATCTCGGTGCCGTCGCGGGCGTGGAGGTCACCGCCAGCCACAACCCGCCCCGCGACAACGGCTACAAGGTGTACCTGGGCGACGGCTCCCAGATCGTCCCGCCCGCCGACGCCGAGATCGCCGCCGAGATCGACGCCGTACGTGCCCTCGCCGACGTACCCCGCCCGGAATCCGGCTGGGAGACCCTCGACGAAGCGGTCCTGAACGCCTATCTGGCCCGTACGGACGCCGTCCTCACCCCCGGCTCCCCCCGTACGGCTCGTACGGTCTACACCGCGATGCACGGCGTCGGCCGGGACACCCTCCTCGCGGCCTTCGCCCGGGCCGGCTTCCCGGAACCCGTACTCGTCTCGGAACAGGCCGACCCCGACCCGGACTTCCCGACCGTCGCCTTCCCCAACCCGGAAGAACCCGGCGCGATGGACCTCGCCTTCGCGAAGGCCCGCGAGACGAACCCGGACCTGATCATCGCGAACGACCCGGACGCGGACCGCTGCGCGGCGGCCGTACCGACCACCGACGGCTGGCGCATGCTGCGCGGCGACGAGGTCGGCGCGCTCCTCGCCACCCACCTGGTCCGGCACGGGGCCCGGGGCACGTTCGCCGAGTCGATCGTCTCCTCGTCCCTCCTCGGCCGGATCGCCGGGAAGGCGGGTCTGCCGTACGAGGAGACCCTCACCGGCTTCAAGTGGATCGCCCGCGTCGAGGGTCTGCGCTACGGCTACGAGGAGGCCCTCGGCTACTGCGTGGACCCCGAGGGTGTGCGAGACAAGGACGGCATCACGGCCGCGCTCGTCATGACGGAACTCGCGTCCGAGCTGAAGGCCGAGGGCCGTACGCTCCTCGACCTGCTCGACGACATCGCGGTCGACCACGGTCTGCACGCCACGGACCAGCTCTCGGTCCGCGTCGAGGACCTGTCGGTCATCGCGAACGCCATGAGCCGGCTGCGCGAGCGGCCCCCGACCCACCTCGGCGGCCTGCCGATCACGAAGGCCGAGGACCTCACCAAGGGCACGGAGACACTCCCGCCCACGGACGGCCTGCGCTACACGCTCAAGGGCGCCCGCGTCATCGTCCGCCCCAGCGGTACGGAGCCCAAACTGAAGTGCTACCTGGAGGTCGTCCTCCCGGTGCCCACGCACGCTGATCTCCCGGCGGCCCGGGCGAAGGCGACGGATCTGCTGGAAACGATCAAGCGGGACCTCTCCGCAGCGGCGGGCATCTGAGCCGCGGCCGACCGGCACCGGGCTGATCCACCGGGCGGGGCTCCGGCCTGCCCGGTGCTCCACCTCAGCGCGCCGCCACCAGCACCGCCACCCACACCACCGCCAGTACCGCGGCCATCGGCCAGAGCGGCCGGCCCCGTTCGGCGGCACCGCTCTCGCCGGTCGGCCGCAGCTCGGCGTCGAGGCGCATGGCGGTCAGTTCTGCGGCCAGGGCGTCGTACGGGTGGGTCAGCCCCCGGCGCCGCTGCAGCCGGCCCCAGCGGGGTGCGGAGACCGTCCAGTCGCCGCCCTGCCAGTCGATCTTCAACTCCAGTGCGCGACGGCGTACGAAACGCAGGTCGTCCCAGGGGACGTGGCGTGGGCCGCGCAGCCCGGGAACCCAGACGCCGGACCGGTCGGCGGTGACGCGCCAGGCGAGCTTCATGGGGACGCGGACCGCCCCGTACAGGCCGATCAGGGTGATGAGCGCCAGGTTCCACATCGAGAGGCCGGGCTCGTCGAACAAGCCCCAGCCCAGCCACAGACCCCACTGCACGAGAAACGCGGTGGCCAGCCAGTCCAGCCACCCCGCCCGCCATCGCCGCACCTGGCCGACAGTCGCCCGCTGCTCGGCCAACTCCCGCCCCTGTAGCTCTAGTTGGAGACTGTCCGCAGTCTGTTCGCGATGCCGGGCGGCGCGCTTGCGACCCGCGTCCGGCGACAGCGGCCGGACCGGTCCCGCCGACCACTCCGTCAGCGGCGGCTGCTCGGGATCCTCGTCGGCGCTGACGACGAGGATCTCGGCGCCGTCGAAGGGAGCACCGTAGACAACGGCCTCCCGGACCGGTCCGAGGGTGTCGTCGTCGAGGCCGAGGAGCACCCGCCGAAGCTCGTCGTCGCCGTCCCCGCCGGCCGGACCGTCCCCGTCCTCGCCCCCATACCCCTCGACCTCGTCGACCTCGTCGACCTCGTCGTCCTCGTCGTCCTCGTCGTCCTCGTCGAAGGAGCTGAGCTCGACGGTGAACAGGGGCCGCTCGGCGGAGAGATCGTCGGCGGCGTACACCTCCGTACTGCCCTGCGCGTCGTCCCGGACGAGGACGCGCAGCACCGGCACCGGAGCCCCGCGCAGCGCGCCCGCCCGTTGCCGGCCGAGCCATCCCGAGGTCAGCGCGGTCGCCCCGAGGCCGGCCAGGAAGACGGTGAAGACCCAGGCGCCCTCCTGGTCCTCGGCCGAGCCCCAGAGGCCGGCGGTGCTCCCGGTCAGCACGCCGAGCGCGAGCACGACCGACCCCAGGCCGAACAGCAGCCGCCCACGCCGTACGGGGGCCCCGGCGCCCGGCACGGGCACGGCGATGCCCCCGGCGGCGGCCACGGCACGTTCCAGCTGCTCACCGCGCGCCCGCAGCCGTACCGCCACGACGGCCCAGGAACCCAGCACGACGACCACGCCGAAGCCGGTCAGCGCCCACGGCATGGAGGATGCCTCCGCGGCCAGCGCGAGCAGTAGCAGAGGGGCGCCGACCCACACGAGCTCGGGCCGGGCGAGCACCCACAGCACGTACACCGCGAACCCGGCCGCGACGAAGGGCCAGAGGCCGCCGGCCATCGCCACCAGGGCGCCCACGCACAGCACCAGGGTGGCGAGACCCGCCGCGACCGACCGGCGCACCCGGAGGAAGGTCCAGCGCGGCGGCAGCGCGGCCGACCAGTCGGCCGCGAGGGAAGTGGTCCAGTCCCGGCAGCCGTCGGGTATGGAGGCGGCGGGCAGCCGCAGCGACTCGTCGGGAAGGGCCACGCGGCTCAGCCGACCGCGAGCAGAATCGCCAGCAGAACCGCACCGGCGGCAGCGGGCGCCATGATCTCGTACGCCCATTTCACGGTGACCTCACCCTGTGAGGTGAGCGCCTTCTCGCGGGCCTCCCAGAGCTGGCCCAGGTCGTCCATGGTCTGGTCGTTCTGGGCGCGGGTGGGCCCGGGCGGCACCAGGGACACCCGTCCGCGGCCGCCGCCCGCCTCGCGGGCCTCGCGCATCTTGGCCCGGTTGGCGCGCTTACGGGCGCGCAGCGAGACGGGGACGGCCCACAGCTGGTACTTGGCGCCGGACTCGACGAGGACCTCGTTGGAGAAGCCCGACCGGAACCCGGCGACAGCACCCCAGGGCACCACGATGACCCGGAACGGGTTGCGCACGCGCAGCCGGTGGTCGTTGGCGAGCACGGCGGGCCGCAGCGTGAAGCCGATCACCAGCGGTACGGCGAGGAGGAGCGTGGCGAGTGCCAGCCACGGCGTCCGTCCGTGGCCGGCGAACAGCGCGTCACCGCCGAGCCAGCCCGCGAGCCCGAGCAGCAGCACTCCGGCCAGGAGGGAGGAGGGTGACCGGTAGACCCGGTCGGGAGACACGGGTGGCGTAGGGCCCTGCGCGGGCGACGGGTGGTCCGGGGTCGTCATGCCCCCGATTCTGCCCGACACCTCGAACACGACCTGCCGCCGGTGCCTGTCCGGCGTTCGCCCTCTCAGCCCGTCCGGCGTTTGAGGACGAGGCCGTGCAGGCCGAAGGGGGTCTGGGGCGCAGCCCCAGCGGAGTCGAAGGGGCGGAGCCCCTGGTGATGGGACGGGTAGGGGCGGCGGGGGCGAAACACACCGGCGCCCACCCCACCCCGTCACCCCCGCGCTCCACCACAGCACCCCCGACGGCAATTTCCCGGGGCTGTACAGCCGCTACGCGCGTAGATATGCTCGGCTTGTGACCATGCCCACCACTGCATCAACCGCACTCCCGCTCAAGGACGTGACCGCGTCCGACAGCACGCTGCGCCGCTACCTTCACGGGCTGCCCGGCGTCGACGCGGTCGGCCTGGAGGCGCGCGCCGCCTCTCTCGGTACGCGTTCCATCAAGACCACCGCGAAGGCGTACGCCATCGACCTCGCCATCTCGATGGTCGACCTGACGACGCTGGAAGGGGCCGACACCGCCGGCAAGGTCCGGTCGCTCGGTGCCAAGGCGGTCCGTCCCGACCCGACCGACCGTACGGCGCCCGCCACGGCCGCGGTCTGCGTCTACCCCGACATGGTGGCCGTCGCGAAGGAGGCCGTCGCCGGGTCCACCGTCAAGGTCGCCTCCGTCGCCACCGCCTTCCCCGCCGGCCGCGCCGCCCTCGGCGTGAAGCTGGCCGACGTGCGTGACGCCGTCGCCGCCGGTGCGGACGAGATCGACATGGTCATCGACCGCGGCGCCTTCCTCGCGGGGAACTACCTGAAGGTGTACGAGGAGATCGTCGCAGTGAAGGAGGCCTGCGGGGCGTCCGCCCGACTCAAGGTCATCTTCGAGACCGGCGAACTGTCGACGTACGACAACATCCGGCGCGCCTCCTGGCTCGGCATGATCGCGGGGGCCGACTTCATCAAGACGTCGACCGGCAAGGTCGCCGTGAACGCGACGCCCGCGAACACCCTCCTGATGCTGGAGGCCGTACGCGACTTCCGCGCCCAGACCGGCATCCAGGTGGGCGTGAAGCCGGCCGGCGGTATCCGCACCACCAAGGACGCGCTGAAGTTCCTGGTCCTGGTCAACGAGACCGCGGGCGAGGACTGGCTCGACAACCACTGGTTCCGCTTCGGCGCCTCCTCGCTCCTGAACGACCTGCTGATGCAGCGTCAGAAGCTGGCCACCGGCCGCTACTCCGGTCCCGACTACGTGACGGTGGACTGATCACCATGGCTCCCCTGTTTGACTACGCCCCGGCGCCCGAGTCCCGCTCGGTCGTCGACATCGCACCCTCCTACGGCCTGTTCATCGACGGCGAGTTCGTGGAGGCCGCCGACGGCAGGGTCTTCAAGACGGTCTCCCCCTCCACCGAGGAGGTCCTCTCCGAGGTCGCCCAGGCGGGCGAGGCGGACGTCGAGCGTGCCGTCAAGGCCGCCCGCAAGGCCTTCGAGAAGTGGTCGGCGCTGCCCGGCTCCGAGCGCGCGAAGTACCTGTTCCGTATCGCCCGCATCATCCAGGAGCGCTCCCGCGAGCTGGCCGTCCTGGAGACCCTGGACAACGGCAAGCCCATCAAGGAGACGAGGGACGCCGACCTGCCCCTCGTGGCGGCCCACTTCTTCTACTACGCGGGCTGGGCCGACAAGCTAGGTCACGCGGGCTTCGGCGCGAACCCGAAGCCGCTGGGTGTCGCGGGCCAGGTCATCCCCTGGAACTTCCCGCTCCTGATGCTGGCGTGGAAGATCGCCCCGGCCCTCGCGACCGGCAACACGGTCGTCCTGAAGCCCGCCGAGACGACCCCCCTCTCCGCGCTCTTCTTCGCGGACATCTGCCGCCAGGCAGGTCTCCCCAAGGGCGTCGTCAACATCCTTCCCGGCTACGGCGACACGGGGGCCGCGCTCGTCGCGCACCCGGACGTCAACAAGGTCGCGTTCACCGGGTCGACGGCCGTCGGCAAGGCGATCGCTCGCACCGTCGCCGGCACCCGCAAGAAGGTCACCCTCGAACTGGGCGGCAAGGGCGCCAACATCGTCTTCGACGACGCGCCGATCGACCAGGCCGTCGAGGGCATCGTCACCGGCATCTTCTTCAACCAGGGCCAGGTCTGCTGCGCGGGCTCCCGGCTCCTTGTGCAGGAGTCGATCCAGGACGAGCTGCTCGACTCGCTCAAGCGCCGGCTGTCCACGCTGCGCCTCGGCGACCCGCTGGACAAGAACACGGACATCGGCGCGATCAACTCCGCCGAGCAGCTCTCCCGGATCACCTCGCTCGTCGAGGCGGGCGAGGCTGAGGGCGCCGAGCGCTGGTCGCCGGCCTGTGAACTCCCGTCCTCCGGCTACTGGTTCGCCCCGACGCTCTTCACGAACGTCACCCAGGCGCACACCATCGCCCGTGACGAGATCTTCGGCCCGGTGCTCTCGGTCCTCACCTTCCGCACCCCGGACGAGGCCGTCGCCAAGGCCAACAACACCCAGTACGGCCTGTCGGCGGGCATCTGGACGGAGAAGGGGTCGCGGATCCTCGCCGTGGCCAACAAGCTCCGTGCCGGTGTCGTCTGGTCCAACACGTTCAACAAGTTCGACCCCACCTCGCCGTTCGGCGGCTACAAGGAGTCGGGCTTCGGCCGCGAGGGCGGTCGCCACGGCCTGGAGGCGTACCTCGATGTCTGATCCCCGAGTGGACACACGACTGTCCGTCTTCAAGACCTACAAGCTGTACGTGGGCGGGAAGTTCCCGCGTTCCGAGAGCGGCCGGGTGTACGAGGTGAGCGACGCGAAGGGCAACTGGCTGGCGAACGCGCCCCTTTCCTCCCGCAAGGACGCCCGGGACGCGGTCGTCGCCGCGCGCAAGGCGTTCGGCGGCTGGGCCGGGGCCACGGCGTACAACCGGGGGCAGATCCTCTACCGCGTCGCCGAGATGCTGGAGGGCCGCCGGGAGCAGTTCGTCCGGGAGGTCGCGGAGGCGGAGGGCCTGTCGAAGCCGAAGGCCACCGCCCAGGTGGACGCGGCGATCGACCGCTGGGTCTGGTACGCGGGCTGGACCGACAAGATCGCCCAGGTCGTCGGAGGCGGAAACCCGGTCGCGGGACCGTACTTCAACCTCTCCTCCCCCGAGCCGACCGGTGTGGTCGTCGTCCTCGCTCCCCAGGAGTCGTCGTTCCTGGGCCTGGTGTCGGTGCTCGCCCCGGTGATCGCCACCGGCAACACGGCGATCGTGATCGCCAGCGAGAGGTCACCGCTCCCCGCGCTCTCCCTGGGCGAGGTACTGGCCACCTCGGACGTCCCCGGCGGAGTCGTGAACATCCTCTCCGGCCGTACGGCGGAGATCAGCCCGTCCCTGGCAGCGCACCAGGACGTCAACGCGATCGACCTGGCGGGCGCGGCCGGCGACGACGGCCTCGCGAAGGAGCTGGAGGTCGCGGCGGCCGACAACCTCAAGCGGGTCCTGCGTCCACAGACTGTGGACAACGCACAGTGGTTCGCCACCCCGGGCACCGAACGTATGACGGCCTTCCTGGAGACGAAGACGGTCTGGCACCCGACGGGCTCACTGGGCGCGTCGGGCTCCGCCTACTAGGTCAGTACCAGGCCGGCCGCAGGCCGCCTGGTAGGGGCGCGGGGAACTGCGCGACCAGCCACGACGTACTAGCACCCGGCACCGGTCAGCAGCTCCCCGCCCCCTCCCCGCACCTCAACCGCCCAGGACCCCCAAGGCCTCCCCCAGCACCGGAATGCGCCCGATCGACTGCGCCTGCGCAACAGGCCCGGTCACCATCTGCGAAGCAACCGGCTGGAAGTCGGCGAGCTGGGTGCCCACACCGTTGTCGAGCGGGTCGACACCCGTACCGGCGAGGGGGTTGGGCTTGAGGCCCGCGACCGGGCCCGTGACATAGCCGACCGTGCCGGTGAGCGCCGCGAGCCCGCTCTGCGGGTCGATCTGGCCCAGCGAGGTGGTGGGGGTCATCCGGATGACGTCCACCGCGGGGCCTCCCTCGGCGGCGGAGGCCGTCGCGGCGCCCGCCCCCAGGGCCGCGCCGGTGGCCGCGAGGGCGATCAGGGCGCGCTGGGCGGTCGGGTTCTGGAGGGACGAGTGTCGTGCCATGACTGGTGGCCGCCTTCTGATGCGCCGGGTAATCGGATCGACACGAAGGGTAGTAGCTGCCCGCCAAGGAGAGCGAGGCTGAACTAGCTCGATCGTGTGACGGACGACTGCCAGGCTTGCGACGCCCTGGGCCGTTCGGGTTAGCGTGGTCGTGCGACCTGGGACACCGGGTGCGGCGTCAGCGTGCGGGGCCCCTGCTCCACCAGTGGATGGTTCAGGGCCTCTCCGTCGCCTCTGGCCGTACCCAATTGACCAGGTCGCGAGGGAACTGGCCTCCCGGGCACGGACCACGCACAGGATGCGTGTCGCCACCCGGGGTCGAGTATGCCGGGGACCAGTACGCCCAAGACCGTTCGGGGCGCGCGGCTGAAACGGACTCGCTTCCGCTCAGTCCCCAGGAACGGTAGTTGAGATGTGACGCACCTTTCAAAGCCGACCCGCAGGGTCGGCAGGGGGGCGCCCGATGCCCCACACTGGTGTCTCGTGACCTCCCACCCGCCCATACCCACGCGAGTCGTGCTGCTCTGCGGCCCTTCCGGCTCCGGCAAGTCCCTCCTCGCGGCCCGTTCCGGTCTCCCGGTCCTGCGGCTCGACGACTTCTACAAGGAGGGCGTCGACCCGACGCTGCCGCAGGTCCTGGGAAGCACCGACATCGACTGGGACCACCCGGAGTCGTGGGACGCGGACACGGCGGTCACCGCGATCACCGAGCTGTGCCGCACGGGTCGTACAAACGTGCCCGTGTACGACATCTCGCGCAGCGCCCGCACGGGCGAGGAGCGCGTCGACATCGGCCGGACCCCGTTGTTCATCGCGGAGGGCATCTTCGCCGCCGAGATCGTCGGGCGCTGCCGGGAGGAGGGCGTCCTCGCGGACGCGCTCTGTCTGAGCCGGGGACCGGTCAGGACGTTCCGCCGGCGTTTCCTGCGGGATCTGCGCGAGGGCCGCAAGTCGGTGCCGTTCCTGCTGCGCCGCGGCTGGCGCCTGATGCGCGCCGAGCGTTCCATCGTGGCCCGCCAGACGGTCCTGGGAGCCCACGCGTGCGACCGGGACGAGGCGATGGGCAGACTGGCCGACGCTGCTGCGGGACGCCGCGTACAGCCGAGCACGGCGGCCTGAACCCCCGTACACGCACACGCACACGAAAAGCGGGACTGGATGGACCCCCCGGCCCTCCAGTCCCGCTCTTTTTGTGCTTCCCCCGTGTGCCACCCCCGAGGCCCCCCGGCCCCGGTGGTTCCCCCCTTGGTGGTGCTCCCCCGCACCTTCCCCCGTTCACCGCTCCCCCGTTGAGCGGTTTTCCCCCACACCCTCAGGCCACAAGCTCCCCGAAGGATTCCTCCTCGTCACGGCCGAAGCTGAGGACCTCGTCCTCACGCATCCGGCGGAGCGACCGCCAGATGCTGGACTTCACCGTGCCGACACTGATGTCGAGGATCTCCGCGATCTCCGGGTCGGTGCGGCCCTCGTAGTAACGAAGGACCAGCATCGTCCGCTGGAGTTCGGGGAGCCGGGCGAGCGCCTGCCACAGGACCGCGCGCAGCTCCGTGCCGCGCATCGCGTCCGTGTCGCCGGCCGTCTCCGGCAGCTCCTCGGTCGGGTACTCGTTCAGCTTGCGGCGACGCCACGCGCTGATGTGCAGATTCGTCATGGTGCGGCGCAGGTAGCCCCCGACCGCCGCCTTGTCGCTGATCCGGTCCCAGGCCCGGTACGTCGAGAACAGCGCGCTCTGGAGCAGGTCCTCGGCCTCGAAGCGGTCACCGGTGAGGTGGTAGGCGGTTGCGTACAGGGAGGCACGACGCTCCTGGACGTAGGCGGTGAACTCCGCCTCCGACAGCGAACAGCGCTCCCCCGTGGACTCCCTGTACGCGGCCCCCGTAACCCCCGTGGTACCGCTGGTGCTTCCCCCCGTGTGCGCGTCAACCACCGACATGTACGTGGTGTGCTGACGCCCGGTGCCGCGAACGCACCCCCGCCCGTTTACGGCACCGGACTTCTCGGTGGTCCGGGTGACGTCGTGCAGACGCGTGATCACTGCGTTCGCGCTTGTGCTGTGCAGCGTGCTCATCTCGCGCCCCCCGTCGTGGACTTCCCCGTGTGCGGCTCGGGTTCTCGGTGCTCCCTTGCCTGTGCCGAGAAGCTTGCCCAAGCCACTTCATGAGGGTGTCCGCCGACTGTCACAGGCGTGCAACAGGGCTCATTCTCAGGAACAGCGCGCCGAACAACACAGGAGGGTCACAGAAAGGCGCGGTAGGGCGCTCCGACACCCCGAAAACACCCGACAAGCCCCTGACAGTCGCAGCCCGGCCCGGCCATGGGCCAGAATGCATCCGTGCCTTCCCTGTTGCTGATCGAGGACGACGACGCCATCCGTACGGCCCTGGAGCTGTCTTTGACGCGCCAGGGACATCGGGTTGCCACCGCTGCCACCGGTGAGGACGGTCTGAAGCTGTTGCGTGAGCAGCGGCCGGATCTGATCGTCCTGGATGTGATGCTGCCCGGTATCGACGGTTTCGAGGTGTGCCGCCGCATCCGGCGCACGGACCAGCTGCCGATCATTCTCCTCACCGCGCGCAGCGACGACATCGACGTGGTCGTCGGGCTGGAGTCCGGCGCCGACGACTATGTCGTGAAACCCGTGCAGGGCCGGGTGCTCGACGCCCGTATCCGGGCCGTGCTGCGGCGCGGGGAGCGGGAGTCGAACGACTCGGCGACCTACGGTTCGCTGGTCATCGACCGCTCCGCGATGACGGTGACGAAGAACGGCGAGGACCTGCAGCTGACGCCCACCGAGCTGCGGCTGCTGCTCGAGCTGAGCCGGCGGCCCGGTCAGGCGCTGTCCCGGCAGCAGTTGCTGCGTCTGGTGTGGGAGCACGACTACCTGGGCGACTCACGGCTGGTGGACGCGTGTGTCCAGCGGCTGCGCGCCAAGGTCGAGGACGTGCCGTCGTCGCCGACGTTGATCCGTACCGTCCGCGGGGTCGGCTACCGGCTGGACTCGCCTCAGTGACGAAACCGCAGGACAAGCTCCGTGGCTGGGCCGCGGCGCGCAGGGCGATACTTTCCGGGCTGCGCTTCACCAGCCTGCGGCTGCGACTTGTCGTGGTCTTCGGCCTGGTCGCGCTGACGGCGGCCGTGTCGGCGTCCGGGATCGCGTACTGGCTCAACCGCGAGGCCGTGCTCACCCGTACGCAGGACGCGGTGCTGCGCGACTTCCAGCAGGAGATGCAGAACCGCGCCGGGGTACTCCCAACCAGTCCCACGCAGGACGAACTCCAGCACACGGCGGGCCAGATGGCCGCCAGCAGTCAGCGGTTCAGTGTGCTGCTGGTCGCCGAGGACGGGAGCGGGCGGACGGTCGTCGGCAACTCCGGGGCGCTGGACACCTTCTCGCTGGCCGACGTGCCCAAGTCGCTGCGTACGGCGGTCGGCAAGGAGCAGTCGATCACCTCGAACAACAAGTCCCCGTACCACCTGTACTGGCAGCGGATCATCGACGGCGACAAGCCGTACCTGGTCGCGGGCACGAAGGTGATCGGCGGCGGTCCGGCCGGCTACATGCTGAAGTCGCTGGAGCCCGAGGAGAAGGACCTCAACTCGCTCGCCTGGTCGCTGGGCATCGCCACCGGCCTCGCTCTGATCGGCTCGGCGCTGCTCGCGCAGGCCGCCGCCACGACCGTACTGAAGCCGGTGCAGCGTCTCGGCATCGCGGCCCGGCGGCTCGGCGAGGGGAAGCTGGACACCCGGTTGCGGGTGTCGGGCACGGACGAACTGGCCGACCTCGCCCGGACGTTCAACCACACGGCGGAGGCGCTGGAGACACGGGTTGCCGACATGAGCGCCCGCGACGAGGCCTCGCGGCGGTTCGTGGCGGACATGTCCCACGAGCTGCGTACGCCGCTCACCGCGATCACCGCCGTGACGGAGATCCTGGAAGAGGAGCTGGACGCGGAGACCGGCAGCATCGACCCGATGATCGAACCGGCGGTGAAGCTGGTGGTCAGCGAGACCCGGCGGCTCAACTCGCTGGTGGAGAACCTGATGGAGGTCACCCGCTTCGACGCGGGCACCGCCCGGCTGGTCCTGGACAACGTCGACATCGCCGACCAGATCACCGCCTGCATCGACGCCCGCGCCTGGCTGGACGCCGTCGACCTGGACGCCGAGCGCGGCATCATGTCCCTGCTCGACCCGCGCCGCCTGGACGTCATCCTGGCCAACCTCATCGGCAACGCCCTCAAGCACGGCGGTTCGCCGGTACGGGTGTCGGTGCGCGCGTCAGACGATGACGCCGATCTGCTGATCGAGGTGCAGGACCACGGTCCGGGCATCCCCGAGGACGTGCTGCCGCACGTCTTCGACCGCTTCTACAAGGCGAGCGCCTCCCGCCCCCGCTCCGAGGGCAGCGGCCTGGGCCTGTCCATCGCCCTGGAGAACGCCCACATCCACGGCGGCGAGATCACCGCCGCGAACTCCCCGAAGGGCGGCGCGGTGTTCACCCTGCGGCTGCCCAGGGACCCGTCGGCCCTGACGGAGACCCCGGCCGAGCCGAACGGCGCGAACGTCGACGGGGAGAGCGCGTGACGAACGTACGGAGGCTACGGAACGTGCGGCCTGCAGGGGGCGCGAAAGACGTACACGGCATACCTGACTCACACGGCGTACATGGCGTACGTGGCGCACGGCCCTGGCTGGCCGTACCACTGGCCGTGCCGCTGCTCGCGGTGCTGCTGGCCGGGTGCGGGATCCGGGCCACCGAGGTCCCCACGGACTTCGGTCCGGCGCCCTCCCGCGTCCCGTGCTCCCTCTCCGACGCCTCCAATCCCTCCGCGTCGGGCGGCGCCCCGGAGACGGCGGCGGGCGTGCCGGTCCAGGTGTTCCTGCTGTGCGCCTCCCAGCTGGTGACCGTCGACCGCACGGTGCGCGTCCCGGACGGTACGGCGGAGGCGGAGCGGCGCGTCCTGGTGGCCCAGGGGCTGCTGGACGAGCTGGCCAGGACGCCTCGGGCGAGCGAGACCGAGGCCGGGTACACGACGGACGTGCGCGGCGGGATGAGCGTGAGCGGCCCGGGCCCGCGGGACCCCGAGGACACCCTGCGGCTGAGCACGCCTCCGGCGGACCTCGCGTCGTACGCCCTCGCCCAGATCGTCTGCACGTTCTCCGACTCCGCCGCCGCCGAGGGGGACGGCTCCGTCGTCCTGGGCGGCCCGGCCGCCGGCCCGCTGCGGCGGTACTCGTGCACGCCTGAGGTCCGCTCCCGGCCCGGGGCACAGGTGCCGCCGTCGTCGGGGGTGGACGGCGGCTGAGCGCGCACCGCGCCCCTCCAGGGGCGCGGGGAACTGCGCGACAAGCCACATCGGCGCCGCAGCCGACGGACTACCTGTCACGACACTTCCCGTATGGCAAGGGGGCGCGCACCGCGCCCCCTTGAGGGGCGCGGGGACTGCGCGACAAGCCACGACGAACGCGCACCCGGCCGACTGTCTGTCACGGCGCTTGCAGCGGAGCGCTTCGTGTGGCACACGACTCACCCCCCTGCAATGGGGCAACCCGGAACCGATCGTGCCGACCCTCGCGTCTTGGGGGGCGTGCAGCGTCAACGCTCGGGCGGCGAAAGTGCCGCGAATCGCATCCGTGCGGCGGGAGGTGTCCTCCTCGTCGCCCATCTCGCGCTCGTCGCCTGGATCACGCTGCGTCCGCTCGACATCCCGTGGCAGCTGCCACCCAACCTGCAGCCCTTCGCGGGCATCCGCGCCGATCTGACCCTCGGCTGGCTGGAGGCCGCCCGGCGCATCGCGCAGGGGCTCGCGCTGCTGGCTCCGCTGGGTGTGCTGCTGCCGATGGCGGGCGGACGGCTCGACGTCTCGCCGCTCGCCTCGCTCGTCCGTACGGTCATCGCGGGTGCCATGATCTCGCTCGGCATCGAGCTGTTGCAGACGGGCGTGCCCGGTCAGGTCGTGGACGTCGACTCGCTGCTCCTGAACACCGTCGGCGTGGGCCTCGCGCATGTCGCCGTGGTGCCCGCCGTACGGTCCTGGCTCCGTCGCAGGAGCGACCGCAGGCGCCGGGCGGCCATCCGCACGGAGGACGCGACTCAGGGTAGGACCCCGACGATTCCCAGGGTCGGGATCGCCCCGTAGAGCGATGCTTCGCCCGTTGTGCGTCCGTAACGTTGAGTACAGATGAGGGGGCCGGACAAGCCGGTCCCCGCACCGCAGCCGACACTGCACTCACCGAGGAGACGCCATGACCGCCCTTGCCCGCCCCACCAACGGCCGCATGATCGGCGGAGTGTGTGCCGCGCTGGCACGGCGCTTCGGCATCTCCACGACGACGATGCGCGTGATCTTCGTGCTCTCGTGTCTGCTGCCCGGCCCGCAGTTCGTGCTCTACATAGCCCTGTGGGTCCTGCTGCCCTCCGAGCAGCACGCGGCGAAGGCCGGCGCCGCCTGGTAGCCGGTCCCTGGCGGCCCGCCCGCATGCCGATG
>NZ_AEJB01000675.1 GCF_000331005.1 Streptomyces turgidiscabies Car8
CCTCACCGTGCGCGGCACGGGCACCCTGATCCTGACGAGGGACAGCGACTTCACGCTGCCCAGGTCCCGGCAGGGGCAGAAGGTGAGCATCCCGGGCGGCAACCACCCGTACGTCACGGTGACGAACCCCGACGCACCGGCGGTGACGGTCGAGCGGGGAGCCACTCTCCAGTACGGCAACGGCGGAACGGCGGGCCTGATCGGCCACTTCCCCTACAACACCCCGGCGTTCCGCCTCAACCAGGACAACATCCGGGTGGACGGCACCCTGCGCCTGTCA
>NZ_AEJB01000676.1 GCF_000331005.1 Streptomyces turgidiscabies Car8
ATCCGAGCCTGTCAACCAGAGTTGACAGGCTCATCGGTGTCAACCTATGTTGACGTCATGACCGAAGCAACAGATCTCGCCGAGCGCGCGGGTGACCGTGATCCGCGGATCGGACTGCGGGCCGTCTCCGCGCTGCGGAAGCTGGTCGAGCAGTTGGAGTCCGTGCAGGTGCGCAGCGCGCGCAACCAGGGCTGGTCGTGGCAGGAGATCGCCGCGGAACTCGGTGTCAGCAGGCAGGCCGTCCACAAGAAGCACGGGAGGCAGTGATGTTCGAACGGTTCACGAGCGATGCGCGCGCTGTGGTGCAGGGTGCCGTCGAGCACTCCGAGCGCGCCGGCAGTCGGTTCGTCGACGCCGAGCATCTGCTGCTCGCGCTGCTCGACCGGGAAGCCAGTAGGGCCTCCTTCGCGCTGGCCTCGCTCGGCCTCGCCGACCGCAAGGAGTCGGTGAAGGCCGCCCTCGCCGACGCCCGGCGCCGCGCCGGACTGTCCCAGGCCGAGGCCGATGCCCTCGCCGGGCTCGGCATCGACGTGTCCGACATCGTCTCCCGCGTCGAGGAGGTGCACGGCGTCGGCGCGATGTCGGGCGGCCCTCAGGACAGAGGATGGTGGTCGTCGGGGCGGCGACCCTTCGGCCGGGATGCCAAGGAGGTGCTGGAGAGGTGCCTGCGCATCGCCGTGGCCCACCGGGACCGACGGATCGGCGACGAGCACATCCTCCTGGCCCTGACGGCTCGCCCGGGGGTGCCGTCAGAGGTCCTCGCCGATCAGGGAGTCACATACGGCGGTCTGAGCCGGGTGCTGTACGGCGAGGGCGAGGCGAAGGCGGGCTGAGGAGGAGCCTTCTGCATCTCCTTCTGCCTCATGGCTTCGGTGTCCGCAAGGTCGCCTCCACCAGTGCCGCCGCCGCGGACAGATGGCCGCGGATCTCGTGGACCTGGGGTTCCGTGACGCCGTGGTCGCGGGCCGTGTCGCGGATGCCGTCGCGGAAGCGGTCGAGGAGGCGGTCCAGGTCGCGGGCCGGGTTGCCGGTGGAGTCCTCGTGGGCCCAGGTCGGCGGTTCGTAGCCGGCCGGGAAGTCCGGGGGAGTGTCCGTGTACTCCGGGTGCTCCCGTCCCGGGGCCGTGGGGGCCGCGGTGCCGCCCGGGCGGGGGAAACCGAAGTCCTTGCCCAGGCCCTGGCCGATGTCCTTGCCGAGGTTCTTGCCGAAGTCCTTTCCGAACTCGCCGAACTCCTTGGCCAGTTCGGTCAGACCCTCCCGGACGCCTGTCGGCCAGTCGCCCCTCGTGAAGTGGTCCTGGACCTGCTCCTGGACGCGCCTGGCGATGCGCTGGACCTCTTCCTGGGCCTGGGCGCGGGCGTGTTCCTGGGCCTCCTTGGCCTGGCGCCTGGCCCGCTGGGCCTCCTCACGGGCGCGGCGGCTCTCGTCCTTCGCGCGCCGGGCCTGTTCCTTCCACTCCTGCTTGGCTCGCCGCATCTCCTCCTTCGCGGCGCGCCACGCCTCCTTGTCACCGACGTCCGCGTGGTCCCCGAACGGGGCGCCCTGCGCGGCTCCGGGGCCGCTGCGGGCCTCGCTCGCCGCCGCGCGCACCTCCCGGCGCAGGTCGCCCGCCGCGCCCCGGACGTCGGCCCGGATCTCGGCGGCGAGTTCGGCCACCGACTCGCGGATCTCCAGTTCCAGGTCGGCCAGTTCACCGCTGCGGTCGGCCAGCTCGGCGCGGCCCGCGTCCGTGATCGCGTACACCTTTCGGCCGCCCTCGGTGGTGTGCGTGACCAGGCCCTCGGCCTGCAGCTTGGCCAGGCGCGGGTACACGGTGCCCGCCGACGGCGCGTACAGCCCCTGGAAGCGTTCCTCCAGGAGGCGGATCACCTCGTAGCCGTGGCGGGGAGCCTCGTCCAGCAGCTTCAGCAGGTAGAGACGCAGACGGCCGTGGGCGAAGACGGGAGGCATGTCAGAGCACCTTCTTGTTCGTGGATCCTGAATCGTCACCCGGGGCGGACGGGTTCCCGGCGGCCGGGGTGGAGCCGGCGGGGGTGGAGTCGGCCGGCTCGTCCTCCCGCTGGGGGCGGCGGAGCAGGGCGATGGAGCCGGAGACCGTCGTCGCCCGCAGCTTGCCCGTGCCCGCGCCCAGGCGGCCCGTGACGCGGTGGGCGCCCCACTGGCCGTGGACGCGGAGGCCGTCGAAGGCGTTCGAGATCTTGCCGCTCGCCGTGTTGGCCTCCACGTCGGCGTCCGCCGGATGAGGGAGCCGGATGGCGATCTCACCCGAGACGTTGGTCAGCTGCACGTCCGTCGGCCCCTCCGGGTCGAGGTCGACGATCATGGAGCCGCTCACCGACTCCGCGCGCACGGAGGGTCCGGAGCCCTCGACGACGGTGAGGTCGCCGGAGACGGAGTTGAACCGCAGGTCGCCCGTGACCGCCTGGGCCTCCAGGTTGCCCGAGACCGTGTCGGCGCGGACCGGGCCGGACAGGCCGACGAGTGTCGTGTCGCCGGTGACGCCCTTCACCACCGTCGGACCGTCGACCCCCGAGACCACCGCGCCGGCGCCGACCACGCCCACCTCGACACGGGTGTGTGCCGGGACGGCCAGGGAGACGACCGCGCTGCGGCGCCAGCCCTTGCGGTCCAGCCACTTGAGGAGGCCCTTCCAGGGCAGGTCCTCGTACGCCACCGTCAGGACGCCGTTCTCCTGGGTCACCACCAGGGGTGGGCCCTCGATCTCGGAGACCTCCAGACGGGCGGAACTCTCCTCGGTGCCCACGACGTTCACTGTTCCGTTGACGATGCGTACGTGCAGGCCTGTGACCGGTTCGTCGAAGGTGAGCTTGCCGGGCTCTTTGACGGACCACTCGGACGTGGTGGACATGATGCGGACCCCCTGGGTGAACGGACACGCTCGACAGCCGAAGGCGACAGAACGCAACGCGCCATATCGCGTCTTCTGCTATTCACGATATATCGCGCTCACGGGAAGTCAAGACACTCGTCAGGGGACGCGGCCCACCCCGGCCCGGCCTGTCGCGGTCCTGCCTACTCGTCGTCCTCGTCGTCCAGGCGGGCCAGCCAGGTCGCCAGGCGCTCCACCGGTACCTCGAAGTCGGGATTGAGGTCGACGAAGGTCCGCAGCTGCTCGGCGAGCCACTCGAAGGTGACCTCCTCCTCGCCGCGCCGCTTCTCGAGTTCTTCGATGCCTCGGTCGGTGAAGTACACGGATGTTCTCCTGGGGACTGCTCGGGTCGGTGGTGGGGAGACCGGCGATCAGGGCCCGGGGCCCGGGGTCACCGGTCGTACCTCTCAAGGTTATGCGGAGCCGCCCCGACGGCACATGACGAAGGCCCGGCACCGAATTCCGGTGCCGGGCCCTGTGCCGTCAGGCGTGTTCAGAGGCTCAGGCCTCGAACACCTCACGCACCAGCTGCTCCTGCTCCGCCTGGTGGCGCTTCGCCGAACCCACCGCCGGGGACGAGCCCGCCGGGCGCGAGATGCGCCTCAGGCGCTCGCCGTGCGGGATGTCCGCGCCGACCGCCAGGTCCAGGTGGTCGATCAGGTTGAGGGCGATGAAGGGCCACGCGCCCTGGTTCGCCGGCTCCTCCTGCGCCCACAGGTACTTCTCTGCGTTCGGGTACTTGGCGATCTCCGCCTGGAGTTCCGCACCCGGGAGGGGGTACAGGCGCTCGATGCGGATGATCGCCGTGTCCGTGTTGCCGCGCTTCTTCCGCTCGGCCTCAAGGTCGTAGTAGAGCTTGCCGGCGCAGAAGACGACCCTGCGGACGTCGGCCGCGGTGACGGACTCGTCGCCGATGACCGGACGGAAGGCGCCCGACGTGAACTCCTCCGCCTTCGACGCCGCCGCCTTGAGGCGGAGCATCGACTTCGGGGTGAAGACCACCAGCGGCTTGTGGTGCGGGTTGTGCACCTGCCACCGCAGGAGGTGGAAGTAGTTCGACGGGAGCGTCGGCTGAGCGACCGTCATGTTGTTCTGGGCGCAGAGCTGCAGGAACCGTTCGATACGGGCCGAGGAGTGGTCCGGGCCCTGGCCCTCGTAGCCGTGGGGGAGCAGGAGCGTGACGCCGGACGTCTGGCCCCACTTCTGCTCCGCCGCCGAGATGTACTCGTCGACCACCGTCTGCGCGCCGTTGACGAAGTCGCCGAACTGCGCCTCCCACATCACCAGGGACTCGGGACGGGCCAGCGAGTAGCCGTACTCGAAGCCCATGACCGCGTACTCGGAGAGAAGCGAGTCGTAGACGTTGTAGCGGGCCTGGTCGTCCGAGAGGTACTGGAGGGGGGTGTAGTCCCCGCCCGTGACCCGGTCGATCAGTACCGCGTGGCGCTGGCCGAACGTGCCCCGGCGGGAGTCCTGGCCGGAGAGGCGGACCGGAGTGCCCTCGAGGAGCAGCGAGCCGATGGCGAGAGTCTCGCCCATGCCCCAGTCGATCGTGCCGTCCTCGATCATCGCCGCGCGGCGCTGCAGCTGCGGCAGCAGGCGCGGGTGGACGGTGACCTGGTCGGGGATGTTGACCTGGGACTCGGCGATGCGCTTGACGACCTCCTGGGAGATCGCGGTCTGCACGGCAACCGGGAACTCGGCCTGCGGGTCCGGGACATGGGCTTCGGGAGCCTGCGAGACCGCCTCGCGGACCTCCGTGAAGACCTTCTCCAGCTGGCCCTGGAAGTCCTGCAGGGCCTGCTCGGCCTCTTCCAGGGTGATGTCGCCGCGACCGATGAGGGACTCGGTGTAGAGCTTGCGCACCGAGCGCTTCTTGTCGATCAGGTCGTACATCAGGGGCTGCGTGAACGCCGGGTTGTCCGACTCGTTGTGACCGCGGCGGCGGTAGCAGATGAGGTCGATGACGACGTCCTTGTTGAACGCCTGCCGGAACTCGAAGGCCAGCCGGGCGACGCGGACGACGGCCTCGGGGTCGTCGCCGTTCACGTGGAAGATCGGCGCCTCGATCATGCGGGCCACGTCGGTGGCGTACATGGAGGAGCGCGACGACTCCGGGGCGGCGGTGAAGCCGACCTGGTTGTTGATGACGATGTGGACCGTGCCGCCGGTGCGGTAACCGCGCAGCTGCGACATGTTGAGGGTCTCGGCCACCACGCCCTGGCCCGCGAAGGCCGCGTCACCGTGCAGGGCGACCGGCAGGACCGTGAAGTCCGTGCCGCCCTTGTTGATGATGTCCTGCTTGGCGCGGGCGATGCCCTCGATGACCGGGTCGACCGTCTCCAGGTGGGACGGGTTGGCGGCCAGCGAGACGTTGATCTGCTCGCCGTCCAGGCCCGTGAACACGCCCTGGGCGCCCAGGTGGTACTTCACGTCGCCGGAGCCGTGCATCGACTTCGGGTCGAGGTTGCCCTCGAACTCCCGGAAGATCTGGGCGTACGACTTGCCGACGATGTTCGCCAGGACGTTCAGCCGGCCGCGGTGGGCCATGCCGATGACGACCTCGTCGAGGCGCGACTCGGCCGCGCTGTCGATGACCGCGTCGAGCAGCGGGATGACGGACTCGCCGCCCTCCAGGGAGAAGCGCTTCTGGCCGACGTACTTCGTCTGCAGGAAGGTCTCGAAGGCCTCCGCCGCGTTCAGGCGGCGCAGGATGCGCAGCTGCTCCTCGCGCTCCGGGTTGGAGTGGGGGCGCTCGATGCGGTCCTGGATCCACTTGCGCTGCTTCGGGTCCTGGATGTGCATGAACTCGACGCCGGTGGTGCGGCAGTACGAGTCGCGCAGCACGCCGAGGATGTCGCGCAGCTTCATCAGGGACTTGCCCGCGAAGCCGCCGACGGCGAACTCGCGCTCGAGGTCCCAGAGGGTGAGCCCGTGCTCGGTGATGTCCAGGTCGGGGTGCTTGCGCTGGCGGTACTCCAGCGGGTCGGTGTCGGCCATGACGTGGCCGCGGACCCGGTAGGAGTGGATCAGCTCGAAGACCCGGGCGGCCTTGGTGACGTCGTCGTCGTGGCTGGCGTCGATGTCCTTGAGCCAGCGGACCGGCTCGTAGGGGATGCGCAGCGCCTCGAAGATCTCGTCGTAGAAGCCGTTCTCCCCGAGGAGGGAGTTGGCGACGACACGCAGGAACTCGCCCGACGCGGCGCCCTGGATGACCCGGTGGTCGTAGGTCGACGTGAGCGTCATGACCTTCGCGATACCGAGCTTGTTCAGGGTGTCCTGGGACGTGCCCTGGAACTCGGCCGGGTAGTCCATGGAACCGACGCCCATGATGACCGACTGACCGGGCATCAGACGCGGGACCGAGTGGACGGTGCCGAGGCCGCCGGGGTTGGTCAGGGAGACCGTGACGCCGGTGAAGTCGTCCATCGTCAGCTTGCCGTCGCGGGCGCGGCGGACGATGTCCTCGTAGGCCTGCCAGAACTCGAAGAAGTTCAGCGTCTCGGCCTTCTTGATGCCGGCCACGACGAGCTGGCGGTCGCCGTTGGGCTTCACCAGGTCGATGGCCAGGCCGAAGTTGACGTGCGCCGGCTTGACGAGGGTGGGCTTGCCGTCCTTCTCCTGGAAGGAGTAGTTCATCGACGGCATGACCTTGATGGCCTGCACCATCGCGTAGCCGATGAGGTGGGTGAAGGAGATCTTCCCGCCCCGGGCACGCTTCAGGTGGTTGTTGATGACGATGCGGTTGTCGAAGAGCAGCTTCACCGGGACCGCGCGCACGGACGTGGCCGTGGGCACCTCGATCGAGGCGTTCATGTTCTTCGCCACGGCCGCGGACGGGCCGCGCAGCGTCACGAACTCCGGGCCGTCCGCGGCCTGGGGCGCGGGAGCGGCCGGGGGCTTGGCGACGGCCGGTGCGGGCGCCGCCGCAGCGGGCTTCGCGACCGGAGCAGCCGGGGCGGCTGCCGGAGCGGCCGCGGCGGGCCTGGGAGCGGCCGCAGGGGCGGGTGCGGGCACGGTCGGGGCGACGGGCGCCGCGGGGGCGGCCTGGGGGGTCGGGGTGGTCTCTGCGGCCCCCGCGGCCGCAGTACCCGCCGTAGCCGTGGGGACGGCGGCCGCCCCGGGCTTGTAGTCGGCGAAGAAGTCCCACCAGGCACGGTCTACGGAATTCGGGTCCTGGAGGTACTGCTGATAGATCTCGTCGACGAGCCACTCGTTCGGTCCGAACGCGGCCGCAGGGTTACCTGAGCCTTCGTCGGTCGAGATGCTCGATGAGTTACTGGGGGACTGTGGCGACACGGCGGCAACCGCCCTCTTCCGCTTCACATGGTGGCTTCACAAGGTGATGGACAGCGGGAATCAAGGCTACGCCCCCGTGGCCGAAAGGTCAGTCCGGGTCCGTTCAACGTCGCGTAAGTCACATCGAGAATCGGGTTTCGGGGGGTGAAATGGCGGGAAACAAGCGGGGTTCCGGTCCGAATGAGACACGTGAGGGAAACGCAAATTGTCGCCCGGGCGCACGAAATGCGCGGGCCTGTGAGCAATCACACGTGTCCACGCGCGTCCGTCAGCGGGGATGTCAGGTGGATCTTGCGGCTCCGCTTCGAACTTTACGTCAACTTGGGACGGATGACTCTCCCGGAAGGGTGACCAAAATCCGGCAACCCCGCTCGGATTCGGCCACACCGATCCGGCCGCCGTGCAGATCGACCGCCCAGCGGGCGATCGCCAGCCCGAGACCCGTACCGCCGTCACTGCCCGGCCCGTGCGGTGCGCTGACGCCACCGCGGTTGAACCGTTCGAAGACCCGGTGCCACTCCGAGCGCGGAATGCCCGGACCCTCGTCCAGGATCTCCAGCTCCAGTGACTCGGCCGGCGTTCCGCGCCGTGCCTTCACCGTGACCCGGCCGTGCGGAGGGCTGTGCTTGACCGCGTTGTCGATCAGGTTGGCGACGACCTGGTGGAGACGCTCCGGGTCGGCGTGCGCGACCAGCTCGGGCGGGTTGACGTCGAGGTGCAGATGGACGTCGTTACGGGTGTGACCGCCGGACCCGGACGCGATGCCCGCGCGCGTGGAGGCCAGCATGTTGGCCTCCTTGAGCACACCGGAGAGATACGGCCAGACCTCGAACCGGCGCTTGCGCAGCGGTACGACCCCGTTGTCCAGCCGGGAGAGGTCCAGCAGGGTCTCCACCAGCCGGCCGAGGCGCTCGGTCTGCTTGAGCGCCGTACGCATCGTCTCCGGATCGGCGGCCGAGACCCCGTCCACGACGTTCTCCAGGACCGCGCGGAGGCCCGCGATCGGGGTGCGCAGCTCGTGCGAGACGTTCGCCACCAGCTCCTTGCGCTGACGGTCCTGGGCCTCCAGCTCGTCCGCCATGACGTTGATCGTCTGGGCCAGGTCGCCCAGTTCGTCCCAGCGGTTCTCGCGCACCCGGCGTGTGTAGTCGCCCTGCGAGATGGAGCGGGCCACCGCGTTCATGTCGTCCAGCGGCGCGGTGAGCGAATGTGCCACGAACTGCGTTATCAACAGTGTGGCGATCATCGAGAAGACCGTGATGAAGCGGAGCTCCGTCTTGGTGTGCACCGCGATCATCGACAGACCGGTGGTGATCAGCACCGAGACGACGACCAGTGCGCCCAGCTTGGTCTTGATCGAGAACGGGCGTACGCCGCCCCAGGGTTCCCCGGGGCTCCTCCGTGCGGCCGGCCGCCCCAGGTTCATGGCGTCGGTGTCTCCAGTGCGTAGCCGACCCCGTGCACCGTACGGATCCGCTCGGCGCCGATCTTCCGGCGCAGCGCCTTGATGTGGCTGTCGACGGTCCTGGTGCCGGAGGCGTCCGCCCAGTCCCAGACCTCGGCGAGCAGCTGCTCGCGCGAGAGAACGGCGCGGGGCGTGTTGGCCAGACAGACGAGCAGGTCGAACTCGGTGGGCGTGAGATGCACGTCCTCGGAGCGCACCCGCACCCGTCGCTGCGCGTGGTCGATCTCCAGCTCGCCGAGGCGCAGGATGCCGGAGCGCGGCGTCGACGCGGCGATGGCGGCACGCTCGACCCGGCGCAGCAGCACATGCACCCGCGCGGCCAGTTCACGCATGGAGAAGGGCTTCGTCATGTAGTCGTCGGCGCCGACCCCGAGTCCGACCAGCATGTCGGTCTCGTCGTCGCGCGCGGTGAGCATCAGGACGGGCACGGCCCGCTGGGCCTGCACCCGCCTGCATACTTCGAGCCCGTCGAAGCCGGGCAGCATGATGTCGAGGATCAGCAGATCGGGCTGCCAGGCCTCAGCGGTGTCGACGGCGGCCGGTCCGTCACCGGCGGTCTGCACGAGAAATCCCTCGGCGCGCAGACGGGCCGCGATGGCGTCGACGATCGTCGGATCGTCCTCGACCACGAGTACCCGGCGCTGGGCGCCAGGTGTCGCCGTCGCGCCGTTCTGGGAGGTGTGTGTCTGCTCCATCGCCCGTCCCTGAAGTGTGCTTTCCGGAACCAGTGGGGTGGTTCCTTGGCTGCGCTTGTCCGCGCATGACTGCGATTGACGCACGACTGATCGGATGAGTGATCGGCGTCAGGGAAGCAGAGTACGGGCAGTCACCGCGTGGGGGCTATCCAGGCCCGACGGCGAGGTGGACGACGTCGGGGACTCCCCGGGCAACGGGGATCTCTTCGGTGCGTACTGCCCGGAACCCGGCATTCCGTAGAGTTTGCTCAAATTCCCGAGAGGGTTGCGCCGACCACACCGCGAGCACCCCGCCCGGCCTCAACACCCTTGCGCAGCTTGCCAGTCCGGCCTGCGAATACAGGCCCTGATTGTCCTCCGTGACGGTCCAGTCGGGGCCGTTGTCGATGTCGAGACACAGCGCGTCAAATGTGGCGGAGGTCTCATTGACGTACCTCACCAGGTCGGCTGCGACGACCTCGGTGCGCGGATCGGAGAGGGCGCGGGCCGAAAGCCCCGACAGTGGCCCGTCGCGATGCCATCCGATGATCGCCGGTTCACGCTCGACGACGGTGATGCCGCCCCAGCGGGGGTCGGCCGCGGCGTGCGCGAGCGAGAACCCGACGCCGAGACCGCCGATGAGGACGTGCGGGAAGGAGGCCCGGGAGCCGGGAGTGAGCGCGTCGAGGGCGGCGTCGACGAGCAGGCGCTCGGACCGGCCGTCCGAAGTGTCCATCAGGAAGCACCCGTTGGCGATGATCTGCAGTAACTCTCCGTGCCGTCGCAGCACGACTTCGCCGTACGGTCCCTGCTGCCGGTCCAGGACTTCGGGGGCGCCGTAGGAGGTGGTCGGGTGGGTCATGGGGACATCTTGGCGCAGTGCGGCTGGATGAGCCCGGCCTTTACGGGGCCTGTCGGCTTGCTGTGAATCGGCGGTGGCGTGGCGCGGGTCACAGACAACCGCGTGGGTGGAGGCGAAGGGTGGGGTGAAGCGGAAGGAGCGCCTCACTGTGGAACGGGTCGACGCGAAGGGCGACGTGACGTCGGGTTCGCCGGCGCTCCCGGGCGCGCCCGTCGCGGAAGGCGTGCGCCTGCTGGACGGGATGCCGAGGCAGCGGGGGCCGGCGGAAGCCGTGTCCGCGCGGCCGGTGGTCCCGGCGGCCGCTGTCCCCGGGAGGCGGGTTTTCCGCCCCTGGCACCTTGTCCCCACCCCCACGGGCACTCCGTTCACCTTCACGTACGCGGCCGTCCTGCTGGTCACGGCCTACGTGGCCGAACACGCGGACCCCGCCCTGGTGCACGCCCTCCATCAGGGCACCAGCACGGATGTCGCCCACCTCCTGCGGACGCCCGTGTTCGTGCTGGTCGCCAGCGCGCTGTGGGTCGTGGGAGGCGTGACCTCGCCGTACGGCGTCGTCTTCCTCCTTGTACTTACGGCGCTGGAGCGGCGGATCGGCGGGCTGCGTACCGCCTGGGTGTTCGCGCTCGGGCATGTGCTGGCCACCCTCGCGACCGAGGTGCCGGTGGGGCTCGGGGTGCTGGTGGGGTGGCTGCCCCAGAGTTCGCTGCACCGGCTCGACTACGGGATCAGTTTCGGGGTCGCGGCGAGTGTGGGGGCGCTGGCGGGACTACTGCGGCCCTGGCTGGGGTGGCCGTCGCTGGTGCTGTTCGGCGGGACGCTGGTGCAGGACCTGATCGCCTACACCGATCCGATGACCAACTGGGGGCACGTGACAGCGCTGGCCATCGGGGTCGCCACCTGGCCCTGGGTGCGTCGGTGGCGGAGGCCGGACTAGGGCTCGTCGACGGCCGTCCCCGTGAACGTCGCGCTCGTCAGGTGCGCCTCCACGTGCCAGCCCAGCGACTCGTACAGCGCCCGTCCCTCGGGAGTTCCGGCCAGTACGCCTCTCTCCGCGCCCTGGGTGAACGCCTCCCGTGAGAGCGTTCGCATCACGAAGGCGCCCAGGCCCCGGCGCCGGTGCGCGGGGGAGGTCTCCACCTGGTCGACGACAGCCGTCCGGCCGGTGGGGGCGATCTGGCCGCGGGCCGCCCAGGAACCGTCGGCCGCCGCGAGCATCACGCGCGTGACGCCGCCGCGCGTCCAGGTGCGGACCCGGTAGCCGTCGGGGGCGGCCGGTGCCTCCGAGGCGGTCAGCGGGACCGACATGAGGTAACCCGGCTCCGGGTCGACCGACCAGTCTTCGCCGAGCCATCCGCCGATCGTCGCCGGGTCGTCGAACACCTTGAGCCACACGCCCGCCCCGGTCACGGCGTCGGCCACCTTCCGGACGGTCCGCTCCTCGACGCCGTCGTTCACCGCGCCCAGGACGTGCCGGGTGACGGCTCGGGCCGTGCCCACGTCGATCGTGTATCCCCAGGGCTCGACCAGCGGCGGCGACGCCCCGCGTGAGACCACCCAGCCGTCGACCCAGGCCCGCACGGTGCCGTCCACGCGCACTCCTTGTGTAATGGTTGATCTCCGCTAATGAGTGTTACGTGGGCGACTGTACGCGGATGATCGACCGGCGCGGCAGACGTGATCGCTCACGGCGAACACGTCCCGGGGAACAATCGGCCCCCGTCAAGCATTGAGTCGGCATAGCTCAACTTGAGTGCAGAAGGGGAGATCATGCCTACTGAGTCCACGGCGTTCACACCGCTCATCCTGCCCGTGCTGCCGCTCGACGACGAGGTCGTGCTGCCCGGCATGGTTGTTCCGCTGGACCTGAACGACGCCGATGTGCGGGTCGCTGTGGAGGCCGCCCAGGCCGCCGCGCGCACCGAGTCCGGCAAGCCCAGGGTGCTGCTCGTGCCGCGCATCGACGGGACATACCCGAGCACCGGTGTCCTCGGCACCGTCGAACAGGTCGGCCGGCTCGCCGACGGGGACCCGGGGGCCCTCATCCGAGCCCGGGGACGCGTGCGGATCGGTGCCGGTACCACCGGCCCGGGGGCCGCACTGTGGGTGGAGGGGACGCGGATCGACGAGACCGTCCCGGACCCGGTACCCGGTCACGTCACCGAACTTGCCAAGGAATACAAGGCTCTTGCCACTGCCTGGCTGCGCAAGCGCGGCGCCTGGCAGGTCGTCGACCGCGTTCAGGCCATCGACGACGTCTCCACCCTTGCCGACAACTCCGGATACTCCCCCTTCCTCAGCACCGACCAGAAGATCGAGCTCCTGGAGACCACCGACCCGGTGGCCCGGCTGAAGCTCGCCACCCAGCAGCTGCGCGACCACCTCGCCGAGCAGGACGTCGCCGAGACCATCGCGAAGGACGTCCAGGAGGGCGTCGACAAGCAGCAGCGGGAGTTCCTGCTCCGCAAGCAGCTGGAAGCCGTGCGCAAGGAACTGCGCGACATCAACGGCGAGCAGGACGGCGAGGAGTCCGACGACTACCGGGCCCGCGTCGAGGCCGCCGATCTGCCGGAGAACGTGCGCGAGGCGGCTCTCAAGGAGGTCGACAAGCTGGAGCGGTCCTCCGACCAGTCGCCCGAGGGCGGCTGGATCCGGACCTGGCTCGACACCGTCCTCGAACTCCCCTGGAACGAGCGGACCCAGGACGAGTACGACATCCAGGGCGCCCAGACCGTGCTCGACGCCGAGCACGCGGGCCTGCAGGACGTGAAGGAACGCATCACCGAGTACCTCGCCGTGCGCAAGCGGCGCGCCGAGCGCGGACTCGGGGTCGTGGGCGGGCGCCGTGGTGGCGCCGTGCTCGCGCTCGTCGGGCCGCCCGGCGTCGGCAAGACCAGTCTCGGTGAGTCCGTCGCGCACGCCATGGGGCGGAAGTTCGTCCGCGTGGCGCTCGGCGGAGTCAGGGACGAGGCGGAGATCCGGGGGCACCGGCGTACGTATGTCGGCGCGCTGCCCGGTCGTATCGTGCGGGCCATCAAGGAAGCCGGGTCGATGAACCCCGTCGTTCTCCTCGACGAGATCGACAAGGTCGGCTCCGACTTCCGGGGCGACCCCGCCGCCGCGCTGCTCGAAGTCCTCGACCCGGCGCAGAACCACACCTTCCGCGACCACTACCTCGAAGTCGAACTCGACCTCAGCGACGTCGTGTTCCTCGCGACGGCCAACGTCCTCGAAGCCATTCCCGAGGCCCTGCTCGACCGGATGGAACTCGTCCGGCTGGACGGGTACACGGAGGACGAGAAGGTCGTCATCGCCCGGGACCACCTGCTGCCACGGCAGTTGGAGCGGGCCGGCCTGGAGAGCCCCGAAGTCACCCTCGACGAGGGCGCGTTGCGCAAGCTCGCCGGGGAGTACACCCGCGAGGCCGGCGTCCGCAACCTGGAGCGGTCCATCGCGCGACTGCTGCGCAAGGTCGCCGCACAGCACGAACTCGGGGAGCGGAAGCTGCCGTTCACCGTCACGGAGGACGACCTGCGCGGCCTCATCGGGCGGCCCCACCACGTGCCCGAGTCCGCCACGGACCCGGCCGAGCGGCGCACCGCCGTACCGGGTGTGGCGACCGGACTCGCGGTCACCGGGGCCGGGGGTGACGTCCTCTACGTCGAGGCGTCACTCGCCGACCCGGAGACCGGGGCGGCGGGGCTCACGCTCACCGGGCAGCTGGGTGACGTGATGAAGGAGTCCGCGCAGATCGCGCTCTCCTTCCTGCGCTCGCACGGTGCCGAACTGGAACTGCCGGTCGGTGACCTGAAGGACCGGGGCGTGCACATCCACTTCCCGGCGGGTGCGGTGCCCAAGGACGGTCCGAGTGCGGGCGTCACCATGACGACCGCACTCGCCTCGCTCCTCAGCGGGCGGCTCGTCCGCACGGACGTCGCCATGACCGGTGAGGTCTCGCTGACCGGGCGGGTGCTGCCCATCGGCGGTGTGAAGCAGAAGCTGCTCGCCGCGCACCGGGCCGGCGTCACCACCGTGATCATCCCGAAGCGCAACGAGGCCGACCTGGACGACGTCCCGGCCGAGGTCCTGGAGAAGCTCGACGTCCACGCCGTCACGGACGTCCGCCAGGTCCTCGAACTGGCGCTCACCCCGGCGGAGAACCCGGCGGAGGTGAGGGTTCCGGCAGCGGCGTGACGGACGCTGCCGGTCGGGTAGGGCCCGGGTCCCGTAGGGGGCCCGGGCCTTCCTGTACGCGGAGCCGGGACTGGCGGGGACCCTGGATGACACCCTCTCCCCGTTCCTGCGAAATACTGTCCGAGCTGCGGCGATGGCCGTGTTCGACGGAGACTTTCCGAGCGGTGAGACCGGATCAGGGGTGCTGACGTGCACGAGGACGGCAACGGCGGGGGACGCCTCGACGGGCGGCATGTCGAGTCCCCGACGCCCGGGAGCGGGGTCGAGCGGGAATTCCTCGCCCTGGAGCGCGAGTTGACGGTGTTCCTGCGGCGCGCCCGGGCCAACTCCGGGGAGATGGCCCGCGAGGTCCATCCCGACCTGGAGTCGTCGGCGTACGGGCTGCTGGTGCGGCTCGACGAGTGCGGGCGTCAGCGTGCCACCGAGCTCGCGGCCTACATCGGCGTCGGCAAGGCCACCATGTCCCGCCAGCTGCGCGCCCTGGAGGAGCTGGGCCTCGTCGCCCGCGAACCGGATCCGGCCGACGGTCGCGCCTGGCTCGTCCACCTCACGGACGAGGGCCGCGCCCGCTTCCGTACCGTCCGGGAGGCGCGACGGGCACGGTACGTGCGTGAGCTGGCCGCCTGGGACCGCGTCGAGGTGGCCGAACTGGCCCGGCTGCTGCATCAGCTGAACCTCGGCATGGAGAAGTAGGCCCCGGTAGTTCGCCCGGTCCTTCGCCCGGTTCGTCGTCGCCGGGCGTCACAGCTCCACGTACACGACCGTCGCGTCGTCGTGCGTCTTGCTGCGGCGCAGGCGCGGCCGGCCCGCGTCGGCGTCCGCCCGCTCCAGCTCCCGGACGCGGTGCACCAGCGCCCCCGCGCCCTCCTTGCGGACGGTGGTGAAGCAGGCCGTCCAGTCGCCCTCGGCGAACTTCTCCACCCACCGGGTCGCCCCGTCCGTCAGGGCGGCCAGGGCGCGCACCTCGGCGCGCGGGGTCGTGCCCGTGACCGCGCGGGAGGCCACCGACGGTTCGGCCGCCGCCGTGAAGAAGCCGCCCTCCTTGTTGCGTACCGTCGCGTCGGCGATCGCGTCCGTGGCCAGCGAGGACCGGGGCACGCGGGACAGACGGTCGTCCAGGTGGGCCGTGACCGTGCCGTCCGGGGACTCGGTCAGCAGAGCCGAGTCGGACAGGACGAGGTGCTCGACGGTCGCCCGTGACCAGCGGGCGAGAACCACGGTCGCCTGGGGTGTGCGCGGGTGAGAAAGGTCACAGGTTTGTGCGTGGGCCGCGGCGGTACGAGTGAGGGCGGCCGCCAGTACCTCGGTGAGGGGCATATCCCGTTGTGAAACAGACAGTTCGGTCAGCGCGCCGCCGAGCCGGGCCGTGAACCAGGGGACGGAATGCAGACAACCCGTCCCCGTCCTGGGGGGAGTCACCCCGTCCAGGAGGACGAGCGAACCGCCCTGCCCGGAGGCGGGAAGCCCGATCGCCGCGAAGTCCTCATTGGGGCGGCCCGGATCGCCGGGTTCCGTGACGAGTTCAGTGCGCATCCGGACAGTCTGCACGAGCCCTTCACAAGCTTCCCGAAAGGCTGGCAACGATTGCCGAAACAGCGTGTAGTCGCTGGTCAGACGCCTGTTTTGGGAGGGAATGATCTACTCCGTGAAGACGTCGCTGCGGATAATGTCAAAGCCCGCCGCCCACGTCCAACCGGTCCGCCGCGCGGGGTGGGCGCACAGGCCAGAGGAACTTGCCGCCAACTCCCCGCCGATGTTGACTCCTTGATGTTCACTCCTTCGAGTGGCGGGTCAGGTGACGCGCGCTCCCTGCCCACCGGCATGGGAGGGTCGGGAGCCGGACCGTGCCGGAGCACCGGAACCGTACCGGGTTGTGAGCGGCAGGCCAGAACCATCCGGGCGGCCATGCAGTTGACGGAACGTCATCCGGGTCCCGACGGATCGTCACCCGGGCCCATGGGCACACGAGTCAGGAATGCGAGCACCGGTGCAGAAGACGCGGCCTCGGCGCACAGGCAGGCAGACAGCTCCCGCAGGGGGCGCTATCGGTGACGCCCCGACCGATCCCGCGGGCCGGGGTCGCCCCGGCCACGTCCGCAACCGGCTCATCGTGGCCGTCGCCGTCGTGGCCGCCGCGATCGCCGGGGCCGGTGCCCCGTCCGTCATCGCCGCCTCCTCCCAGCTCCACGACTCCCAGGACCTGGTGACGCTCGCGACGCAGACCCAGGACGCCCTGACCCTCGCCCACTCGCTCGCCGACGAACGCGACGAGGTCACCGTCTACATCGCCGCCGGTCGGCCCAAGGCGAAGGCGCCCTCCGACCAGCGCGCCGCCCGCGTCGACCGCGAGGTCGGCGACCTGCGCGCGAACCCGGACACCCCGGCCGCGCTCCGGGCGGACCTCGACGACATCGCCGCGCTGCGCCAGGCGGTGCTCACCGGCAAGAGCACCGCTCTCCAGTCGCACGAGACGTACTCCGCCGCCATCGCCGGGCTGCACCGCCTCGCCGAGCAGCTGGCCGAGAAGCAGCCGCCCCGCGCGGGCGCCGGCGCGTACGCCCTCGCCGAGCTCGACTCCGCCGTCCAGCAGGCCGCCGCCGCCCGGGGCCTCCTCCTCGCCGCGCTCAGCGTGCCGACGTCCACCGAGAGCGTGTACGACCCGGTCACCGGGCTGACGTCCGAGCAGACCGTCACCTCACCGGCCGACGCCAGGACACGCAACGCGCTCAGCGCCGCCGCCCAGCAGGCCCGGCTGCGCTCGGACGCGGCGATCGCCGACTTCCGTGAGACGGCCCCCGAGGCGGCCGTCGGCAGCTACGACTCCACGGTCACCGGACCCGAGGTCGACACCGCCGACAAGTACCTCGCGTCGCTCACCGACCAGGCCACGCTGTCCACGAGCGAGCTCGCCACCAGCCTCAGCGGTGTGGACGCGGCAGTCTCCGCCCGCGTCGAACTGATGCGCGGCGTCGAGGCCTCCCTCTACGACCGGCGCACCAAGGCCCTCGCCCAGCTCCGGGACGACGACGTCACCGAGCTGGAGATCCGGATCGCCGTCCTCGGCGCCCTCCTCCTGGTCGCCGTCGGTATCGCCACCGCCATGGCCCGCACCCTCACCCGCCCGCTCTCCGTGCTGCGCCGGGGCACCGCCAGGCTGGCCGAGGCCGCCGACCCGCTCGCCGAGGAACCCGTCAAGTTCACCGGCCGCAACGACGAGTTCGCCCAGGTCGTCCGCTCCGTCAACGCCCTGCACGCCCGCGCCCTCGCCGTCCACGAGCGCATCGCCACCCTGGAGTCCGACCGTAAGCACCTGGTCGGCCAGCGCCAGAAGATGGCCGACGCGCGCGAGGAACTGCGCACCGAACTCGCCGACGCCGCAGCCCAGTTGACGCGCACCCGGCACAGCATCCACGGCACCTTCGTGAACCTCGCGCTGCGCACCCTCGGTCTTGTCGAGCGTCAACTCGCGGTCATCGAAGGCCTGGAGGAGCGCGAGCAGGACCCGGACCGGCTCGCCACCCTGTTCAAGCTCGACCACTTCGCCACCGTCATGCGCCGGCACAGCGAGAACCTCCTCGTCCTCGCCGGCGCCGAACACGGCCACCAGCACGCGGGTCCCGTCCCGCTCGTCGACGTCGTCCGCGCCGCCGTGAGCGAGATCGAGCGGTACGAGCGGGTGCGTATCTCCGCGCTGCCGCCGCACGCGCATCTCGCCGGGTTCGCCGCCGACGACGTCAGCCATCTGCTGGCCGAACTCCTGGAGAACGCGACCTCGTTCACCCCACCCGAGCTGCCGGTGGAGATCTCCGGCTGGCTGCTGGAGAGCGGCGAGGTCATGCTCTCCGTCCAGGACGAGGGCATCGGTATGACCGCCGAGCGCCTGGTCCGCCTCAACTCCCGCCTCGCCGACTTCGACCCGGACACCCCGCACGACGCCTACGAGACGGGCGGCGGCGCCGAGAAGGACGACGGCGACGGGATCGGGCTCGGCCTGTACGTCGTCGCGCGGCTCGCCCATCGGCACGGCGTGCGGGTGCAGTTGAGAGAGCAGAAGCAGGGCGGGGTCGCGGCTGTCGTCGTCCTGCCGAAGACGCTGCTGGCCGTGGACCCGGCCGCCGTACCGCCGTCGGCCGCCTCGACGCCCGGTGGCGCCCCGACGCTCTCGTTCCCGGGCGCCGATGCCGAGGTCAACTCCAATGTCCTGCAAGGGCGTTCGGAGGCCGAGGAACCGGCCGTCGAGTCGGCGGGTGAGCCGGGTGAGGCGCCGGCCGACACCCCGATCCCGGTCGACGCGCCGGACCCGATGATCACCCTGGCGGAACGGGCCGTACGCGACGCGGAGACCGACACCGAGGCGGACCCGGCGCCTGTCACGGACACGGCTGCGGATGCGGATACGGATACGGAAGTGTCGGCGCCGGAGCCCGCGCCCCTCCCCGCGTCCGAGATCACCATGGAGCTGCTTCTGCCGGCGGCGCCCCCGGCCGGGGAGACCACCGAGCCGACCGTGCCCACGGCGCCCGGCACCGACGCCCCGTCCGCGCCCGCGACCGGAACCACCGCCCCGGACCCCTACGCGATCGGCCCCGACACGCATGAGCGCGTCGAGGAGGAACCGGTCACGGACAAGGGACTGCCCAAGCGGACCCCGAAGATCACCGCGCCCGCCGAACCGCCGAGACCGCGCACCGCTTCCGTCGACGCCGAGGCACTGCGCCGCCGGCTCGGCGGGTTCCAGCGCGGTGCGCGCGACGGACACCGTGACGTGGAGGCGGAGATCGCGGAGCGGACGGGACACACGGCGCGTCCGGCAGAGCCGGCACGTGCCGAAGAAACCACGGGGGAAACTGTCGAGGAGGCAAGCAGTTGACCGCGCCCAGTACCTTCGGCCTGAGTAGTGAAGCCCGCAACCTGCACTGGCTGCTGAGCAATCTTGTCGAGGAGGTGCCGGGACTGACGTCGGTCGCGGTGGTCTCCTCGGACGGTCTGCTCCTGCTCTCGTCCGACCCAGACAGGAACGCGGAACGCCGGCCCGACCGGCCGACCGGCCCCAGAGGCTCCGCCGCCGACCTCGCCACCATCGTGTCCGGCATCGGCAGCCTCACCATCGGCGCCGCCAAGCTGATGGACTACGGCGGCGTCAAGCAGACCATGGTCGCGATGGAGGACGGCACCCTCTTCGTGATGTCGATCAGCGACGGCTCCCTGCTCGGTGTGCACGGCTCCCCGGACTGCGACATGAGCGTGGTGGCGTACCACATGGCGCTCTTCGTGGGCCGCGCCGGGCATGTCCTGACCCCCGAACTCCGCAGTGAGCTGCGGGAGTCGATCGAACGCGGATCGCCGGTCGAGGAACCCGCACCGGTCGGTCCGATGGCCGTCCGGTCCGGGCGGGGCCGCCTCGCGGGAGGTGCCGAGTGAGTACGCCGGGCACGCCCAAGCTTCCCGTCCGGGGCGGCGACCGCAAACCGGCCCGGGTACGCCCGTACTCGCTGACCGGCGGCCGGACCCGCTTCGGCCATGTCCTCCTCGTCGAGACGTTCGTCGCCGCGATCGAAGCGCCGGAGGAGCGCAAGGAGTTGGAGAATGGTTCCCTCAGCACCCGGGTCATGCCGGAGCTGCGGGCCATCGTCGAACTGTGCCGCCGGATGCGTACGGTGGCCGAGATCGCCGCACTGCTGAGGATGCCGCTGGGCGTGATCCGCGTGCTCCTCAGCGACCTCGCGGACCAGGGAAAGATCCGTGTGTACGGAACCGGTCACGGGCCGGGGCAGCCGGACCGCGCACTGCTGGAAAGGGTGCTGAGTGGACTCCGTCGTCTCTGACGTCGCCCGTGGCGTCTCCCCGCTTCTCCACCTTCCGCCGGAAGGCCGAAGTCCGTTGGAGGACGAGGAGTTGCGGCCGTGGCAGGAGGACCGCACCCGCGCTCCGATCGCCACGAAGATCGTGATCGCGGGCGGCTTCGGCGTCGGCAAGACCACGATGGTCGGCACCATCTCGGAGATCGAGCCCCTCCAGACGGAGGCACTCATGACCGAGGCGAGCGAGGGCACCGACGACCTCACCGCGACCCCCGAGAAGCGCACGACCACCGTGGCCATGGACTACGGCCGCGTCACGCTCGACGACGACCTGGTCCTCTACCTCTTCGGCACGCCGGGCCAGCAGCGCTTCTGGTTCATGTGGGACGACCTGGTGCGCGGCGCGATCGGCGCCGTCGTGCTGGCCGACACCCGGCGGCTGAAGGAGTGCTTCCCGGCGCTCGACTACTTCGAGAGCTGCGGGCTGCCGTACGTCGTGGCCGTCAACCACTTCGACGGCAGCGCGGAGTTCGACGCGGAGGACGTGCGGGAGGCGCTCACGGTGCCCGCGCACATACCTGTCATGATCATGGATGCGCGGCGCCGCCTCCCGGTGATCGAGACCCTGCTCGCTCTGGTGGGGCACGCGTTGGACGTCAGTCCCGAGTAACAGCGTCAGCTACGTAGCGATGGGGAGAGACCAGACCGTATGCGGAAGATACTCGTCGTCGGAGCCGGTCAGGCCGGACTCCAGATAGCCCTCGGACTCCAGTCGCACGGGTACGAGGTCACCCTGATGTCCAACCGGACCTCGGACGAGATCCGGTCCGGCCGGGTCATGTCCACGCAGTGCATGTTCCATACGGCTCTGCAGCACGAGCGCGATCTCCAGCTGAACTTCTGGGAGTCCCAGGCCCCGAAGATCGAAGGACTCGGCGTCTCGGTCGCCGCCCCCGGCTCGCACGACCCGGGCCCGACCCAGCGCGCGATCGACTGGGTCGGCAAGCTCGACGGCCATGCCCAGTCGGTCGACCAGCGGGTGAAGATGGCCGGCTGGATGGAGACGTTCGCGCAGCGCGGCGGCCAACTGGTCATCCACGGCGCGGCGGTCGGCGACCTCGACTACTTCTCCCGTACGTACGACCTGGTCCTGGTCGCCGCGGGCAAGGGCGAACTGGTGTCGATGTTCGCCCGCGACCCCGAGCGTTCTCCCTACCGCGAGCCGCAGCGCGCGCTGGCCGTCTCCTACGTCCACGGCCTGGGCCCGCGCCCCGAGCACCCGGACATGGACGCCGTCCGATGCAACCTGGTCCCGGGCGTCGGTGAACTGTTCGTCATGCCGACGTTCACCACCTCGGGCCGCGCCGACATCCTGTTCTGGGAGGGCATACCCGGCGGCCCGCTCGACGTCTTCAACGGCGTCCGCGACCCCGCCGAACACCTCTCCCTGACCCTGGAACTCATGGAGCGGTTCACACCGTGGGAGTACGCGCGGGCCACCAAGGCCGAACTCACCGACGCGGGCGGCACGTTGGCCGGCCGCTACGCCCCCACCGTCCGTCACCCGGTCGGCCGCCTCCCCGGCGGTGGCCTGGTCCTCGGCGTGGCCGACGTGGTCGTGGCGAACGACCCGATCACCGGCCAGGGCTCCAACTCCGCCTCGAAATGCGCGGCCTCGTACCTCGCCTCGATCCTCGAACAGGGCGAGAAGGAGTTCGACGAGACCTGGATGCGGGCCACCTTCGACCGCTACTGGGACACCGCCCAGCACGTCACCAAGTGGACCAACGCGATGCTCGCCCCGCCACCGGAGCACATCATCAACCTCCTGGGCGCGGCAGGCCAGTTGCCCCCGGTCGCCGACCGCTTCGCCAACGCCTTCGACGACCCGTCGGACTTCGAGAACTTCTTCTACGAGCCCGAGAAGACGGCCGCCTACCTGGGTTCGGTCACGGGCGCGGGCGCGTAGGAATCCGCGGGCTTCGTGGCGAGGGAGTAGCCCTCGTCCGAGCCCGCCGTCGCGTCGGCGGGGATCTTCGGCGGTGTGTACCGCGTCAGGGGCTCCCCGTCCGGGTCCGGCCGTACGGCGCCCAGCACCGGGTTGGCCGAGAGCGGCGACACCTTCACCTCGGCTCCCGGACGCGGCGCCTGTACGACCATGCCGTCCCCGAGGTAGAGCGCCACGTGCGTCGCCTCGGGGAAGTAGACGACCAGGTCACCGGGGCGCAGCTCGGCCAGCGGGATGTGCGGCAGCCGCGCCCACTGCTCCTGGCTGGTCCGGGGGATGGGCCGCCCCGCCGCCTCCCAGGCCTGCGAGGTCAGCCCCGAGCAGTCGAACGACGCCGGCCCCTCGGCACCCCACTCGTACGGCTTCCCGAGCTGCGCCACCGCCTGCCGCAGTGCCCGCTCACCTTCACCGGACGGCTTCCGGCCGGCGCTGAGCGCGCCCGAGGTGATGAACTCCCGCTCCTTACCGGCCACTTCGCCCCGCTCCCCCTCCTTCTGCTCCAACTCGGCCAGCTCGGCGAGTTGTTCGGTGCTGAGGGTGGCGAGCAGCTCCTCGACCCGCCTCAGCCGCTCCCGTACGGCGTCCCGGTCGCGCTTCTGCCGTTCGGCGAGGGTGAGTTGCTGGTCCAGGGCGGCACGGGCCGCGCGCGCCAGAACGTCGGTGCGCCGTTCGCCGCCGACCAGCCGGCCCACCGTCTCGGCCCGCTCCAGCGCCAACTGCCGGATCACATGGCCCTGTTCGAGCGCGTGCTGCGGATCGCGGGCCAGCAGCAGCTGCACGTACGGGGAGATGGCGCTGCTGCTCTGGTACTGCTGCCGGGCGAGCCGGCCGAGGGCGCCGCGCCGCTCGTGCAGGGAGAGCCGGGCGCGCACGAGCTGCCCGTCCAGGCGCCGGACCTCGGCGCGCTGCCGCTTCAGCCGTTCGGCGGTGGCGTCGTAGGTCTCGGTGGCCTGCTCGGCCTCGCGGTACAGCCGCTGAAGGTCGGTCAGAAGGGCGGTGACGGAGGGTTCTTCCGCTGCGGCGGGCTCGCCGGGGGACTGGGTCGCCGAGGGGCTCGGGTCCGGTGCGGCCAGGGCGGGGACGGGTGCGAGGAGTGTGCCGGCGGCCATCGCCGCCGTACAGACCAGACGCAGAAGCCTTCCTGACACGTCATCACCTCCGGTGCGGGGCAGCCCTTCCGCTCCGCATCGCGAGCTTGTGACGCGGGCGCGAGGACCGCTCGCCGAGCGTGCGCGGTTCGGCCCAACCTCGTCACCCGTCGGTGTCGTCCGGCTTGCCCTGCGGCGTGGCGCCGAGAGCCTGCCAGGCGGACCATGCCGGAGACGCGGGGCTTGGCACGCGCCTCCGCCGCGTTGTCGTCGGTCGCCGACTCCCCCACGCTCGACTTCGCTCGCGCGGGGGACCCCGTCGCCCCGCGCGCCGGTGTTCATTCGGTGCCGCGGCCGTCCTCCGGCCTGCTCCGCCGGGCAGGCCCTGGTCCATTGGCCGGTTTCGACCACGGCCAGCGGAGCCTGTCGTCGCCGGCCTTGTCGCCCTCGGGGTCGTAGGCGTACTTCCAGCCCGGGTGCAGGCCCAGCTTTCCCGGCGGTCCCTTGGGGGCGCGGCGGTAGACCAGTACGGTCGGCGGGCCGCCGGCCGCGTCCGGTACCGGGACCCTGTACGTCTTCGGGGGCTGTCCGGTCGGGCCGAGCAGGATGGGCAGCACGCGGCCGTCCAGGGGGCCGCCCTCGAAGGCGGTGTCTTGGCTCTTCACAGGATCAGTTTCCGATACGGGACGGTCGGCGACAGTCCGGGGCGGACAGCGGGCGGCGGCGTCAGGTCGTCGTCGAGCCGAGCGCGTCGCGTACGACGGCCGCGGTCTGCGGGTCGCGGCCGGCGGTCACCGTGAGCACCGCCATGAACTGCTCCACCAGCCAGTCCCGCAGCTCCTCGACCGGCGGCTCCTTGCCCTCGTCCAGCCAGATCAGCGAGGCCGCCTCGACCGCGGTGATCCACATCCGTACGGTCATCCGCAGCCGGGGGCCCGGTTCCGCGACCTCCAGATGGCTGAGGATGTGCTCGGCGGCGGTCCGGCGCACCCGGTCCACTATGGCCGTCGTACGGGACGTCTCGACGACGCTGCCGCCCTGGAGAAGGGCGCTGAAGCCGGCGTCGTGCTCGTCGACGAAGGTGAGATAGCGGTCGAGGGCGCGGGAGAGGCGCTGGGGGAGCGGGCCCTCCGGGGGTTCGTCGAAGCAGAGTTCGAGTTCCTCGGCGGCGGAGCGGAGCGCGGCCTCGTACAGCTGCTGCTTGCCGCCGGGGAAGTAGCGGTACACGAGGGGACGGGAGACACCGGCGGCCTCGGCGACGTCGTCGAGGGAGACGTCTTCCGGGGGCCGGTGGGCGAAGAGGGAGAGGGCGGCTTCCAGGAGCTGGTGTCTCCGTTCCTCGACGCCGAGTCGTCGGTATGCGGGGGCGGCGGGGGGCATGTGTGCAGGGTAGTCGGGCGGGTGGGTGCGCGTGCGGCCGCGTGTACGGGTGCGGGTGCGTCGTGGCTGCCCGGTAGTGCCCGTCCGGGTGGGCGTGCGCGATGTCGTACGCGAGGGCCTCCGGCGTGCACAGGTAGAAGGGCAGGGCCAGGCGCCGGATGCGGGCGAACGCCTCGACGCCGGGCCGGTCTTCGGTGTGGAGGGCACGCACGGTCACAGTCATGAGCTCGGACGTTACGTGGTGAGATACGGCGGGTGCCTCTTATTTTCCGG
>NZ_AEJB01000677.1 GCF_000331005.1 Streptomyces turgidiscabies Car8
CGTCTGTCCGGTGTTCGTCGGTCGTACCGATGAGTTGGGGGTGCTGCACGACGCGCTCGCCCGCGCCGCCTCCGGTGAGCCGCAGGCGCTGCTGCTCGGCGGGGAGGCCGGGGTCGGAAAGACGCGGCTGGTCGAGGAGTTCGCCGACGCGGCCGTCGGCCGGGGTGCCGTCGTCGCCCTCGGCGGCTGCGTCGAGATCGGCGCCGACGGGCTGCCCTTCGCCCCCTTCTCCACCGCCCTGCGCGCCCTACGGCGGGCACTGCCCGAGGAGTTGGCCGCCGCCGCTGCCGGACAGGAGGAGGAACTGGCCCGGCTGTTGCCGGAGTTGGGCGAGACCGGCACCGGACGGCACGACGAGGAGGGCATGGCCCGCCTCTTCGAACTCACCGCCCGCCTGCTGGAACGCGTGGCCGCCGACCGCACGGTCGTCGTCGCCCTCGAAGACCTCCACTGGGCCGACGCCTCCACCCGCCACCTCCTCGCGTACCTCTTCCGCACCCTGCGCACCGGGCGCCTCGTCGTCCTCGCCACCTACCGCGCCGACGACGTCCACCGCCGCCACCCGCTGCGCCCCCTGCTCGCCGAACTGGACCGGCTGCGCACGGTCCGCCGGATCGAGCTGAGCCGCTTCAACCGCGCCGAGGTGGGCCGCCAGATCGCCGGCATCCTCGCCGCCGAACCCGAACCGGCCCAGGTCGACGAGATCTTCGGCCGCTCCGACGGCAACGCCTTCTTCGTCGAGGAACTCGCCGTCGCCGCCCACGAGGGCTGCCGCACCCGGCTCACGGACACTCTGCGCGACCTGCTCCTCGTCCGCGTCGAAAGCCTGCCCGAGAGCGCCCAGCGGGTCGCCCGGCTCGTCGCCGAGGGCGGCTCCACCGTCGAGTACCGGCTGCTGGCCGCCGTCGCCGGGCTGGCCGAGGACGACCTCATCGAGGCGCTGCGCGCGGCGGTCGGCGCCAACCTCCTGCTCGCCACCCCGGCCGGCGACGGCTACCGCTTCCGCCACTCCCTGGTCCGCGAGGCCGTCGGCGACGACCTGCTCCCCGGCGAACGCTCCCGCCTCAACCGCCGCTACGCCGAGGCACTGGAGGCCGACCCGACGCTCGTCCCCGCCGACGAACGCGCCATGCGCCTGGCCAGCTACTGGTACCACGCCCACGACCCGGCCAAGGCCCTGCCCGCCGTCCTGCACGCCTCGGTCACCGCCCGCCGCCGGTACGCCTACTCCGAGCAACTACGGCTCCTGGAAAGGGCGATGGAACTCTGGGACGCCGCCCCCGACGCCGTACGGACCACCCTGCGCCCCGTCGACTACACCGAGGTCTACCCGCCCTGCGGCTGTGACCCGGCCACCACCCCGCTGCACTACATGGACCTCATGGCCGAGGCCGCCGTCGCGGGCCGGCTGTGCGGGGAACGCGAACGCGCCCTGAAGATCATCAAGCGTGCGCTGCACCTCCTGGAGGACGACGGCGACCCTCTGCGCGCCGCCTGGTTCTGGTGCCAGCGCTCCCGGCTGGTCCAGTCCCTGTCCCGTGGCGACGGCTGGCAGGAACTGGACACGGCCCAACAACTCGTACGCGGCCTGCCGCCTTCGGAGGTCCACGCCGAGGTCCTGGCGAGCGCCGCCATCTGGTCGATGCTGCACTGCCCGGGCCCCGCCGCCCTCGCCGCCGCCGAACAGGCGGTCGAGTACGCCCGTATGGTCGGCGCCGACGAGACCGAGCTGCACGCCCGCCTCACCCACGGCGGCCTCCTGGTCGACGCGGGGGCCACGGAGGCCGGGTTCGCGGAGATGCGGGCGGTCAAGGAGAGGTCGGTGGCGGAGAACATCTTCTTCGTCGCCGGACGCGCGTACGTGAACCTCCCCTCCGGACTCGAAGCGGTCGGCCGCTCCCGGGACTCCGTCCCCATCCTGGAGGAGGGCGTCGCCTACACCCGTAGGTTCGGGCTGCTGGACTCCGAGGCCTGGGTGTGGTGCAACCTCTCCGAGTCGCTGTACTCGCTCGGCCGGTGGGACGAGGCCGCCGACGCCGCGGCCAACGCGCTGCGGCGCGGCCACAGCAACAAGCCGCAGGGCGGCGGTGCCGTCTGCCTGGCCCGGCTCGCCCTGGACTGCGGCGATCTGCCCGATGCCGCGCGCCAACTGGCCACCGCACACGAGCACTTCGGCACGCACGACCCCATGCCCCAGCACGACCTGCTGCTCGCCCAGATCACCATCGGCGTCGCCGCCGCCGAGAGCCGCCTCCTCGACGTCCGCACCGTACTGGGCCACGCCCTGGACACCGGCTTCCCGCCCGGCACCCACCGCTACGCCTGGCCGCTGCTCCTCGCCGCCGCCACCGCCGAGGCCGACGCCCGTGCCCTGCCCAGCGCCGGGCCGGGCCGCTCCGAGACCCTTGCCCGCATCCTCGACACGGTCAAGACACTCACCACGGGCGCCCCCGTCTGGCTCGCCCACGAGCAGTGGGTCCGCGCCGAACTCCAGCGCGCCGACGGCACGGCCACCCCCGACACCTGGTCCCGGCTCGTCACCGCCTTCGAGACACTGGACCGCCCCTACGACCTCGCCCGCGTCCGCCACCGCCTCGCCGAGGCACTGCTGACGGACGGCGCCGAGCCCGACGACCGCGACCGGGCGACCGAACTGCTCCGCCTGGCCGCCACCGTCGCCGACCACCTGGGCGCCCGCCCCCTCGCCGGCGCCGTGGCCCTCCTCGCCAGGCGGGCCCGCCTCACCCCGACCGGCACCTCGCCGGGCACCTCGCCCGGGCCCGGGGCGGACCCGGCCGAGTCCCTCGGCCTCACCAGCCGTGAACGGGACGTCCTGCGTCTGGTCTCCGCCGGCCGCACCAACCGCCAGATCGCCGGGGAACTCTTCATCTCCCCGAAGACGGCGAGCGTCCACGTCTCCAACATCCTGGCCAAGCTGGGCGTCTCCGGGCGCGGCGAGGCGGCGGCGGTGGCACACCGGCTGGGGCTGTTCCCGCCGGAAGCGATCCCGGCCCGGACCGCCGGTTGAGGCCGGGAGTTACGCTGCAAGGGACCCAGGACCGTGGGAGGCCCCGTGTTCAACATGTTCGAGGAGCTCTTCGCCCCGGGACGCAAGCACACCAGCGACGAGCAGAACCGCCTGGAGCTGACCCGCGAGGACGTCGGTGACGGAGACCCCGGACACGGGCCGATAGACCTCACGTCCGGGAAGGTCGTCATACGCCCGCACGAGCAGCCGCAGGTGACGGACGAGCCGGATCGGTCCGACCCGCCTCAGGTCACCTGAAGCTCCAGAATCCGGTCGTCGCCGCCCTCGGGCGACCCCCGCCCGTCCGTCTCGCTCGTCACCAGCCACAGCTTGTCGCCCCCCGCCGACACGACCGTACGGAGCCTGCCGTACTCGCCCTCCAGGAATGCCTGGGGGTCGGCGGCGGCCTCGGTGCCCTTCAGGGGGACGCGCCACAGACGTTGGCCCTTGAGCCCCGCCATCCACACCGAGCCCTCGGCGTAGGCGATGCCGCTGGGGGAGGCGTCGTCCGTGTGCCAGGTGGCGAGGGGGTTGTGGAACGCGCCGTCGTCGCTGTCGCCCTCCGCCTCCGGCCAGCCGTAGTTGTCGCCCGGCTTGATCTGGTTCAGCTCGTCCCAGGTGTCCTGGCCGAACTCCGAGGCGAACAGCCGCTGCTTCGCGTCCCAGGCGAGGCCCTGCACGTTGCGGTGCCCGTACGAGTACACGGGGGAGTCGGGGAAGGGGTTGCCCGGGGCCGGTTCGCCCTCCGGGGTCAGGCGCAGGATCTTGCCGCCCAGCGACGCCTTGTCCTGGGCGAGGCCGGTGTCGCCGCTCTCGCCCGTGCCCGCGTACAGCATCCTGTCGGGGCCGAAGGCGATCCGGCCGCCGTTGTGGATATAGCCCTTCGGGATGCCCCGGAAGACCGTGTTCGGGGCGCCCAGCTGCTCGCCCGCGGGCTTCTCCTCCTCGTACAGCATGCGTGCGACGCGGTTGTCCGACTCCGTCGTGAAGTACGCGTAGACCATGTGGTCCGACGCGAACGAAGGAGACAGCGCGAGGCCCAGCAGCCCGCCCTCGCCGGCCGCGGAGACGCCCGGCACCTCGCCCAGCTCCGTCTTCTTTCCCGTCTTCGTGTCCACCCGCGTGATCGTGCCCTCGTCACGCGAGGAGACCAGCAGATCGCCGTCCGGCAGCGGGGCCAGCCCCCAGGGGGACTTCAGGCCCTCGGTGACCGTGCGGACCACCTTCACCGAGCCCTTGGCCGGTGGAACGTCCTCGGTGGCTCGCGCGGAGGGGGACGAGCCCGGACTCGTACGGTCCGGCGCCGCGCTGTCACCGACACCACCCGAGCCACCGCCCCCGCCCTCGTCGGAGGAGCAGCCGGCCGCGAGCAGAAGCGTGGCCGCGGCCAGTACGGCCGTCACAGCTCTACGTTGCACGATCATGGTCCCTTCGAAGTGACGGGTTCTCCTTGTCATACACCGCTCGCGCCCCACGAGTTCCCGATCCCCGAAGCCTGATGCCGGGATCAGTCCCACGACCCCTGCGCCTTCGGCAGCCCCGCCACCTCCGCCAGGTCCGCCGCCGTCAGCCGCAGCCGCGCCGCCCCGGCGTTCTCGGCCACCCACTGTTCCCGCTTCGCCCCCGGTACGGGCACCACGTGCCGCCCCTGCGCGAGAACCCACGCCAGCGCCACCTGGCCCGGCGTGACGTCCGGCCCGATCCGGGCCGCCACCCGGCGCAGGCCCGCCACGATCGGCTGGTTCGCGGCCGTCATCTCGGCGGTGAAGCGGGGATGACGGGCCCGGATGTCCTCCCGCTCGAAGCCCTCGCCCGGCACCAGCGTCCCGGTCAGGAAGCCGTTGCCCAGCGGCATCGCCGCCAGGAAGCCGATCCCGCGCGCCGCACACCACGGCAGCAGCGCGTCCAGCGCCTCACGTGACCACACCGACAGCTCGGCCTGCACCGCGCTGACCGGGAACACCTGCTGAACCCGCTCCAGTTGACGGATCGTCGCGTCGTACGGCCGCGCCCCCGACCGGCGTTCGGGCGGCGCGCCCATCGCCGACAGCCCCAACGCCCGTACCTTTCCCGCCTGTACGAGCTCCGCCAGCGCGCCCCACGTCTCCTCGACGGGCACCTCCGGGTCCGCGCGGTGCAGGTGGTAGAGGTCGATGACATCCGTCTGGAGGCGGCGCAGCGAGGCGTCGCACGCTCTTTTCACGTAGCCAGGACGGCCGTTGGCCACGATGTGCTGATCCCCCACCAGCAGACCGACCTTCGTCGACACGAAGGCGTCCCCACGCCGCTCCCGCAACGCCCGTCCCACCAGCAGCTCGTTGGTGAACGGGCCGTACATGTCGGCCGTGTCCAGCAGGGTCATGCCCTCGTCCAGGGCCCGGTGCACGGCCCGCACCGACTCCTCGCCACGTCGCCGAGAGGCGCTGTACGCCCAGCTCATCGGCATGCACCCGAGGCCGACAGCCCCCACTTCGAGCGCCGCCGCGCCGATCGTCCTGCGCTCCACGTGGTCGTGAACCTCTCTCTCCTTGCACCCCAAACCTAACCTCTGTACGCACAGGGGTTCGCCTACGCTCGTGACCATGACTGCTGACGTGTGGCTTCCCATCCCGCCGGAGGAGATCGAGGGTCTGCCCGAAGGCCCCGACTACCTGTTCTGGAACGGCGATCAGGACTATCCCGGGGATCCGGCCGACTGCGCGTTCTACGTCGTGCCGTACATGAAGTCGGTGGAGGTCTGTGTACGTCCCCTGCCCGAGATGACCCGCGTCCAGGTGCTGCAGACGCTGTCCGCCGGAGTCGACAACGTGCAGCCGGGGCTCAGGCATCTGCGCCCCGGCGTACAGCTGTGCAACGCGCGCGGTGTGCACGAGGCGAGCACCGGTGAGCTGACCCTCGCCCTGATCCTGGCCTCGCTACGGGGCATCCCCGACTTCGTGCGGGCGCAGGACAAGGGGGAGTGGCGGGGCGGCTTCCGGCCGGCGCTCGCCGACAAGAGCGCCCTGATCGTCGGCTACGGCGCGATCGGCGCCGCCATCGAGGACCGGCTCGCGCCCTTCGAGCTCACGCGGGTGGCGCGCGTCGCGCGCTCTGAGCGCACCACGGCGCGCGGACCGGTGCTTCCGCTCACCGAACTGCCCGCCCTCCTGCCCGAAGCCGACATCGTGATCCTCGCCACGCCCCTCACCGATCAGACAAGAGGGCTGGTGGACGCCGAGTTCCTGGCGCGGATGAAGGACGGCGCGCTGCTCGTGAACGTCGCCCGAGGACCCGTCGTCGACACCAAGGCCCTTCTCGCCGAGCTGGAGTCCGGGCGCCTCACGGCCGCCCTCGACGTCACCGATCCGGAGCCGCTGCCTCCGGGACACCCCTTGTGGCAGGCGCCCGGCGTGCTCATCAGCCCTCATGTCGGCGGCCCGACAACCGCGTTCCGGCCACGCGCCGAGAGGCTGCTGGTGGCCCAGCTGAGTCGTTTCATGAACCGGGAGCCGCTGCGCAACGTGATCCTTACGACGGGAGCGGCCGACGCGTAGTCCGGTTCGGGCACCCTCCGCATTCCCCCGTATGCGGGGTGTGTCGTTGCCGCCGTCGGCCGTCACGGAGAGTAGAGGAACTATGTCCCTGAGTGACGAGACTGGTGTATCGTCCCGACAGGGGCTGCGCCGCGAACCGTTCGGCGCCGGGGACGGACATTTCAGACTGTGAGGGGGGCGACGGGCGATGCACGGCCTATGGACGAACGATCCGACGCGGCGGGGCCGCCGACAGCGACCCTGGCGCACGGCCGCGTGCAGACGCGGCCACGGCAGCCATCATCAGCACCGCCGGCACAGCGGTCGCCGGAGGCACGCGAACACCGCGCCCCCGGCAGCCGGCACGCACCCGGGACAGTGGGACGCGCGGGACACAGGCGCGCCGCGGACCGGGAGCGTCCGGTGAGTTCCCCCGGGGCACTGCTGGCCCGCCGACCGGTCTCCGGCGAAGGGACGAGCCTGGTCACGCAGCTCGTCCTGGCCCTGGTGTGCGCGGGATACGCCGTCGGCTCCGCGCTCGGCTGGGGCTCTCCCCGACTCGCCCTCATCATGGGCGACTTCGGGCTGAGCGCCGCGGCGGCCGTCGCGGCCGTGTCCTGTTTCCTCTACGCCCGCCGCCGTATCCGCTTTCGACCCGCCTGGCTGCTGTTCGCCCTGTCGTCCACCATGGCGTCCCTGGGCAACCTCGTCTGGGGCTGGTACGAGATCGTGCTCGACCGTGAGGTGCCCAGCCCCAGCTTCGCCGACCTGTTCTTCCTGTGCTTCGCCCCGCCCGCCATCGTGGGACTCCTGGTCCTCGCCAAGCGGCCGGCGACGAAGGCCGGCTGGGTCTGCATGGTTCTCGACGCCTGGCTGATCGGCGGCTCGCTGCTCACCCTGTCGTGGAGCCTGGCCCTCGCCCAGGCGGCGAGGTTCGACGGGCCGAGCGTCGCGCACGCCGCGCTGTCACTGGCGTACCCGCTGCTCGACATCGCCCTCGTGAGCATGGTGCTCGCACTGCACTTCCGGCGCTCCACGGTGAACCGGTCCGCCGCGAACACCGCCATCGGCGCGCTCGCCCTGACCGTGGGCTGCGACGCCCTGTTCACCTCGCCCCTGATGCACAGCAGCTACCACTCGGGCCAGTTGCTCGACGCGGGCTGGTTCGCGGGCTCGCTGCTCCTGGCGTACGCGCCATGGGTCCGGTCCGGCCACGGCGGCCCGGGCGAGTCCGACGGGCACACGCGCGTGGTCCACGAACACCGCCCCGCGCGGCAGCACCCGGGCGGGCCCGGGGGACCCCGGCCCGTACCCCGTCAGGGCCGGCCGCCCGCACCCGGGCAGGGGCGACCGCCCGCACCGGGAGGCGATCACAGCCGGTACCCGGCCACCCGGCCCATCACCGGCTCGCTGGCCGCGCTCACGCCGTACCTGGCCGCCGCCGTGTGCACGCTCGGCATCCTCTACAACGTGCTCAACGGCCGCAGCCCCGACCGCGTGGTGCTCATCACCGCGGGTGGCGTCGTTCTCGCGCTCGTCGTGCGCCAGGGCATCATGCTGCTCGACAACATCACCCTCACCCAGGAGCTGGCCCAGAAGGAGAACCACTTCCGCTCCCTGGTGCAGGGCTCCAGCGACGTCATCATGATCGCCGCCCCCAGCGGGATGCTCCGGTACGTCAGCCCGGCCGCCGCCGGGGTCTACGGACGGTCCGCGGAGGACCTCGTCGGCACCGAGCTGGCCCATCTCATCCACCCGGAGGACCTGGGCTGTGTGGTGCACGAACTGCGCCGCTTCCTCGCGGCCAGCCCCGACGAGGAACCCACCACCCGCATCGAGTGCCGCTTCAAGGCCGGCGGTGGGGGCACATCGCGCTCGACCGAAGGCGAGAGCGGGGGAGGCTGGCTGAACGTCGAGTCCACCGTCAACCGGCACCACGGCGGCCTCATCTTCAACAGCCGGGACGTCACCGAACGGGTGCGCCTCCAGGCCCAGTTGCAGCACAACGCCGAGCACGACCCCCTCACCGACCTGCCCAACCGCGCCCTCTTCACCCAGCGCGTGCAGCAGGCCCTGTCAGGCCGCCGCTCCACCGACCGCGGCACGGCCGTCCTCTTCATCGACCTCGACGGCTTCAAGGCCGTCAACGACACCATCGGGCACCAGGCCGGGGACGAACTGCTCGTCCAGGCCGCCCGCAGGCTCCACGACGCGGTCCGCTACGGGGACACCGCCTCCCGCCTCGGCGGTGACGAGTTCGCCGCCCTGATCCTCGGGGACGGCACCCGGGACCGGGCCGCGCGCGAGCGCCAGATAGGGGAACTGGCCAACAGGCTGCGGCTCACCCTCTCGCAGCCCTACGACATCGGCGGCAACGATGTCCGGGTCAACGCCTCCATCGGCGTCGCCTTCGCCGAACCCGGCCTCGGCGCGGGCGAGCTGCTGCGCAACGCCGACCTGGCGATGTACCGCGCGAAGGCCTCCGGCAAGGGCCGCGTGGAGCTCTACGCGCCCCAGATGCAGCAGGACGTCGTACGGAAGGCGGAGCTGGCCACGCGCCTGCGTGCCGCTCTGCACGACGGCGAGTTCGCGCTGCTGCACCAGCCCGTCGTGGCGCTGGAGAGCGGCCGGATCACCTCGGTCTCCGCCCAGGCACGCTGGCGCTCCTCCCAGGGCGTCCTCTTCACACCCGCCGAGTTCCTGCGCGTCACCGAGGACAGCGAGAAGACCGCCGAGCTGGACCGCTGGATGCTGGAGGAGGCCGTCGAACAGGCCGCCGAACGCGCCGCGACCGGGCTCGCCGTACCCGTCGCCGTCCGGATGAGCGCCCGGCGGCTCCTCGACCGCTCCCTGCCCCTGGGGTCGATCGAGACCCTGCTGACCCGCCACGGGCTCCCCACGGGCGCCCTGGAGATCGAGCTGACCGACACCGACCCCCGGGTCTCCCTGGACGAGCTGGAGCGCCGGCTGAACGCCTTCAGGCTGCTCGGCGTACGGATCGCGCTGGACGGCTTCGGCAGTGGCTACGCGCCGATCACAGCGCTGCGCCGGCTCCCCGTCGACGTACTGAAACTCGACCGCGGTCTGGTCGAGGGGGTCGTCGAGTCCACGCGGCTGCGGAAGATCACCGGTGGGCTGCTCCGAATCGCCACCGACCTCGGGCTCCCGTCCGTGGCCGACGGGGTGGACCTGCCGGAGCAGGTGGTCGCCCTGCGCGCGATGGGCTGCACGCACGGCCAGGGCATGGCCTTCTCCGGGCCGCTGGACGAGTACCGGCTGCGCCGGGCCCTGTCCACCGGCCGCTATCCGGTGCCGCACGGTCCGGCCGAGCCCGCGTTCGCGGGCGGCGGTTCCGGGGTGTACACAAGTACAGGTGTGCCCGCTGTTTTCGGAGGCGGAACAGCCCTCCGTTCACATAATGAGACTCCCGTCCCACCCACTTGACAGTCGGTGTGTGCCGGGGGGAGGGTCGACCCTATGCGCACCCGAATTCTCGTACTTGGAAAGCGCGTCGGCTGACGCTGGTGAACGTTTCGGACAGACCCGGAACTTCCAGCGACCGCACCCGGCGCGCTCCCCTCGCTTGCCTCACGGCACGAGGGGTTTTTTGTTGCACCGGCACCGGTCGGACAGCAACGCAGACCGTACAAAACTCGCAAAAACCCTCAGCATCGAGAAGAGAATGCCGATGACCGAGCAGGCCACCGGGGCCAGTCACCCGCAGCCGCGGCCCCGTTCCGGAGGACAGCAGTCCGCCCCCGAGTACGTCACGGGTGCGAAGTCCCTCATCCGCTCGCTTGAGGAGGTCGGGGCCGAGACGGTATTCGGCATTCCCGGCGGGACGATCCTTCCCGCCTACGACCCGCTGATGGACTCCACGCGGGTGCGGCACGTGCTCGTCCGGCACGAGCAGGGCGCCGGTCACGCGGCCACCGGTTACGCGCAGGCCACCGGCAAGGTGGGCGTGTGCATGGCCACTTCGGGCCCGGGTGCCACCAACCTGGTCACACCGATCGCGGACGCGATGATGGACTCCGTGCCGCTGGTCGCGATCACCGGCCAGGTGGTCTCCAAGGCCATCGGCACGGACGCCTTCCAGGAGGCGGACATCGTCGGCATCACCATGCCGATCACCAAGCACAGCTTCCTCGTCACCAAGGCGGAGGACATCCCGAAGGCGATCGCCGAGGCGTTCCACATCGCCTCGACCGGCCGGCCGGGACCCGTCCTCGTGGACATCCCGAAGGACATCCTGCAGGCGCAGACGACGTTCTCCTGGCCGCCGGCGCACGACCTGCCCGGCTACCGCCCGGTGACCAAGCCGCACGCCAAGCAGATCCGCGAGGCCGCCAAGCTGATCACGGCCGCCAGGCGGCCCGTCCTGTACGTCGGCGGCGGTGTCCTCAAGGCACACGCCACCGCCGAGCTCAAGGTTCTCGCCGAGCTCACCGGAGCGCCCGTCACCACCACACTGATGGCGCTCGGCGCGTTCCCCGACAGCCACCCGCTGCACGTGGGAATGCCGGGCATGCACGGTGCGGTCACCGCCGTCACCGCGCTGCAGAAGGCCGACCTGATCGTCGCCCTCGGAGCCCGCTTCGACGACCGCGTCACCGGCAAGCTGTCCAGCTTCGCCCCGCACGCCAAGATCGTCCACGCCGACATCGACCCGGCGGAGATCGGCAAGAACCGCGCCGCCGACGTCCCGATCGTCGGGGACGCCCGCGAGGTCATCGCCGACCTGGTCCAGGCGGTGCAGAAGGAGCACAGCGAGGGCCAGACCGGGGACTACACCGCGTGGTGGAAGGACCTCAACCGCTGGCGCGAGACCTACCCGCTGGGTTACGAGCAGCCCGACAACGGCTCGCTCTCCCCGCAGCGGGTCATCGAACGCATCGGACAGCTCGCCCCCGAGGACACGATCTTCACGGCGGGCGTCGGCCAGCACCAGATGTGGGCCGCGCACTACATCCAGTACGAGAAGCCCGCGACCTGGCTGAACTCCGGCGGCGCCGGAACGATGGGATACGCGGTCCCGGCCGCGATGGGCGCCAAGGCCGGCGCCCCGGACCGTACGGTCTGGGCGATCGACGGCGACGGCTGCTTCCAGATGACCAACCAGGAACTCACCACCTGCGCGCTCAACAACATCCCGATCAAGGTCGCCATCATCAACAACGGCGCCCTCGGGATGGTCCGCCAGTGGCAGACCCTCTTCTACAACCAGCGCTACTCCAACACCGTCCTGCACTCCGGCCCGAACGACGTCAACCCGGACGCCAAGGGCACCCGCGTCCCGGACTTCGTCAAGCTGTCCGAGGCGATGGGCTGCTACGCGATCCGCTGCGAGTCCCCGGACGACCTCGACAAGGTCATCGAGGAGGCGAACTCGATCAACGACCGCCCCGTCGTGATCGACTTCATCGTCCACGAGGACGCCATGGTGTGGCCGATGGTCGCCGCCGGCACCTCCAACGACGAGATCCTGGCCGCCCGTGACGTCCGCCCCGACTTCGGCGACAACGAAGACGACTGAGCGAGAGAGACCCCAGAGACATGTCCAAGCACACCCTCTCCGTCCTCGTCGAGAACAAGCCCGGTGTCCTCGCCCGGATCACGGCTCTGTTCTCCCGGCGCGGCTTCAACATCGACTCGCTCGCCGTCGGCGTCACCGAGCACCCCGAGATCTCCCGCATCACCATCGTGGTGAACGTGGTCGACGCGCTTCCCCTCGAACAGGTCACCAAGCAGCTCAACAAGCTCGTCAACGTGCTGAAGATCGTCGAACTGGAATCCGGCTCGGCCGTTCAGCGTGAACTCGTTCTGGTGAAGGTGCGCGCGGACAACGAGACGCGTTCCCAGATCGTCGAGATCGTCCAGCTGTTCCGCGCCAAGACGGTCGACGTCTCCCCGGAGGCCGTGACCATCGAGGCCACCGGCAGCAGCGACAAGCTGTCCGCCATGCTCAAGATGCTGGAGCCGTACGGCATCAAGGAACTGGTGCAGTCCGGCACGATCGCGATCGGGCGCGGCGCGCGCTCGATCACCGACCGGTCGCTGCGGGCCCTCGACCGGTCGGCATAACCACGGATTCGGGCGGTCGGGTGATACCGGCCGCCCGTATGCCGAGACCCCGAAACTTCACTTCCGCCCGCCGTCATACGGTGGGACGCAACACCTGCACTCAAGGAGAGAACCCAAAGTGGCCGAGCTGTTCTACGACGCCGACGCCGACCTGTCCATCATCCAGGGCCGCAAGGTCGCGGTCATCGGTTACGGCAGCCAGGGCCATGCCCACGCGCTGTCGCTCCGCGACTCGGGTGTCGACGTCCGCGTCGGTCTGCACGAGGGCTCCAAGTCGAAGGCGAAGGCCGAGGAGCAGGGCCTGCGCGTGGTGACCCCCGCCGAGGCCGCCGCCGAGGCCGACGTCATCATGATCCTCGTCCCGGACCCGCTGCAGGCCCAGGTCTACGAGGAGTCCATCAAGGACAACCTGAGCGAGGGCGACGCGCTGTTCTTCGGCCACGGCCTGAACATCCGCTTCGACTTCATCAAGCCCCCGGCCGGCATCGACGTCTGCATGGTCGCCCCCAAGGGCCCGGGCCACCTCGTGCGCCGCCAGTACGAGGAGGGCCGCGGCGTTCCGTGTATCGCGGCCGTCGAGCAGGACGCGACCGGCAACGCCTTCGCGCTGGCCCTGTCGTACGCCAAGGGCATCGGCGGCACCCGCGCCGGCGTCATCAAGACGACGTTCACCGAGGAGACCGAGACCGACCTGTTCGGTGAGCAGGCCGTCCTCTGCGGTGGTACGGCCGCGCTGGTCAAGGCCGGTTTCGAGACGCTGACCGAGGCCGGTTACCAGCCCGAGATCGCGTACTTCGAGTGCCTGCACGAGCTGAAGCTGATCGTCGACCTCATGTACGAGGGCGGCCTGGAGAAGATGCGCTGGTCGGTCTCCGAGACCGCCGAGTGGGGCGACTACGTCACCGGCCCGCGGATCATCACGGACGCCACCAAGGCCGAGATGAAGAAGGTCCTCGCCGAGATCCAGGACGGCACCTTCGCGCGTGAGTGGATGGCCGAGTACCACGGCGGTCTGAAGAAGTACAACGAGTACAAGTC
>NZ_AEJB01000678.1 GCF_000331005.1 Streptomyces turgidiscabies Car8
CCCCCGCCGCAACCTCATCCCGCGGCCGCCACGGGCTCCGCACCCTTCTCCGGCCCCGCCCCCTTCAGCGGAACCTCCTTCACGAACACCGCCGCCGCCAGCACCACGACCGCCGCCACAGCGCCCACCAGGAACGCCGAGTGCGTCCCCGAGGACACCGCGAACTGGTACGCCTCCCGCGCCGCCGCGGGCAACTTCGCCAGACTCGCCGCATCCAGCTGCGCCGACTGCTCGGTCACCTTGGACCCCAGCGCGCCGGCCCGCTCGCTCATCACGTCCTGCACCCGGCTGTTGAACAGCGCCCCCATGATCGCGACACCGAACGAGGACCCGAGCGTACGGAACAGGGTGGTCGTGGAGGACGCCACGCCCATGTCCTTCATCTCGACGCTGTTCTGCGCGACCAGCATGGTGATCTGCATCAGACAGCCGAGGCCCGCCCCGACCACGGCCATGTACAGACCGGACGTCAGCCGTGTGGTCTCCGTGTCCATCTGGGCGAGCAGGTACAGCCCGACGCTCAGCAGCACACCACCGGCCAGCGGGAACACCTTGTACTTGCCGCTGCCCGTCGTGACCCGCCCCGCGACCATGGACACGACCATCATCGCCGCGAGCATCGGAAGGAGCAGCAGCCCGGAGTTGGTCGCGGACGCGCCCTGCACGGCCTGCTGGTACAGCGGCAGGAACAGCACCGCGCCGAACATCGCGAACCCGGTGATGAAGCCGATGATCGACATCAGCGTGAAGTTCCGGTTGCGGAAGATGTGGAGCGGAATGATCGGCTCGGCGGCCTTCGTCTGCCAGAACACGAACCCGACGAGCGAGGCGACACCGATCCCGATGAGCTCCATGATCATGGCGGAGCCCCACGCGTACTCCGAACCGCCCCAGGTCGTGACGAGCACGATCGAGGTGATGCCGACGGTCAGCAGTGCGACGCCCGGATAGTCGATCCGTGTCTTCGACCGCTTCTTCGGCAGGTGCAGCACAGCGCTGATGGCGGCGAGCGCCACCACACCCAGCGGCAGGTTGATGTAGAACGACCAGCGCCAGCCCAGGTGGTCCGTCAGCGCGCCGCCGACCAGCGGTCCGCCGATCATGGCGAGCGCCATGACGCCGGCCATCATGCCCTGGTACTTGCCCCGCTCACGCGGCGGAATGAGGTCCCCGATGATCGCCATGACGCCGACCATCAGGCCACCCGCACCGAGCCCCTGCACGGCACGGAAGCCGATCAGCTGTCCCATGTCCTGGGCCATACCGCTGAGCGCCGACCCGATCAGGAAGAGCACGATCGAGCTCATGAAGACGCCCTTGCGCCCGTACATGTCGCCGAGCTTTCCCCAGATCGGGGTGGAGGCGGCGGTGGCGAGCGTGTAGGCGGTCACGACCCACGCCAGGTGTTCGAGCCCGCCCAGTTCACCGACGATCGTCGGCATCGCGGTGCCGATGATCATGTTGTCCAGCATCGCGAGCATCATCGCGATCATGAGCGCGAGCAGCACCACCCGCACACTCCGCGGCTGCTTGCCCGGCTCGTGCCCCTCAACCTGCTCAACCTGCTCGGCGTGCTCGTCCTGCTGAACCTGTCCGGCCTGCCCGGCCTGTTCGTCCACAACCGCCTGCTTGTCCGCCATCGTCTCCGACCCACTCCCCCACGAACTCCTACTTACTTGCCGACCGGCAAGTTGGCTACACTGGGGAAGCTAGACCCCTAACTAGCCGGGCGTCAAGTAAGTTTTTTCCCAAGGGCACTCCCGAGGGCCTTCAGAAGCAGAAGCCGGAGTACGGGCATGGACCGCACCAAGCAGCGCCGTCGCGGGGACACCCGCCAGCGCATCCAGGACGTGGCGCTCGAACTCTTCGCCGAACAGGGCTATGAGAAGACGTCGCTACGTGAGATCGCCGAGCGCCTCGACGTCACGAAGGCGGCGCTCTACTACCACTTCAAGACCAAGGAAGAGATCATCGTCAGCCTGTTCGAGGATCTGACGAAGCCGATCGAGGAACTGATCGAGTGGGGCCGCCGGCAGCCCCACACCCTCGCCATGAAGCAGGAGATCGTGCGCCGCTACAGCGAGGCGCTCACGGCAGCGGCCCCCCTCTTCCGCTTCATGCAGGAGAACCAGGCGACCGTACGGGACCTGAGCATCGGCGACATGTTCAAGTCCCGGATGCTCGGCATGCGGGAGATCATCATCGACCCGGACGCCCCCCTGGTCGACCAGGTCCGCTGCATCAGCGCGATGTTCACGCTGCACGCCGGGATGTTCGTGCTCCAGGACCTCGCGGGCGACGCGGAGGCGAAGCGCGAGGCGGTCCTGGAGGTCGCGATCGGCCTGGTGACCCAGGCACACGAGGGCGCGGGACAACTTTCGTAACCGCACGCCCCCGCCGGACAGTCGCGCTGCCCCACGCGTCAGACGGTCACGCCCTTGCCGCGCAGAAACGCCACGGGGTCGACGGCGGACCCGTAGTTCGCGGTCGTACGGATCTCGAAGTGCAGGTGCGGCCCGCTGGAGTTGCCTGTGTTGCCGGACAGGGCGATGCGCTGCCCGGTGGCCACGACCTGGCCGACCTTCACGTTGATCCGCGAGAGATGGGCGTACTGCGAGTAGCTCCCGTTGCCGTGCTTGATCACTATGGCGTTGCCGTACGCCGGCCCGTCGCCGGCGCCGTTGCCGCCGGCCTTGACGACCGTGCCGCCGTGCGCGGCGACGACCTTGGTACCGCTCGGCACGGCGAAGTCCTGGCCGGAGTGGGTGGACGACCACATGGTGCCGGCCTGGTTGAAGCTGGCGCTGAGCGTGTACTTCTTGACCGGGTCCACCCAGGAGGCGGCCTTCTTGGCGGCGACCTGCACCTGGACGGCACCGGTCGAAGCGGTCACCCCGGTCCCAGCGGCAGCCGCGACCCCGGCAGCCCCCAGGACGACCGAGGCGCCGAGCCCGGCGGCCAGAACCGATACGCGGGAGACACGGGAGACACGGGCCGTACGGGACTTGCGGGACGGGGTGGTGGCGCGCTGGAACATCGAGACCTCACGGGGACGGGGACAGAAAAGCCACCCGGCACGAGCGATCCCGCCGGATGGGCAATCCCTTGGTAACCCCGAGGGCCGTCCGTTCCCAAACCCCCGATCTACGACACAAGGTCGTAGACGCACTCAAACTTACCTACTTCTTGACATAGCAACTGTGGCCGCCACTCCCCCCAAACCATGATTCACCCACCCCCTCCCCCACTAATTACGTTAGTAACGGACATTTCGCCTGTGCATCATGTCACCGGCCCGCAAGATCCAGCAGCGCCCGAATAAACCCGCTCCGACTACTGGCACCTCACCGCTACCCGTGAGTAATGTGCCCTTCTCGTCAGCGCCACTCACTCCCGCAAGCATGCCCCTGACAGGTGCATGCCCGGGCACCGCACTGCCCTACGTGAGAGGACCCCATCCCGATGACAACAGGCTCCTGGACGCCCTGGACCCGCCGTATCGGTCTGACCGCGGCCGCCGCGGTCGCCGCGGTGACACTGGCCGGACCCGGCACCGCCGAGGCCGCCACCACCGCGACCACCACCGCGACCGCTACGGCAGCCGCCGCCGAGGACGTCAGCTACGCCACCTGGCAACAGGACTGCCAAGCCGTGATGGACCAGGCGCTGCCCTTTCTGAAGCAGCGCATTGCCGCCGCCTCCACGGGTGAGAAGCCGGCGATCGTCTTCGACATCGACAACACCACCCTGGAGACCGACTTCGGCTTCAGCTACCCGTCCCCGGCCAACGCTCCCGTGCTGAAGGTGGCCCAGTACGCCCAGGACCACGGCGTAGCGCTCTTCTTCGTCACCGCGCGCCCCGACATCATCAAGCCGTTGACGCAGTACAACCTCACGACCGTCGGCTACAAGGTGACCGGGCTCTACGTCCGTAATTTCATCGACCTCTTCAAGAACGTGGCCGACTACAAGACCGCGCAGCGCGTCGACATCGAGTCGAAGGGCTACACGATCATCGCCAACATCGGGAACACCGCCACCGACCTGTCGGGCGGCCACGCGGAGAAGACGTACAAACTGCCGGACTACGACGGCCAGCTGTCGTAAGCCGGACGCCGG
>NZ_AEJB01000679.1 GCF_000331005.1 Streptomyces turgidiscabies Car8
TTCCGTATTGCCTGAGCTGCACGGATTGTGGGCTTCCCAGGCATCGATCCGGATAATGATCGTCCTGTTGTCAGTGGGGGCCGGTAGTCTCGAAAGCACGATGACAGAGGATCTCTCACCGGCCGAGCGGTATGCGGCAGCACGCAAGCGCGCTGTCGAGCAGGCCACCGCGCTCGCGTCCTTCCGCGAGATGTACGAATTCGGTCTCGACCCCTTCCAGATCGAGGCCTGTCAGGCGCTCGAAGCGGGAAAGGGCGTGCTGGTGGCCGC
>NZ_AEJB01000680.1 GCF_000331005.1 Streptomyces turgidiscabies Car8
GCACCTCCCGCCCCTGTCACCGAGGTGACGATCCCGGCCGGGGGCCACCTGATCGAGGCCGAATTCGCCGCGTCGGTATGGCAGTTGAACGTGTCCCCGGGCGACGAGGTGACAGCGGGCCAGCCGCTCCTGGCCCTTGAGGCGATGAAGATGGAGTCCCGGATACACGCCCCGATAGCGGGAGTCGTCCACGAGATCCTCACCAGACCGGGTGCCCAGGTGGAGGCAGGCACGGCGCTGCTCGTCCTGACGCCGGCCACGTAGCAGTCTCCTCGCCCCCGCCCACCACCTCGCGCCCGACAGCACCACCCAGCCCAAGGAGCCCCGATGTCGACCCCCACCCTCACCCGAGTCCGTATGGCCTACGCCCGCATAGCCGCCGTGGACCGCCCCGAGGTCTGGATCGACCTGCGCCCCCAGTCCGAGGCCGAGGCAGAAGCCACCCGCATCGACGAACGCCTCGCCGCAGGCGACCACCTCCCCCTCGCCGGCAGACTCTTCGCCGCCAAGGGCAACATCGACGTCCAGGGCCTCCCCACCACCGCCGGCTGCCCGGCCTACGCCTACCACCCCGAGGCCGACGCCCCGGTCGTCGCCCGCCTGCGGAACGCCGGCGCCCTCCTCCTCGGCACCACCAACCTCGACCAGTTCGCCACCGGCCTCGTCGGCACCCGCTCCCCCTACGGCGCCGTCCGCAACGCCCACGACCCCGCCCGTATCAGCGGCGGCTCCAGCTCCGGCTCCGCGACAGCCGTGACGCTGGGCCTCGTCGACTTCGCCCTCGGCACCGACACCGCGGGCTCAGGCCGCGTCCCCGCCGCCTTCAACGGCATCGTCGGCCT
>NZ_AEJB01000681.1 GCF_000331005.1 Streptomyces turgidiscabies Car8
GGCCACCGCTTGCGCGCGGGCGGCTATCTGCTGGGCCCGGGCGGCACGCTGCGCAGCCTGCGTGACCTGCGCCTGAGAACGCACCATCTGCGCCGAAGCCTCAGCTTGCGCACGAGCGAGCTGCCGGGTGGCGTTCTGGACCTGGTTCAACCGGTTGTTGACACCGCCGAGTTGCCCGTCGAACGCGCGGAGCTGGGTCGCTCCCGTGCGCAGACCACTCGTCAGGTTACCGAAGTTGGCCATCATGTTGACGTACAGGTTGTAGGCGCCGGCCACGGCTACGTGTCCTTCCGGGGCCGAAGCCCGATCTTCACCCCGCGCCCGTCCGGACCCTCCGGCACCTGGTCCCGCTCCATCTCGATCAGCTCGCACCCCGGGCAGCGCGTCGTCTCCGGGATGTAGGCGAACCGGTCCCCGCCGTGCGCCTCATCCCACTCACCGGCCCGGGTTCCGCAGCTGCCGCACACCGCGCGCGCGTACGCCAGCCACGCCAGGGCCTTCGCCCGGTCCAGGGCCGACCAGCGCCCCTCGCCGGCCCCCGTGAACTGGCTGTGCGGGATGCCGTACTGAGCGCACAGCTCCATCTCCGCCCGGAAGCCCGGATCATCCGTCAGCCTTTTCCCAGGTCGGCCCGCAGCGTCTGGTTGGGCAGGAGAGCGGCGGTGAACAGCGCCTTGGCTTCCGCATCGGACCACTCGTCAAGAAGCTCCTGCGCTTCGCTCTCCTCCATACCGTCCACCGAGCAAGCGGCGATCAACGCCGCGGGGAAACTCTCGACGTTGTACTCGTGCCCCATGTCCGCCTGGGCCTCGGTCGGCGGATGCTCACCCAGCAGGTCCGCCCACACCGGCCGGGGCAGAGCCCGGAAGACGAGCCGGATCGTCCCTTCCTCCAGCGCACTCTCAGCAGACTCCACCGCAGAGAGGGCAGCAAGCACGTTCGGGTGCACCTGGACCCACTGCTCCCGCGCCTCCTCCGCCACACCCTGCTCGATCGACTCCGCAGAGGCGGTGGTGCGGGCCTTGGCGAGTTGCAGCGCCGCTTCGCTGACGGCGGTCTTCAGCCGGGGATCGTCGACGAACGTCACCGGCCGCTGGGGCAGCTTCCGGGCCCTCAGCCGGGCCATCTTCGCCGACCAGTGCGCATCCCGCGCTACGGCCTGCGCGGGCGGTTCGTGTCTCGTGGTCGTGGTCATGTGGAATCCCCTCGGGTCAGGCCGCGGCCGGGATGGCGGCGTCGAGGGTGGGCTCGGCGGTGATGGCGAAGCTGACCTTGAACTTCGCGGGCTCCGCGCTCGCCGTGAAGGCAGCCGCACGGCTGCCGACCCGGACGGGGAAGATGTCCATGGACTTGCTGCCTGGGATGTCGCCCTTGCGGAAGATGACGACGTACCCCTCCACGCCCTTGGACAGGAGAGACTCCAGCGTGTCGTCGACCTTGTCCTCGTAGAAGGTCAGCGAGCTGTTGTCGGCCTTGTCCTCGCCCGGGATGTTCGACGTGAACTCGCTCGCCATGTCCGGGGTATCGATCGCGGTGTTCTCCAGCGCCCAGCCCTCGATGTCGCTGATGGCCGCTGACAGCTCGGTGGCGTTGGGACTGACCAGCTCTGGCCGCACGGGGACGTTGTCGTCCGCCCTGACGGCCTTGAGGAAAAGGAACTTCGTGACGCCGCGGCGCATGTACCGCTGCTGCGTAATGGCCACTGATTCTCGCTCTCCGGGAACAAGCCTCAGGAGCGTGCACCGGAGGCCCGTCCCCCACAACTCGCATGACGCGAAAGAGGGATACGGCCCGTACCGGTATGGCCGGGCGTCCGCGACAGGGCCTCCGCGGTGAGGTGGCCGATACGTCAGGACCCGAGAGTGGTCACCGTAAGGACGTACCGCTGTACATAACTGTATACGCCACCGCTGACCGTGACGCCTTCCTCCTTGTCCAGCTCCCTGCCGATCACCGCGCACCCGGCGATGGCGATCGCCGTGACGAACTCGCCCTTGGCCGTGCGCCCGAGAACCGCGGCGCGGACCTTGTCAGCCATCCACTCCGCCTGCTCCGCCGTGGAGGCGACACAGGTGACCTGGAACAGGACCCGCGCGTCCGCGTCGGCGTCACCGTATGCCGGACCGGAGGTGGTGATGCCCAGCGGGTACAGCACGCTGTACGGGATGACCGCGCCCGTAGGCGTACTGGATGCGGTCGGCGCAGTGCCGTATCCACATGATCGAGTCGTCGCGGTAGCGAGCATGGACTGCGCCGCCAACGACACAAGCCGTCCGGAGACGGGCATACCTATTCCTCCTCGTTTCCGCCATTGCGACGGCCAGCTGCCACGTCGGCTTCGATATCGAGCACGGCGAACCGAAGCATCCCCGCCCGGTCCCACACCACCTGGCCTGCTGGAGAAGGGCCGACCATCGATCCGAGTGCCCCGTCGTCGACGCCCTCGACGACCGCGTGATGCAGATATGGGCTGAACCTGCCGCCGCCGCTCATGGCCCGTCGCCGATCGTCTCGCCGAGCGTCGCCACGAACAGCGGGCGAATCTCCTCCACGGCCGGGCCGACATGGGGGAACGGCGGCTGGTTGTAGACCCTCCCCAGCGAGTCCGGACCCACGAAGCCGAACTCCAGCCTTCTCGCCTGAGGTTTGTTGGTGCCCACCACGGCCGTGACGGACACGCCGTCCGACGACACCTCATGCGTCCACGACCGACGGTAGTCACCGGTCGGCGCATTCGGGCCCGGCCTCCCGCTCGCCTTGGCCTTGATACGCGTCTCCAGCAGCATCGCGTAGTGACGGACCACCCCAGTCACCCCAGGCAGAGTGCCCAGGGCGCGGGCGTCCAACTGGACCGCGATCACAGCAGCGTTGGAAGACGCGCCAGCCGTCCGGCGGGCAGGAGGCACGGAAGCCACCGGCTACTCCTCGTACGTCGAAGGCTCGTTGGCGTCCTGCCACTGGCCGAGTGCCCATTCCCTGAGCTGGGCGAGCATGACCCTGATGAGCTCGTGCGGACCGCCGTCCATCAGATCGTGCCGGGCCAACGACGCCTTCTCCAGCTGACCGGCATCGATTGCCTCCAGGAACGCGGCGGCAGCCGGCCCGGGATCCGGCGGCTCACCGACCACCACACGGGCCATCCCGTCAAACACGGTGCCCCCGGCAGCATGTGCCGCCAGCCACACGACAACCTCGGGCACCTCACTGGCCCTCTGGCTGATCGTGTAAGCGGCCACCTGCCGCGAGACATCGTGCCCTTCGAGCTCCACCACGGCGCCACGCCCGGAAGCAGTGACCTTCACAGGACGCAGACCCGAGCCCGACACGGGCTTCTCCTTATCCAATAACGTCATCCACTCAACGTACGGCCTGTGCCGGACAGCCTGCTTTCCCCTCCTCCGAGCGCCGCCCGCCTCGACTCATCGCTCACGGGAGGCTCTCAGTACCGACCGATCCCGATCACGGCGGAGTGATCTCGTCCAGGCGGGTAACCCTCGCGATCTCCACCGTCGAGGCCTCTGACGGATCAAGGACCTGCCACACCCGCCCCAGAGTCGCCGCATGCTCCGCCGCAGCCTCGACAACCTCCACCCGGTCATAGCGGGACGGCACGGAGGCGGAGATCGGAGTGAGGAGCCGGTACCAGGACACCGTGTCGTCCAGCCACTCACGCCCCAGAACATGCTGTGCGGTGACCTGGCCGTGCCCGGACAGCACCGCGCCGCGACCTTCATAGACGAGAACCGAGGGCACCGGGCCGAGCAGTCCTGTCTCCGCGTCCAGATCAGCGGTACCAGTCGGTCGGGTGATGCGCACGGTGTCGACCAGCACCTCGGCCTCCAGGCGTTGCCGCTCCGTCTCCGTGTCGATGGGCGCACTCACGACGTGCCGCCGCTCGTCTGCGTGTCCTGGTCCAACCAGGTCGTACGCACGACGGCAAGCGTGGAAGTCTCGCCGATATCGAGGACTCGCCAAGTGCGGCCGACGGCAGCCGGATCGGCGGCGGCCGTAATCGTCACCGTGTCTTCGCGGGAGGCAACCGGAGCGGCAAGCGGAGTGAGCAACTTGTACCGGGACTTGGAGTCGTCCACGTATGCCTGTCCTTCCAGATGCAGCACGATGCCCGGCCCGCCCTCAGGGAACACCCCGCCCCGCCCCTCGTACACCGTGACAGGCGGACCCGGCTCGTACACGCCGGTGTCCGGGTTGAACACCGGCTCACCCGGCCGGGAGATCTCACGTGTCGTGAGGATCTTTCTCTCCACGATCGCGCTGACGGCCCCCAGCGTCAGCCCTTCATTCACAGAAACGCTCATGTGTTCGATCCTACGGAGTGTCGCGGACAGCCTCCGTCGTGACGCAGCCCATGTCCATGCACTGCTGGGCCTGGGTCGCTTCGGCGCCGCCTTTACCGGGCGGAAGCCGAAAATTCCTGGAAGCGGTGTCAAGAGAATCGCCGCCGAGGCGCTCCTCCTTGTCTGCACGGCCGTTGCTTCGACCGCGAGGCGCTGAAGGCCGCAGACTAAGGGAGGTACCGGTGGAGGTCACCGGCGTCATGCTGTTGTTGATCGTGTTACTCGCTCCCGGCTTTAAGAACCTGCTAAAGAGCGTGGCCTACCGGATCAGAGCCGCCGGCAAGGCAGACGTCATCCGCGCCAAGCGCGAGGTGGAGCAGAACCGGAGCAAGGGCAGCACGCGTTCCAAAACCAAGCGGAGGCGTCGTGGCTGACGAGCAGGCAGCGCGCGCCGAGACGCTTGACTCGCTGTGCGTACAGCACCGACACGCGATGGTGGGATACGCCCGCCGTCGGCTGTATGCCAGGGGCCTCACCCGGATCGACCCCGAGGACCTAGTGCATGAAGTCATCGCCCGAGTACTGGCCACCCCCAGCAAGATCACCCACCCGCGCGCATACCTGTACGCGGTGCTGCGGTACGAGCTGACAAACGCGGCCCGGCGCTACTACGACGAGCACCTTGACGAGGCAGTCGCCGGGTCCGTAGAGACGATGGCGGCAATTTCAGTCCGGGACTTCAGCGACGAGACGGTGGCACGCATCGACCTGCACGCGGCCCTAAGGAAGCTCCCACCGCAGCAGCGCCGGGCAGTGTGGCTGAACAAAGCGGTCGGCCGCACCCAACAGGAGACCGCCCAGGACCTGGGCAAGAGCCCGGGGACCGTGGCCACCCATGTCGCACGGGCCATGTCGTTCCTGAAGACCGCTTCCCTCGCCATAGGCATTTGGACGATCGGCGGGATCACGGCCTGGATCTATTCGGCGCTGCAGCGGATCGGTGTCTCCAGCGGAGGCGACCCGTCGCACGCCCCGGTGCCACCCGCCTCCCGCGACTGGCTGCTGGCCATGATGCTCGTGTCAGGCGTTCTGATCTCAGCCTTCGCCGCTGCATACGGGGTGCGCCGCCTCTGGCGTCTGCGTCCTTGGCTCGCCCGCCAGGCTGCCGCGATTCGAACACGTCGCCGCCCCGACACTACTGCTCCGAGCATCGGGAGCGGCCCGTTCCAAAAGTACTACCAATGGGCGCGTCTCCGCAGGCGGAGCGCCGTCGTCGGCTCTGGGCAGAAGTCGTCAGGGAAGCCAGTCCCAGGAGACGCGAAGGAGAGTGCGCTCGATCCCGGTACGGCCACGTTGCGATGGTCATCCGACCAGGGATGGCTCGACGCCGGCGCCGCTCAGTTCATTGACATCAATAAGTCCCTCGCGGAGACCTACGAGGACGTCGCCCGTGCAGGGGAGCAGCGAAATAGCAGCTGACGCTCGCCGCTCGGTTGCAGAGCCTCGCCGCCGTGGCAGATCCACCGGCTGACTCGGGAGCGGTCGACGGCGATGCTGCGCTGCCCTGATGTGCATGTCGGCGCGCTCGACTATCGCGGCCGATGGTCGCTGCACTCGCGTGTCCCCCTTGTAGAGCTTCGCACGCGGAAGGAGTCACGCGGTATTCCCTTCCTCGATGCGGAGTTCGGGGACGGAAGGTGTGGGTGTGCGGCAGGTGTGCTGTGTGGCCGGACGGTAATCTTGCGCCTAGATCACCGACAGACACGGAAAGTGACGAACTGTGACCACTGCTGTTGCGGCCCCCGCGAAGGTCTCGGACTTCTACTGCCACCAGGCCATCCCCGGCCTCGTGGAGATCGAGCGGGTGGTGGAGACGGACCGGGTGCTGGCGTTTCACCACACCAAGCCGTCACATCCGGTGCACATCGTGGTGGTGCCCAAGGAGCACATTCCGTCGCTTGTGGACCTGGGGGACGGCGGCCCGGAGCTGCTGGCGGAGGTCATGAGCGTCGTGGCCAAGGTGGCGGACCAGGTACGTGAGAAGCACGGCGCTGCCTCAGTGACCACCAACGTCGGCCTGTACCAGGAGTCCAAGCACCTGCACTGGCACGTCTACCACCGCGGCGAGACCGACGAGCAGATCCGCGAGATGTACGGCCATGGTGACAACTGACGCCTAGCGAACATAAATCTTGTCGTTGATGATCACCTAGACGGCAGTTTTGAGGCGCGCATTCCTGGCGCAGCCGGGTGTTCTCTCCCCGGACGACCTGGATCTCGAAGCGAAGCGAAGCCTTGCACCGGCACGAGCCGGCGTCCTGGGGCCATGCCGGTCGGCTGTCGGCGTTGTCGAGGCCTCGGGGTGAAGTCTTACGCGTCCCTCTCATGGCCGTCGGTCGGGCACCGATGATCGCGTGGCGGCGGAGGCCCGTAAACAGGCAGGATGCACTGCATGAACGAAGCGTGGGGGGCAGTTGTGGCGGCCGCGGCCGCTGGCGTGTTTGGTGTCGGCGGTGTCCTGGCCGGCATCTACGTAGGCCGCCGACAGACCACCGACCAGGCGCAGGTGGAGCACGAGCAGTGGTTGCGAGGGCAGCGCCGCGAGGCGTACATCGCCTTCCTCGCGGTGTTCGATACGGCGAACAAGCAGGTCGACGAAGTGACGGAGTCCATTGAGAAGTACCTGGACCCGGCCCAGTACGACGAGGGCAGGTTCGAAGAACAGCGGCGCGCCTTCTTCGAGGAAAAAGTGGGCGGTGCGTGGGAGATGCATTACGCCGCGTACGACGCTGTCCTGCTGCTCGGTCCGACTTCCGTTGCTGAGGCGGCTACCGCGATGCACGAGGCGATGGACCACTACTGCATCGCCGCCTCCATGGTCGGCTTCTCAGGGGCTTCCACCACGGAGGAAAAGGCTGCGGCGCGACGCGAACTGATGGGCTGGACTGGCCAGATCTGGGATCTCAGGGAGGCGTTCTTCACAAAGTCGCGGCAGGTCATCGCAACAGCTCCCCGCCCCGGCGTGTGACCTGCCTGCTGCTAGGCGGCCGCGCCGGGGATCTTAAGGTGGGGCGACCTAGCGAGCTCGGCGGCGCCGTGGCCGGGCGGACAGGGTCTCATCGGCGATGCGACTGGCCGCCTGGTGGATCACGGCGGGATCCGGCCTGCTGAAACTCGCGCGTGCGCCGGCCAAGTGAAGGCAGGCCTCGACGAGCGTGGCGCCGCCGGCCAGAGCGTCGTCGTCATGGATGACCCGGCAGCGTCCCCCGTGGCGACGCTCGTACGCCTCGGCGTTGACCAGCTGGTCACCGCGGCTGACGCTGGCTGGCAGCGGGATGAGAACGGCGCGCTTGCCGAGCGCCTCCAGCTCGGCCAGCGTCGTGGCCCCGGCCCTGCCGATGACCAGGTCGGCCAGCCATAGCGCGTCGGTCATCTCCTGGTGCAGGTACTCGAACTGCCAGTAGTCGGCGGTTCCGTGGAGGGACGGGTCGAGGTTGCCCTTGCCGCATACGTGGATTACCGCGAACCGGTCGCAGAGGTTGTTCAGTTGGCTGCGTACGGCGTCGTTGATGCGGGCGGATCCGCTGCTGCCGCAGAAGATCAGCAGGACTTCAGCGCCGGGCTTGATGCCGAGCTGGCTGCGCAGTCTGTCCGGGTTGCCCTCACCGAGGTCGTGCCGGAGGGGCAGGCCGGTGACGACCGTCTTCCGGGCGAGCCGGCGCGGCAGTTTGGTTCGGGCCGGTTCGGAGAGGCAGACGCGGGTCGCCATCCGGGCAAGGATCCGGTTGGCGAGTCCGAGGGAGTGGTCGGATTCGTGGATGACGACCGGAACGCGGCACAACCAGGCAGCGATGCCGACCGGGACGGTGACGTAGCCGCCCTTGCTGAACACGGCGTCGGGGCGCTCACGGCGCATGGCCTGCCAGGCGGCCCCGATCCCACGCAGGACAGTGAAAGGCATCCGCAAGTTGCTCCACGAACCGTAACGCTTCAGCCCGGCGGACGGCACCGAGCGGAAACGGATTTCGGCTTTTTCGGCGTACTCGTGTTCGATACTTCCGTCCCGCCCGAAGAACAAGAGTTCGTTGCCGCTCTGCGCGAGCTGGGCGGCGACGGAAAGAGCGGGAACGACGTGTCCGGCGCTGCCGCCGCCGGTGATCGCAATTTTCATCAATACCGTTTCCGGGTTCGCATGACCTTGTGTGTGGGAGGTCGATATTCCTTCAGCGGTACTCCGCACCCTGTCACGGTCGCTGACCTGGCCGGGCGCGGAGTATCGACTGAGCTGGTCGGGTCGGCCGGACTTGAACCAGGCTCCTCGGCAACGCTTTTGCCGTGCTCCACCACTTGAGCTACGACCCGTTCACTGTGGTGGGCATCACGCTAGGGGCCGCAGCATCCGCACGTCAACAGGATCGATGGAATGCCGGGGAATTTCTGCCATCGCCCACTCACGCGAATAGACGGCTTCTTATCTAAGTCTGGGCATGGCGAATAGCGTCGCCGTGACGGGTGTTTCGGCGACGCTATTCCAGTCCGGCTTGGCCGTTTCTCCTGGGGTTATCCGCGGGTGGCGAGCTGGGGAATGTGGCTGGATTGAGTGATGCTGATGCGCCCGGTCCAGCGGCTGATGACTTCGATCTCCTCGGCGGGGCGGTCGGGGGAGAGCACGGCGGCGTGCGGCAGACCCAGCAGGCGGGCGTAGCGGAGCTTTTCCCCGGCGGACAGGAGCCGGTCGTCGACGAAGAGGCTCAGCCCGCGGGAAGTGAGGTCCTGTACGAGCCGGTCGGTGCGCTCTTGCATCTCCGGTTGGTCCGAGCGCAGCACGGCGAGGTGGACGTCGGCCGGGCCGGTGCCGGGTTTCCAGCGCAGGCCCTGGTGGTCGCGGTGGAGGTCGGCGGCGGTCTGTATGCAGCGGGTGATGCCGATACCGGAGCAGGCCATCCAGGGGACGGCCTGGCGCCCGGTGTGGTCGGTGAAGGCGAGTTTCATCGGCTGGGAGTACTGGGTGCCGAGTTCGAAGACGTGGGCGACTTCGACGGCGCGGACGGCGCGGTAGGTCCCGGGGCACACGGTGCACCGGCTGCCGTCCGAGGCCTCGGCGAGGTCGCGTCCGCTTACTTTCAGGGCGCGAAGGTCCTTGTCCCCGTTCCAGGTCACGCCGCCTCGCAGTCCGTCGGCGCCGTCCGAGATGGAGAATTCGTCTAGGTCGGCGACGGAATGGTCGAACAGCAGGAGGGTGTCGTCGGGGCTGTCCGCGGCATCCCACGGGGTGAGGGTCCCGGCCTCTTTCCCGAGGATGCCCGGCAGGTCCTGCGGCTCGATGAGGGCGACCCGTGAGGCTCCGGTGGTGGCCGCGACCTTGCGGGCGCTGACCTTGAGGTCGGAGCGGACGGCCACGGCGGCCGGCTGGATGTCGCCGTCGGGGTGGGTGAGGACGAAGGCGATCACGTTGACGACGGGCGCGGGGGGTGGCGGTGCGGGCCGCGCGGGTGTAACGGCTCCGTCGCCGCGGTTGCCGCAGTGGTCGCAGGCCACGATGGTGCTCTGTCCGGCGTCGGACAGCACCAGGTGCTCGGTGCTGGGTCCGGCGGAGATGGCGCCGCCGTCGGCGGCGGCCCGGAAGACCCCGCTCAGCCCCATGCCGGTCAGGGCGGCTGTGCAGGCGTCGTTGAGGAAGTCCACCGATTCGCGCATCGCGTCGGCCGATGCGTCGAAGGTGTACGCGTCGGCCATGGTGAACTCGCGGCCGCGCATCAGCCCGCCGCGCGGGGAGAGTTCGTCGCGGAACTTGCTCGTGGACAAGGAGAGCCGCACGGGCAGATCCCGGAAGGAGCGCAGGTGCTCCCGGATGGTGGCAGTCGCGATCTCCTCCGAGGTCGGCGCGAGGCACATCTCCTCGCCGCTGGAGCTTCGCACTGTCAGCAGAGCGCCTTCGCGCTGATAGGCCTGCCACCGGCCGGTCTCCTCCCACAGTCGGCGGCTCTGCAGGGTGGGGGCGGCGAAGGTGAGCACGCCGTGCCTCTCGAACGCACTGCGGGTGATCGCCGACATCCGGTCGTGGACGCGTAAGCCCAGCGGCAGGAGGGTGTGGACGCCGGTGGCGCCGGTGCGGGCCACCAGACCCAGGTGGTAAAGCAGGTCGAGGGTGGCATCGGTGGCCTCGCCCGCCCCCCGACGGACCGGTGGCCACATCCGGCTGGCATACAGGGCAGTGGTGGGTGTCATCGGCGCCCCTCGATCGCGGTCTGGGACAGGCGGGTCATCTGTGCGGTGGTGTTGGCGATGTTGTGGCGGCGGGCGTTGGCCGTGGCCGCGCCGTGCAGGTCCTGGCGCAGTGCCTCGTCGGCGGCCACGCGGTCGATGAGCGCGGCGAGCGCCGGTGCGTCGCCGGGCCGGTAGGCCACACCGCCGTCGCCGAGCGTGTGGCCCAGTCCGGGCAGGTCGCCGTAGAGGATGGGCAGTCCGTGAGCCTGGGCTTCGACGGCGACCAGTCCGAAGGCCTCTAGCTGGCGGGTGGTGAACACCAGCGCGTCGAATCCGGGGAACCGCTGCCACAGTTCCTCGCGCGGCAGGAACGGCTCGAAGGTGACCTGATCGCCCAGGCCGAGCCGTTGGGTGCGCTCCTTGAGCAGCGGGAGTTCGCTGCCGCTGCCGATCACGGTGAGGTGGTGCGTGTCCTGGGTGAGGGCGATGGCTTGGATCGCGGTGATGGTGGACTTGTTGGCGTCCAGGCGGCCAGCGTGCAGAAGGTCCAGCCGGGGCCCGGGACGGGGCCTGGCGGTCGGCGCGGGTGGGAGCGGGAGGCCCCAGGGGATGGTCGTCAGCCGGTCGGTGTAGGCGTGGCGGGTGAGCCGGTCCACCTCGAAGCCCATGGCCGTGTTCGGGACGACCACCTTGGTGCTGGCCGCCACGATTTCGGTGAGGACCTTAAGGGCCTGCTCGCTTCCGGCGGCGGCGATGACGTCGGTGCCGTGTGCGACGGACACCACGGGGATGGTGCCGGCCGCGCGGGCGAACGCGAGCGCGAGTCCGAATCCGAGGTGCTGGGCGTGGATGAGGTCAGGTTGGTGCTCGCCGATCAGGTCTGCGACCTCGTCGGTCAGCTGGGCTGCGTAGGCGTCGAAGTCCGGGCCGTAGGGCTGTTTGTCGGCGGTGAGCAGGGCGGTCTCGGGGAAGTTGTGCTTCCACGTGCCGCTGCCGGGCAGGCCGAGGTACAGGACCCGGAAGTCGCCGGCGAGCCGCTGGTAGACGTCGCTGCACCAGATTGTCGACCCGCACGAGGGCTCCATCGGCAGGTCGATCCCGGTCACGATCAGCGGGCGCTTCATGCCGCACTCTCGGCATGCGGGAAGTAGGCGTCGAACGAGGTACGCAGCAGCGCGGCGGTGCCTGCCCACCCCAGGGCGCACACCGCGTCGATGACGGACAGGCCCGCCATGAACTCCTGGCGGGGCCATGCCTGGGCGTACTGCGGGTGCCGGTCGGCGAATTCGTTCCACCGAACCGACAGCCGGTGGCGTTCCAGCTCGCCGGTGTCGAGGTAGCCCCGGGTGCCGGAGCCAGCCCACAGGACCCGTTCCCCGGCGGCTGCGCAGATCTGGGCCAGACGCTCGGTCTTGCCGTCCACGGTGATCTTCATCTGGGAGGTGCGCAGCAGACGGGCCCGGGAACCGAGCGCGGTGGCGAGGCCGGTGATCAGATCGATGTTGAGGTCGGCCAGATACCTGTGGCCGGAAGTCAGCGCCGGGCGCAGCACGTTCAGGGCCTCGTCGATGTAGGCGGTGCGGGCGTAGGCAAGGCGGATCTGGCGCAGCAGCGTGTCGGGGTCGAAGGAGGGCGCGATCTGGGTGCCCTTGATGAGCTGGCCGCTCTGGCGGACGACGGGCACGGTCAGCCAGGCGACTCCGTCCGCGGTCTTGATGCGGTTTCGGTTCTGCCAACCGCCCTGGGTGTACTGCACGTCGTCGTAGAAGACGACCGTGTCGCAGCCGAGCAGGGCCTCGCAGAACCCCAACCACGGGGCGAAGGGCGGCTGTTCGATGTAGATCAAGGTCCGGAGTCCTCTCGCGAGGGAGCGAAGGTGAGGGTGAGCAGGGTCGTCTCGAAGGCCTCGAAGGCGCGCCCCGCGGTCGCGGCCGCAGGGCGCAGGGACCATCCGGCTTGGGCGGCGCGGTGGCGGGTGTACTCCTCGCTCAGGTACCACCGGCCGCCCTGGCTGTGGTGCGCGTAAAGGGCGCGGACCTTGTCGTCGACGACGTCGGTGACGTCGACGAGGACGGTCGGGCTGAAGTCGGAGCGGGGGGCGTGGGGTTCGCCGTGGAGCACGGTGTGGCACGTCGGCACGCGTGTGGCGGCGTTCGCGGCGGACGCGGCGACCGCCAGGTGGTCCTGGTGGTCGTTGGCCGCTCGCGGGCTGTGGGTGATGAGCAGCGTGCACCCAAGGTGCTTCAGCTCGGTCTCCACCAGGGAGATCAGGTGGAGGTCGGCCGTCAGCGCGCCGTCGGTCAGGTGGAGGAAGACCACGTCGATGCCGGTGTTGTTCCAGGCGGCGGTGACCTCCTTCTCCCGCTCGTCCTCGGTGAGTTGACGGCCGGCGTCGGCGTCGGCGACCGATACGCCGTTTACGCCGTGGGTGACGACGACGACCGACACGACTGCACCGGCCTGGCGGGCCTTGCGCAGCGTGCCGTAGCACAGCAGTTCGGCGTCGTCCGGGTGGGCGACCACGGCGACCACCCGTTCCTCCGGGCCGCTTGTGGATGTGGGGGACATGGGCGTCACCGGGTTTCGAAATCGCGGTGGACCAGTGACGGGCGCGGCCCCTGGGATCCCTGGTATTTCCCGTCGTAGAGGATGATCTCTCCCTGTGGAACCCAGAAGGTGACCTGTCCGATGAGCAGTCCGGGGTAGATCTTTACGCGCTGCACGGCGTGCAGTTGCAGGGTGAGCTGCCCGTGGGAGCCGATGTCGATGAGGTCGGCGGTGCAGTGCACGAACAGGCCCAGGCGCGCGATCGAGGAGCGGGCGCGGATGATCGGCACGTAGGAGTCGCTGCCGATCTCCTCTCGGGTGGCGGCCAGGTAGATGCGGTCGGATTCCAACACCATGCCCTCGCCGGGGATGGTGTGCGCCTCGAACGGGTTCTCGCGGGCGCAGTCGAGGACCTCGCTGGAGTACCAGCCGATGCGCTCGCCCAGGTGGAAGTTGTAGGAGTTCGGCTGGATCAGCCCGGAGTCGAAGGGGCTGATGCGAATGGCCTCGGTCTTGACCTGTGCCTCGATCTCGGGACCGGTGAGGATCACGCCGCCACTCCCTGCCGCAGGGGTGCCGCACCGAGGCCGGCGGCCACGGATGGCGAGCACGGGGCGGGCTCGCTGATGTGGGCGTAGTGCCCGGTGTAGGGCAGGCGGTCGCCGACCGGCGCCCAGAAGCTGACTTGCCCGATCCGCATCTGCGGGTAGACCCGCAGCGGCTGGACGACCTTGATCTCCAGTGTCCAACGGTGGGCGGGGCCGAGCTGGCCGAGGTCCGCGGAGATCTGCAGGAACATGCCCAGCCGACCGAGCGAGGACCGGCCGATCAGGCTCGTCACGAACTCGGCGCTGCCGAGGGTTTCCACGGTCGCGCCCAGGTACACGACGCCCGGGCGCAGGACGTACCCCTCGTCGGGCAGCTCGATCGAGACCGTCTCAGCCGAGCACGTCGGGTCGGCCGGATTGCTGGTGACCTGCTTCAGTGTCCTGCCGAGGCGGTAGTTGTAGCTGTTCGGGTTCAGCAGATCTACGTCGAACGGGGTGATGGTGATCTGCCCGGCCTCGACCGACGCCCGGATCGCGGGGCCCGTGAGGATCATCGTGTCCCTCCGATCGCTCCAGCGCCGACGTAGGTCTGCCGCAGCAGCCGCCGCTCGTCGGCGCCATAGCAGTCCTGGCCTTCGCCGAGCGGCATCCGGCCGTGCGCGTAGCGGTGCTGGTCGAAGACAAGCAAGTCGCCCGGCATCAGACGGATGGCGGAGCGGCAGGCGACGACGGCGTTGACGAACCGGCCGAACGCCGCGGCGGTCGCCTGGAGATCCTCGGCGTCGAGGAGTTCGCCGCGTTCGAGGTGCGGGTGCGCCTTGGCGGTGAACCGGATCGGCGCACTGCCGTCGATGTGCTCCGGCAGGACGGAAAAACGCTCCATGCTCGCGCCGACGCCATGCACGTCCCTGTCAGCGAAGTACGAGAAGACCGGCCGGGCCAGGAGCGTGCGGTCGCTGTCCGAGAGCCGGTCGGCAGCATGCCAGAGATCGGCCAGCGCCGACGCTCCGCCGCCCAACGGGTCAGCGCGGACGCAGTACAGGGCGATGTAGCGGGGCAGACGGTCACGGTCGACCAGGTCGACGTGCAGCCGGTTCTCCCCGACACCGTGCGTGCGCCCGGGGTCGGCGGCCATGCTGACCGCCAGGTCGCTCCAGCAGCCGTCGCCCGGGTACACGGACAGGACGGGTCCGAGGCTGGAGAGCAGGCTCAGGCCGAGTTCCAAGTTCAGCGTGTGGTCCTGTCCATCGAACTGGACCAGGGCTCGGCCACTGCCCGGGCCGGTGACGGCGTCGGCAAGCTGGCCGGGTGCGTGCGGGCCGTGGGTCAGGTCGCGGCCCTTCAGGGTCAGCACATCACTCATGAGGACTCCGAACGAGATCGGTGAGGGTGTCGCGCAGGGTGCGCGGGGGATGGACGCGGCGTGCGGGCAAGCCGAGGCGGTCGGCGACGTAGCCGGTGGTCGCGACCTGGCCCGGGCCTGCAGCAGAGTCGGAGGTGGCGACGACGAGTTCCTCGCCGACTGCGTGAGCCCGGGCCGTCAGGACATCGGGCGGGATGACGGCGTCCAGGACGACGAGGTCACTGTCGAACGGGGCGCAGGCCATCAGGTCCTGGCGCGTCACGGTCTGCGGCAGGCCGCCGCGCAAGGTGTAGAGGTTGAGCACGAACGTCTGTGCTCCGAGGCTGCGGCGGGCCTGTTCGGTGAGGCGGCGCGCGACGTCGCGGCGGTCCGCCAGCGACGCGTCCAGGGTGCCGAGCAGCTCGTTGCCCCACGTCCCGTACGCGTCCAGGTCGGCTTCCAGGCCGTCGCCGGACGACGCGCAGGGCGGACAGGTCTCCTGGGCGACGCGGTGGCAGCCGGTCGCATCGAGGGCCAGGCGCAGCAGACCCGCTCCGCCCGCCGGCGGCTTCGCGACGTGACGGTCGGCTGCCGTCCAGTGCGACCACGGCGAGTGACAGTGGGCGGCCACAACCACAGGCAGCGGCCAACCGGCCTCCTGGGCGGCGACATCAGCGAGGAAACCCGTGTGGCTGACCCCGATGACGATGTCGGCGCCCGCCTCCCGGAGCCGGGCCGCCTCCGCCCCAATCAGCTCCGCGGTCGGGTCGCAGTACGTGAAGTCGGCCCGCTCATGGTCGGGGATCGCCTCGAAGGCCTGCCGCCCCAGATAGCCAACGACGCCCAGACGGTGCGAGCCCCGCTGAAGCATCAGTCCGCTGACCCAGCGGCCCGCAAACGCGGCAGGCGGGCGGAGGTTGGCGCAGATCACGGGAGGGAAGCGATCGGGAGCCCGCAGCCGCATCAGATCGGGAAGATCGTGGTTGCCGGGCACGACCGCGTCGTACAGCTCCGACAGGAGTCGCTCCTCCACCCGTCCCTGCGAGAAGGTGTGGAAGGCGCTGCCGGAGAAGAAGTCCCCCGCATCGACGACGACCGCGCCGTTCGCCTTCGCCGACCGCACGGCAGCGAGCGCAGCACGGCCATCGGGGAGAGCGGAGTGGAAGCAGCCGGTGGCGATCACTTCGAGCACGGCCAGGTCCTCTCAATCGCCACCACGCGCAGGACCGACGGCGCCGGCGGGTAGAAGTCGCCCCGCGCGATGCCGTCGACCTCGGCGACCCGCAGACCGCCATCCCCGTCGGCCGCCAGCTGCTCGGCGCCGAGCGCCGGCATCACCACCAGGCCGCGCGTCAGCCGCGGCGAGCCGAACACGTGGCGCACCAGAGCGGCGGCCAGCTCCGGGGCGAACGGCATGATCGACACCAGCGTGCTGCCCGCCTCCAGGCCCTGATCGAGATCGACGTGGCGGACGTCGTCGATCGTGATCCGGGCCCGGTCGCCGAACTCGCCAAGCTGCTGCTCCAGTTGGGGCTGCAGCCGATGGTCCTTCTCCACCGCCCAGATGCGGTGGCCCGCCGCGGCGATCGTCGCGGAGAGCGTGCCCAGTCCTGCGCCGACCTCGAGGACTTGGCCTCCGTTCGGTATCTCCGCCCGCTCCAGGAGACGGCGAGCTGCTTCGGGCGACCTCAGGAAGTGCTGACCCAGGTCCGTGCGGACCTGGCGCCCGCTCGCCGCGAAGTCGTCGGCGAGGAGCGGGGCTGTGCGGAGGGGTGGTGACTGCTGCATCCCTGAATTCCCTTCACGATGCATGCACGCGACGCCGGTGACCGACGTACTGGTGATGGACGAGAGAAGTCCTCAGCCCGTGGGTGCTGGCTGAGACTGCCCTGGGGCCAGCTCCCAGTCGCCGGGGTGATCGAGTGTCGATCAACTGTGCTTGCAGCAGAAGGAGTTGACGGTCATCCCCCGGTAATCCCGGTTGGCTCGCGGCTACGCTCAGTGCAGGCACCGGTGATTGGATGACAGCGTGGCCGAGAAGACACACCCGCTGGCGCAGGCCCGGATCGCGCGCGGGCTGACAGGAGTTGATTTCGCCCGGGAGATCCGCCGTGCCGCCGAGCGCCGCGGCCTGAGATCGGGTGCGACCAAGCAACGCGTCTACAAGTGGGAGACAGAGGGCGTCACCCCCGATGCCGACTCCCAGACCTACATCGCCGAGGTATTCGGGGTACCTGTTGGAGCGGTGGATCCTCGCTCGTGGCCGAACTGGTTGCCGGGCGCCGGCGGCATGGTGATCCCCCTCGGTCCAGCCAGCCCGGTGCAAGCCCTCCGAGAGGCATTGCGAACGACCATGGAACGCTCTTCCCGCCGTACCTTCCTGACCGCGATCTCCGGCAGTGCTCTGGTCACACTGGCCAGCACCTGGGCGTCGACCGAAACCCAGGCCCTGACGACTGAGTCGGTGCACGGCACCAAAGCCGTCGGGGAGGAAGTGGTCGCCCTTCTCGAAGAGACCAGCGCCCTTCTGACCGTTCAGGCGACCGAGCAGCGCCAGCACACCGCACCCTTGATCGACACGCTCCTGACCACGGTCACGGACATCATCGAAGGCAGCCGCTACAACCGCCCGGTCCAGCTGCGCCTCCACGCACTCGCCGCGAACCTGAGCCAAACCGTGGGCTGGCATCGGTTCGACCACGGATTGCACGCCGAGGCCAGCCAGTACTGGATCGCCGGCCTGCACAGCGCCCACACCGGAAGCGACCGCGACATGGGCGCGGCGCTGCTGGGCGACCTCGCCTACCAGGCCTCCTGGCGAGACGATCCGCGCACGGCCTCCGGCATTCTCGAACGGGCCCTTTCCGGAACCCGGCACCCGGCTGCCCAGTCCCTGCTCCAACTCCGGCTCGCCCGGGCCCTGGCGGCACAAGGCGAGCGGCGCGCCACCTTGCGTGCTCTCGCCGCAGCCGAGCATCTCCTCGACGCCTCGTCCGGGGAACCTGTGCCAGCGTGGTGCGCGTGGATGTCCAGCGCGGATCTGGCCGTCGACTCGGGACAAGCTCTGCTGGACCTGGGCGACAGCCGCCGCGCCCACCAGCTCATCCGCGAGGGCCGAAAGCTGCTGCCGCCCAGCCGTGACAAGACCCGTGGCGTCTTCCGTGCCTACGAGGCCCGCAGTCACCTTGACTTGGGAGAGCCCGAACGCGCGGCCCAAGCCGCGCTGGAAGCACTCCAGGTCGCCCAGCGTATCGGTGCCCCGCGGTGCGTCAGCCTCGTGCGTGATCTCGTTCCGGCGTTCGAGGCGTACCCGCACGCTGAGGGAGTCACCGAATTGCTGGACCAAGTCGCCGCGTAACTCATCGGCAGAGACCGGCACGTTCGGACCGCACACAGGTCCGCGCAGCACCTGATGATGCGATCCGCTTTGAGGAAACGGTGCGACCTCTTCAAGAGCCGTAATCAAATCGGCAATTGTTGGATTCAGGAAGCGAAGCATGGCATCCAAGCTTCTTCAGCGGTCTGAGGGCGGACTTGAGAGTGCCTTCGGTGGTGCCGAGTTCCTCGGTGAGTGCCTTGGTGCCGGGGATTCTGCTGCCTTCTCGATAGGTGCCGTCCTTGATCCGCTACGTGATGGCGGAGCGGATGTGGGTCGATTGGGCTCTCGGTAGGGTCCAGGTCTGTATCAGCCCCGATCGCTTGCGCACCTCAATGTCGGCGACAGGTAGATCCGGCGGGTAGGGCATCGTGGTCCATGACCACAGTGCCGAGAGCGGAGTGCCAGCGCGGAGATCTGAACTGCCCTGCCCGCGGGGACGGGTCGGGGCAGTGTTCCTTCCGCGCCGGGTGTCCTATGCGACGGTCGGGCCTACAGGGCGGTGCCGTCCGCCGCGCTTGCGCAGTTTTACGTCGGGTGCGTCGACGAGGACACGGTGGACAACCCCGTACGAGCGGTTCGTGCGCCCGGCGATGTCACGGATCGAGCCACCCTTGCCGTACGCACCTATCACGCACTTCTTGAACAGGGCGGCGGCGTCGCCCTTGAGCTGTGTGCGGGGCGGATACGGGATGGGCAGGGGCTGCAGCTCCTGCGCCCACGGTGGCTTCTGCTTCTCGGGCGATGGTTCGAGCATCGGTTTCTCCAGATCAAGGGACCGTGGTTGCTTGGCCCTCCGCACCGGGGTAGGAGGTCGGCAGGTGTCGGCAGGCGGGTCAGATATGGCGGCCTCTGACGCGGTAGCCGCGCTGAGCGGGGTCGGCGAGCGCAGCCAGCGCCTCCGTGACCCTCCGAAGTTGGTAGGGCATGCAGTATTCGGCGAGCTGAGCCGGTGGGACGAACGCCCACGCGGTCAGCTCCGGCTGTTCCCCCCGGCCGTACGGCGGGCAAGGTGATGAGGGTGTCGTCTTCGACGGTGCCGCCGTCGAAGACGAAGTTGATGCCCTCTGCGGCGAGGCCGTCTGGGCTGGCCCGGATGTAGTCGGTGATCAGCAACGGGCCCACTTCCGGCGAGGTTCGTGAGGCGGCCGACTCCGAGGGCGTTCAGTTGGTCGCCGTTCATCACCGGTACGCCGTCGATACCGGTCCAGCGGACAAGGAACGTCAGGGCGGTAGCGGAAAAGGCACCGAATCCGCAGGCGCAGATGACGTTTCCCGCGATCTTCCAGTCGTGGAGCCGCTGGGTGGCCGTGGCAGGAAATCCGGTGCCGATCAGAACGCCGTGGTCCCGGCACACCTCCAGGGCCAGCCACGCCACCACACACCCGAACATCGCCATCCCCAGGTCAGCCCTCAACACGCTGAGTGGGGTAGCGGCCGTGTACATGGCCGCGATGCCGCAGGCGACGGCAGCGGCGCGCTGGAGCAGCCGCTGCCGCTGGGTGACTTGGGTGAGTGTGGTGCGGGCGATCACCCGCCACGCGAGCCAGAAGAACACGATCACGGCAGCGGCGACCTGGGCGGCGACGAACGCCAGGAACACGCGCCGCCCCCACGGCGCGCCGTACATGGCACTGGCCCTCGCCATCCCGCTGGTCACAGGGACCATGGAGGCGAGCAGCAGCAGTCCGGTCACGTGCACGCTCGCGCGACGCACCGACAGCTGCGGTAACGGGTCGACGAGTTCGATCCGGGGCGTGCCGGCGGGTATCTCCAGGTCCTGCCAGCCAATGGCCAGGAGTATCCGTTTGGCCCGTGCAGCGATGTGCGCGCTCATGCCAGCTCGCCGGGGAGGAAGGCCGCGAAGGCGTCTGTGTCGTAGGCGGCAAGGTGCGTCCACGGGTTGCTGCTGGAGCCGAATCGCGCGGTTTCTTGAGTCAGGTCGAACAGCAGGTGCAGGATGACGCCGGCGATACGGTCGGCACGGCCGGGGCGGTGCTCGGGGTACTGCGGGACGAGGTGGATGAGATCGGGCATCCGCAGAAGATCTTTCCTATGGCTTGATGTGGGCTGTGGGCTCTGTGGCTTCTCGGCCGCTGCCGGGGTTGGTGGAGGCGCTACTGAGGGGGGTCCGGTGGGCTGACCCACGTGCCCAACGTGTCGGCGTCGGCGCGTTCGAGGACGCGCTCTTGCCGGAGCGTCTTGAGCGCCTCGTGGACGGTGGATGGGCTGACGCCGAACTCCTGGGCGAGCGACCTGCCGGGAGGCAGTCGCTTTCCGCGTGGGTAGGTGCCGTCACTGATGCGTTCCCGGATGACTCGCTCGACGAAGGGCTGGAGGTATTCGCCGCTCGGCCGGTGTGCGGCGAGGCCCTGGGTAACGGGCTTTCCGCGCGGGCGTAGGACTCCCGCCTGGTCAAGGGCGGTGTACACCGATGAATACGAGCGGGCGATGACCTCGCTGATGCCGCGAATAGTCCCGCCGGCCTGGTAGGACTGTGTGACCAAGGCCCTGAACACCTCGGCGTCCTGGCCGGTCAGCCACACGCCCGGTGTCCAGGCAGGCGCCTCCTGCAATATCCGCCTCCACTCCGGGAGCGTGCCGGGTGCCGCGCTGCGCTCTGTATCCGGCTGCCGCACAGGACCGACGGATTCCTCGACTGCTCTCACAGGCGTGTCCTTCATGTGTGGGCTTCGCTGGCCCCCTTCGTTCCCCGGCCACCGTCAAGGCCCGGGGAACGAAGGGGGGTGGTGTCCCGCCGCCGAGCGAGGAGTAGGGGCTTCGGGCTCATCGACGGGGCACGGGACCTGCGGGCGGCAGTGGACTTCAAACGGGGCTGCCGCCCGCAGGAGTCATACGGAGGGGAAAGCGGGGTGCACCCGCGAGACGCCGGCGGCGAACTGCCCGGGATGAGGGCGGGGTTCAGGCACGGAGGAGCCCCCGCTCGCGGTCGATGTCGGTGACCTGGCCGCGCTCTGCCGCGATCTCGATCTCGGCGGCACGGGCGTAGTGGTTGACCACGCCGGGGCCGAATGCGTGCCGGGCGAGGTGGCTCTCCCGGAAATCGGTCAGCGCCTCGTCGAGGGTGCGGGGTATAGGGAGCGGGTCGAACGCGGTGTAGGCGTCGCCGGTGACTGGTGCAGGCAGCTTCGGGCAGTTGTTGAGACCGTGGTTGATCGCCGCGATCGTGGCCGCGAGAGCGAGATAGGGGTTGGCGTCGGCGCCCGCCAGCCGTACCTCCAGCCGAGTGTTCTCGCCATGGCCGGCGATACGGACGGCGCAGGTGCGGTTGTCCACTCCCCAGGTGTAGAGGGTGGGGGCGAAGCTGTGGTGGGCGTATCTCTTGAGCGAGTTGGTGGTGGGCGCGTACAGCGGTACGAGGTGCGGCAGAGCGTCGAGGAGTCCGGCCACACCATGCTGGAGGAGGTCGGGCAGTTCGCCGCCTGCTCCCGGGGCGAAGAGCGGTCGGCCGTCGCGCCACAGGGACACGTGCAGGTGCAGGCCCGAGCCGACGCCGGTCTGTGGCGCGGCCATGAACGTGGGCGTCATCAGGTGGCGGGCTGCGAGGTGGCGTACGGCGTGCTTGTGGACGGTGTAGGTGTCGCAGGCGCGGACCGGGTCCCCGTAGGGCCAGGTCACCTCGATCTGGCCGGGGGCGCCTTCGGTTTTGATCGCTTCGACGGGGGAGCCGGCCTGGGACAGGGCGTCCTGCAGGTCGTGGAAGAACGCGCTCAGGGCCGGCGGGTGGTCCAGCGCGTAGTCCAGGTTGTGGGGGGATACGGGGGTCAGCCCGCGGTATCCGGCCTCGCGGATCTGGGCCTCGGTGCCTTCGTACAGCACGAACTCGCTCTCGATACCGACCTTCGCCGTCACCTCGTGCTTGACGAGGAGCCTGAGCTGCTCGCGCAGCATCTGGCGGGGGGCGACGTCGAGGTCGCTGCCGTCAGGGCGCATGGCGTCGCCGTGCACGAGGACGGTGCCCGGCAGGTAGCTCAGCCGCCGGATGGTCTTCGTGTCGGGGACGACCTGGAAGTCGCCGTATCCGGTGTGCCAGCCCGCAAGATTGAAGCCCTGCACCGGGTTCATGTCGACGTCGGTGGCGAGGATGTAGGCGCACATGTCCGGGCCTTCGGGGAGCTGGGCGAGGAAGTGCACGGCGTCCAGGCGCTTGCCTTTGAGGTGGCCCATCATGGCCGGCACGCCGAGCATCACGGTGGTGATCTCTCCGCTGGCCACGAGGGTCGTGAGCTCTTCGGCGGTGAGCAGTCCTGCGGACTGCTGGTCGTGCTGGGGGTTATGGCTGGTCATCAGATCACCCGGCTGGAGAGGTCGGCCTGCTGGGAGGCGCTGCCGAGTGTGGGGACGTGGTAAGCGCGGCGGCCCCGGGTGATCCACATCAGCTGAGCCAGGGCCAGGACGACGAGCAGGGTGATGCCAGCGTAGTTCATCGTTGCGAAGGTGACCGGAGCTGTCTGGGGAAGGATGAAGACGCCGGTGATGAACACTGCGTAGACCACGGCGATCCAGCCGACCGGACGGCGCCACTTGCCCAGGGTCCACGGACCGGGCCGGTAGCTGCTGCCCTTGCGCAGCGCGAGGAAGACGGGAACGGCGTACGCGGGCGTCATCCCGACGGCGTTGATCGCGGTGACCGCCGAGTACGCTGCGGGTGACCACAGGACCGGCAGGGCCAGGACAAACGCCGACCCGACCGCCAGCCACACGGCGGGCACCGGGGTCTTCGTACGGCTGTTGACCCGCCTCCAGGTCGCGGAGAACGGCAGCGCACCGCTGCGGGAGAACGCGTAGACCATCCGGCTGGTGGCGGCGGTCTCGGCGTTGCCGCAGAAGAACATCGCCACCATGACCACCAGCAGCAGGAGTTTGGCCCCCGTGCCGCCGAGGACGTCGAGGAAGATTTGCGCCGGGGCGACACCGGTGCTGGTGTTCTGGGTGCCTGTGTAGTCCTGGATGGAGAACAGGAGCCCGGCCAGCAGGACGAATCCCGCGATCCACGAGACGTAGATGGCGCGGACCATGCCCTTTGGAGCTGCGTACCCCGCCTGTTTGGTCTCCTCCGACAGGTGCGAGGAGGCGTCGTAGCCGCAGAACGTGTAGCCGGCCAGCAGGGAGCCGACGAGGCACACGATCAGCGGGCTGGAGATGCCGGTGTCGTTGTTGAAATGGGTGAAGACCCACTCGGCCGACTGGTGCGGCGCCGGGGCCAGGTACAGGGCGCCGACGATCACCGTGACGCCGCCCAGCTGCCACCACACGGAGACGGAGTTGAGGATGTTGACCACGCGGATCCCGAGCGCGTTCAGGCAGCCGTGCAGCAGCAGGATCACCGCGAAGACGGTCATGGTCGCGCCGGCGGTCGGCTCCACACCCCATTGGAAACTGGCGAACGCCATGGTGAACGTGGCGCAGCCGTAGTCGATCCCGGCTATCGCGCCCAGCAGGCCCATCAAGTTCAGCCAGCCCGTGAACCAGCCCCAGCGGGGGCCGCCGAGCCGGTCGGCCATGAAGTACATGCCGCCGGAGGTCGGATAGGCGGAGGTGACGTCCGCCAGGGACAGGCCCAGGAGCAGCACCATCGCGCCGATCGCGACCCAGCTCCACATCATGACCGCCGGACCGCCGGCCCCCAGACCGAAGTTGAAGAGGCTCATGCATCCGGCCAGGACACAGATGACGGTAAGGGAGATCGCATGGTTTTCGAACTGGCTCATCCGGCGGGCCAGTTCCTGGGGGTAACCGTGCGCGGCCAGGTCGGCAGCATCGTCCAACTGCGCGTGAGCTGCTCTTTTCGAAGACACCGAAAGCATTCCTCTGCTCGGAAGGGACACAACAAGGTGGTGTGGGACGGCGTGCCACTGCGGGGGTGCCCGGCTCTTCATCCGCGTGCCGGCTCCTTCCTGAGCGCGAAGGCGCGGGCCCGGTGGAAGTGGTCCTGCCACGGCGCGCTCTCGCTGACCTGAGCCCACGGCGCGGCAGTGGCGTACGGGCCGATCTCCCGAAACACCTGGCCCGCCAGACCCGGCAGCCCGGCCTTGACCAAAATGCATGCCAGGTGGTTGAGATCGGCCAGCGAACGAGCCGGCCGCTCATCCGGGGGAAGGTTCTGGATGGGGTAGAACCAGTAGTCGCGCGCCTTTCGGGCCATGTCCTGAACGGCCTCGCTGGTCCAGTACCCGATCGGCCCACGGCTGTGACGGGTGCCCGCCTGCCGCTGCCGCCGGTAGTCCTCGACATACGCGTACAACGGCAACACCAGCAAAGACGACCCGACCTCGGCGTCACGCGACACCCACCGGGCAAAGCCCAACGCCCCGCTACCGCGGGCGTGCAGACACTGCAGGACCCGGTGATGGGCCTCCCTGCTGTACGGAGGATCGAGCTGGTTCGCCCAGTCCAGCAGCTTCCACGGACCCGCCGGCAGCAGAGAGTCCGCGGCCGGCTCCCAGTTGTCCCGGTAACGCCGGTAGCGCGGGTCGACGTCCAACTGCGCAAGCGCCAACAGGCACACCACCGGCACCGGGTCCACCGGCAGCCGCTCCCGGGCGACCAAGCAGGCCTGGCGAGCGGCCTCGGCAGCCCCAAGACCAGACCGCTCACCTCGGAGATCCAGCGCCCGCTGCGTCAGGACCCGGGCACGCATCATGACCGCGTCCCCGTTGCCGGGCTCCTCCTGGCACCAGGCGGACACGGCGTCGCCCTGCGCCGCGTACAGCGCCAGGACCTGACTGCGCGACGTACGCAACGCCCTGTCGCGGGCGGTGGCAGCCAGCAGATCCCGGGTAGACAGCCACCGCCCCAACAGGAGATCTTCCAGGGCAACGCGCAGCGCCTCGTCGGTGCCGGCCGGATGGTGGATCAGGGGTATGTCAGTGGGGGACATCGACGCGCCTCCGAGGTGTACGGGCGCCTGCCGTAGCCGGACCGGCAGTCCTGGTATGGGGGTGTAAGGGGGCCTTCGGGGGCATGGGGGCCTTCAGCAAGGGGGAGGTGGAAGACCGCCGCACCACAGCACGGTGGCCGACAAGGGGATTACGGGTGCGGGTGCGAGGCCGGCGCAGGGAAGTAGCAGGGCCAGGCGGTGGCTGTCCGGTCTACCGAGGAAGAGGGACGCATCCGTGCCTGAAAGGTCTTTCCGCCTCCCGGGACGTGTCGGCCGTCCCACTGCACCGGGCCGAGCCAGATCACTGACATGCCGGTGCGCTCGCATCCGAGCCAGCAGTCACCGGTGACCCATTGCCGCTCCACGGGATGCCCCCCTTTCCTACGGCGCCGCCCAGTTCGGCCAGGTCGACGACCGTGACGTCCAAGAGGGTGGCGGCCAACTGCCCGCCGACCATCCACTTCACGCGCCAGTCGTCGAGGGGCACGACCTGCTTCTTCTCGACCAGGACCGGGAACGGTCCCTCGCTGCGGGCATAGACATCGCCGTACACGCAATCGACCTCAACCCGGCCGACCCGGACGGCGACGACGTTGTCCTGAAGGTGCGTGCACAGCCGCGCGGCCAGAGGCGCGCACCTGAGGCACAACGGCGGGTGCGTCGTGATCTCCTCCTCGGGCCAGCCCTCCACGTCCCGGTTGTCCTCCAGCAGCCACAACCGGCCCAGCTCGTTCACGTCAGAGGGACCGCCGCACACCTGGCACAGCAACTTCCACATCGCGCGCTTCTGCCGGGGCGCGTGCACCACGTTGAACTCAGGTTTCCCGTCGCCCCGGCGCAGCGCCCACCGCATCCACAGCACCCCGGCCGTGTCACGGCCGTGGGCGTGCCCGTTGGGGCCGAGCCCGTCCACGAAGGCGATGCCGTCAGCGGCGGTGACGACGGTTGGCTCCGGAAGGTGCTCGTTGCTCCACGCGGCGATGTAGGGGACGGGAAGGTTCTTGTACGTGAGGAGTTCGGTCATGTCTCTCTCGCGGTGACGGGGCAGGGAGTTGGAGGGCGCCGACCGTGCGCGACGGGGGACCACGCGCGGCCGGCGCCGGTCTATGCGGCGGGCGTGGGCGCCGGGTTGTCCGTCGCCGCTTGCCGGAACCGGGCGACCGCGACGAGCTGGGACACCCTGTCCGGGACCGCGAGGGCACCCGGGCCGTCCATCGGGACGCACCAGTACGAGCGCACGCCCTCCGGCTCGGTCACATCGGGCCTTGGCACGCCGAGGAAGGTGTTACTCCCGAGGAACTCCGCCTTCGGGGCGAGGCGGGCGGTTTCCCACTCCTGGCGCCGCCCGGTGCTCACCGGGACGAGGACGTAGTACCACTGGGAGAACTGGTCCGTGAACACGGGAGCACCGTGCAGTACCTGTGCGAGGAAGGCGTCGACCTCTGCGGTGTTCTCCGTGGCGGCCGCAGCACGTACCAGGTCAGTCGAGAGCCGGACCGCGCCGAAGATGCCACCGCACCGCAGGAGCGCGATGCCGTTCCTCTTCTCCCACGCCGCCCGGGCCTCCCTCATGTCCAGAGCTGCCGCCAGGAGCCAGGTGCTGGCCGCGAACTCACGGTCCTTGCGGGAGTGCACGAGTACATCGGCCGCGGCCTCCACGGGGGCACGTACCTCATGGGGGCTGGCGGATTCTGCGTCTCTGGGGTGGGGCATGGGGACTCCCTGGTCCACGGTCGTGCTCGTCTGGGTACTCAGACAACCGCCGTACCGCTGCTGTGGGGATGCCGTATCGACCCGGGGTTGCCCGCAGGCACCCTGCCGTTTTGGCTATCTCTTTACTCTTCGGATTGGCGACACCCTCTAACGTTCTGTTATGTCGGGGACACGGAATGACGCGCTCGCATCATGGATGCTGGCGCACGGAATGCTCGTCAGGGAGCTAACTTCCCTGGTCAACACGGGAATTGAAGACCTGACAGGCCGTTGCGGAACGGTGAACGAGAGACACATCTTCAAGCTACTCAAAGGCGAACACCGGTCACCCAACGCCCTGTTGAGGACAGCGTTGGAGAAGGCCACAGGTGTCCCAGCCGCAGAGTTAGGCTTCGTTCCCCGGGGGAGTAAGAACTCAAGCCCTTCCCCCGCACCTGAGGACGACCCCTTGTATCGCCGCACTTTCCTCGCCGCAGCCACCGCCGCCGGCGCTTCACTGACCGCCCCTGCCGCCTCGCAACGCCGACTCGGATCGGACGACGTGGACCGGATGAACGCGAAGTTGGCGGCTGTCGTCAGCATGGACAACAAGTACGGCGGGACTCAGGAACTCCAACGGCATGCGGCCGGGCTCGCCGAGGAGACGGTGCGCATGCAGAACACCCACACCGCTTCCAGCCGCATCCGGTCCGAGCTGTACGGCGTCGCGGCAGCGTTCACCGCGAGCGCCATGTGGGCCGCAATCGACGGCCGCCGCCTGGACCAGGCAGAGCCGTACCTCAACCAGGCGGTCACCCTCGCAGGGCTCGCCAACAACCGCCCCGTGCTCTTCCGCGTATGGGGCCACGCTGGGATCATGTACCGCCACCTCGGCCGACCCTCCGACGCCATCGCTGCCGGTGAAGCGGCGAGGGCCACGTCCGTCACCCGAAGCGACCCGGTGTACGCCTCCCTCGCGCTGGCACGACTCGCGACCTTCCACGCCGACATCGGGGACGATCGCAGCGCCATCCGCACGATCGGCCTCGCGCAGGCCAGCTTTGAGCGCGCTGACCAGACGAAGCACCGCCCACCGTGGATGGCTTTCTACGACCAGGCCGAGCTGGACAGCCTGGCCACCTTCGCCTACCTGCGGCTCCGAAGGTGGGAAGACGCCGAGCGTCACGCGCACCGATGCCTCGCGGGCCTGCGGCCGGAGCTCGAACGAAACCGCGCCCTGACGTACGCCAACCTGGCGTTGGCCCAGCTCGGCCAGGGCGACATCGAGCCGGCCGTCACCGCAGCCCGAAAGGTACCGGCCGGGATGGCGTCGCAAGGGCGCGTGAACGTGCTCCTGAACGATTTCACCACCCGTCTCACGGCCGTAGCGCCACGCAGTTCCGAGAGCACCGTGTGGCTTGAGCATCGGAGGGCAGCATGAACGGCACGATCACCTACCGCCGGACCAAGGACGTGGAGGAGATACGGCAGCTCATCGTCGACATCCACGTGGAGGTGCGTGGAGAGTTCGGGCTGATGGACCGGCCGTTCTACCACCGGGACCGGTTCGACGAACGGCTGACGGCGTACTCGTCCCGCCCCGGCTGGGAGGCCGTCGTCGGGTACCACGGGGAGGACCCGACCGGGTACGTCTTCGCTGTGCCGCTCGGTGAGAACACCGGATGGTGGTCCGCCGAACAAGACCCGCACCCTGACGAGTACGTGGAGGAAGACGGCAGGCGGACCCTCGCCCTCAACGAGATCCTTGTCCGCAAGCAGTGGCGGGGTGCCCACGGTCAGGGCGCCGCCAGGGCCTTGCACGAGGAGCTACTGTCGCAGCGGCAGGAGCAGCGCGTCACTCTGCTCGTCAACCCTGCACTGTCCGACGGGCGCCTCAAGGCCGTCTACGAGTCCTGGGGATATAAGCAGATCGGCCGTCAGCAGCCGTTCGACGACTCGCCGGTCTTCGCGACGATGCTACGAGACCCGCTGCGCCCGTAGTCGGCGCCCGTACCGAGAGCACGGCTACGCCCCGGCCAGGTCGAGCGGCCGGGGCGTAGCGGGGCGGGGATCAGATGTCTTCGGCGTACCGGTCGATGTCGGCGCTCAGCTCGGCCACCGTGGTGTAGCCGCGCACCTCCACCGGCTGCCCCTCCTTCCAACCAGCGATGCCGAGGCGGGGGCGTCTGTACTGGACCAGGGAGGGGCTTCCACGCCTGCGCTTCCATGGGTTACGTCTCTCTCTTCTGCGCGCAGCGGTTAGAGTGCGGACGCTTCGGGGATCGCCCTAGAGGCTGTCTCCTTGAAGTGGCGGTGAGCTGGTGTCACCGGCACGGGGGTGAAGCAGCTCATGGGTGCACCACGAGAACGACCAGCACGCGGAAGCGCGACTCTGCGGCAGCGCCGAGTCTCGTCCGGCCAGTTACTGTCGATCAGCCGTGTGTCGACCCATCGAAGTTTCGGTTGAGGCCGTGGCATCCCGCGAGGCACTTATCGCAGCTGAGCCTCACTCCCGGCCGAAAATTCGGCCCAAGAGCAGCACGCAGCTCGGTAGATGTGCCGAGCGACAGGCTGCCGAAGCGCGCATCCCGGAACCTCGGGTTAGCTACGAGGGCCACTGCCAGGATCTGGGCCTTCGTGATGATGACGAGGCACTCACGGCCTTCGTACGACTCACCGGGGATGTGATCGCATTCGTCAGGATCAAGTCCGCAAATCGAGCACTCCCACTCGTCCACGCGTGTCTCCACGCTAAACCCGACCCGAAGATGCCCAAGATCAACTGGACACTCCCGGTAGTAGACGCCGTCTCGGTAGGCCATGGTGCAAGCCTTCGGATAGCCGCGCCTCAGCAATCCGCCTACCTCGTCCAGCAGCTCATGAGCTCGGTCGAAGAGGGCAAGGTCGTGCTCTTCGGAACGGTCCATTACCTGCCGCAGCTCCCCCCTCAGCCGCCGCAGGATCTCTAGTGCAGCTGGATCGGGGTGGCGTGCAGCTTTGGCCTGCTCAAGGTCGACCTGGCACTGCTGGAAGACTTCGCTCTCATCCCTCGGGGAGCTGACGGCGCTCATCCTCAGAACCCCACCTCTCGATCCTGGTGATCGCTTCGAGGACCGAGGCGGCCGGGCCGTCCAGCACCAGCTTGGTGGTCAGGTCACCCTGCCGGGTTACCTCCACGTGCAGAACGGGGGACGGAACAGTCACCTCTTCGCCGGACGAATCGCCCCTCCTGAGGATCTTCATCGTCGCGTAGGAGGAGACCAAGCCAGTCAGCGTTGCGATCAGGGTCTCTTTCCCGACGTCCCTGGCGAACTCAATGATCGGCAACCAGAACTCGGCGGCGTCGTGGGTCAGGTAGGTGCGATCAGGCTTCTCGTCCTCGAACTCGACGGTCAAGCCAGCGGCTCGGATGAGCTTCGCCACCCTGATCGCTTCGTACGGGTAGTTCCCGGGGACGTCCGAGCGGGACACGCTCGGCAGTCCGGCAACTCCGCGCCTGATCAGCACGTCAGCCAAGGTCAACCCCCTCAGTTTTCTTCTCAGTTGTCATGATTCCACAACAGCCGGGGTGGCCCCCGTCCGCTTGCGCGGTAGACGTTAGGCGGTGCAGGTCGGCCTTGATTCCGTCAAGGTTTGTCGTCAGCCATGTCCCTAAGAGTGAATCTTCAGCCTGATCGATCTGCGTGGACGGATGAAGGAAAAGCAGCAGGTCAGAGGGTCTACAACCTTCCCCGTAGAGGTTGTGCGATCACCCAAAGGACCTGCGGAACCACCTGCAGTGAATCTGGCGCGAAATCGCCTCTAGAATCGAACGCATGACCGACAAGCCGTCTCGTCTTGAGTTGCTGTACTTCGCGCGGCGCGTGATCGTGCAGCAGGCGCAGACGAGTCTTGCCCAGCTGGATCGCTGGATCTCGGTCGAGAAGGAGCGGGAGGCTGCGCGACGGAGGGCCGAGGATCGACGTCCGCCTCCGCCCGAATGGCTGCTGGAGCGGGGTATCGGCGCCGAGAGCCCGCCCGCGCTGATTCACCAGGGTGGGTGCGCCATGGCGGACGGCGTCCGGATCCAACCGATCAGCGAGGGCCAGGCGCGGAGGGCGCTGTACGAGCATGTCGAAGCCTGCCCGTTCTGCAATCCCGATACGGCGCTCCACTTCGTCCCGGAGTAGGCCGACGGGCGGGCGGCCGTTCGTGGGCGGAGGCTGATCACGTGGAGTTCCCCGTGGAGGTCGCGCTGGCCGAGCTGGCTCCCGTGCTGCCAGCCACACCGGGATGGTGGTACGAAATGAAGCTCGACGGCCACAGGACGGTCATGTGGCGTACAGCCGAAAGCGTGCGTCTGCAAGCGCGTTCCGGGCGCGACGTGACGGCCACGTGGATGGACATCGCGCTGCCCGGGATGGACATGCCGCCCGGTGTGGTCCTGGACGGTGAGGCCGTTGTCGTCGTGGACAAGCGGATCAGCTTCGAGGCAGCGCAGTCCCGGGCGGCGTCGGCGCCCGCGCGGGCCCGCCAGCTGGCCGAGCAGCACCCAGCCCTGTACATCGTGTGGGACGTCCTCGCCCTGCCGACAGGGGATGTTCGCGGGCGACCGTACGTCGAGCGGCGCGCGATGATGCTCGACGTGCTCGCCGGGCTGTCGTCGCCGTCACCGATTCAGGCGGTGTCGGCGACAGACGATCTGTCGGTGGCGCAGGATTGGTACGACTCGCTTCAGAACACGGGCGTCGAGGGTGTTGTCGCGAAGCTCGGAACGTCGCCGTACCGGGCAGGGCGCGCCTCATCGTGGAAGAAGATCAGGCACACGGAGACGACCGACGCTGCTGTGGTCGGCTATACGGGGCCGGCGAAGCGCCCGAAGGCGCTCGTCGTACGACTGCCCGACGGGCGAGTCCGGCTGACCCGGGCCATCGGTACACAGTTGGCCGCCCAGGTCGCGGCGCAGCTGCCCCTTCCTGAGTCGAGGCGCACGGCCGCCGCTCTGGGAACGGGTGAGGTGTACACAACCGTGGTCGTCGATCTGATGGTGGAGGTGCTGGCCGACACGACCCGGCACGCCGTCGTGTCGGTGACGCGGTTGCGGTGAGCTATCCACAGGTATTTGTGGTTATCCACAGGCCGTCATGCGCTTCGCCGCTTCGCCGTACATTGCTGCCTCAATGATCACGATGCACGGGGGTGCGCGATGACGTACAGGGTCGATCTTGCGTTTCGGGTGGAGGAGTCGCTGGCCAACCTCCCGGGCAAAGGCCAGCAGGAGATCTTCGAGACGATCGCGGCGGCCCTCGTCCGGCCGGACTCTTGGCCGCCACCTGGCGGTCGACACGGCGCGTTCTACTGGGGGCCGCGGTCGTGGGTCGCGTTCGCCGCGTACCTCGACGGCATCGAGGTGTACGACATGGGTTGGGCAGGCTGAACAGGCCCCGCCGCCCCTGGGCGGCGGGGTTCCCGCTACCTCAGGTGCTGTTCAGGGTGATGCACTGGCACGGCTGCGGTTCGCCGGCACGTCGACGGGGGCGAAGGGACGGATCAGGGCGGTCTGTAGCCCCGTTGGAACAGAGCACAGCTCGTGCTCGCGTGGTAGGCGCCGCTCGTGTCGGTGGTGACGACCTGCAGTTGGCTGAACCGAGAAGAGGCTTTGATGAGGCGTAGCGACTTCGGCCGGTACCTGTACTGGTCAGACCGGAAGATCCGCCACATGGCACGGGACAACGGGCTGTCCCTGCATCGGCCCTGGTACCCGACAGCAGTCACGTCTCCCGGAGAGGTCATGGGCGTCCCGCTGCCGCAGGTGGAGTTCGCTCCCACGCAAGGGCAAGACCAGAACCGGCAAAAGATCGCCCGGAAGCTACTCAAGGCTGTCGGCGCCCAGGCCACCGTCACCTTCGGCGAGCCGCCGCCGGTCCACTTCGCCCAGGGCGTGGACCAGGTCAACATCGCCTGGTATGGGGAAGGCCCCGAGCGAGACAAGGGCACTCTGCTGCACGTACGCACTCACAGCACGGCCGGGGAACAAGTCGACCTGGTGCTGTTCGGCAGTATGGATAACCTCGCCGACTTCCGGCGCTCCGAGGTCCTTGAGGCCGGATGGTCCTCGTCGGCGTGGACGGCGGTCTACGAATTGCTGCAAACCCGCGGCACACGGAACTCCTCCCAATGGGACGACCCGGAGTCTCTCGCCGTGGAAGTCCTCAAGATCGCACTTGCACAGGGAGACCGCCCCGGAATGGACCATGCAAACAGACCCTGGACACGCGGCTACACCCTCGGCCACGCACCGCAGTGCGAGTGGTTCGCCGAGATCTTCACGGACGTGGTGCTGGCCCCGGCACGCTGGAACTTTCAGGCGGACGACCCCCTGAACGGCGCCTCCCGGATCCTGGTCGGTGCACCGGTATGGGTGCGCACCGCCAGCCCCAGGTCAGTGGTCCGCTACTCCCGTCTGAGGCAGAACGCGTCCGGGTCTCCCCGCCGTTGGCAGAGGTCCTTGTTCCGACCGGCCCGGAGCCAGCAAGAAGGGTGAGTTCCCTCGGCACGGCCCTGGGAGGGGGTACGGGCAGGACCTACGAGGATCAGCGGCCGCCCAGATACCCAGTGTCTCCACGTCCCTTGAACAGGTCGGCCCACCGGATCTGGGTGAGCCTGAGACCCAGCAGCCGTTCGGCGCGGTCGCTTTAGGCAGGGCAGCTGCGGAAGTCGGACAGATTCGAATACTCGTTGCCAAACTCTGGCGTCGGCCTCTGCCAGCAGTTCATGTGAAGCGGGTGCCGCCCGCGACTGCACAGGTGCTCCCAGCCGGCCCACCACGCACCGGCATCCCGTCCTGGACCGAGGACGACGCCCCACCAATGATCGAAGTCATCGCGAAGAACGTCGAGTCCATCATCACGACCCTCAACGTCAAGGGTGGATACGGAAACAACGACTTCGTGAACCAGGGGCCGGCAGAAGTAGACATCGCCGAGTTCGTCAAGCAGATCAAGATCCCGTCGGTCGACCGCCAGGACGAGAACGGACACCTCATGCAAGCGGCAGAGTACGACGCACGGATCGAGATGATCAGGAACGTCTTCTGGGAGCGCCGACAGGAATCCGGAGAACGTCGCGTTCAGCGTCGGCACCTTCGACTACGAGCTCGGCAACCCTCCCTTCTACAAGGAGGCGGAGGCGAAGCCCGCTGACTTCGAGGACCAAAGCACAAAGGCGGCCTGCCGCAGGTCATCGACCAGCCAACGTTCTCAACGTCGCGGAGAAGCCATGACACACGCAGACGAGCGGGTGCGCAAGGTGACCATGCTGCACGCAGGCGGCAAGCTCCACGAGTTCTGGTGGCCCGGCAGCGATGTACGCGCAGAAGGTAGTCGCCAAGGACTACTTGTAGGAGAAGGGCAAGGTACGCATCCGGCACCTAGCCACGAATACGCATGTCACGCGCCCTGTCGGAGATCAGCGGTGAAGCAGTGCCGTGGTTCATGGACTCACGTTCTGCGCTGCCCCTAATCGCCGACCGAAACGGACAGGACGCTGATCAAACGCGTGTTTACGCAGGTCAGCCCCAGTGATGCCGTAGGGAGCGCCGTGTGCGAACGACTCCGTGTGACCGGCTTCACCATCGGGCGTGTCGGGGTGCCGAGCCATCCGTAGTTGTCAGTACCACCCGACACAATGGTTCCCGGCGGCCTTTCGGTGCCGCCGCCTATATGGCGGCGGCCCCCTGCTCACAACAGGAGGCCACCGACTTCGACAGCAGAAACGGACGACCTGAGGAGGTCACCATCTCCACCGAGAACGAGCCTACGGGCTCCCACTGTCAAAGCAACTCTGACCAGCACCTAGATGGCCCCGCGCTCGGCGAGAAGCCGCAGACCAGGCGGCCGAGCCCCGCCCGGATGCGGGCACGCCGACTGCTGGATACCGCAAGCGACGAACTCATGCGCCTGGCAGTGAAGGCGTCCGTGACCGGCGTGCTCGCGGGGGCGGCCTACTGGTTCGAGCGCCGCTGACCCGGGGCCGCCTGGGAGTACCCGAGGTGCTCTCAGGCGGTCCGCCTTGCCAGGACTACAAGATGGGATACGTGGCCAACCGCAAGGTCGTCACTTTCCGCTTCGCCCGGTCGCGGGCTTCAAACTGCTTCGCGCCCGCTACTCGCCCTCCGGTTGAGCTACCTCCGCCAACTCAATCCCACGCACTCGCTGGAGCCAGCGGACCAGAGCGAACATCGCAACACCGCAGCCGCCGGTCCAGCCCCACCCTTCCGTCAGGAGGGTGTGAACCCCGTCGTGTTTCGCGATGTAGAGCACGAGCAGCGCCGGTGGGACACCGGTGAAGGATTCCCGACGGTTTCGCGTGGACAGGATCCAGTCGATGGGACGCCACAGGCGACCGAGAGAGTCTCGAAGAACGAAGCGGATAGCGGCAACAAGGAACCCAAGCGCATACCGCCGCTGCTGCAACGGCGTGAGGGACACACCGTCCTCCGCCCGGCCATCGAGGTCAGCCAGCCACGCGGTGTGCATGTCGCGGCGGTCTCCAGCGATCTTGGCCGCCAGGGAGGCCCAGCGTTCTGCATGTGGCTCTCGCGCCGGCTCGGCTGGCGGCACACGAACCAACCACTTCGAGTTCTCCGTGCCGCCGAGGCGATATCCGGTTGGGACATCTTCGTTCCTCACCATCCTCGTCGGCTCCACCTCGGTGATGCTCTTGAAGAGCCTCTTCACGTCGGCGGCTTCACCCTTGCAGTTCGGGCAGGTTGCCACGTGCGCGAGCACCCTTCCCCGGGCGCCTTCCCCGAGCTCTCCTTCTATCAGGTTTGCCAGGCGATCACCGAGGCGGCTCTTCCGTAGCCACGGCCGATCATTGCTTCCGGACGTCGTCACGCCACACCGCCTGTGGGTCGGAGGCCGAATCGGGCGCGGCGCGCATTTCGGACTTCCAATGCTTCCAGCGCCTGGGCCCGCCCAACGTTCGTGAACTCGTAGAAGCGTCGGGCCGGACGCCCCGGGTGGGCTTCCTCCTCGTTCCAGCTCCTGAGCCAGCCGCGTTCAAGGAGACGGTCGAGAATTGGGTAGACGGTGCCGGGGCCGAGGTCGGCGTCGCGGCAGATGCTCAGGCCCCACGCAGGCGCGTCAGGCTTCACGTTGAGCAGCACCCCCAAGACCGCCATGGTCGGCTTGGTAAGCCTGATATTGGTCATGCCTGCAATGAAACCATGTATCGAGTACGAGCTACAAGCGTGTATCGAGTACGAGCCTCACTTTTCCAATCCTGCGCCCGTACACCGACGCTGCCCCGCTCGTCCGCCCGCGCGGCTGTGGCGCCGTGAGGCGCGGGGCCGTGGACGATGGCGCCCTGGTTGACCTCGGAGATCAGGCCATACACGAGGATGCGGAGGCGTCGATGTGGCCGGGCGAGTCCGGGTCAGTGGATATCCACGTCGTCCACTCCCGCTCAAGGTCGGTGAACAGGCCCCGCAGTCGCACCGACGTCTGGCCGCGCGCCGAAAGCACGTCGGCAGCGGGGATGGGAGATCGGCCACGCCCCCGCCTCTTCAACCGTCCGGAGTGTGCCGTTCGCCTTGTCGGTGTCCTTGTGGCTGGTCCAGCCGCAATCGGCGCCGTCGAACACCTCCATCCACTGCACACCCGACTCACGGGCACGGTTGAGGGTGCCCGCGTTGTAGGCGACCGCGCTCTTGGCGAGCGTCGCAGACTCCGCCCACGCCCGCACCGGTACGTGAGCCCCGTTTCGATAGATCACGGTCCTCAGCTGATGCTCGACGGCCAGCCGGTCCGCCAACCCTTTCGCGGCCTGCAGGGCGGTGGTGTTGCCCGCGGCCAGGAGCGGCACTTCACGGCGTGCGGCCTCCCGTACCGCCCGATAGAACTGGGCGGCCATGCGCTGCTCCTCTTCTGAGCGGCGCAGGAAGTCGGCGTAGGAGTCCGAGGCCAGCGACTGCAGGGCTTCACGGTGGATGAGCGTCCACGAGAATTGCCCGCCGACGGTGCGGGCCGCGGCGCGCGCCCCCTCCTCGTACAGGTGGGGCAGTTGCCGGGCAACGAACGCTTTCGCTTCGGTATCGACGCGCCGCTGAAAGTCTGTGATGGCGGCCTGGAACTGGGCGAGGCGGTCGGTGACCATCCGGGAGCGGCTGTTGTCGCCGATCGCGTCGATCACGGCGGACTGCTCGGCGGCGAGGCGCTGCCAAGCGTCCTCCAGTACTGCGGCGACACGAGCCGCCACGGTGGCCGCATCCCCGGGGGTCAGCGGCGGGAATTCGTAGGCCACTATCGCCGCCAGTGGTGGTACCGGCGGTGAGCGGGCTGCAGCGGGGCAATGGCCAGCGTGTCCGCGCCAGTTGGATCGTCGGGTGCGGTCGTGTCTTCCAGGGAGGCGATCTGTCTCTCCAGGCCTGTCAGGTTGTTGGACTGGTCGAGGGTGACCACGCCGTCGACGGTCATGCGGAGTGGGTCGGCGAGCAGCTTCGCGCGCCGTTCGGCCAGGACCTCGTTCGCGACAGCGCGGGCAGAGGCCAGTCGCGCGTAGCGTGCGTCCAGGTCGGATGTGTCGGTGGTGGGGCCGAGCTGAGCCAGCAGCCAGGCGCGTACAGCGACGTCCACGAGATGCTCCTGTCCTTCGAGGTGAGGCCCGACACCGTGGCGGTGCCGAGCCTCACTGGATGTGCCGCTACCTATACACCTGCGCCGGCCGTCTTCGCGGCGCGTCGTCTCGGGGTCTTGGCGGGCTCCGGCTCCGGCTCCGGCTCCGGCTCCGGCTCCGGCTCCGGCTCCGAGGCAGCGTCCGCCACGGTCGGCGTCTCTTCCGCATCGCCGTCCGTGCCGATCGGGTCTGGGGTGGCCTCATCCGGAGAACGAGCCTCCCCCGACCATGCAGCCGGATTCAGGATGAGCGGGGCGAGCCGCTCGGGAACCTCCTCCCCCGCTTCCAGCCGGATGGGGCCCTGCTCGGGGTCTCGCAGGAATACCGTGCGCGCCAACTTCGCCATGACCAGCTCCCGTTAGAAGACCGTCGCAGCGATGTGGATGTCCGGCACGTACAGCACGGGCATCGCAGCAGCGGCCGAGATCGTGGACAACTGGACGGGGGTACGCGTCTGCACGTAGGTGGTGATCACGATGCCGGGGGCCTCCTCTGCAGTGATGACTCCCTTGCCGCGCAGCTCGATCGACTCGGCGGTCAGACCGTACTGGGTCTCGCCCCACTGTTCGCGGCGCGGCGGGATCATCGCCCACATCGACTCCGGGGTCGTGCGCACCAGGTTGTCGCCGCTGTCGTACGCCTGCACGTCGTAGGCGGTCACGGGCGGCAGGTTGTACTTGGCGCGGACCCGGTTGACCTCCTCCGGCGCGAGCATCCCACTCGGAATTTGCTCGGTGGACGGCGAGTTGTAGAACGCGGCCCGGTACTCCGCCGTGGACCCGAGCAGCGACAGCGCCTTCTCCGAGCTGATGACCCGCTCGGGGCGCGGTGCGCCGATGCTCTTCAGGTACTGGATCCACGCCAGCTCGTCGGTGACCGGGGTGGCCGCATCCGACTGGGACCACGGCACCGCCACCACCGGCCGGTTGGCGGCCGGCACCTTCCAGTCCACGTCCAGGGCGACTCCAGGCAGGGACACCACCCCAGCGGACAGCATTTGTCCGGCGGCGATCTCCATGGCGGCCTTCGTGGCCTCCACATGCTGTTCGAGGTCGTCGTAGAGCAGGTCGAGGAACTCGCTAGTGTCCTGGCCCCGGTCTACGGCCGCCAGGATGATCTGGAGCTCGGAGAAGGGCAGTTCCTGGCCGACCCAGGGCAGCATGCCTTCGTTGATGACCTGCTCGGCACGCCGCCTGGCGAGCGTCGGCGCGGCTTCCCACGCGCGGAACTTCGCCGCGTTGACGCGCCGCTTGCTGCTCTTGGTACGGAACTTGACGTTGTCGATGTTCCGTTCGGCGAACACCTCGCGGGTGAGGAGGTAGTCCTCCGGCGTGGTGATCGCTCGGATGAACGCCTGGATGTCTTCGGGGACGATCGCCTCAAGGAGCTTCTCAAGGGCCATGGGGCTGCCTCCTTACCGGTAGTGGATGAATGCGGTCGTGTTCGCGGCGGCCGGGGGTGCGAAGGTGACGGGCAGCTTCGCCGCCTGCACCTCGCCGCGCCACAGCAGTGCGCCCGCGGTCTTCGCAGAGCCGGGGGTGAACGCGGTCTCGGCAACGAGGAATCCGGCGAGGATCTGACTGCCGTCACTGGCTGCGGCGTTGTAGGGCACGTAAAGGCCGGATGCGGTGATCTTGCCGAGCGGGATGCCGGACTTGATGATGTGGCGGGGCTGGTTCTGCGTGCCCGCCGTGTAGTGGGTGCCTGCCGTCAGCTTGCTGGTGTCGACAGTGATCGTCTGGGCTTCGTGGACGCCGTCCAGTGAAGCGAGCCATGTCCGGTCGTCGGTGACCGTCGTGGTGGTGGTGAGGACCTGGTAGTCGCTCACGATGTCTCCCTCGTGGGTGCGGATCGAATTCCTCCCGCACCCGGCGCGAGTTGCAAGGGGCGGTGTCCACGAGATGAAGGCGGCCGAGCCGCGCCAGGGCGTGGTCCCTGATCAGCCCGACCGGGTTCCGGAAGGGCGTCCACGGATTGAGGGGCGTGGTCCCACGGCCATGTCTCGTTGACGTGGTCAGTCGCTGATGAGCCCTCGCCGCCGGGCCATTTCGAGCCCCGCCGCTCCGCGCCGGGGTGGAATGCCTCCGCGCCTCGGCGGGCCGCCGGCGGGAGATCCGCCCGGAGCAGGCGGCACGGTCTCCCGGCCGAGGCCGAACAACTCGGGCCGTCGCTCCTGGAGTTGCTCAGCGGCAGCGGCGACAGCCGCCTCGTCGGCGTCGGGCTGGTCGTGCAGGGCACGGTCGATCAAGAGGACCGCGTCATCGAGGTCGTCCCCCGTCGCGCCGAGACCTCCGAGAGCAGCACGCCGGATAGCGGCGCGCTCCTTGGCCAAGGCCTGCGCCTCGCGCGTCTCGGCTGACCTCAGCTTCTCCTCAGCGGCCTGCTCACGGCGTTCGACCTCGGTCAGCGCAGCCTGGTCAGCATCGCGCTTCGTCGTGATGAACTCGGCCAGTGCCTCGGAGCTGTCGAACCCGAGGTCGACGAGCAGTTTCTTCACAGCCGCCCGGCCACCCTGGGTCTTCTCCCGAGCCAGCAGCCGCGAGAGGTCTTCCTGCGTGACGCCGCCATTCGGGGCGTCACCCTCGTCACCGGACTTGTTGGAGTCGTCTTCGGGCGAGATCGGTTCGAGGGGGTTGGGGAGTGAGGGGCGCGTCATGCGTGAACCATCCACAGGTCTCCAGCGCCCCCGCGCCAAAGATCAGTGTAGCCATCGCGCCGCACCCATCAGGCCTCACGTCTCGCGCCTTCCAGCCAACGACATGCCCTTTGGTGCTCTGGATCGGATAAGGCCTCAAGCACTGTCGGCGGCCGCAGCCACATTGGCAGTGCGGACCGGAAGGACGAGTAGTCCGCGGGATCGCATTGAGGGCCGCCATTGCAACTCGCTCGGCGCCACGCCGAGGGTCAAGTCGGGGAAGCGGGCGAAGAGCGCAGCCAGGGCGATCTCGGTCTCCATCCGAGCCAGCGGAGCACCCAGGCAGTAGTGGATTCCGTGGCCGAGAGCGAGGTGTCCGGTGGCATCGCGGTTGATGTCGAAGCGGTCCGGGTCGGTGAAGCGATGCGGATCCCGGTGGGCGGCGGCGAGGGACAGCAGGACGGTCTCGCCGGCGGGGATAGTCACCCCGCCGATGGTGACATCCTCGGTAGGGAACCGCCGGATGGCCAGGGGGACCGGGCCGTCGTAGCGGGCCAGTTCCTCCACCGCGGCGCTCAGCCGGGCGGGGTCGGCGCGCAGTTCGGCCAGCTGATCGGGGTGGCGCAACAGGGTCAGGATCGCGTTGCCGATCAGGTGAACGGTGTTCTCGTATCCGGCTACCAGGATGAGGAAGGCCAAGGACATCAACTCGTCCTCGCTCAGCCGGTCCTCCTGGTCGCGTACGGCGATCAGGGCGGAGAGGAGATCGTCGGCCGGGACAGCTCGCTTGGCGGCTATGAGGCGGGTGAAGAACGCCAGCACGCTGCCGACGGCTTCCTTGGCCTGGGAGGGCTGTGCGGGGTCGGGAGCGACGAGGGCGTCGGTCCAGGCCCGGAAGTCGAGCCGGTCAGCCGGGGCCACCCCGAGCAGGTCACAGATCACCGTGATCGGCAGAGGCGCCGCGTACGAGCCGATCAGGTCCACGTGTTCCTGCGGGGCGATGGCGTCCAGCAGGCGGTCGGCGGTGCGCTGGATCGGCTCGCGCATCTGCTCGATCTGGCGGGGAGTGAAGGCCCGAGACACCAGGCGCCTGAGGCGGGTGTGGTCCGGGGGGTCCATGTTGAGCAGGTTCGCGTCCAGCGCCGGCGGCAGGGCCATACCCCGGTAGCCGCCGGGTGCCGCGTTGCGTTTGTCCAGGGACAGCCGAGGATCGGCCAGTGCCTGGCGTACGTCGTCGTAGCCGGTCACCAGCCAGGCGGGCAGCCCGTCCGTCCCGGTGATTCGATGGACGGGCTCGGTCTCGCGAAACTGCGCGTACACGGTGTACGGATCGGCGGCGAGCGCCGCGTGGTCAACAAGCCTCTGCTGAGCCGGAGTTGTACTGGTCATGCCCTGACCCTACTTATGAGAGATCAGGCTCAAGCGGCACCGCCCGGATCGCTGGTATTCCAGAGTCAGCCGCGGGCAGCCCGAGGTACCTACGCACGGCTGCGTTGTCCCCCGTCGCGTCGGCGAGCCGAGCGGCGGCCTCGAAGGCTCGGGACTGGATGCGTTCGATCTCATCCTGTGCATCGTCGACGGGGTATCCAGCGTCAATCAACATCCGTACGCCAGTCTCGACGGACAGCACTCCGGCCCCAACCCCCTTGACCACCTCGTCAAGGACGGCGGCACGGTCGGTCGGGGTGTGCGGGCCCCACATCAGCCGAGCAGGCAATGACTCCCCTGCGGGCCAGCCCTCGGCCTGTCCGGCTTGGTGAAGCCGCTGCACCATGCGCAGCAACACGGCGTACTTGTGGCTGCGGACCAATCGCATGGAGGCAACGAGCGAGTCCAGCGGGCCCAGGGCGAGCTGTAGGGCGTACCCGGACGGCAGGGCGGTCGGGTCGAGGGTGCCGAGGCCGGCGGCAGTGAGGCGGCTGTTCGCTGCGATCCGGTCGAGGATGTGGTCGACGCGGGCGCGGAGTTCGGCCAGTTGGGCCGACGTGTCGAGAACGTCCATGCGCCCGTTGTCGCTGAGCTGCCACACCGTCCCAGCCCGGACTTTCACTGGTAGCGGCTGGCCGGTCGCTCGGTCGATGGGCAACCGGGCACCCGCCAGGCCGATGATCGGCGAGCCAGTAGTGGCCGACGCGCCCGAACCATCGGTGTCGGTCGCGGACAGCTCGTCCAGGGCCTGGAGGACGGTGGCCACGGTCGGCTTCCCCCAGTGCTCTCCGCTGGTGGGGATGCTGTTCGTGATGTGGACGACGGGTATGAAGTCCGCCATCAGGTCGAGCCGGTCGAGGACCTCGCCGTCCGAGCGGACTCGGTACCGAGCCTTGTGCATCGGCAGGTCGTACAGGAGGTCGGCATGCGTGAGGTCGTCCAGGTCCCATTCCGCGTCGGTGAGGAAGCACGTCCACGGGGAGGGCCGGTTGAGTGCCCAAGGGTAGGTGCGGGTGATGATGCCCGTGTCGGCGTTCCGCGCGTCGCCGCTAGTTAGGATCGGATCGCCGTCGTCGGTGTACAGGTACTCGCGCGCCGGGCTGCCGTCCTTCGCTGCGCCGCGCCGACTGGCCGGACCGATCGGGCCGAGTTCGTAGGTGACCCGCCGAAGCCTGGCCTTGAGCCCGCGCCGTTTGTCCTCGGGCAGCTCCCACGCCAGGTGAACGCGCAGGGGGAACTCGGCGCCGTCCTGCTCTCCGTCCTCCGGCCACTCCGGGAAGTACAGGCCCGGGTCCCAAGTACGCAGCACGACCCGGCCCTTCGCGGGATCCCAGGCCAGGGTGTAAACGGCGTCGCCGAGCAGAATTGCGGTTCGCTCGGCCTGCTGAAGGCGCAGCGGCAGCAGCTCCTTCTCTGCCCACGTCCTCAGCTTGTCCTGTACGGCGAGCGCCGCGGCTGCTTCGGCGGTCGGCTCGTCGTCGGTGTGCTCCGCGCCCGCGACGCTGATGACCTGCTGGGAGCCGAGGAGGTAGCCGAGCGCCGTGTCGACCAACTTGGAGGCATCTCCGAGTTCCCTCCGCTCGATGCCTGCCTTGTCATCGCCAGTCACGGCGGCGAACTGGCCGGCCTGGTTGGAGTCGTACGCGGCCAGGAGCCGGTAGGCGGCCAGGCGTCGCAGGTCCTCGTCCGGCACCCAGGAGCGGGTCAGTTCCGCCCAGGTGTTACGGCCCGGTCGGCGCGGGTCAGCCATGGCTGGCTTGTAGTCCAGCCAACTCCAGGCGTCGGTGATCAGCTCGCGCAGGCCCACAGTGCCCCTCCGACAGTCGGCCCCGCGCCGCGCCTCCAGCCTACGAGACGTCTTCTACGTCGGACTTCCGCAGCTCCGAGCGCCTCGGGATCCGGAAATTCCGAGCAGCCGAAGGCTCCGGGGTCGAAGATTCCGTCATGAACAGCAACCTGCCGGATGATTGGTCCCCAGCGGACAGTCCGTACTCGATCGCACTCTCGGAATCGAGCTGGCTGCGTGCCACAGTCGCCTTGACCGTGGCACGCATGCACGGTGACGACGTCCAAGTCGGCTGGTTCAGCTCCCGGCAGATCGACGCACGAACACTGGTCGTCGCCCTGCGCCAGCTCCTCGCCGCGGTCAAGCTCGAACGGATCGCCCTCAAGGACCTCGGCATGGATCCCACGGTGATCACCGCACTCGATAACGCCGAGCAGGTCTTCCTTGACGCCCTGCCGAACATCAAGCACGTCCGTGACGGCCTCACTCACTTCGAGGACTGGGCTCGCGGTATGGGCAAGTTCGGCCCCCAGGCCGACGCCCGCAAGGGCGCTGACCCGCGGGATGTAGCCCGCGGCTTCTGGAGTTTCGGCTACGACTCGGTCACCGACACCGTCTCCATGGGGCCGTTCACCATCTCCGTCAGCGCGGCAGTCCCCGCTGCCAATGCGCTGTGCGATGCGATCTACGCCGCGACACGCGAGGTCGACCAGCGGAGCACGGCCGAACTACGGGACCAAGTCGTCCACGCGCTGACCGACGCGACGATTCCCTGTACTCCCCCACAGGACCCGGTGCTCGTCTCGCAGGGTCACGACATGCGGGTCTGCCTCTCGCTCAACCTCAGCAGCGTTCCGGGCGGAGAACACAGGGAACTGGCAGAGCGCGTTGCCACGGTAACGGCCCACGCCGGGCTGCGGCTGACGTCGTCGGCGTTCCCGGAGGCACAGGACATCGCTGAACGCCTGGTGGCTGGCGAGCCACTGCGTGTTGAGAGGAATGGTCCATAGATCGGCGAGTCTTCAGACAAGGCACGGGTGATGAGGCTGCATGAAATGGAAATAGCTCCATTATTGATCAACTAGACGGAAGTCCCAATTTATCGAAGAACGCTCGGTTCCGCTCGGTGGCCGCGTTGACGAGACGGTCGAAGCTCACCACTTCGATGTATGCCTTATACGGCTCATTGAAACCGAAGTAGCCGAGCCCGTCGTGGGTGGGCCGCAGGCTCGCATATTTGCACCTATCCACCATCGTCGGTGTGAGATCGGCGACGACGTAGCAGAAAGCGGGCGCCTCATGCGTCTCGGGGATCTGCCGCCCCGATGCGGTCTTCACGCCACCGGCGCGCACACGCTTCACATACTCCAGGCACTGCTGGATCGGATCCTTGCCCTCTGACGCGTCGTTGCGCATCGGCCGTTTGACCTCGATCACAACGATGGAAGGCAGCGGAAGCGTCTCGCCCTCCGCAGCGAGCACCGGGGAGCTGACGAGCCGAGTCGCGAGCACGTCGGGCTCCCTCGTCGAATCGGATCCTGTAATCGGCATGCTCTTGAGCGTCTTGTCGGAAGCGAGGTAGTCGTGGAACGCAAGCCGCTCGTCGATGATCCACAGGTTCGAGGCGTCGGTGCCGATCTCGTTCGAGTCGGTCCGCATCGGGATGAGCAACGAGTGGATGGCGTCCTCCCTGCTGTACCTGCCCTGGTCGTCGGACCTGATCAGTCTGGTGAGTACGTCGAGGATCGCTCGCCGGCGCGAGACGTACGCGGCCAGGTCGGACTGGTTGATGTCCTTCACCATGTCCAGATAGCGAGCGAGCCGTTCGGCGTAGTCCTCGGGCTGAGCGGAGCCGTCTTCGGCGAAGACAGCCTGACCCTCGGCGATCGCAGTGGCTTCAAGCTTCTGTAGGTTGCCGTGCAGCAACAGCTCAAGGTCGTGGTCCTTGATGGAAGGATCCACGGTCACGCCGAGCGGCTCGAGCCGCGACAGGACGGGCCGGTACCTCGGCGCACGGTTGCTCACGAACTCGTTGACGCGAGCCTTGCCCTCCTCGCGCGCTGCGCTGAGCGGGCCGGCGAGGATCCTCTCGACTTCCTTCAGCACCCCCTCGCGGATGTCGTCCAGCGATACGTCTTCGATCAGCGTCGCGCCCGGCACGCGTTCGGCGATGTCGAAGGCCGTGCGGTCGGAGCGGACGTGGTTATCCAGGAAGGCGGAAGACAGGTAGCAGACATACGTGAACGGGGAAGACGCTTCGTCCTTGAGTCGTCCGTGTAGCCCCGGCACCTTGCTCGTGAGGTTCTCGTCCATGACCACGCGGTTCGCGGCGCACCAGTGCAGTCGCGGCAGATTGCGCGTCGAGGACTTGAGGCGGAGGTTGACCATGTCGAACTTCTCACCTTTGACGTCGATTGAGCTCCTCGGCATCTCGGAGAACACAAAGTCGTCCATGAGGTCGTTGAACGAGACGGTCTCGCCATCGTCGGTCACCGTGATGTCGGGCGCGCCGCCTGGGCGGAGGAAGTACCAGATGCAGTGCTCGAACGTCTCGCGAGCAATGGCCTCGACGGTCTTCAGCGCGCTCTGTTGGAAGGGCTTTTTGAACCCGTCGAGGCTCACGATCGTGCCGACATCGCCCAGGCCGTCCACCTCCCCGCCCGGCTCGACCTCCCCCTCGACGGAGAACCGGAACTGCCGTCGATGGAAGCCTCTGGCTTCGTCCTCATAGGCGCTGCGGATCGAGACTCTGTCGAACGCCTTGAGCCAGAGCAGACGTCCCACGCCACGGCAGCCGATGGCGGCCTTGTGGTCGCTGTCCAGTGTCTCGAACGAGGTCATGTTCTCCGGGGTGAAGCCCACCCCGTTGTCCTCGACGCTGAAGCCGACAATGGGCTTCAGCGCCATACGACCAGGACCAGCGGGACCAAAGTCGAGTTCCTCCTGTGAGCTGCGCTGGATCCGGACGATCAGACGGCCACGCCCGACATCGTCACCGAATCGGGCGTCGATCGCCTGAATCCCGTTAATGACAGCCTCATGGAGCGGCAAGAGGGCATGACTCTTCGGCAGGCTCGTGTTCCGGACCCGGCCAGCCAGCGACGTAGTCAGCGCCATGGTTTTCCTCCTCGCTCCGACGCCGCCGACCCTACCGGTGCGCACGGATGATAGAGACAATTTCAACGAGCCTCATCACCGCGGTCATATCCTCCTGGGCAGTTTCCTCTTGGGGCCGTTTTCGGTCGTACCTCTGCCCTCGCCAGTTCAGCGGCGGCCGTCGAAGCGGTCGTCATCGGTGTCGGTGGGCAGGGTGTCGAGCTGGTCGGGGTCGGCCAGTTCGGTCAGTCCGTGGACAGCGGCGTCCATGCGATCGGGGCTGTCCATTCCCTCGACCCAGGTGACCATCTGACCTTCCAGCTCGGGGTATTCGCCGACGTGGTGCACGAGCTGCTGTTCGTACAGCTGGGCGACAGGGGCGGCCCGTAGGCGTTTGCCGACCTTGGCGGTGACCTCCAGGATCATGGGCATCAGGAGCCCCTGGGTGACACCTTCGCGGCGCAGCTGCTCCCATGCCTGGGTGACGATCTGCCGAGCCATGTCGCCGCCGTAGTTCTTCTCGACCACGATCGCGTCGGCCTTGAGTTCGAGCGCGAGACGGCAAGCGGCCAGGCCCCAGTCGTTGGCGCCCATAGAGCCGGATCGGTCAGCCAGGACGTACAGCTGCCGGTCGAAGTCGCGGCCGACGCCGATGACGCCTGTTTCGTCTCCGACGGTGGACTCTCCGCCAGCGGGGTCGACGGCGACGACGATGCGCGCCATGTCGAGGCCGGAGAACTGGACGGCGTTGATGCGGGCGGTCTCGATCCACTCCCGCTTCCAGACGCCTCCCTCCGGCGGCCGAGGCTTCTGCAAGTAGAGGGCGCCCCATACGCGTTCGCCGACTCGCTTGCGGGTCTTGGCGTGATGGGTGACGTCGAAGCGTTCGGGCCACAGCGCCTCCCCAGGGGCGCGGCCGAGCGGATCATCGGAGCTGTCAGCGATGGCGGGCAGGTCGATGACCCGCCAGGCGTCGCGCTCGGTGGCGAGGATGCGTCCGGCGAGGTCGTCCTCGTGCCATCGGGTCTGGATGAGGCAGATGGCACCAACGGGTTCGAGTCGGGTCTGCAGTACGGAAGTCCACCAGTCCCAGGCGCGCTTGCGCATGGTGGGACTGTCTGCATCCGCCATGTCCTTGACCGGGTCGTCGACGATAGCGATGTGTGCGCCGCGCCCGGTGAGGCCGCCGCCGATACCGGCCGCGAGGAGGCCGCCTTCGCCGCCGACGAGGTCGAAGCGGTTGGCGGCCTGGCTTCCTGCCTTGAGCTGGATGCCGAGGTCGTCGCCCCAGGTGTTGATGGCGTCCCTGATCCACCGGCCGTGGTCGTCGGCCAGGTCAGCGGAGTAGCTGGCGATCATCATGCGGTGGCCGGGGTTGCGCCGCAGGTACCAAAGGGGCGCCCAGCGAGAGGCCCGCCGGCTCTTGCCGTGCCGCGGGGGCATGGTCAGCATGACGCGGTCGCATCGGCCTGCGGCCATGTCGATGAACGCCTGGTCGATGAGGTCCAGGTGCGGGGCCTGCATCTCGCGTCCGCCGGTGAGGACGGCGGCGAGCGCACCTGGCGAGCGATCCATGGCGAGTTGGCGTTCGACGCGGGCCAGCTCCGCACGCAGCGTCGGAGATGCGGCCCGTGCGATGGTGCGGCGCTGCGCTGGCGGAAGGGTCCTGTAGTGAGCGATAACGCTTTCGTGGTCGCGCGGGGTCATTCGCCGTCCAGATCCGTGAGCGCGATCAGGGCGTCGAGTTCGTCGACGGTCACGTTCTCGACCTGGACCGGCCCGCCGTCCGGGCCGGACAGTTCCGCTCGGACGGGCATGTCGAGGCCGAGCAACCGTGCGCGGCGCTCCATGATCCGCAGGGTGCGGTCGATGGCGGCGAGGTCCTGGTCGCGGACGGCTTTCTTGTAGGCGACGAAGAACAGCCGGTCGAGGCGGTCAGCTTCCAGTGCACGCAACTCGTCGACATCATCGTTGAGTTCGGCGCGGCGGTCGGCCAGTGCGGTGCGGACGTCCCGGCAGGCGGTATGAATCAGGGCCTCGTTGGTGGGCGGGTCCTGGTTCTTGCGATACCGCTCGACTCCGTACCCCTGCGGGTAGGCGATGCCGTCGGAGTTGACGGCCGGGTCGGCTGCCAGCTTGCGGGCGATCGTCAACCAGTCCACGCCGGCGAGGCGTAGATCGATGGCGTCCGAGCGGCGGCGCGCGATGGCCGCACGCGCGGCTCTGTCGGGGCGTCCCACGGCGGGGGTCCTTCACAGCTCGGGTGCGCCCCCGCGCCCTACAGACATGATCGCGCATGTCGATCAACCCGTGCTCTCGTCCGCCAGCGACGATTCGGACGAATGGCCTCGCTCAACGGTACGAACGTCTACGCTTACTGCGTGAACATTCTTGGGGAGGTGCCTGAGATCACGACGTCAGGTGTCCCTCAGGCTATCTGCTCCCCAACTCCTGCACAGGCCCTGGCATTTGAAGCATGGCGGAGCCTCGACAGCGCGACACTTCTGGTTACAGGCCCACCAGGTACCGGCAAGAGCATGTTCGTCAAGCGTGTGATCATGGAGCACCTCGCCCGGGGCGACCGACTTGTCATCACGAGCACTGGCGCGGGTAAGACGAGAGCCGCTGTTGCCTGGGCGTCGTTGGCCACCACGCTCGAACTCCGGAAGGCTATCGAATCCTTCCACGAGGTACTGACTCACTCAGCAGTGCCAAGCACTGCCCTGTTGTCGACATCCGAGGCTGACAACAAGCTTCCCACGATCACCTCCGGGTTGGTACAGAGCGACGCGTCTCAGCAGATCAATCTCACTGGCCTTGGCTCGTTTGACCTGATCGAGGAGTTGCGTCTCTTCCTCGATGCGATTGATCTTTCCATCCAGCAACTCGTTCGAGTCGTCGAATCTTTCCTCGGTATTCGCCACTTCGACGCCACAGGGCCAGCGCCGCCGCACGCAATGTCGCCATGCGGGGTGATTCGCTTCGCTGCCCCCAGGATTCCTCGCGCGCCCGGCTGCGATCGTTCCATGCCGATCACAACCAACTATCACGCTCCGGCTGCCTGACATTGACGAGGGCAGCCGAGCGCCCTCCGTCACGTCCCTGGGTAGGGCTCATGTTTTCACGCGTGGAATTCGTCTGCCTCGCAGCGATTGCCATCCTCTTCGCCGTTCCTGCTACCGCATGGTGGATCAAGCGATTGAGGCAGGTTGGCGTCAGCATCTCGATGCTTTGCCGAAAAATTCGGCACTACTTTCGCGTCCAGCGCGCGATCTTCG
>NZ_AEJB01000682.1 GCF_000331005.1 Streptomyces turgidiscabies Car8
GACCGTCGAGGAGGCCCTCGTGCGCTGGCGGGAGGTCACCGACCGGCAGTGGGCGCGGTTCGCGGCGGGGGAGACCGACTTCCAGGGGCAGCGCCGGGACCGGGTGCGGATGTTCCTGGACGAGGTGCTGACCGACGCCGAGGCCGACGCCTGGTTCGACCGGTACATCGGGCACTACGAGGCCGCCTGGGCGCTCTTCCCGGACGTGCTGCCCGTCCTCGACCTTCTCGCCACCAGCCACCGGCACGGCGTGCTCTCCAACTCCAGCCTCCTCGTGCAGGACCGCAAGCTGCGTGTCCTCGGCGTACGCGACCGCTTCGAGGCCGTCCTGTGCGCGGCCGAGCTGGGCGTCCACAAACCGGACGCCCAGGCCTTCCACGCGGCCTGCGACGCCTTGGGCCTGCCTCCGGCGCAGGTGGCGTACGTCGGTGATCATCCGGAGATCGACGGGCGGGGCGCGGTCGACGCCGGAATGCTCTCCGTGTGGATCGACCGCGGCGGCCTCGGCGCCGTCGAGCGGGCCGTCGCCGGCCCGCACCGGATCGCCTCCCTCGCCGAACTGCCCGCGATCCTCGGCGCCGATACCCGTTTTGGAGCGCCGTCCACCTTCGGGTAATGTTCTTCCTGCGCCGCCGGAGAGCGGGCCGAAAGGCCAGGCACCGGAGGCGCAAGCTAGAACAGAAGCTCCGCAGGGGCTCGCGTTCCAGTGGCCTATGGTGTAATTGGCAGCACGACGGTTTCTGGTTCCGTTAGTCTTGGTTCGAGTCCAGGTAGGCCAGCTCGCAGATTGCTTCAAATCTGCACTCGTGGAGACCAGCTCCACACAAGCCCCCGTTGTGTAGCGGCCTAGCACGCTGCCCTCTCACGGCAGTAGCGCCGGTTCGAATCCGGTCGGGGGTACAGATCCTTCCCGGAGGGTCGGTCGGGTCGCACCCTCTGACTTTCACGCAGGATCGCTAGGGCCCCCGTTGTGTAGCGGCCTAGCACGCTGCCCTCTCACGGCAGTAGCGCCGGTTCGAATCCGGTCGGGGGTACGCTTTACCTTGAATCGCCTTGGTCTATGGTGTAATTGGCAACACTACGGTTTCTGGTACCGTCATTCTTGGTTCGAGTCCAGGTAGACCAGCTCGGATCTGCGCCGGTGCAGTTGCAACCGAGTGCAAGATCCTCGCCCCCGTTGTGTAGCGGCCTAGCACGCTGCCCTCTCACGGCAGTAGCGCCGGTTCGAATCCGGTCGGGGGTACGTCAGTGCACGGTGGCCCTCCGCTTCGGCGGGGGGCCACTTCGCATGTGCGGCCACATCCAGGGCCAGGTGCCCGGCCGGACGTCTCCTACAGCCCGTAGCGCCGCGCCGACTCCTCCTCCTGCGCCAGCCGGTGCAGTGCCGTGAGCACCGGTTCGAAGAGCACCGTCGCCGCGACCGCCGTCTCGACCCGCTCCGCGTCCGACGCGTGCGTCTCCAGATAGTCCAGGTCCCGTCTCGCCACCTGGTGCATCAACTCCGCGTACGGCGCCATCAGTTCGGCGTCCCAGGAGTACCCCAGCCGGATCAGCGCGGCCACCGCCGCCACCAGCGAGCGGTGCACGGGGGAGAGGGGGCTCAGTTCCCGCGCGGTCTCCCAGCCGAGGCCCGCCAGCAGCCGGTCCACCTCCCGGCGGGCGGCGACGACGGCAGGGTCCTCCTCGTCCGGCTCGGCACCGTGCGGCAACGCCCACAGGGCCGCGCCCAGGCGGATCGTGCGGCCCAGGGACTCGTCGTCGACGTGGCCGAGCACCTCACGGGCGGTGGCCACCGGGACACGGCCCACCTGGATCATCGCGCGCACCAGTCGCAACCGGCGCAGATGCCCCTCGTCGTACTCCGCTGTCGTCGTGTTGATCTGACGGCCGGGCGCCAACAGGCCTTCGCGCAGGTAGTACTTGATGGTCGCGGTGGACACACCGCTGTGCTCGCTCAGCTCCGCCAGCCGCATCCCTTGCGCCTTTCCTCGGACAACGGCACGATCCAAGCACGCGGTGGTCGGATAGCGCCGCTACCCAACGAGGATCCACCGTTCCCCGGGGAGGCGTCATGTTCGTGAAGCCCAACGCCGGCCGTACGACAGCGGCCGCCGAGGGAGATGTCGTCGTTCTGCTCATCGGGATGCGCATCAACCACTTCTGGGCCGTGCACCACTGGTTCCCGGTGCTCACGGCCATGCCGCGGATGCTGCGGGAGCTGGCGAAGGATCCCGCGCGCGGGCTGCTCAGGCACGTGCTGCTGACGGCGTCGCCGCGGACGTACTACGTCGTCCAGTACTGGGAGTCCAAGGAGAAGCTGTACGCGTACGCCGCGGCGCCCGACATGTTCCACCACAAGGCGTGGGGCGCCCTCAACCGCAAGGAACGGGAGGGGAAGGTGCGGCAGCACGTGGGGTTGTGGCACGAGACCTATGTCGTGCCCGAGGGGTCGTACGAGTCGATCTACGCGGACATGCCGGCGTTCGGTCTGGCGGCGGCGCACGGAGTACTGCCCGTCGAGAGGCGCGGCCGCTCCGCCGAGGCGCGGTTCCGTCACCGGTCGGCTCCGTAGGGGTTCTGCCGGAGGAGCCCCGGACATGGAAGCGCCCTCGGGGAAACGGCCTGCCGCGGCGTTGAGGCCGGCCGGATTCCCGAGGGCGTACGTCTTTCAGGTCAGCCCGTGCGGCGCAGGGCCTCGGAGAGGCGGCCGGCCGCGTCGATGACCGCCTGGGCGTGCATACGGCCGGGATGACGGGTCAGGCGCTCGATGGGGCCGGAGACCGAGACGGCGGCCACCACGCGGTTCGACGGGCCCCGGACCGGCGCGGAGACCGAGGCGACGCCCGGTTCGCGCTCGCCGATCGACTGGGCCCAGCCCCGGCGTCGTACGCCCGACAGCGCTGTCGCCGTGAAGCGGGCGCCCTGGAGGCCGCGGTGCAGACGCTCCGGCTCCTCCCACGCCATCAGGATCTGGGCCGACGAGCCCGCCTTCATCGTGAGCGTCGAGCCGACGGGGACCGTGTCCCTGAGGCCCGAGAGGCGCTCGGCCGCCGCGACACAGATGCGCATGTCGCCCTGGCGGCGGTAGAGCTGCGCGCTCTCGCCCGTCAGGTCGCGGAGGTGGGTGAGCACCGGGCCGGCGGTCGCGAGAAGGCGGTCCTCGCCGGCTGCCGCCGCCAGTTCCGCCAGCCTGGGGCCGAGAATGAACCGGCCCTGCATGTCGCGCGCCACCATGCGGTGGTGTTCCAAGGCCACGGCGAGACGATGTGCCGTGGGTCGTGCGAGTCCGGTCGCCGCGACCAGACCCGCGAGGGTGGCCGGACCGGACTCCAGAGCGCTCAGGACAAGGGCTGCCTTGTCCAGAACGCCGACGCCGCTACTGTTGTCCATGAAACGATACTCGCGTCTCACTCTGTGAAACGCAAGTTCATTTTCCGGTGGAACGCGCCACTCTGGAAGACACAGCGGCCCGCCGACCAACGGGCCGGGCGGCGAATGTCCGGACGAGGGGTACGGGCGGTCGCCTCCACAAGATCTCTATCTAGATGGGCCGGCGCCCGCACCGGCCGGCCGGAGGGAAAGCGATGGGTAGGACACTCGCGGAGAAGGTCTGGGACGACCACGTCGTCCGGCGCGCCGAGGGCGAGCCCGACCTCCTCTTCATCGACTTGCACCTGCTGCACGAGGTGACCAGCCCGCAGGCCTTCGACGGCCTGCGCCAGAACGGCCGTAAGGTGCGACGCCTCGACCTCACCATCGCGACCGAGGACCACAACACCCCGACCCTCGACATCGACAAGCCCATCGCCGACCCGGTCTCCCGGGTCCAGCTGGAGACGCTGCGCAAGAACTGCGCCGACTTCGGAGTGCGGCTGCACCCGCTGGGCGACGTCGAGCAGGGTGTCGTCCACGTGGTGGGACCGCAGCTGGGCCTGACCCAGCCCGGCACCACCGTCGTCTGCGGCGACTCCCACACCTCCACGCACGGCGCCTTCGGCGCGCTGGCCTTCGGCATCGGCACGTCGCAGGTCGAGCATGTGCTGGCCACCCAGACGCTGCCGCTGGCCCGCCCCAGGACCATGGCCATCACGGTCGAGGGCGAGCTGCCCGACGGCGTCACCGCCAAGGACCTGATCCTCGCCATCATCGCGAAGATCGGTACGGGCGGCGGCCAGGGCTACATCCTGGAGTACCGCGGCTCCGCCATCGAGAAGCTCTCGATGGAGGCCCGGATGACCATCTGCAACATGTCGATCGAGGCCGGTGCCCGCGCGGGCATGATCGCCCCCGACGAGACCACCTTCGAGTACCTCAAGGGCCGCCCGCACGCCCCCGCCGACGCGGACTGGGACGCGGCGGTGGAGTACTGGAAGACGCTGCGCACCGACGACGACGCGGAATTCGACGCCGAGGTCGTCATCGACGGCGCCGCGCTGTCGCCGTTCGTCACCTGGGGTACCAACCCCGGCCAGGGCGCGCCGCTTTCGGCGGACGTCCCCGACCCCGCTTCGTACGAAGACGCTTCGGAGCGCCTCGCCGCCGAAAAGGCCCTGGAGTACATGGGGTTGGAGGCCGGACAGTCGCTGCGCTCCATCAAGGTGGACACCGTCTTCGTAGGTTCCTGCACCAACGGCCGCATCGAGGACCTGCGCGCCGCCGCCGAGATCGTCGGGGGCCGCAAAGTCGCCGACGGCGTACGGATGCTGGTCGTCCCCGGTTCGGTGCGGGTCGGTCTCCAGGCCGTCTCCGAGGGCCTGGACGTGGTCTTCAAGGAGGCCGGCGCCGAATGGCGGCACGCGGGCTGCTCGATGTGTCTGGGCATGAACCCCGACCAGCTGGCCCCCGGTGAGCGCTCCGCGTCCACCTCCAACCGCAACTTCGAGGGCAGGCAGGGCAAGGGCGGCCGTACGCACCTGGTGTCGCCGCAGGTCGCCGCCGCGACGGCCGTACTGGGCCACCTGGCCTCCCCGGCCGACCTGTCCGACGCCGACACCCGTACGCCCGCTGGAGTCTGATCAGCCATGGAAGCATTCACCACGCACACCGGCCGGGCCGTCCCGCTGCGCCGCAGCAACGTCGACACCGACCAGATCATCCCTGCTCACTGGCTCAAGAAGGTCACGCGGGACGGGTTCGAGGACGGGCTGTTCGAGGCCTGGCGCAAGGACGAGAACTTCGTCCTCAACCGCCCGGAGCGCAAGGGCGCCACGGTCCTGGTCGCCGGCCCCGACTTCGGTACGGGCTCCTCGCGTGAGCACGCCGTCTGGGCGCTGCAGAACTACGGCTTCAAGACCGTCATCTCCTCGCGCTTCGCCGACATCTTCCGCGGCAACTCGCTCAAGAACGGCCTGCTCACGGTGGTTCTGGAGCAGAAGATCGTGGACGCGCTCCAGGAGCTCACCGAAAACGACCCGGAGACCGAGATCACGGTCGACCTGGAGGCCCGCGAGGTGCGCGCCGAGGGCATCACCGCGGCCTTCGAGCTCGACGAGAACGCCCGTTGGCGGCTGCTGAACGGGCTGGACGACATCTCCATCACCCTGCAGAACGAGGGCGAGATCTCGGCGTACGAGGCGAAGCGGCCCTCGCACAAGCCGTGGACGCTCAAGGTCTGAGCCGTATGGCCCTTCGCAAGTAGGGTTTCGGCCACTGCAACACCCCGTCTGTACCCCCGATCGCCACGATTGGGGGTACAGCTGTTTCTGCCTCCGGACCCTCTCCCGCACCGCACCGGAGCCCCTCAACTTCCCATGTTAGAAAGGGTGTTGATGGGGTACCCGGGTCTTGACAACGCAACTCCCGACTGAGCGCGGAAGGCCGTTTGAGGCAGCAGTTGCCCCCTGGGCAGGCGACAACTCGCCCCAGATGGCACAATCTGTGCATGGAACACGACGGCCAACTCGAGCTCTACACGGCGGTCGCGGCCCAACTCAAGGAAGCGCACACAACAGTGCGCGCACTGCAAGTCCCGGAGGGCGTACGGATGGCGCTGACCCGGAAGCTGCTGGTCATTACGGCCGCGGCCAAGCACGATCTCGCCGACGCGACAAGGCGGCTGGAACGCTTCACGGCGGACCTCGACGAGGGTCGATTCCCCGACGAGGACCACTGAGGAACTCCATGACAGCCCGAGTTCGTTGCGGCACAAGGGTGATTAGCCCGTTTCGTGTTTGATTTGCGGTATATATCTGCCTAACGTGCGAAAAAGCTTGAACACTTTCGTTCTGGCAATGTCTCCGAAGGGGAAGACGTGAACAAGGCGCAGCTCGTAGAAGCCATTGCGGACAAGGTCGGTGGCCGTCAGCAGGCCGCCGAGGCGGTCGACGCGGTCCTGGACGCCATCGTCCGCGCGACCGTCAGCGGGGACCGGGTCTCGGTCACGGGCTTCGGTTCGTTCGAGAAGGTCGACCGTCCGGCCCGTTACGCCCGCAACCCGCAGACGGGTGAGCGGGTTCGGGTCAAGAAGACCTCCGTCCCCCGCTTCCGTGCGGGCCAGGGCTTCAAGGACCTGGTGAGCGGCTCGAAGAAGCTCCCCCGTGGTGGCGAGGTCGCGGTCAAGAAGGCGCCCAAGGGCAGCCTGACCGGCGGCGGTGCCGCCGCGACGGTCAAGAAGGCCGCGGCGAAGAAGGCCACCACCGCCAAGAGGGCGACGGCCGCGAAGAAGACCGTGGCGAAGAAGGCGACGCCGGCGAAGAAGACCACGGCGACGGCGACGGCCAAGAAGGCCACCGCCAAGAAGACCACCGCGAAGACCGCGGCGGCCAAGAAGACCACGGCCACGGCGAAGAAGACCGCCGCGAAGAAGGCCCCGGCGGCCAAGAAGGCGACGGCGACGACGAAGGCTCCGGCCCGCAAGTCGGCGGCCCGCACCACCACCGCCAAGAAGGCCACCGCTCGCAGCAAGTAGAGGTGCGAGGGCACTTACGCGCCGGGC
>NZ_AEJB01000683.1 GCF_000331005.1 Streptomyces turgidiscabies Car8
TCGCCGTCTTTTCGTGACCGCCTCCGACCAGGTCTGATCGATTCGACGGGGTGAGGGAACGCGCGTCCGAAGAGGTTATCGGTCTGCCGTGCGAGGCCTCATAGCAGAGCGGGGCGCTGCCCGGAGGAGTTTGTCAACTGCCCACCGCACCTGATTCCTTCCCGACTACTGTGAGTGGCCGCCGGGCAACACAGGGCCGTTTTTCTCGGCTCCCGACCGGCACCGCGATGGCGCACACCCGACTCGCGCAGACGCGCGATCCCCAGGTCCCGACGCACCAGTACGAGGACGAAGATGTCTCACCTCCGAGCACCGGCCCCCCGCGCAGACCGCCGTGAGGGCGGGCGGCACGGTCGGCCGGTCGCCCGTACCGTCCCCTCGCTGCCCGAGACCCACATACGGCCCCAGCTCATGCGGCTCGCCGTGCTGCCGCCGCTCGCGGTCGCCCTCAGCGCCTGCGCGGCCGTGCTGTTCATCGTCCGTTCCTCCGAGGTGCGGCCCACCCTCACCCTGTTCGCCGTGATCGCCGGGGCGGTCGGCGTGGCCCTCGGGGGCATCGTGATCGCCCTGGTCGCCGCCGACCGTGCCGCCGGCTCCGTGCACGAACGCCTCGCCGCCCTGCGCCGCGTCAGCGCCCGCAGCGAAACGGACCTGCGCGCCCTCGTCGAGGCGCTGCGCCGCGGCGACGCACCCCCCGCCCGCGCCACCCGCGGCGCCCCGGCGCCCGACGCCGACGACTTCGAGCTCCTCGGCTCCGACATCGCCCGCGCCCACGACGGCGCCTACACCGCGGTCGTCCAGGCCTCGCAGCTCTCCAGCCAGGCGGGCAGCGAACAGAAGGTCGAGGTCTTCGTCAACCTCGCCCGGCGCCTTCAGTCGCTCGTGCACCGCGAGATCTCCATCCTCGACGAGCTGGAACACGAGATCGAGGACCCGGACCTCCTCAAGGGCCTCTTCCACGTCGACCATCTCGCCACCCGTATCCGCCGGCACGCCGAGAACCTCGCCGTCCTGGGCGGCGCGGTCTCGCGCCGTCAGTGGAGCAACCCGGTCTCCATGACGGAGGTGCTCCGGTCGGCCATCGCGGAGGTCGAGCAGTACTCGCGGGTCAAGCTCGTGCCCCCGATCGACGGCACCTGCGCGGACACGCCGTCGCCGAGTCATCCACCTGCTCGCCGAA
>NZ_AEJB01000684.1 GCF_000331005.1 Streptomyces turgidiscabies Car8
ACCGAAACCGCTCCGGCCGGCAGCAACCTTGTGGTCTCGGCCGTGTACCAGGAGTCCGCCCGCAGCGTCTGGATCACCGCTCTCACGCCGTACAACGAGGACGAACCGCAGCAGACCAAGGTGCTGCACTGGAACGGCCGCACCTGGCGCGACGTCACCGGGCCCGTCGACGGCCTGTGGGCCGATGCGATCACCGGCGACGGCAAGGGCACCCTTCACTCACTGACGCACATCTACGACCGACGTACCTCTACGACGCGTCGAGCACCGTGCCCGTGAACTCGGGTCCGGGGATCGGCTCCCCCGTCACCTCGTCGTAGTCGGCCACCCGCAGCCGTACCGACTCCTCCGGCTCGGCCACCGTGTCCGCCACCGTCGGCAGGCTCACGTCGGCGGTCAACTGTCCCGGCGGGACGGACACGAAGAGGTAGAGCCCGTCGATCTTGGACAACGGCCGCTCCGGCGACGGTGACTCACCGGTGGCGTCCGCCAGCCATGCCGGGTCGACATCCTTGGTGGACAGTTCCGTACCGCCGGTGACCGGCAGCACCTCCAGGTAGGCGTACATGTCGGTGCGAGACGGCGCCGACAGCGTCGCGCGCCAGGTCAGAGGCTTTCCCTCGGTGACCCGGTCCGCGACGGGGGTGATGGTGACGGTGGGCCGGGGATCGTCGTTCTCGATGTTCACCCCACCGCTGTACGAGCCGACGACCGCACCGCGCACCGCCTTCACGAACACGCTGCGCCAGACGTCGTAGTCGTACAGGGTGTCGCCCTTCACCGTCACCGGCACATCGATGCTCTGCTCGCCGGGGCGCACCGTGACCAGCCGGCTCGTCATCGTGTCCGACCCGGGGTTCTGGGCGTAGAGGCGGACCGTGCCGCCTCCCTGCCCGGTGATCCGGACCGGTACCCGGTAGGTCCGGGTGCCGGAGTCGCCCTCCTTGACGGTCAGCCGTCCGAGGTCGACGCGCGGCAGCGCGGCCGGGCGCACCGCGGGTGTGCCGGGGCGCCAGCCCCACGTGTCGATCAGCAGGGCCTGTCCCGCACGGCTGCGCGGGGTCAGCTCCACGCTCCGCACCTTGCGCAGATCGACCCCGGCCCGAGCGGCGGCGGACAGCGGTACGCGGACCTCCCGGGCCCAGTACGAAGCCGTCCGGTTGCTGCCGGGCAGTCCGTCCACGCGGACCCGGCCGAGCGTGGCGCGCTTGCCGGCGGTGTCGGTGACGGACACGTCCAGCTGCGTCCCGGTGGTGTTCGGGGGCACGACGACGCGCAGGGCGAGGGCCTTGGCGCCGCCGAGGGACACCGGTCGCCCGGGAGTCACCCGTACCGCGGTACCGGGCTGCGACCACTTGACGGCGACCGCTCGGCGGCCGACCTCCCGCTCCGTCGCCCAGCTCGCGAAGTGCGGGGACTGACCGGCGTCCGGGGCCAGACACCTGACCGAGGGACGGTCGTCCACGGCCGAGCACAGCCGTCCGCCGCCGCCCTGCACGGTCACCGCGCCGTCCGGCAGGATGCCGGCCGAACGGTTTCCGCCCACCGCGTGCGTGAGGACGCGCGCCGGGTCGGCGGACGGCGCCCGCAGACCGGAGCCGTCGAGCAGCGGACGGACCCGGTCGTCACCCGCGACGAACAGCCGGGCCGCCGCCGCGATGTAGGAGGCGCCCGCCTTGTGCTGCTGGTCGGGGGTAAGCCGGGTCCTCGTGCCCACGTCGCACACCGGGTCCCGGTCGGTCGGGTCCGAGTAGAAGTCGTCGTCCGCCGGTGCCTGCGCCTGCCCCGGCGTCCACTCGGTGTTGAAGTAGTTGTGGTTGGCGCCGATCACGTAGACCGCGCTGTGCAGGGCGGTGCCACTGCTGATCCCGCGGGTGCCGTCAACGGCCAACTCGCCCTGGAGGTCGGACACATCGCCGTCGCAGCCGGGCAGGATCGTCATCGACGGCACGTCGGCGACCGGGTTCTGCCCGAAGATCGTCGGACCGACGAGGACGGTGCCCCGGATGTTCCAGCGCAACGGACCGGGGGCCCCGTCCTGGTCGGCCGGCGGCCGGTACAGGCTGTCCATCGCGGCGCGGTTGACACCCTCGCCGCCGCGCGAGTGGCCGACCAGCAGCACCCGCGAGAGGTCGGCGGGCGGGGCGGTCCGTACGATCGCCGGTGCCGAGGGCCGGTTAGTGCCCCAGTCCGCCCAGCGGGCGAGATGCCGCCGGACGAGCGAGGAGCGGGCCTGGGCCCCGGCGTCCTCGAGTTCCGAGTCCTGGGCGTTGATGCCGTTGGCGGAGATCGACACCGTCACATAGCCCTGGGACGCCAGGAGTTTCTGGTCGCGCAGATATCCCCGGTAGCTCGGGATCTGCTTCTCACCGGCCGGGCAGGGCCAGGCGCCGTCGACATCGGTGCTGCCGGGCTTGTAGCAGGTGGAGTGGCGTCCGTGCAGGAACAGGGCGAGAGGCCTGCGGCCGGTGGCCCCGGTCGGGGCGACCACCACGGCCTTCATCTCCACCGGCACGGGCATCCCGGGCAGCTTCACCGAGTCGAGCGTGTACTCGCCCGAGACCGTACGGTACGAGCCCGGCTTGCCGGGGTCCACGGGGTTGGCCGGCGCCGCGGCGGGCGGAGCGACGGCGGCACGGCGCCCGTCCGGGACCGCCGCGATTCCCGCCGCGTCCAACCGGCGTCCACCGGCCCGCACTTGAAGGTCCTCGAACGCCTTGGCCCCCTTGAGGTCGCTGACCTTCAGTGCCTCCTCCAGCGACAGCCGGAACGTCCGGCCGTCCCGCGCGGCCAGGGGCCGCCCGAGCAACTGGCCGCCCGCGTAGAACTCGACGCGCGCGTCACCCATCGGCACCGGCCTGCCGGAGCGCCAGACGAGCTGCCGGTCCGCACCTTCACCGGTGAACGTCCAGCCCGAGGGCAGTTGTTGGGCCGCGACCTCAGCCCTGGCCGGCTGCTGCGCCTGCGCCCATCCTGGCGATCCTCCCACCACGGCGAGTACCGCCGCAGCGGTGACCCATATTCGCCCGGCACGTAGCAATGCTCTCTCCTCTGGCCCTTGCTCAGGAGCCCCCGGTCTTCCGAAGGGCCCCTCTCAGCTCGGAGGACGGGCTCAGGCACCTGTGGGTTGCCTGTGGAGGAGGATCAATGGACGTGCGTGTCGCGGGGGTTGGGGAAGCGGGGGAGGAGAGTCCCCTCAGTGCGCCCTCAGGTTTGACGGAGTATCAGATCCAGGCCCGGTACGGCTCGTCCAGCAACTGGAACACCGGCTCGCCGCGGACCGGGTCCTTCGCCATGGCCAGCCGGACCCTGTCCCCGCCGTGGATGCCGATGGCGGGGCCCATCACCCGGCCTCGTACGACGAAGCCCTCGGCCATCTCGACCAGTGACACATTGCGTGCGGCCGGGGTGTTCCGGTTGACCACGGTGGCGTGCCGGACCGTGCCCGTGCCCTCGCTGCGCTCCATGCGCAGGTCGCTGCCCGCGCAGACCGGGCACAGCAGCCGGTGGTACATCGCGGTGGCGCACCAGCCGCAGCGCTGGAAGACCAGGGTGTTCGTGTCGGCCGGTGCGTCGAGCAGGCCTGTGGCGGAACCTGCGCCCATCGGACGCGTGGCGCCTAGTGAGTGGTACACGGTGTCTCCCTGCGCTCGGCCTGAATCCGAAGTGCGCGGTTCGCCGTGCCACCGTGCACGGCCTCAGGGTATGGCACTCAGTGTCATGCGTAAAGGCACTGCGTACCCTCAATTTTCGCGCGGGGACCTCAGTACGGACTCGATCTCCTGGACGACCCGCCACATCGGCGCCCCGCGCCGCGAGACGACGACCACCACGTCGTCGGAGCCGGGCTCGGAGCCGGGCTCGGTCTCTTCCGGGGGTGTGGGCGGGGTGCCGAACGCGGACTTCACGTAATTCAGGGCGTGATCGACGGCCGTGGTGGCGTCTCCGTGTCCGTCCGAGCGCAGCCAGGAGCGCAGCGCGTTGTTGTGGGCCGCGACGACGGCCGCCGCGATCACGTCGGCCTGGAGCGTCCCGTCGGGCCGGCCGGCGAAACGCTCACGCAGATACGCGGCCAGGGCACGCTCGTACCGCCAGACCACCGACAGTTCGGAGGCGCGCAGCCCGGGGACCTTCTTGGTGAGCCGGTAGCGCTGGACGGAGAAGGCCGGGTTCTCGGCGTACATGAGCAGCACCATGCGGGCGGCGGCGCACACCCGCCCGACCGGTTCCGCGTCCTCGGCGCTGTCGGCCAGGTATGCCGTCATGTCGGCCAGGCACCGCTCGTGGTCGGGGAAGACCACGTCCTCCTTGGACGGGAAGTAGCGGAAGAACGATCGCCGCCCGACCCCGGCCAGCGCCACGATGTCGTCCACGGTGGTCTGCTCGTAGCCCCGCTCCAGGAACAGCTGGAAGGCCGCCGCGACCAGGGCGTCCCGCATGGGCGGTTTGGTCATGGTCGGGAAACTAGCATCCGGACGGGGCTGATGGCACTCAGTGCGCTCCATGTGGGGAACTGAGTGCCCTCCGGATTGGCCGGGTGCCTCACGCGAGGGTTACCTCCACCGGCAGCTTCTTGATCCCGTTGACGAAGTTCGAGCGCACGCGGGGAACCTCCCCCGTCAGCCGGATGTCCGCGAGGCGCGGGATCAGCTCCTCGAACATGATCCGGATCTCGGTGCGGGCGAGAAGGTTGCCCAGGCACAGGTGCGGACTGCCCTTGCCGAAGGTGACGTGGTCGTTGTCCGTGCGGGCGACGTCGAAGTCGTACGGGTTGCCGAAGACCGCCTCGTCGCGGTTGCCGGAGGCGTACCACATGACGACCTTGTCACCCTCCCTGACCTGCTTGCCCCCCAGCTCGACGTCCCGGGTCGCCGTGCGCCGGAAGTGGTAGACGGGGGACGCCCAGCGCAGGAACTCCTCGACCGCCGTCGGGATCAGCGACGGGTCGTCCTTCAGCCGGGCGAGCTGCTCGGGATGCTGGAGGAGGGCCAGCATGGAGTGGGTGATGGTGTGCCGGGTGGTCTCGTTGCCGGCGACCACCAGCAGCAGGAAGTAGTTGTCGAAGTCCTGGGCGGACAGCGGCACTCCGTCGCGCGGGGTGGTGTTGACGAGCTTCGAGACGAGGTCGGTGCCTTCGCCGCCGCGCCGCTGCCTGGCCAACTCCCGTCCGTACTCGAAGACTTCGAGGGACGCGGGGGAGCGGAAGGGCAGGTCGCGGTACTTCTCGCTCTCCGCGCTGTGCAGCAGTACGTCGGCGTAGTCGGGGTCGGTGTTGCCGATGATCCGGTTGCCCCAGTCGATGAGCTGCTGGTTGTCCGTGGGCGGAACGTCGAGCAGTCGGGCCAGGACGTTGATCGGGAAGTCGGCGGAGACCTCCTTCACGAAGTCGAAACTCCCCTTGGCCAGCGCCGCGTCCAGGGTCTGCGCGGTCAGCCCGCGCAGGAAGTCGGTGTAGCTGTTGATGACGCCCGCGCCGAACTGCCGCTGGATCACGCTGCGCAGGGCGCGGTGCCGCACCCCGTCCAGCTCCAGGATCGAGGCGCGCTTCTTGATCTGGTCCTCGTCGACCTCTTCGAGGTTCACGAACTTCGTGGACGTGAAGGTCTCCGCGTCACGGTCGACGCGCGCGATGTCCGCGTGCCGGGTCACCGCCCAGAAACCGGAGTTGGGCGCCTCCTCCGGCTGCCAGTGCACCGGGTCCTCGTGACGCAGGGTGTGGAACATCCGCCAGGGGGTCACCCCGTCGGTGAAGTTGTCGAGGTCGGCGAGGTCGACGGCGTCGAGGGGGAGTGGCTCTTGGGCGGCGGACGCAGGCAGGGTCTCGGTCATCGAAGGCTCCAGGAGGGCTTGCGGAAGCGATCAGTGGTACGGGAGAGGGCGCTCAGAGGTGGTACGCGTACTCCGTGAACTCCCAGTCGGTGACGTGCCGTCCGAAGCGTTCGACCTCGTCGCGCTTGTACGAGAGGAAGGAGGCGACGAAGTCCTTGCCGAGCACCTCGGTCAGGGCGGTGTCCGCCTCCAGGGCGTCGAGCGCGGCCGTCAGGCTCATCGGCAGCACGGCGGACCTGTCGGTGTCGTAGCCGTAGCCCTCCAGTGGGGCCGCCGGCTCCTGACCGGCGAGCACGCCGAGCAGCGCGGCGGCCACAGCGCCGGCGATCGCGAGGTAGGGGTTGGCGCTGGCGTCGCCGAGCCGCAGTTCGAGCCGGGCCCCGGCACCGCGCTCCGGCGGCACCCGGACCATGGCGCTGCGGTTGTCGAGGCCCCAGTCGATCAGCCACGGGGCGAGGGTGTCGGGGCCGAAGCGCTTGTACGAGTTCACGGTCGGGTTGAGGAGCGCGGCGAGGGCGGGCGCGTGGGCGAGGAGACCGGCCGTCGCGTGCCGCGCCGTGGCGGACAGCCCGTACGGGCCTGAGGGGTCGTCGAAGAGATTGCGCGCGCCGCCTTCTCCCTCGGGGTCCGAGTCGCAGGAGAGGTGGAGGTGGAAGCCGGAGCCGCCCGCGTCGTTGAAGGGCTTCGCCATGAAGGTGGCGAGCCGGCCCTCCTTGCGGGCCAGTTCCTTGATCGCGGCCTTGAACCGGAAGGCCCGGTCGGCCGCCGACATGGCCTCCGAGTGCAGCAGGTTGATCTCGAACTGCCCGCCGTCGAACTCGTGGTTGCCGCTGAGCACGCCGACGTTCAGATCGCGTACGTGACGCAGGGTGCGCAGGAGATGGTTGTCGGGGTCGGCGCGCAGACCGGCCGTGTAGACGACCCCCGGGTCCCGGTTGTACCGCTGCCAGCCGCTCGCGCCACCCGGTGCGGGATCGCACAGGAAGTACTCCAGTTCGGGCCCGACAACAGGCCGCAGCCCGTGCTCGGCACACCGGTCGAGGACGGCGCGGAGCAGATCGCGGGGCGACTCGGGCGCGGGTGAGCCGGTCGCCGGGTCGACGACGTCGCCGAGGCAGACCGCGACGCCGGGCTCCCAGGGCAGGGCGACGAGGGTGGCGAGATCGGGCCGTACGCAGATGTCGGGCAGTCCCGCGTCCAGGCCGCCGCTGACCGGGACCACATCACCCTGGGGGCTGGTGTGGTAGACGGCCCGGCAGAAGGCGAGTCCGTGCTCGCAGGCGCGCGGCAGTTCGTCGAGCAGGACGTCGCGGCCGCGGTCCGTGCCGATGAGGTCGGGATAGACCACCCGGACCACGTCGATCCCCTCGGCGGCGAGCCGCTCCATGTGCCGGCGGACTTCTGGAAGGTCGATTGCGCTCACCGTTGTCTCCTCGGGCGGACGTCGGGTACCTCCGGAACGGGGGTCCGGGAGGCGGGTGGCGTGGGGAGTGCGGCCGGGGCGCGTGGAACGGGCGGACATCCCGGGCTCGTTGTTTGAGGCCAAACGGTATGGAGGAGTGACCTGTCCCGCAAGGGGGTCGGGGAAAGAATTTATCCATCCGGATAGCTATTGACCAGACTCCGACCGCTTCCTATCTTGTTTGAAGCCAAACGAGTCAGGGGTCGGGTCACCGCCCCCTTTGGCCGGGGGCCCGGTCCGACAACGGTCGGGCCCCTCCTCTCCACCCCTCCCTCCCCCCGTTCCGACGCCCTCACCACCAGGAGGACCGGCCATGAAGGTCGTCGTCGACATGAACAAGTGCCAGGACCACGGCCAGTGCGTCTTCGCGGCACCCGACGTCTTCTCGATGTACGACGGCGGTCACCTGCTGTACGTCTCCGACCCCGACGACGCGCTGCGCGACGAGGTCGAGGAGGCCGCGGACGTCTGCCCGCTCCAGGCCATCCGGATCGAGGACTGACATGACCGACGAGGCGAACGTGCCTTCGGGGCGCGTGGTCGTCGTCGGCGCCTCCATGGCCGGTCTGCGCGCCGCCGAGCAGCTGCGCGCGGCCGGCTGGACCGGGGCGGTCACGGTCGTCGGCGACGAGCCGCACATGCCCTACAACCGTCCTCCGCTGTCCAAGGAGGTGCTGGCCGGCAGGGCATCCTTCGACTCCCTCGCCTTCACCCCGAAGGCGTCGACGGCGGACGTCGACTGGCGCCTCGGCACGAAGGCCGTCGCCGCCCGTCTCGACGAGCGCGCCGTAGACCTCGACGACGGCTCGACCCTCCCGTACGACGGTCTGGTCGCCGCCACCGGAATGCGCCCCCGGCGCCTGCGCTGCCCCGGTCCGCGGGCCGGCCGCCACACCGTACGCACCCTCGCCGACGCCCAGGAACTGCGCGAAGAACTGACCCGGCCCGGAGTCAGGGTCGTCGTGGTCGGCGCCGGATTCATCGGCTGCGAGGTCGCCGCCACCGCCGTCGGACTCGGCGTCGCCGAGGTCACCGTCGTCGACCCGCTGCCCCTGCCCATGGTGGGACCCCTCGGTGAACTCCTCGCCCGCGCCCTGCTCCGGCGCCACGAGGAACGCGGGGTGCGCTTCGCGCTCGGCACGTCGGTCGCCGGCTTCGAGGGAGACGACCGCGTCACCGGCGTCGTCCTCGGCGACGGTACGGTCCTGCCGGCCGACGTCGTCGTGGAGTCGGTCGGTTCCGTCGCCAACGTCGAGTGGCTGGACGGCAACGGGATCGACCTCGGCGACGGCGTGCTCACCGACGAACGGCTCAGGGTGGGCGGGCGCCCGGAGGTCGTCGCGGTCGGCGACGTGGCCCGCTTCCCCAACGCCCGCTACGACGGCGTACCCCGTCGCGTCGAGCACTGGTCGATCCCGACGGACACCGCGAAGCATGCGGCGAAGTCGTTGACCGCTCATCTTGCGGGCAGAGAAAGGGAGTTGGCGCCCTTCGCGCCGCTGCCCACCTTCTGGAGCGACCAGCACGACTTCCGGCTCCAGTCCTTCGGGGCGCCCGTGCTCGGCATCGACGACGTGCGGGTCCTGGACGGCGACCCGGCCGCCGACGTCCTCGTCGGCTACCACTCCGGTGACCGGCTCGTCGGCGTCGTCGCCCTCGGCGGACCCGCCACAGCCGCGAAAGCCGCCCGCTACCGCGCCGAACTGCTCAGGCAGCCCGCCCTGACCGTGACCGCGCAGTCCGACCTCATCGTGCAAGGAGCCTCCAAGTGACCAGCCCCCGTGGGTTCTTCCACCCCAAGACGGCGAGCGGTGCCTCGTCGCTGATCCCCTCGCCGCCCTGGCGCTACTCGGGCGACCTGCTGACCGTCGAGTACCGCACGGATCCCGCACGGGTACGTGAACTGCTGCCCCAGCCGCTGGAGTTGGCCGACGAGGATCCCGGTGCGGTCGCCCTGATCTGGGCCGACTGGCAGTCGTGCTCGGCGTCCGGGGACGAGCTGCTGGATCCGGTACGGGGGCAGTACAAGGAGGCGTTCGCGGTCGTCCGCTGCAAGTACCGGGGCGAGACGTACTCGCGGTGCGTCTACATCTGGGTCGACAAGGACTTCGCGATCGCTCGAGGGCTGCACCAGGGGTATCCGAAGAAGTTCGGGTCGATCCACCAGACGCGTCCGCATCCGTACGGGCCCGCTCCGCGGATCGAGGCGGGGGCACGGTTCGGGGCGACGCTGGCGGCGGCCGACCGGAGGCTGGCGCAGGTGGTGGTGACGCTGCGGGAGCCTTCGGCGACGAACGGGTTCGTGAACGGGCATCCCATGGCTCACCATCGCTGGTTGCCGTCCATCGAGAGCGGTAAGGGGCTGGCGTTGGACGAGTTGGTCGAGTCCGGGGCGGCGTCTTTCGAAGGTGGGCAGGCATGGGTGGGGGAGGCGTCGTTGGAGTTGTTCGACGCGCCTACGGAGGAACTGGCCCGGCTGGAGATTCGTGAGCCTATTGCCGCGTATTACCGGCAGGTTGGCGTGGTCTGGGACGGCGGGCGGCTTCTCGAGTCGGGGACGTCCGGAGTGGCTGCTGGGTGAGGTCCGGGGGTGGGTGCGGGTGCGTCGTGGCTTGTCGCGCAGTTCCCCGCGCCCCTAGAGGCAGGTCAGATTGCCCCAACTTCGTTCAATAGGAGCCCTTCTCATGGCTGACAAAATCATCGTCGCCGGAGTTTCTGTCGATACCCGGCACTGGATCGGTGGCGAACGCGTAGGGTCCGCCACTACCTTCACCGACAACTCGCCCATCGATGGCCGCGTCCTCGGGGAGATCGCTCGCGGTGGGCCCGTCGAGGCCTCCGCGGCCGTCGCCGCGGCCAAGGCGGCCTTTCCTGCGTGGGCCTCGACCTCCCGCGCCGAGCGGGCCCGTATCCTGCACGCCGTCGCCGACGGTGTCGAGAAGCGGATCGAAGAGCTGGCCATCGTCGAGACCAACGACAACGGCGCCCTCCTCCGCTCGCACCGCCGGGGGGTGATGCCCCGGGTCGCGCACAACTTCCGTTTCTTCGCGGACTGGTTGCTGACACTGGACCACGAGGACTTCGAGACCCGGGGACACACGAACCATGTCTCGTGGGACCCGGCAGGCCCGAGCGTCCTGATCACCCCGTGGAACGCCCCCCTGATGCTGGCCACCTGGAAGGTCGCCCCGGCGCTCGCCGCCGGCAACACGGTGATCCTCAAGCCGGCAGAGTGGTCACCGCTCACCGCGTCGCTGCTCGCGGACATCGCCGCCGAGGCGGGGCTGCCCGCCGGGGTGCTGAACGTCGTCCAGGGCTACGGCTCCGAGATCGGCGACGCGCTCACCTCGCATCCGGACGTACGCCGGATCAGCTTCACCGGATCCGTGCCGACCGCCAAGCACATCGCCGCCTCCGCCGCCGCGAACCTCACCCCGCTCAGCCTCGAACTCGGCGGCAAGTCACCGCTGTTGGTGTTCGCCGACGCCGATCTGGAACTCGCCGTCGACCTCGCGGTGGAGCAGTACGACAACGCCGGGCAGGTCTGTCTGGCCGCGACCCGCATCCTGGTCGAGGAGTCGATCGCCGACGAGTTCACCCGACGCTTCGTCGACAGGGCGACACAGCTGACGCAGGGCGACCCGCGCGACGAGGCCACCGATCTCGGCCCCAACATCCACCTCCGCCAGCTGGAGAAGATCGACGGGTTCGTGCAGCGGGCCCTCGCCGACGGGGCACGGGCCGTCATCGGCGGGCACCGCACCGAGGGGGGCGGGCAGTACTACGCGCCCACCCTGCTCACCGACGTCGCCCAGGACTCGGAGATCGTCCAGGAAGAGGTCTTCGGGCCGGTCCTGACCCTCCAGACCTTCGCCGACGAGGACGAGGCGGTCCGGCTGGCCAACGACACCCGGTTCGGCCTCGCCGCCACCCTCGCCACCGGCGACCCCGAACGTGCCGAACGCGTCACCGCACGGCTCGTCGCGGGCACGATCTGGGTCAACTGCTTCTTCGTACGCGACCTCCAGGCGCCCTTCGGCGGCTCCCGTCTCTCCGGGGTCGGGCGCGAGGGCGGTACCTGGAGCTTCGACTTCTACTGCGACCTCAAGAACACCGTCACCGCGCCGAACGGATGGAACAACCATGGGTGAGATCGTCGGGGCGGGTCTGCTCGCCCACGTGCCCACCATCGTGCTGCCCGAGGCCGACCGGCTGGAACTGAACGAGGGCAGGGAGATCACCCTCGTCACCGGCCTGCGGCAGCTCCGCCGGGAGGTCTTCGAGAGGGATGCCGCCAACGAGTACGACACTGTCGTGGTCCTCGACTCGCACTGGGCCACAACCGTCGAGTTCGTCGTCGGCGCCCAGCAGCGCCGGGCCGGTCTCTTCACCTCCGAGGAGCTGCCGCGCGGTATGTGCCGGATGCCGTACGACTATCCGGGCGACCCCGAACTCGCTCACAACATCGCTCAGTTCGCCGACAAGCACGGCACGTGGATCACCCCGATCGACGACGACCACCTGCCGGTGTACTACGCCACGATCAATCTGTGGAAGTTCCTCGGCGAGGGCCTGCCCGACAAGCGGTGGGTGACCATCGGGGTCTGCCAGACCGGTGACATGGAGGACCATCTGCGTCTCGGGCGGGCGCTGGCCGACGGTATCGCCGCCACCCCGGGGCGCCGGGTCCTCGTCATCGCCTCCGGTGCCCTCTCGCACACCTTCTGGCCGCTGCGCCAGATCCGCGACCACGAATCCAGCGACCCGGCGCACATCTTCACCCCGGAGGCCCGCGCCGCCGACGAGGAGCGCATCGCCTGGTTCAAGGAGGGCCGGCACGACCAGGTCCTCGACACCATGGACGAGTTCTGGAAGTTCAAGCCCGAGGCGAAGTTCTTCCACTACCTGATGCTGGCCGGCGCCCTCGGTGAGCAGGCCTGCACCGCACCCGCCCGCCAGTACGGCGAGTACGAGAACTCCGTCGGCACCGGCCAGGTCCACCTGTGGTTCGACCGCCCCGCCGCCGGCTGGACCGCCCCCCGAACCCCCGTACAGGAGCCCTGACATGCCCGAATACCGCCGCATCCTCCTCGACGGCGCCACCGTCCAGGTCACCGTCGACGGTGACGAACTCGTCGCCGGGGACGGCCGCCGGGTCAAGACGGAGGACGCGCACCACCTGCCTCCCGTCGTGCCGTCCAAGGTCGTCGCCGTTCATCTCAACCACCGCAGCCGGGTCGACGAGTTCCAGATACAGCTGACCTCCACCCCCACCTACTTCCACAAGCCGACCTCCTCCCTCAACTCCCACCGGGGCGCGGTCGTCCGTCCCGAGGGCTGCAAGTGGCTCAACTACGAGGGCGAGGTCGCCATCGTCATCGGGAGGACCGCGCGCAACATCTCGCAGGCCGAGGCGGGCGACTACATCGCCGGATACACCGTCGCCAACGACTACGGCCTGCACGACTTCCGTGACACCGACGCCGGTTCGATGCTCCGCGTCAAGGGCTCCGACACGCTGTGCCCGCTCGGCCCCGGCCTGGTCACCGACTGGGACTTCCACGGCAAGTACCTGCGCACGTACGTCAACGGCGAGGTCGTGCAGGACGGTTCGACGGACGAGATGGAGTGGGACATGCACTACCTCGTGGCCGACATCGCCCGCACCATCACCCTCTGTCCGGGCGATGTCCTGCTCTCCGGTACGCCCGCCAACTCCCGGCCCGTCCAGCCCGGGGACGTCGTCGAGGTCGAGGTCGAGGGCCTCGGACGGCTGACGAACCACATCGTCACCGGGCCGACCCCGATCCGGACCGACGTCGGCGCGCAGCCCACCGAGTCCGAGGAGGTGCTGTCCACCGCGCTCGGCGGCGACTGGGAGTTCCGCGGTATCCGGGTGCCACGGCGTTGACCATGGTCACGGGTAGGGTCACGGGCATGACCGAGCCCGCCGCCCCGCGCCGACCCCGCAAGCGCGTGACCTACGGAGCCGGCCGCGAGGCACTGCTGAACGCCGCCGTACGCGTGGTGGCCCGCGGCGGGCTCCGCAAGCTCACGTACCGGGCGGTCGCCGAGGAGGCGGGGGTCACCCACGGGCTCGTCGTGCACCACTTCGGTTCGCGCGACGCGCTGATCGAGGAGGCCCTCACTCACGCCATCCGCTCCTCCCTGACCAGCAGCGACCTCGAAACCGGTACGGGCAGCGTCGCGGACTTCTCGGCGGGGCTGACGGAGATGGTGGAGAGCGGCCCCGACCTCCAGGCCTTCCAGTACGAACTGCTGCTGGAGTCCCGCCGCAGGCCCGAGCTGCTCACCCACCTGCGTGCCCTGTACGACGACGAGTACTTCGAGGCGACCCGGCGCGAGCTGGCCCAGCTGCTGCCCGGCCCGGTCGGCGAGGGACTCTCCCGCATGGTCTTCGCCACGCTGGAGGGCCTGGTCCTGCACCAGCTCGTGTTCGGCGAGCGCGAGATCATCGAGGAAGCCCTCGACGAGCTGCGGGGCGTCCTGCGTCTCCTGGCCGCCGACCGCAGCGGCGAGGCCTGAGTCGTTTCCGGCTGATCACAGCCGTGCGAACACATCGCGCAAATCCCTTCGGCGTCGGAATCGCCGTGCCAAACCCCTTGCCAAACGGATAGTTCCACCCCACCATGAGGCAACTCGTTTGGCCTGAAACGATTACCCCTCTTCCCCTGGCAGGTGATCCGAGTGGACAGTCAGACGGTCTCCCCAGAGCAGACCGCGCGGGACGCATCCACCGCAGGCAAGCTCAAGCCCAACGCCCTCGGCGTGCTGGGCATCCTCTTCCTCGTCCTGTCCGCCCAGGCGCCGCTCACCGGCATCGCCGGGTCGGTCCCCATCTCCGTCGCGATCGGCAACGGTCCCGGCACCGCAGGCGCCTACGTACTGGTCGGCGTGGTCACACTGCTCTTCGCCGTCGGCTTCGTCACCATGGGCCGGCACGTCATCGACGCGGGCGCCTTCTACACGTACATCGGCAAAGGCCTCGGGCGGACCGCCGGCGCCGGCAGCGCGGGCGTCGCGCTCTTCGCGTACTGCGCGATCCAGGCCGCCATGTACGGGCTGTACGGAGCCATCGTGGGCGGCCTGGTCAGCACGCACACGGGTCTCGACCTGCCGTGGTGGGCGTGGTCACTGGCCACGATGGCCCTCGTGCAGCTGCTGGGCGCCACCGGCATCGACATGGGCGCCAAACTGCTGGCGGTGTTCGTCCTCGCGGAGTTCAGCATCCTGCTGGTCTTCAGCCTGGTCACCCTCTTCAAGGGCGGCGGTCCCGAGGGCCTCGGAATCTCGGAGACCTTCTCGGTGAGCGCCGTGACGCAGGGCGCGCCGGGCGTGGCCGTGATGTTCGCCCTGGCGTCGATGTTCGGCTTCGAGGCCACCGCGATCTACGGCGAGGAGGCGCGCGAGCCGAAGAAGACCGTCCCGCGGGCCACCTACCTGGCGATCGTCGTGGTCGTCAGCTTCTTCGCCCTGACCTCCTGGATGCTGGTCTCCGCGCACGGCGCCTCCAAGGCCGTCGGGGCGGCGGGGCAGGCGCTGGAGAGCGGGGACTCGACGGCGTTCGTCTTCGCGCCGATCGCCGCCCAGTTCGGCAACTGGGTCAACGACGTCCTGCCCGTCCTGCTGGCCACCTCCCTCTTCGCCGGCCTTCTCACCTTCCACAACTCGGCCAACCGCTACCTGTTCTCGCTGGGCCGCGACGGACTGCTCCCCGCCCGGCTCTGCACGCTCAACAACCGCCGTTCGCCCTGGGTGGCCGGCTGCGTCCAGACGGCCGTCGCGGTGGCCCTGGTGGTCCCCTTCGCCCTCGCCGGCAAGGACCCCGTGCTGACGCTCTTCTCCTGGTTCAGCGGGGTCGCCGTCCTCGGGATGATGCTCCTGTACCTGCTGACCTCGGTGTCCGTGGTCGTCTTCTTCCGCCGCGAGCGCCTCGACACGCGCCTGTGGAACACCCTGATCGCCCCCGCCCTGGCCACGGTCGCCGTCGCGGGTGCCGTCTGGCTGATCCTCGACAACTTCACCACCCTCATCGGCGGCGACAGTGAAACCGCCCTGTGGCTGGAGCTGACCGTCCCGGCCGTCATGGCCCTGGGGCTTGTCGCCGCCCGGCTGACCCGACCGCGCGTACCGGCCGCCGACGCCTGACCCGGCCGCCCACCTGCCTCCGGAGCGGCATCCACCGCACCGGAGGCAGGTGGACGCGTTCCCGACCCTGACCAATCCCCGCTCACCCACCTGTTCTGGAGGCCCGCATGCCGCCTGTCACCCACGACGAGTGGCTCCGCCGAGCCAAGGCGCCGGCGGTGTACGGCGCACACCACATCGACGGCCGCGACGAACCCGGCGGCGGTGCCACCTTCGCCGTCGTCTCGCCGCGCGACGGCCTGGTACTGACCGAGGTCGCCGACGGCGGGCCCGCCGAGGTGGACGCAGCCGTGGCCGCCGCCCGCCGGGCCTTCGACACCGGCCCCTGGCCGCGCCTGGCGCCCACCGAACGAGGCCGGGTACTGCTGCGGTTCGCCGAACTCCTCGAAGAACAGCGCGAGTCGCTCGCCCTGACGGTCACCCTGGAGATGGGCAAGCCGATCACGGACGCGCACGACATCGAACTGCGCGCCGCCATCAACACCTTCCGCTGGTACGGGCAGTTGGCCGACAAACTCACCGACGAGTCCCCGCACACCGCACCTGACGCGCTGGCCCTCGTCACCCGTGAACCGGCCGGTGTCGTCGGGGCGGTCGTCCCCTGGAACTTCCCGCTCACGCTGGCCAGTTGGAAGGTGGCCCCGGCACTCGCCGCAGGCTGCACGGTCGTCCTCAAGCCCTCGGAGAACTCCCCCCTGTCGGCCCTCGTCCTCGGCCGGCTCGGCACCGAGGCCGGGCTGCCGCCGGGCGTCCTCAACGTCGTCGCCGGGGACGGCCCGGGAGCCGGGCGGGCGCTCGGGTTCCACCCCGACGTCGACGTAGTGGCGTTCACCGGCTCGACGGCTGTGGGGCGCCACTTCCTGCGCTACTCCGCCGACTCCAACCTCAAGCGCGTCTGGCTGGAACTGGGCGGCAAGTCGCCCAACATCATCCTCCCCGACGCCCCCGACCTGGAGAAGGCAGCAGCCACCGCCGCCTGGGGCATCTTCTTCAACCAGGGCGAGATGTGCACCGCACCCTCACGGCTCCTGGTCCACTCCGCCGTCGCCGAGCAGGTCACCGAGGCGATCGTCCGCCGGGCCCGCGAACTGCGCGTAGGCGACCCCCTTGACCCGGCCACGGAGATGGGCGCGCTGGTCGGGGAGGCCCACCTGGGCCGCGTACTCGACCACATCGGCACGGGCACCCAGGAGGGCGCCCGGCTGCGCACCGGCGGCACCCGCGTCCTGGAGAACACGGGCGGCAGCTACCTGGAGCCCACCGTGTTCGACCAGGTCGGCCCAGGCTCCCGCCTGGCCCGCGAGGAGATCTTCGGCCCGGTCCTGTCCGTCCTCACCTTCGACGACGTGGACGAGGCGGTACGGCTGGCCAACGACACCGAGTACGGCCTCGCAGCCGGCCTGTGGACCTCGAACCTCACCACCGCCCACCAGGTCTCACGGGCGCTGAAGGCGGGCACGGTCTGGGTCAACTGCTACGAGGAGGGCGACCTGACAGTGCCCTTCGGCGGCATGAAGCAGTCGGGCAACGGCCGCGACAAGTCCGCGCACGCCCTGGAGAAGTACACCGAGCTCAAGACCACCTGGATCCAGCTGTGACCCGTGACGCGGCAAGACCCCTCATCGCGATCCCGGCCCGCTTCTCCGCCACCACCTCCGCCCTGCGGTACGCCGCCGAGGTCAACGCCCGTGCCCTGGTCGAGGCCGTCTGGCGGGCGGGCGGCGAACCGGCGACGATCCATCCCGCGCCGGGCACCGACCCCGAGGTCGCCGCCCGCCTCGCCCGCTTCGACGGTGTCCTGCTCCCCGGCGGCGGCGACCTCGCCCCACACCGCTACGGCGCCGCCGACACCCACGACACGGTGTACGACGTCGACGACCTCCAGGACACCTTCGACCTCCAAGTCGCCCGTGGCGCACTGGAGTCGGGAGTCCCACTGCTCGCGATCTGCCGCGGCCTGCAGGTCGTCAACGTCGCCCTGGGCGGCACCCTGCACCAGGACATGGGCGGCCCCGACCGCGAACACCGGCACGTTGTCCACCCGGTGACGATCCGTCAGGGATCGCTGCTGGCAGAGGTGTCCGGCGCCGAGAAGGCGGAGGTGTCCTGCTACCACCACCAGCACGTCGACCGCCCCGGCACCGGCCTCCAAGTAACGGCGACGGCGGCCGACGGCACGATCGAGGCACTCGAACTCCCGGACACCCGAGCCTGGTTCACGGCCGTGCAATGGCACCCCGAGGACACCGCACACCGGGACCCGACCCAACAGGCCCTGTTCGACGCGCTGGTACAGGCGTCCCGCACCGACTGAGCCGACGGCGAGACGGGGGGCGGCGAGGATCAGGAGCGGGCGTGCGGGCGTGCGGGCCCGCAGGTGTGCGGAGACGGTGCGCGGATGACCCCGCGCACCACAAGGGGCGCGGGGAACCGCGCGACCAGCCCCCACGGGCCGGCAGCCGAAGAACCGCCGACTCACCCACTCACCCGCCCGCCCCGCGGAGCGCTCAGCCCCGTTCGAAGACCACCCGCCCGTCGAACACCGTGAGGTCCACCTCGACCCCGGTGATGTCGTGCGGGTCGAGACCGAGCAGGGGGCGGTCCAGGACGCACAGGTCCGCGACCGAGCCCGGTTCGATGGTGCCCTTCCAGTCGTCCGCGAAGTCCTGCCAGGCCGGGGTGGCCGTGTAGGCGCGCAGTGCCTCGGCGAGTGTCACGCACTGCTCGGGGCCGCTGGGCCTGCCGCTGGCCTTCGACTCGCGCAGCAGCATCGCGGCCACCCCCTGGCGCCAGTCCGGCCTGGTGATCGGCGCGTCGGAACTCGCGCACACCCGTACCCCGGCCTGGATCGCCGACCGCACCGGCCACTGGTACGCCGACCGTACGGGTCCCACGACCTCGTCCATCAGGTCGGAGATGGTCCACTTGATGGCGGGGTTCATGTTGACCCCGTATTCGTGCGCCGCCAGTTTCGCCAGGCTGTCGGGGCCGATGAAGTCGCCGTGGATGACGTAGTGCCGGGCGTCGGCGCGGGGCGCGGCGGTCTCGGCGGCAAGAAACGCGTCGACGACGGTGTCGATCGCCCGGTCGCCCGTGACATGCACGCCGAGCTGGAAACCGGCCTCGTGCGCGACCCGGATCATCTCCCGCAACTCGTCCACCTGCAGCGCGGGCGTGGCCCCGTGTACGCACAGCGCGCCGTGACCGCCCTCGGGATACGGGTCGTTCATCCAGGCCGTACGGTTCGGCGGCACCCCGTCGGCGAAGATCTTGACGCCGATGGCGTTGAGGAGCCGGGGGTCGGCCGACTCCGGCCGGCGCAGCTCGGCGAGACCCTTGCGTACGTCGTCGGCGGAGCCGCCCATCGGCGCGGGCAGCAGCAGCACGCTGATCCGGGCGTCCAGTTCACCTTCCGCGGCCAGTTCGGCGTACGCCGTCCAGTTGTCGGTGCTCAGCCCGCCGAAGAAGGTCCCGGCACCGCCCGGCCCGAGACCGGGCTCGGTGTAACTGGTGATCCCACGCGAGTGCAGTTCGCGGACGACCCCCTGGATGGCCCGGCGTCGCTCGGCGACGGTGGGGGAGGGGAGGCCGGCCTGCACGAGCCCTTGGGCTGCCTCGCGCAGGATGCCGGTGGGCTGCCCGTCCGCGCCGAGGTCGATGACGCCGCCGCCCGGCGCCGTACTGTCCGCGTCGATCCCGCACGCACGCAGCGCCGCGGTGTTGAGCCACGCCATGTGGGAGGAGAAGTCGGTCAGACAGACCGGGTGGTCCGGCGCGACCGCGTCCAGGTCTCCGCGGTGCGGGAGCCGCCGTGGGTCTTCCAGGCACTCCGTCAGGTATCCGGGATCCCAGCCCAGACCGACCACCCACGCGCCGGGCGGCGCCTCCCCGACCGCCCGCCGCACGACCTCGGCGATGTCGGCGATCGAGCCGACGGAAGGATGGCCGACGTCGATGGCGAAGGGCGGCTTCGTCATTCCGTAGGCGGCCCCGTGCAGATGGGAGTCGTTGATGCCGGGCAGGACCGTACGTCCGTCGAGTTCGACGACGCGGGTGTCCGGGCCGGCGAGGGCGCGTACCTCGGCGTCGGTCCCGACGGCGACGATGTCCCGGCCGCGCACGGCGACGCCTTCCGCCACGGTGAAGTCGCCGTCGACGGTGAGCACCTGACCGCCGGTCAGGATCAGGGTGGGAGAGCTGTCGCTCACGCGGAAACCTCTTTCATGGAGTTCACGGTGTTGATGGAGCCGGCAGCCCTGCTGGTGTTGACCGGGTTCACAACCGAAAGGTCGACACATCGGCCACAGCGGTTCACCGGGCCGACCGGGGTGCGAAGTGGGCGAGCGCGGCCCCCGCCACCAGAGCGGTCCCCTGTGCCATCTGCTGCCAGAAGGTGGGCACGTCGAGCAGTGTCAGCCCGTTCTGCAGGCTGCCGAGGAACAGCACGCCGAGCAGTACTCCCAGGACCGACCCCGAACCACCGCTCAGTGCGACCCCGCCCAGCAGTACCGCGGTCAGCACGGTCAGCTCGAACCCGGCCCCCGAGGTCCCGCCGACGGCGCTGTCCAGGACGGACGCCTTGATGGCTCCGGCGAGCGCGGCGGCCACGCCGGTGACGACGAAGAGCGCGAAAGGCGTACGCCGGACGCTGATGCCGGACAGATACGCGGCCTCCCGGTTGACGCCGATCGCGAAGACGTGGCGCCCGGCCGGCGTGAGCGCCAGGAACAGGGCGCCCGCGACCAGCACGGCCACCGCGATGACGACCGGCGCCGCGATCCCCGCGATCCGCGACCCGCCGAGCCACGCGAACCCGGCGCCGAACCCGCTGAGCGGCAACGGGAAGAGCTGCTGCGCCAGTCCGCGTACGGCGGTGAGCATGCCCAGCGTCACGATGAACGCCGACAGGCCGAAGTAGCAGCACAGCACGCCGTTCACGGCACCGACCGCGGCCCCGGCGGCCAGTCCGCCCAGCACGGCGACCACCGGCGACTGCCCCTGGCCGGCCAGCCAGCCGGCGACCAGCCCGCCGAGGGCGAGCGTCGAACCGACGGACAGATCGAGATACCCGCTGATCACCAGCAGCGCGAGCGGCACGGCGACGATGGCGAGGGTGGCCGCGTCGGTGGCGATCCCGCGCAGATTGGCCGGGTCGAGGAAACTTCCCGTGGACACCTGGAACACCAGCACCATCACGGCCAGCACCAGGATCAGCGGATGCCGTCGCACGGTGCCGAGACCGCCGACGGCGAGGGCGCGCGGGCGCACGAGGACGGAGTCGGCGGTGGTCATACTTCTCCTTCGGCGGGGGCGGACCGCTGGTGTGCGGGTGCGGGTGCGGCATCCGAGTCGCCTGAGTTGTGCGAGTTCTCCGAGTGCACCGGCGGATCGGCGGAGGCGTCGTGCACGGCCGACAGCAGGGCCTCCTCGGTGAGTTCGGCTCCGGACAGTTCACCGACGACCCGGCCTCCGGCGACGACGAGGCAGCGGTCGGCGAGCGCGACGATCTCCTCCGGGTCGCTGGACGCGAACAGCACGGCCGTGCCCCGGTCGGCGCCGAGCGAGCGCACGACCTGGTAGATCTCCTGCCGGGCCCCCACGTCGACGCCCTGGGTCGGTTCGTCGAGGAGCAGCACGCGCACGTCGTGGGAATCGTTGATCCAGCGGCCGAGGACCAGCTTCTGCTGGTTGCCGCCGGAGAACGAGGCCGCGGGCAACCGGGGCCGCACCGGGCGCAGGCCCACCGCCCCGGCCACCGCGTCGAACAGCCGCCGCTCGGCGCCGAGTGCCCGTACGCCGTACCGGGCAAGGGGGCGGACCGCCGGAAGCAGCGCGTTGTCCCGGGCACTCAGGGCCGGGAACAGCCCCTGTCTGCGCCGGTCCGCCGGTACGAGGGCGATGCCGGCGGCCAGCGCGTCGCCGGGCCGGACGGCCCTGACGGTACGGTCACCGACCCGCACGGTGCCGCCGGACGCGCGGCGCCTGCCGTACAGGGTCTCCAGGATGCGCGTACGGCCGGAACCGATGAGCCCGTACAGGCCGACGCGTTCACCGCTGCCCACGGTGAGGGTGACGGGTCCGAAGCCGGGGCCGCGCAGGCCCTCCAGCACCAGGCCTCCGTCGGGGAAGCCCACACCCCGCGCCACTGGAGAGGCGGGGGAGTTGGTGGCGCGGGGTGTGGTGTCGGTGGCGGTATCAGTGCCGGTATGGGTATCGGGGCCGGGAGACTCGGTGCCCGTCGGCCGGTCCCCGCCCGGTGCGGCCGCCGGTCGTCCGGCGATGGCGGCGACCAGTTCCCGTCGGCGCCGTCCGGCGCCCACCGCGTGATGGGCGACCCGGCCGTCCCGCAGGACGGTGACCGCGTCCGCGAGCCGTTCGACCTCCGCCAGCAGATGGGTGACGTAGACGATGGCCAGTCCCTGGGCGCGCAGATCCTCGACCCGTTCGGCGAGGGCGTCGCTCTCGGCGGCGGACAGGGCGGCGGTCGGTTCGTCCAGGACCAGGACCGAGGCGCTGCGGCTGAGCGCCTTGGCGATCTCCACCAACTGGCGCTGCCCCATGGAGAGTTCGCCGACCCGGTCGCGTGGCGAGCAGGTCGCCGCCACGCGTTCCAGAAGTCCGGCGGCGACCTCGTCCTGGGCGCGGCGGTCGATCCGGCCGTACCGGGTCCACTCCTGGCCGAGAAAGATGTTCTCGGCGACGGTGAGCGCGTCGACCACGCTCAGCGTCTGGAAGATGATCGCCACCCCCGCCGCGATCGACTCGCGCGGGCTCAGCCGCTCGTACGCCCGTCCGCCGACCTCGATGGTGCCCGCGTCCGGCGGGAACGCGCCGCCGAGGCACTTGATGAGGGTGGACTTGCCGGCGCCGTTGTGGCCGAGCAAGGCGTGGACCTGTCCCATCGGCACGGTCAGGTCCACGCCGTCCAGGGCCCGGACCCCGCCGAAGGACTTGGTCAGTCCGCGGATCCGGAGACTCGGCTCGGTCATGACGTTCCCCTAGCCGTTCTGGGCGAGCAGGGCGTCGATCTTCGCCGTGTCCCGGGGGCCGACGAGTGCGATCGGCACCTCCACACCGGGGTCGGCCTTGCCCGCGGCGACCGCGAGCGGGACGTCGACGATGGCGTTCGCGATGTCCTGTGGGGCGAGGGCGGCGGAGGCGCGGTAGAAGGTGCCCTGTTTGATCGCGAGGAGCGAGGGCGCCGCTCCGTCCTGCCCGCCGACGAACGTCTTCGCGTCGTCCTTCGCCCGCCCGGTCTGCTCCAGCGCCTTGTAGCCGCCGTACGCCGCCGCGTCCGTGACCCCGAGGACCAGATTGAGGTCGGGATGCTTGGCCAGGATGGCCTTCGTCCTGCTCAGGCCGGTGTCGGGGTCGATGGCCTGCTCCTGGGCGACCACGTCGACGCCGGGCGCCAGCTTGGTGAAGGCGTCGACCATGCCCTTGGTGCGTTCGCGGCCCAGTTCGATCGTACTGTCGGTGAGGAAGGCGATCTTGCCCTTGCCGCCGAGGTTCTCCAGCGCCCACCTGGCCGCCGCCTCGCCGAGCAGCGTGCCGCCCTCCCGGAAGCTGAACCGGATGTCGGCGCTCTGGTGTTCCAGCGTGCCGCCGTACGTCACCCAGATCAGGCCCGCGTCCAGCGCGGCCTTGGCCATCGGCTCGGCGGCCTCGAACACCATCGGGAACGACACGATCGCGGGCGTCTTGCGGGCGACCCACGTGGTGAGGTTGGTCGCCTGGGTGTCGGCGCTGCTGCCGTCGCTCGTCGTCAGCAGGGAGACTCCGTGCTTCTTCGCGGCGGCGGTGGAAAGCTTCACCAGCGTTGCGTATAGCGGGAGTTGGGTGAACGGGTAGTCCAGGCCGATCTTCGTCAGGGGCTCACCGGACCCCTTGCCGTCGGCGGCCTTCTGCCCTGACGACGCCGTGTCGCCGCCGGGCGCCGAACAGCCGGCGGCGGCGAGGGCGAGGGCCGCGCCGGACCAGGCGAGGAACTGTCTGCGCGAGGCCGCGGAGCCGGCGAACGGGGATGAGGTCATGGCGGTGCTCTCCCAGGGGATGTGCCCGTCGGGGACGGGCTGCGAGGGGTGTGGCGCGAGGTTCGTGACGCCGCCGGTCGGGAGGACAGGCTGTGCCGAACAGAAAAGCCCCCGCCGGCCCGCCGCACCATCCGTACAAATACCGACCCTGTCCCGAGCCCACTCTCCGGCCCTCATCCCGAGCGGGCCCGGCCCGTGATCCATCCCTTGGTGCGCCGGAACCGATCCGGTCACGTCCGGGTGAACGTCTTGTCCGGCAGGGGGTGCGGCCCTAGCGTTAGGGGCCAAACGACTTCGCTGCTGGATGACTCCCGGGCAGCTCCCGGAGGCGCGCATGCTCAGCCACCACCAGATCGCGGCGGCCACCCGCATCGGCATGCTCACGCGCGAGCGCGACACCGTGACGGCGTGCTCCCAGGCCCTGGACGAACTCCGCCGCGCCCTGCCCCTCGACATGGCGACCCTGCTGACCATCGACCCGCTGACCGGCGAGCACGTTCAGCTCGCCGGCATCGGCTACACCGCGGAGGTGTCGCAGGCGCTGGCCGCCGAGTTCGTCGACACCCCCTGGTACCGCAACGTCGTCCGCCAGGACATGCCGCCCTCCATCTCCGAGGACGCCGACGACCCCGGGCAGCGTTTCCGGCACGGCTGGTTCTACGCCGACCGGGTCCGCCCGGCGGGACTGCGCGACGCCATGACCGGAGCGCTCCGGCACGACGGGCGTCTCGTCGGCCTCATCACCCTCTCCACCCGCGACGCGGACGCCTACGACACCGAGGCCCGTCACCTCCTCGCCTCCGTCATCCCCGCGCTCGGCGCCCTCGCCGACCCGACGGCCCACACCGGCGACCTGCACGGACTGCCGGCCGAGGGCGCGGCGAGCCTCGTCGCCGAGGGCGGGAGCGTCGATCTGCCGGGACGGGAGCGTGCCCGGGTGGCGGCGGACGAGGAGTTCCGCCCCCTGCTGCGCGCCTTCGCCCGGACAGGCGGCCGGCGGCTGCGGCTGCTGTGGCCGCTCGACGGCACCTGGTACCGCGTCTCCCTGTACCGGCACACCACGACCCCGGGTCCGGCGGGCCCGGCGGAGGCGGTGCTGGTCCACGAGACGCCGACCGAACTGCCGTACGGGCTCAGCCCGCGCGAGCTGGAGGTGCTCACGCGTGCCGCCACCGGGCAGACCAACCAGGCCATCGCGCAGGCGCTGTTCCTGTCCCCGCGGACCGTGCACAGCCACATCGAGCATCTGCTCCGCAAGACCGGCGCCGCCTCCCGCGCCGAGGCCACCGCCCTCGCGGTGCGCGACGGCCTGTTGCGCCCCACCCCGGACCACCTCGACCACTTCGTCGAGCGCGGCGCCTGAGCCGAGGCGGCGACGGACACCCGCACTTACCCCGACCTCGGCCCCGCCGCACTGAACCCGGCGGCTTCTGACCGCGTATCACTTCACGGAGCCGACGGCATCGCCGTACGCGGCCCGTGTGGAGTCCGTACGCAGGGAAGGGGTGCAGAGTGTCGACACCGCCCGCACCGGGCCGGCCGGAAGGCCGCCGGCCCCTGGAGCCGACGCGCGTGGTGCGCCGCCGCCGTACCGAGGCGCTGGCGCAGCTCATGCGAGAGCACGAAGAGGCGATGGCCGGAATTCCGGAGGGCTACGAGGCCGTCCCGCTGCCCCGGCCCGCGCCCGACGTGGAGGAGGCGACGGAGCAGCTGCCCCCGGTCGCCCACCGCGGACGCGCCGAACGGAGGGAGCAGCGGGGACGGAGGGGCCAGGCCCGGCAGGCGGGTAAGCGGGCTCAGCGGGAACGGGCCGGCTTCGGGTTCGGGCCGAACCTGCGCCGGGCCGCCGTCGCGGTCGCCGTCAGCGCGGCGGCGCTGGTCGGCTTCGGTTCGGCCCTGCTGCTCCCGGGCAGCGCCGAGGGTGAGGAGGTCGGCCCGGCACCTTCGGCCACCCCGAGCGTCACGGCCTCGGCCCCCGTCGAGTCGGCGCCCGCCGCGGCGGACCCGGACGGCGCGGGCACCCTCCGCGAGGGGGACAGCGGTCCCGAGGTGACCGACCTCCAGGAACGTCTGCTGCGCATCCCGGACGTCTACACGCACGGTGCCACCAGCGGGAGTTACGACACCGGCCTCACCGAGGCCGTGGCCCGCTTCCAGCTCTGGTACGGCATCCGCGGCGACGAGACGGGCGTCTACGGGAACGACACCCGCAAGGACCTGGAGTCCCGTACGGGGTCCTGATGCCCTCAGAGGCCGACAGGCGGGTGGCTCAGCGGGCCGCGTGGGTGTCGACCAGGGCCTGGGTGACGGCTCGGATGCTGCGGGCGATGTGCTGGAGCTGGAGCACCTCGGCGGCGTACATCTTGATCGTGTGCTCGATGACCGACTCGCTCAGCCCGAGGCCGGGCAGGTCGGCGCGGGCCGTCTGGAGGGCGGTGCGGGCGACCCGGATCTCGTGCTGGACCTGGATGTGCGCGTGCCGGGCCAGCAGCACGGGGTGGCGGATCAGCGTGGGGTAGCCCGCGTAGCGCGTCGGCACCAGCTCGCGCAGCCACTTGACCGCCGAGCGTTCCCAGTCGTAGCTCCCGGGGATCTTGACCTGACAGGGCCAGTCCGGACTGGTACGCGTGGTCATCGTGGACGTCATGGGCATGGTCATCGCTCCGGGAGTGCGGCGTCGACAGGGTGGTGCGACGGGATTCAGCGGCCCCGGCCTAGGGGATGGCCGGGGCCGCAACGGGCGTTCGCGCAGGCGGCACCCGTCCGGACACCCGAGGCGCCGACGCGGGTAGGAGACGGCGGCAGCGGGTGTGCAGGGCTTGGAACGTGTCCCGGAGTCCCACCGGGACGCGATCCGTGAGCAGTATTTATATATGCCGTCCGGTTTGCAAGAAGTATGAAAAAATTCATGCACAAAACGGGATGAACACCCATACGCCCGGACGAGGGAGCAGGCGGCAGATTCAGTCCCGGAGGAAGAAGTGATGCTGGTCGGCGCTCTGTTCGTACTCCTCCAGGCGCCCCTGGGTCCGCTCCGGATCGGCGTCCGTCATGGCCTGGAGCAGCGCGGCCGAGAGCACGGCGGGCCCGGCGTAGGAGTCGAACACCAGCCGGGATCCCGTGCCGGTGGCGAAGGCGACGTCGGCCTCGTCGGCGAGCGGGCCGAGGGCCAGGTCGGTGATCAGGGCCACCCGCAGCCCGGCCCGCCGGGCGACCTGCACCGCGGTGAGCGTCTCCTGCGCGTGCCGGGGCATCGAGAAGGCCAGCACCCAGGTGCCTCCGGCCCCCCGCGACTGCAGGAGCGCGTCGTAGGCGACACTGCCGCCCCGGGTCACCAGCCGGACGTCGGGGTGGATACGGCGGGCGGCGTAGGCGAAGTACTCGGCCAGCGATCCGGAGATGCGCAGACCGAGCACGGTGAGCGGAGTCGAGCGGGACAGGTGCCGGCCGACCTCGATCACGCGGTCGGGGTCGGCGAAGTCCCGCCGCAGGTTCTCCAGGTTCGCGATCTCGGCGTCCACGGCGGCCTGGAGCTCGTTGCTCCGGTTCTCCTCCGTGGTGCCCGGCGCGCTCGCGAGGGTGCTGAGCGCGATGGCCTGGAGCCTCTCGCGCAGTGCGGGGTAACCGCTGAAGCCGACGGCCGCCGCGAACCGGGTCACGGACGGCTGGCTCACTCCCACGCGGTCCGCCAGATCGGTGATCGACAGGAACGCGGCCTCGGTGATGTGCTCGATCAGGTACTGCGCGATGCGCCGCTGGCCGGGGGAGAGCCGGGGCCCGTCGAACAGGTCCCGCAGCCGGGAGGTCGGGGCCGCTTCGGCCTCGGGGGCCGTCTTCCCCGAGGTGATCGCGGACGCCTGGGCGCGTGCCTGCTGCGGCGATGGCACCGATGTGCCTCGTTCGTCTCCCACAGCGACTCAACATAGCTCACCGTTCACCGGCGGAAGATCGTGATGGAGTGGCCCACCTCGTCGACCTCGTGGCTGCTGTGGATCAGCCGGGCCAGTGGCCCCCGCGCCTTGGCGACCGACGAGTCCGACACCACCAGCAGCCCGCGCACCTTCCGTTCGGGCTGCTTGCGCGGATCGGAGGCGTGGATCCCGTAGAAGGCCGGCACCCCGCTGCCCTTGTAGACCAGCCAGACCCGCTGGCCCGCGTACCGGTCCCGCAGCCGGTCCGCGAGGCGCCCGAGATCCTGGCCCCAGTCGACGTTGGAGTCGTGCAGCCGCTCGTGCGTCTTCGCCGTTCCCCCGAACGCCTCGTTGGAGTACGGCAGATAGAACGGGAACGTGCGCAGCGAACTGACCGCCACGAACGCCAGCAGCCCCGCCACCGCGACCGGCATCCACCGCCGCCGCAGCGTCAGCACACCGACCGCCGCCACCGCCCCGAACATCGGCACGAAGATGGCGTACCGCACCCCGAAGTTCCGCTCCCCGTCCATGGCCGCGGCCAGCAGCACGGCCGTGGGAAGCAACAAGTAGGGGGCGACAGATCGTAGTTGACGGACCGTCAAAAATGCCGCCGTGCCCGCCGCCCACAGCGCCAGCATGCCGAGCGGCGTCTTCACCAGGAGCGCGGCCGGCAGGTAGTACCAGAGGGAACCCTCGTAGTGCCGCCCGAAGAGGAAGCCCTCCCAGTGGGCGTTCTCCAGGCCGAACTGCATGCGCATCCCGTCGCGGTAGGCCTCCGGGAGGGGCAGCAGACCGGTCAGTCGCCCCCGCAGTCCGTGCACGGCCGGGACCTCGCCGGAGACCGGCGCCCAGTGCAACAGGGGATCGACGGCGAGATACGACGCCCATACGACGGCCACCGCGACCAGGGCCACCACGGCCGCGCCCGCACCGGACCGCGCGAGCAGCTTCAGCCGTGCTCCCGGGACCGCTGTGCGCCGGGCGCGCCACACCGACAGGCCGGCCAGCAGGAGCAGCACGGGGACGGCGGCGAGGGTGTTCATCTTGGTGGCCACGGCCGCCCCGAGAGCCGCTCCGGCGAGCGGGAGATACGGGCCGGGCCGTCGGCGCGCCCGCCACAGCAGCCACACCGACGTCAGGACGAACCCGGCCGCCGGTACGTCGAGGGTGGCCAGCGAACCGTGCGCGACGACGTCCGGCGAGAACGTGTACAGGGTGAGCGCCACCAACCCGCCCACCGCACCGGCGAGTTCACGGCCGAAGGCGAACACCACCAGCCCGAGGAGCAGCGTCAGCGCGATCACCGGCAGCCGCGCCCACAGCATCAGCCGCCAGGGGTCGTTGCCGGACTCGTAGAGCAGATGGCGGCCCACGTGGCCCTGGTCGCCGGCGTAGTCCGGGTCGAAGTGCGGGTCGGCGGCGGCCACCCCGGCGGCGATGAGCAGCTTGCCCAGCGGCGGGTGCTCGGGGTTGAGGCGCAGGCTGTGCTCGTGGAGGTAGACGGCCGCCGTGCCGACGTACACGGGCTCGTCGATGGTGGGCGTCTGTTCCACCGCCGTGGTGACCATCGCCACGGCCATCTGGAGGAGCAGGACGGCGACGGCGAGCGCAACCAGCAGGCGGCGGTGATGTCTCAGCCGGGCGAGGAGCCGCGCACGTCCGGTCGGGGCCGTCGGCGCGGCGACAGCGGCACCGGGAAGCACATCCTCCGGAGCCTCGCAGCCGGGCGGGCTTCCGGCGTCGGGGGAAGTCCCGGGGTCGAGAACCGGGTGCCGGTCGCGCGTCATCGTCCGCCCCGCGGCGACGCCGACCGCGCGGGGGCGGGAGTGATCCGGAGCCGGGCCATGGCCCTACTCTCGCATCAGCTCCCGCCCCGCGGCGTGCGCTACCGCTTCAGAAGCCGTACCGACAGACCCTTCGCCGTGTAGACGGGTACGGCGCGGATCTTGTCCGAGTTCACCACGACACGGTCGAAGTGGCCACGGAGCGCCGCGCCGCCGATGACGGGGACGACGCTGCCCACGGCAGGCGGGTTCTTGGCGTCGAGGGTCAGCGACAGCACGCTGCCCTTCTCCAGGAGTACGCGCCGGCCCACCGTCACGACCTCCTTGTGACGGTCCTTGCGCAGCGTGACCGCCAGCGTTCCCGACTGCTGGGAGTACGTGCCGTGCAGCTGCACCGGCTCGGTCACCCGCAGCGTGCCGCCCTGTACCCGGACATCGCCGTGGCCCAGCGCGTGGGACGAGGCGGAGACCAGCACCCCGGCCTTGAGGTCCGTGCCGCCCGTGTAGCTGTTCTGCCCGGTCAGCGTCAGCGTGCCGGTACCGGTCTTGGTCAGCCCGCCCCGGCCGTCGATGTCGTTGCGCCAGGCGTCGGCCGCACCGAAGCCGTGCGCCGCCGCGTCGAGCTCGACCGTCACGTCGGACTCGAAGGAGCCGTATCCGTCCGCCGCGACGGCCAGGTTGAGCCGCCCCCACTGCTCGAAGCCGTCGAGCATGACGTAACCGGAGGGCAGCGCGGTCGTGCGCAGCACCGCCCGGCGCTGGTCCGCGCTCAGGTAGGGAAGGCGCGTCTCCAGCAGTACCTCGGCGCCCTTCGGGACGGTCAGCGGCGTCGAGCGGCCCTGCCGGGGAAGGACGTACGTCAGCTTGGGCGTGACCAGGGCGAGGTTCGCGGCCCGGTCGCGGTACTTGTCGTGGGCGTCGGAGTGCGCGTAGGCGAACAGCGTGTCGGCCGTCGTGCCTGTCCTGGCCTGGAAGTACTCGGCGGCCTGCTTGCGGGCGGCGGCCTTGAGCGCGGTGTTCTCCGGCTTGTACAGCACGGCGGCGGCCAGCGCGGTGGCCATGATCCGGCCGCCGATGACGTCGACGGTGGAGTGCATGCCGGACATGATCCGGGTGTGGCTCAGCTCGAAGGCACGGGTCACGATCTCCTGGAAGCGCTCCGGGACCGCGTACGCGTACGCCAGGGCCGCCAGGTGGAAGGCGTTGGTGTGGCCGCTGGGGAAACCGCCGTCCTCGGCCGGGACGTCGCTGCGCTGCCGCAGGAGCTGCGTCACGACGACGACGTCGGAGTCGTAGACCGGGAACCCGAGGGCGTCGGTCGTTCCGGTTTCGACGACCTCGCTGTTCTCGTTCATCCGCCACGGCCGCGGGTACTGGAAGCTGAACTTGGCGGGGTTGCTGGAGGTGAAGTCGCCGCGCACGGTGTCGACGAGCTTGGCCACCTGCCCGAGGTCCGAGTCGTACGAGCCGGCGCCCAGCGCGGATCCCGCGGGGGCGTCGGCGGGGACGGCGTCGTTGATCTTGGCGGCCGGGATGCCGTGGGGGGCGGAGGTGATCGAGGTGACCGCCTTGGCGCCCGAGCGGTACAGGTCGGCCAGCGGGCCGAGCCCGCCGATGATGGCGTAGCTCTGGTGCTGACGGTCGTAGACGAACGCCTCCCTCGCCTGCTCCTCCGTACGCCCGTGGGTGAGGCGTATGGAGTAACGCACGTTGGCGCGCAGTATCTCGGGCAGCAGCGGCGTGCCCGTGTTCCAGGCGTCGCCGGTCTTCCACACCTTGGCGAAGCCGCCGAGCGCGCGGATCACCGCGTTGGTCTCGGCCGTCGCGTTGGCCACGATGTTCGTGCTGTAGTCGTCGACGAACGCGAGAGGCGGCGCGGTGGCGGCCTTCGCGTCGGCCGCGGCCAGCCAGCTGACGGCGGTCGGCGCGGCGAGCAAGCCCGCCGACGCGCCGAGGGAGGTACGAAGGAACCCGCGTCTGTCGACGGTGAGTTCACGGCCACGGGCCGACGGGGTGGCGTGGTGCCCGGCTGCTGACGGCATGCGATGCCTCTCTTGAGTTCTCGGCCCTGCGGCCGGGTGACGACGAGCGGACGGCGGTGTCCCAGGTACGCATGGGGCACATGGGGTGTACGAGGTCTGTGTGTTGTGTGTTTCCGGAGGAGGAAGCGCACGGGGTGGGTCGTACGAGCGAAGATCTACGGCCAGGGCATGTACCGATGCCCATGGTTCGGCGACCGCGGGACGGCCGCGAACTGTCATACGAGTGAACGAGCCAGCTCCACGGCCCCTTCGACCGGCGGCACCCTCAACGGCTGTAGCCGGGCGCCGGGGACGAGTTGGGCAAGTGACGCCAACAGCGCGTCGTGCAGGGCTGGTTGAGCGAGCACAGTACCGCCCGCGAACACCACGTCGGCTACCGGGACACCACGCGAGGCGAGTAGGGCGACGAGCGCGGCGAGTGACCGGCCGCCCTCGGCTACGACCGTGGCGGCGAGCGACGAGCCCACCTCGGCGGCGGCGAAGACGGCCGGCGCGTGCCGGCCCCAGTCCGCGGACGGAGAAGTGGCGGCCTCCAGTGCCCCGCCGAGCGCGGGCACGTCGGGCACGTCGAACGCGGCGAGTAGGCCCTTGGCGAGTTCGTCGGGTTCCTCGCCCCGGTCGTGTGCCGCCCACACCGCGCGGGCGGCCTCGCGGACGAGACCGGCGGAGCCGCCCTCGTCGCCGAGGAGCGCGCCCCAGCCGCCGACCTGGACGAGGGTGCCGTCCTCGCGGCGGCCCACCGCGACGGAACCGGTGCCGGCGACCAGGCCGGCGCCCCGGTCCAGACCGGCGGCGGGAACGAGCAGTTCGGCGTCACCGACGACCGACGCGGGCGCGTCGAAGTGAGGATGCAGGGCGGCGCGGATCTCGGCGCACTGCCGGGGTGTCTCGCAGGCGTGTGCGCCCACGGCGACGGCGGACGGGCGCGCGCCCGCGGGCAGGGCATCGGTGACCAGCGCGGCCAGCCAGCCGGCGGCGGCCACGGGGTCGTGCGGACGCCAGCCGCTGCTGGGGCGGACGTGATCGGCGATCAGATCGTCCCCGGCGTAGGCGCGCAGGTGCGTCTTGGTGCCGCCCACGTCGATACCCACGACGAGCGGGCGCGGGAAGGGAGAGTCCTGCACGGATCCTCTTTCGTCGTTGCGCTGTGGCTGCGACGGTGGGCGAACCGTGCCGGGAGCAGGGAAAACCTGCAGTACGGAGGCTGTACGGAAGAGCTTGGGAAGACCTAGTGAAGCCCCGGGACGGGCCTCTGGGCGGACACGGCAGGCGAGTACCGTGACATTCGTTAGGAAGTTAACTAACGAAGTACAGTGCGTGTCAAGAGGTATCGCGCACTCGACCGAGATCGTGGCCCCAAGGGCCGGAACGAGGCGGAAATCCGCGATATCAAGGCATCCCGTCGCCGCATCCCACGACATCGAGCTACCGGGGAGCGCGGCCCTCGACCTGGGGGAGAACTGTGGAACACGAAGTGGCGAAGGCCCCCCGCCTGACCGAGAGCGCGAGCGCGGTGTTCGCCGTGCTGGCCGGGGCGGGCACGGCCACCCGGCCGCAGCTCGCGACTCTGGCGGGCCTGTCGAAGCCGACCGTGTCCTCCGCCGTGGCGGAGTTGGAGAACGCCCGGCTCGCCGCCCACTCCGGCATCGCCTCCGGCGGTACGGGCCGTTCCGCCGCCGTATACGGACTCGGCCCCGCGGCCGGCTCCGTACTCGCCGTCGACCTCGGCCCCGCCCTGACCAGGGTGCGTGGCTGCGCCCTGGACGGCACCCTGCTCGCCGAGGCCACCGGCTCCCGCGACGAGGCCGCCGACGTGGTGCGCGAAGCGCTGTGCGCGCTCCCCGCCGACGCGCCGCTGCGCACCATCGTGGTGGCCGTCGGTGACGTCACCGCGCGCGCCGAGGAGGGCACCGTGCGTCCGGCGACCGCCAAGGCGGGACCCGTCTTCGACGCGATGGCCGTGGCGCTGCCGCCCGGCGTGCCCGTCCACCTCGAGAACAACGTCAACTGCGCCGCGCTCGCCGAGCTGCACGAGGGCGCGGCGCGCGGCCGGCACACCTTCGGCTATCTGCGGATCGGTGTCGGTATCGGTCTCGGCATCGTCGTGGGCGGCCAGGTGCTCGCCGGTGCCAACGGCGCGGCCGGAGAGCTCGCCCGGCTGCCCTACCCCTGGGACGACGCCCTGGAGCCCCGCCGAGAGGCCCTGGAGGAGTACATCGGCGCCCGCTCCCTGCTGCGCCGGACCGCCGAGGTCTGGCCGGAATCCGACGTTTCATGTCCCCGTACCGCCGAACGCCTGTTCTCGCTGGCCGGACAGGGCAGCGCCGCCGCCCGCGCGATCGTCGACCGGCACGCGGTGGACGTGGGCCGGCTGGCCGCCGCCGTGACCGCCGTACTGGACCCCGGGCTGCTCGTCCTGAGCGGCAGCACCGGCGCGTTTCCGCAGCTCCTGCCCGGTGTGCGGGCCGAACTGGAGCGGTTGAGCTGGCCCACCGAGGTGGTCAGCAGCCAGGTCGGTGATCTCGGCACCGTCGTGGGGGCCGCCCGGCTCGCCGTCGCCCGAGGAGTCCAAACCGTGACCCAGGCGGCGCGGGCGAAGGATTGACGGGTTCGGACTCGGTCTGCCAATGTCCGGACAAGCGCTTTCTAAGTCGGCCGGGACGCCGACTTGGGGTGAGCCTCCCGCCCGTACTCGACGTACGGCAACCGCACGAGGGCGTGCCCGTGCGGTGACGGCCAGGACGGCCGGGGATCCCGCCCCGCGTGGACGACGCGGCCGGGCGAGGCCGCGCCCCCCGAAAGTGACTTTTCCTGCAAAATGCACCCGTGCCGCCTCAGTCGGCGCCGTGCTCCGTCTCCTACGACGAAACAAGGGATCGAAGATGACCACTGTGGGTGTACGGCGCTCTCGCCGACTCGGCCGTGGCGGCTTGCGCCGCGTGGCTCCCCTCGCCGCCGCTGCCACGGCAGGTGCCCTGCTGCTCTCCGCCTGTGGCGGGGGCGGCGACTCGGGCGGCAGCTCCAAGGCCCTGACGTTCTGGATCTCCACGGTTCCGGGGCAGGACGCGGGCTGGAAGAAGATGGTGGCGCAGTACAAGAAGGAGACGGGCGTCGACGTCAAGCTCGTCAACCTCCCGTACGACGGCTACACGACGAAGCTGCACAACGCCGCGCAGGCGAACTCCCTGCCCGACGTGGCGGCCGTGCCGGCGCTGGACCCGATCTGGTCGAGCAAGCTGCTCGACCTCAGCTCCATCGCCAACAAGAAGAGCAACAACATCAACGCCAACTTCCTGGCGAAGGACTCGTCCGGGAAGGTGCTGTCCATCCCCTCGGACGTCACCGCGTCCGGCATGTTCATCAACAAGTCGCTCTTCGAGAAGGCCGGCGTCTCCTTCCCGACCTCGCCCGACAAGACCTGGACCTGGACCGACTTCATCAAGGCGGCCAACGAGGTCCGCGAGAAGACCAAGGCCAAGTACTCCCTGACCTTCGACCAGTCGCCGTCCCGGCTTCGCGCCATGGTGTACGAGATGGGCGGCCAGTACGTCCACGCGGACGACTCCGGCAAGTTCTCGGTGGACGAGGCGACCAAGAAGGCCGTGAACACCTTCGTCGGATGGAACGACGACAAGACCATGCCGAAGTCGGTGTGGACCAGCGGCGCCGACCCGTCCGCCATGTTCCAGAGCGGTGACGTCGTCGCCTACTGGTCCGGCGTGTGGCAGGTTCCCGCCTTCGCGGAGAGCATCAAGAAGTTCGAGTGGGCGAGCGTCCCGACCCCCGCCCAGCCGGTGCAGGCCAGTGACGTCAACAGCGGCGGCATGACGGTGGGCTTCAACAACAACGGCGACGCGGCCACCGCCGCGACGAAGTTCCTGTCCTGGCTGTACGAGCCGGCCCACTACCAGGCGCTGTGCGAGGCGTCCGGGTTCCTGCCGGTCGAGAGCGGTCTGTCCCCGAAGTACCCCTTCAAGTCGGAGGCGGCGCAGGCGGCGTTCAAGCTGTACAACGAGTCGATCCCGCTCTACGCCCCGATCTCCGGCTACTTCAGCGGCGCCCAGACCAACTGGGTGCTGAAGGGCAAGAGCCTCACCGAGGACCCGACCAAGACGGAGCTCGGCAAGGCGATCAACGGCCAGCAGTCGGCCGACAAGGCCCTGGAGAACATCGTGGCCGGCTACAACCAGCAGGTCGGCGGCTGACCG
>NZ_AEJB01000685.1 GCF_000331005.1 Streptomyces turgidiscabies Car8
CGGTCTGGGCTTCGGCGACTGCCGGGTCCAGGACCGCGGCGACGGGATGCTGATCCTGGTCCCCGTGGGCACCAGCCCGGTCAGGCTGCTGCGGGAACTCCAGCGCGGGCTGGACGACGCGCTGCTGGCGCACCGGGCGAAGTACAGGGACGACCACGGGATGCGGCTGCGGGTCGGCCTCAACCAGGGGCTCGTCAGGCGGAAGGGCAAGCGCTGGACCGGCGATGCCATCAACGACCTGGCCCGGCTGGTCGACGCGGGGCCCGTCAGGCGGGTCCTCGCCGAGGCGCGGCGGGGCCGGCTCGTGATGGTGCTCTCGGAGAACGTCCACAAGTCGGTCGTGCTGGGCGGCTACCCGGGCATCGACCCGGCGGCCTATCTGCCCGCCGACTTCGTCACCAAGCACGGCGAACCGCGCCGCGGCTGGGTCACCGTCCCCGGCTACGCGGCGCCGCCAGGACTTCCCGCGAATCCGGGGGAGCCGCCCGGCCGGGCCACTGGGGGAGCTCCGGCCCCGGGCGGCGGAGCGGGAAGAGCCGGCG
>NZ_AEJB01000686.1 GCF_000331005.1 Streptomyces turgidiscabies Car8
CCCCCTTGTGCAGGATTGTTCAGGACAGTTCCATGATCCGGACGTCCCGGTACGAGACCACATCGGTCGTGCCGTGCACCTGGAGGCCGATGTACCCGGACGCGAACCGCCGTCCGTCCGTGCCCGGGTCGTCCGAGCGCGGAGGGGTGAAGTCCTGGCCGCCGGCGTTGTCGAACTCGTTGATCAGCACGCCGTTGCGGTACACCGAGTAGTGCTGGTCGACCACCCGGATCTCGTAGTCGTTCCAGGTGCCCTTCTGGGTGACGCCGGCGCCGGCGAGTCCCACCCGGTCGAAGCCGTAGACCGAGCCCGTCTTGTACATGTCGCCGTCGGGCCGGTCGAGCACCTGCACCTCGTGCCCGTACTTGATGGCGACCCACTCCGGCCGCGTCTCCTCCGGGTGGCCGTGGACCCACGGGAACCGCACGAACACACCGGCGTTGGCGTTGCCCGTGCCCGGCGCGTCGTCACGCCACTGGAGCTTCAGCGAGTAGTCGCCGTACTTCCGCTCCGGGAACCACAGCATGCCCATCCCCGCGACCGTCGTGCTGCTGGTGATCGACCCGTCGCCGTTCGGTGTGAACGAACCGCCGCCCACCTGCTGCCACTTGGCGAAGGACGCCGCCGTCCCGTCGAGGATCGTGCGGTAGCCCTCGGTCTGGCCCGGCCTGCCGATACCGGACGCGCGGGCCGCCTCCTCGATCGCCGAGTCCTCGCGGTCGTCGACGGCACCGTCCTTGAGCAGCCGGTCCAGAACCGTCCGGACATGCTTGAGGAACAGGGCGTGCGACGTCCACTCCCGCTCGTCCTCGATCAACTCACCTATCCGGCAACGGCTGTTGGTGACCCGGTTGACCACCCCCGAGTCGACCGTGCCGACGATCACCGTCAACCGCTCGTCGTACTCGGGGCAGTTGGGCGCCGGAACCCCGCCGCCCGCCACGACCGTGAGGCTCACCGAGCGTGCGTCGCTGCTGTTGCCCGCCTTGTCACTCGCCCGGTAGGCCAGGGTGTGCGCCCCCGCTCGGTCGACGACCACCGGCGCGGTGTACGCCAGATAGGGTCCGCCGTCGAGCGAGTACTCGACCGTGGCGACACCCGAACCGCCGTGATCCGTCGCGCTGACGGTCACCCTGGCGCTGTTGACATAGGCGCCGTTCGCGTTCCGGGTGCCCTCGACGCTCACCCCGGTCACGGGCGGAACGGTGTCCTCGGCGGGCTGAGCCACCACGGTGAACGCGACGCTCTTCTCCGGGGAGACGTTGCCCGCCTTGTCGGTGGCGCGGTACCGGACACTGTGACTGCCGACCTGGTGGACCATCACCGGCCCGCTGTACGGCTGCCAACTCCCGCTGTTCACCGCGTACTCGACTGTGTTGACCCCGGACCCGGTGTCCGACGCGGAGACGGTGACCGTCGCCATGTCGAGATACGCCCCGGCCGGGTTCTGCTCACCGCTCACCGTCGCCGAGGTCTCCGGCGGCGCGGTGTCGTCCGTCGGCGGTGGGACCACCGTGAACGTGACGCTCTTCTCGGCGGCCGCGTTGCCCGCCTTGTCGAACGCCCGGTAGCGCACCGAATGACTGCCGACCTGGTCGATCACGACCGGTGCGGTGTACGGCTGCCAGGCGCCGTCCGTGCCGACCGCGTACTCGACCCGGTCGACACCGGAACCCTCGTCACTCGCGCCGATCGCCACGCTCGCCGAACCGACGTACGCACCTTGCGAGTTCTGCGCACCGGTGACGGTCGCCGAGGTCTCCGGGGCCGTCGTGTCGGCGCCGCCGCCCTCCGCGACCACGAGGATGCCCTGCATCTGGCCATGGCCCGGAATCGTGCAGTAGTAGCGGTAGCGGCCGGGGGCGAGCGTGACCTCGGCGGTGTGCCGGCCGCCCTGGTCGTCGTTCGGGTTGGCGAGGATGTTGAGCGGGACGTCGTTGTTGTACTCCGGGTCGGAGACGTCGAACGTCAACGTGTGCGGCATTCCCATGGTGTTGCCGGTCGCCGCACTGTTCTCGAAGACGATCGTCGTCGTACCCGCCACCGCGGTGGCCGGTACGGAGGCGTACTTGGTGATGTCGTCACCCGCCGTCCAGGTGAGCACCTGAGCAGCGGCGGCGGCCGGCGCGGCGGCGGGCTCCGCGGCGGTGCGCGCCCCTGCCGCCGATGTCAGCCCGAGGACCATGAACAGGGACGCCAACAGGGCCGTCCAGAGCTGCCTGCGTCTGCGCACTACTCCGCTCCCCTCGCGAGGTCGCCGGCCGCGGGCGTGGGGCCGCCGCCGGTGTAAGTGATCCGCCACAAAGCCGACTTGGCGTCCGAGGTGAAGAAGCCCCGGCCGTAGTCGAGGACGTAGAGCGCGCCGTCGGGGCCGAACTTCCAGTCCATGAGGTTCTTGATGCCGTCGTTGCCGACCGGCACGATCTTCTTCAACGACTCGGAGTGGACGGGCAGTCCGCCGTCGCCCTGGGTCTTCGGGTCGGTGAGCACCGCGTTGCGCGGCTGGTCGGCGTCGTAGAAGTCGCCGACGAACCACTTGCCGTCCCAGTAGGCCGGCCACTTGGTGGTGCTCGCGCTCGCCGCGTCGTAGCGGTACACCGGCCCGTTCATCGCGGCCTGGCCGCCGCCCTTCAGCCACGGCAGCAGATACGTGCTCTCGGCCTGCTTGTAGGAGGGGACACCGTTCGCGTCGCGCGGGAAGTCGGGGGCGCCGCCCTGGGGCGAGTACCAGATGTTGTTGCCGGTGACGGGCGGCAGGTTGACGAGTCCGTCGTTGTTCGGTGACTCGTTCTTCGGGTGGTCGCAGTCGTACCAGCCCAGCGGCTTCGTCGGATCGGGCAGATTGCGGTCCCGATAGGGCTGCTTGTTGCCCATGCAGTACGGCCAACCGCGGTTGCCCGCGCGGGTGATGGTGGCGAACGTGTCGTACTTCGCCGGGCCCCAGGTCGTCGAGGGCGCACTCGCGTCCGGACCGACCCAGCCCGCGTAAAGGGTGTCGGTCGCCTTGTCGACGGAGATACGGGCCGGGTTCCTGACCCCCATCACATAGATCTCGCCGCGCGTCTTTCCGCCGCCCTCGTCGGTCTCCCGGCCGGTGAAGAGGTTGCCCGCGGGAAGTGTGTACGTTCCGTCGGACTCCGGATGGATGCGCAGGATCTTGCCGTTGAGGTTGTTGGTGTTGCCGGCGGTGCGCCGCGCGTCCGCGAACGAGACGCCCTTGTAGGCGGGTTGGGGGTTGTTGCCGGAGTAACCGTCGCTGAACTGGCTGGAGTTGTTGTCACCGGTCGCGATGTACAGGTTGCCCTTGGAGTCCCAGGCCATCCCGCCGCCCGCATGGCAGCAACTGTGGATCTGCACCGGCCACTTGAGCAGCACCTTCTCGCTGTTCAGGTCGAGCCGGTTCGTCGCGAGGTCGAGCGTGAAGCGCGAGACGTACCGCTCGGCCATCCTCGTGTCGCGGTTGATCCGCGAGTGGGGCGTGTAGTGGAGATACACCCAGCCGTTGCGCTCGAAGGACGGATCCAGCTCGATGCCGAGCAGCCCCTCCTCGACCTTGATCAGCTCGTCTCCGCCGCCCTTGTTGCCGAAGACGGTCAACTCGCCTGCCAGAGTGACCTTTTTGGTCCTCGGGTCGTAGACGTGGATCTGCCCCGTGCCCTTGCCGACGGCCGGGTTGTTCCAGTCCGTGACCACCGGCTGGGAGGAGTCGGCGCCGCCCCGCCCGATGTAGAACACCCGCCCGTCGGGCGCGGTCACCAGCCCGTGCGGCTCACCGATCTGGTCGCTCCGCCCCGGCTGGTTGGGCACGGTCAGCCGCTCCGCCTTGTAACTGGCGTTGATGGTGGCCATGCAGTCGGCCTGCGCCAGCCGGGTCGTCCACAGCAGTGCCCCGCGCAGATGCCCGCGGAAGTCCACCTCGTCGTACGACGACACCGTGCCGCCCATGCCGGTGTAGAAGGAACGTCCGCCGTCGTAGTCACGGCACCAACTCACCGGGTGGTCCCAGCCGTTGGCGCTCGCACCGGGTTTGTACGTCGACTCGCGCACCCGGGCCACGGTGTGCACGTCACCGGAGGGGTTCTTCACCCAGTTCAGCCACTGGTCCGGCCGCTTCCACTGGACGGGCAGTTCCCTGGTGGCCGGATGCCGCCGGTCGCCGACCTCGACGGTGGCCCGCTGGACGGTTGTCGGGCTGGTGGCCGCCGGCCGGGCGCCCACCAGGCCGGTGAACCAGTCGGAGTACGGTTCCGCCCGGGCCGCGTTATGGATGCCGACGAAACCGCCGCCGGCCTCCATGTACGTCTCCAGCCCGGCCTCCTGCTCCGGGTCGAGGACGTCCCCGCCCCCCGTCAGGAAGACGATGGCGTTGAAGGTTCCGAGCCGGGGCCCGTCCGTGAACACGGAGGCGTCGTCCGTCGCCTCGACGTCGAAGCGCTGTTCCGCCGGGCCGGACAGCCCGATCCGCTCGATCGCCTCGATCCCGGCGTTGACGACCGGCGACTCGTCCCCGGCCGCCGCCGAACCGTGGAAGACGAGGACGCGTACCCCGCTGCCACCGGGCGGCGATGTGACGGACATCGTTGTCGCGGAGGGTTCGGGTGCCGGCCGGGCGCTCGCGGCGGGCCCCGACAGCAGCCCGGCGGTGACGACCGACGCGGCGACCGTGGCCGCCCAGGCCCGTCTCCGTCCGCTCCCGTTCCTTCCTCCGCTCCTCGCGCTCAACTCCCGTGAACGCCTGGATTCCTGATGCGATGTGAACCGCACGTGGCCACCCACCCCTCCTCGGTCACAGCAAACGCAAAGGAAGTTAGACCCCTTTGGGCGGCCCGCCAAGAGGTATGACCGGGATGGGACGAACTTTGTCCTGGGTGTGGATAAACGGTCTCCATGCCGCTACCGTCACACCCGTTCCTCTCGTTCCCGCTGCGCATCTTCCGTACCAGACTGGGGAGTTCGGCATGGACAGGCGTGACTTCAACCGGCGGGTGCTGCTGGGAGGCGCGGCCGTCGCGACATCGTTGTCCGTGGCGCCGGAGGCCGGTGGTGCGACCGCCGCTACCGCCGCACCCGCGAGGACCGCGCCGGCCGGCGGCGAGGTGCGACACCTCCAGCTGTACGCCGAGCGACTCCCCGACGGGCAGATGGGCTACGGCTTCGCGAAGGGTACGGCCTCGGTCCCCGGCCCGCTGATCGAGCTGAACGAGGGCGACACGGCGCACATCACCCTGGAGAACACGACGGACGTGGCCGTGAGCCTGCACGTCCACGGCCTGGACTACGAGATCTCCAGCGACGGCACGAAACTGAGCCGCAGCGACGTCGAACCCGGCGGAACCCGCACCTACACCTGGCGCACCCACGCCCCGGGCCGCCGCACGGACGGCACCTGGCGGGCGGGCAGCGCCGGTTATTGGCACTACCACGACCATGTCGTCGGCACCGAACACGGCACCGGCGGCATCCGCAAGGGCCTCTACGGCTCGGTGATCGTCCGACGCAAGGGGGACATCCTCCCGGACACCACGTACACGATCGTCTTCAACGACATGACGATCAACAACCGGCCCGGCCACCAGAGCCCGAACTTCGAGGCCACGGTGGGTGATCGCGTCGAGTTCGTGATGATCACCCACGGCGAGTACTACCACACCTTCCATATGCACGGTCACCGCTGGGCGGACAACCGCACCGGCCTGCTCACCGGCCCCGACGACCCGAGCCAGGTCCTCGACAACAAGATCGTGGGCCCGGCGGACTCCTTCGGTTTCCAGGTGATCGCGGGGGAGGGGGTCGGTGCGGGCGCGTGGATGTACCACTGCCATGTGCAGAGCCACTCGGACATGGGAATGGCGGGTCTCTTCCTGGTGCGCAGGGCGGACGGGACGATTCCGGGCTACGAGCCTCATGGGGCGAGCGGGACAGGAGAGGCGCGGTCGTCGCACGAGCACTGACGGGATCGGAGAGCGCTCTCATCCGGTGCCGGGCCGGGACTATCCTGATCGGCAACCGCCGGATGAGGAGCCCCGAAGTGACCGAGACCGCGTCGCGTCCCACCCTGGAGGCCGTGGCCGCGAGGGCCGGAGTCTCCCGGGCCACCGCGTCACGCGTCGTGAACGGCGGGGACGGTGTGCGCGAACCCCTCGTCGAACGGGTCAGACAGGCCGTGGAGGAACTCGGGTACGTGCCCAACCAGGCGGCCCGCTCCCTGGTGACGAGACGGCACGACGCCATCGCCGTCGTCATCGCCGAACCGGAGACCCGGGTCTTCGCAGACCCCTTCTTCGCTCTCCAGCTCCGGGGAATCAGCAAGGAGTTGACCGCCCACGACTCCCAACTCGTGCTGCTGCTCACCGAAGGCCGCGACGACCACACCCGGGTCGGCCGGTATCTCGCCGGCGGGCATGTCGACGGCGCCCTCGTCTTCTCCCTGCACCTCGACGACCCGCTGCCCGAACTGGTCCGGGGCGCGGGCGTGCCCACCGTGTTCGGCGGCCGGCCCGGCTGGAGCGACGGCACCCGCGACGCCGTGTACGTCGACAGCGACAACCGGGGCGGTGCCCGGACCGCCGTACGGCACCTCGTCGGCCTCGGGCGGACCCGGATCGCGCACATCACGGGCGCCCTCGACCAGACCTCGGCGGCGGACCGCCTCGACGGGTTCCGGGACGTCGTGCCCGACGCCGACCCACGGCTGATCGCCGAAGGCGACTTCACACCGGCGGGCGGGGAACGGGCGATGCGCCAACTCCTGGACCGGTGCCCGGACCTGGACGCCGTGTTCGCCGCCAACGACCTCACCGCCTCGGGCGCCCTGCGTGTCCTGCGCGAACGCGGACGGCGCGTGCCCGAGGACGTCGCCGTCGTCGGCTTCGACGACATGCTGCCGATCGCCGAACAGACCGACCCGCCGCTCACCACGGTCCGCCAGGACATCGAGGAGATGGGCAGGCTCATGGCCCGCCTACTGCTGCGCGACTTCGGCCCCTCGCGCCGGGCCGCCCCGACGGACGCGCCGCCCGGCCTGGTCCTGCCGACGACCCTGATCCGCCGCGCCTCGGCGTAGCGCTCCGCAGGGCGGCCGGTTCGCGTTCGGGGCTGTCGCGAGTGTCGTGGTCCGAGAGGGCTGGTTGCGTGGCCCTCTGCGCGCCCGCGAGGGGCTTGGCCCCTGGCGTCCTCGCGGGGGTGCTCTCCTCAGTTGTCATGGGTGTCGCGAGCTGAAGAGGGCTGGTCGCGTGGTCCGAGAGGGCTGGTTGCGTGGCTCTCTGCGCGCCCGCGAGGGGCTCGGCCCCTGGCGTCCTCGCGGGGGTGCTCTCCTCAGTTGTCATGGGTGTCGCGAGCTGAAGAGGGCTGGTCGCGCGGTCTGAGAGGGCTGGTTGCGTGGCCCTCTGCGCGCCCGCGAGGGGCTCGGCCCCTGGCGTCCTCGCGGGGGTGCTCTCCTCAGTTGTCATGGGTGTCGCGAGCTGAACAGGGCTGGCCACGTGGTCCGAGAGGGCTGGTTGCGTGGCCCTCTGCGTCCCCGCGAGGGGCTCGGCCCCTGGCGTCCTCGCGGGGGTGCTCTCCTCGGTTGTCACGGTGTCGCGAGCCGAAGAGGGATGGCGCGCGGCCTGAGAGGGCTGGTCGCGCGGCCCCTGCGCCCCCGTAAGGGCTGGACCCCCGCGCCTGTGCGGGGACACCCCCCTCACGTCTGTGCCGACGCGCTCCTGATCACCGCGAACCGCGCCCCGTACGGGTCCGTCAGTCTGGCGACGCGGCCGACGCCCTCGATGTCCGTGGCCGGCATCCGGACCTGCCCGCCGTGTGCCTGGGCCGTCGCCACCGTCGCGTCGGTGTCGGCGACCTCGAAGTACGGCAGCCAGTACGGCGTGGTCTCGATGCCCGTCGGGTCCTCGTCCACGTCGACGACGCCGCCGAACATCCCGTCGTCCCCGGTATCCGCCGGATTCACGCACGTGTACGAGCCGCCCGGGAACGGCACCGCCGAGGTCTCCAGGCCCAGCACGGTGGCGTAGAACGCGGCGACCTTGGGCACGTCCGTCGTGTAGAGCTCCACCCAGCACAGGGAACCGGGGTCGCCGGCCACCTCGAGACCCTTGATCCGGCCGGGCTGCCAGAGGCCGAAGACGGCGCCGGTGGTGTCGGTGAGGATGGCCATCCGGCCCGCGTCCATGACGTCCATGGGCGGCGCCGGTGTGCCGCCCCCGGCCTGCTCGGCAGCCTTGGCGGTGGCGTCGGCGTCCGGGGTCTGGAAGGACACCGTCCAGGACGGTGGGCCCTGTTCCTCGGCCATCTGCATGCCGCCCGCGGCGGTCCGCCCGTCCATCTGGAAGAAGCCGTACCCGCCGGCCTCGGGGCCCGCCGACCGGAAGTCCCAGCCGAAGAGCGCCCGGTAGAAGGTGGTGGCGCCCTCGATGTCGGGGGTGCCGAGATCGATCCAGTTCGGAGCGCCGGTCACGAAACGGGTGGTGAGCATCATTGCCCTCCTTCGTGGGCCCCGCCCGCTGCGAGGGACCCGTTGCCTGCTCTGCCGAGTCTCGCACCGCCCACTGACAATCGCTGCCGTAGCGCTTCCGCGGGCCGCCGGGTGCCGGCGTTCCGCGCGCCGCCGTGCGCTCGTACCTCCGGCGGGAGCATCATCGGGCGAACCGGCGGGACACCCCGGGCCGCTCGCCGGGCGGCTCCGACGGCCGTCGTTGTTGACCGGCGTTGATCGGACGTTGAGCGAACGTTTTTCGCAGTCCGGCACGCTCTCACGCATGTACTACGAGACGATCACCCCGATGGACAGCGCCTGGCAGGCGCAGGCCCTGTGTGCGCAGACCGGGGCCGACTTCTTCTTCCCCGAGCCGGGCAGCTCGGTCCGTGAGGCGAAGCGCATCTGCGGGATGTGCGAGATGCGCCCCGCCTGCCTGGAGTACGCACTCAGCAACGACGAACGCTTCGGCGTCTGGGGCGGCCTCTCCGAGAAGGAGCGGCTCCACCTCCGCCGCGCCTCGCACACCACCCTCTGACGTCCGGCGCGAGGGGCCGACAACACCGCGCCGCCACCCCGGGGCCGGCGTTCGGGACGCGGCGCAGGCCGGGGTGACGGCGTACGAGTGGGACGAGCCAGTGGTGTTCCGGGGGCCGGTCAGCCGGCGGCGCGGGCCGCCATACGGGCCTTGCGGGCCGCGAGCTTCACGTCGAACTTGGAGGCTTCCGCGTCCAGGCCGCCCATGAACATGCCCAGTTCCTCCTGAGCCTGCAGGCCCTCGGGACCGAGGTCGCCCATGTCCATGACCTTCAGGTGGCGCAGGACGGGCTGGAGCACGTCGTCGTGGTGGATGCGCATGTTGTAGACCTCGCCGATCGCCATCTGCGCGGCGGCCCGCTCGAAGCCGGGCATGCCGTGACCGGGCATCCGGAAGTTGACGATCACGTCCCGTACCGCCTGCATGGTCAGGTCGGGCGCGAGTTCGAAGGCGGCCTTCAGCAGGTTGCGGTAGAAGACCATGTGCAGGTTCTCGTCGGTCGCGATGCGGGCCAGCATGCGGTCGCACACGGGGTCGCCGGACTGGTGGCCGGTGTTGCGGTGCGAGACGCGGGTGGCCAGCTCCTGGAAGGCGACGTACGCCACCGAGTGCAGCATCGAGTGCCGGTTGTCCGACTCGAAGCCCTCGGCCATGTGCTGCATACGGAACGCTTCGAGCTTGTCCGGGTCGACCGCGCGGGAGGCGAGCAGGTAGTCGCGCATCACGATGCCGTGGCGGCCCTCCTCGGCCGTCCAGCGGTGCACCCAGGTGCCCCAGGCGCCGTCGCGGCCGAACAGGCTGGCGATCTCGTGGTGGTAGCTGGGGAGGTTGTCCTCGGTGAGAAGGTTGACGACCAGGGCGATCCGGCCCAGCTCGGTGACCTTGGACTGCTCCTTGTCCCAGGCCTCGCCGTCCTCGAAGATGCCGGGGAAGTTGCGGGCGTCGCTCCACGGCACGTACTCGTGCGGCATCCAGTCCTTGGCGACCTTCAGGTGACGGTTGAGCTCCGTCTCGACCACTTCCTCCAGGGCGTACAGCAGCCGAGCGTCGGTCCATTCGCTGGACGGGCTGCCGAGGTGCGGAGAAGTGATCGTCATGAATGCTCCAGAATGACGTGCGAGCGGGTGCGCGGACTGCAGGGGACTCGACCTACGGCATCGTAGGCTACGTTCCCGTAGGTTACGCCACCGTAGGTTAAGAGCGTTGTAAACATCCCTGATCAGCGGGTTCAAGCCAGGGTGCGGCGTGCCGCCCGGACCCGCAGGTCAAGGGCTGAACGAGTATCTCCGTCACCTGTCAGGCGTACAGCTCCCGCAACCGCACCGAGAGGCATGTCACACAGCCTTCGAGCTTCTCGAACTCGCTGATGTCGACGAGCACCGGCTCGTGCCCCAGACCGGCGAGCAACTCGGCCGTCTTCGGCGCGCTCGCCGCCATCAGCAGCTTCCCGCCGTCCAGCAGGACCACGTGCGCCCCGGACTCCTCCGGCACCGGCAGGAAGCGCGGGAAGAGGGTCGGGGTGTCCACCAGGGGCGCGTACCCGATGACGGTCCCGTCGGGCAGCGCGGTGACCGCCGACTTCAGGTGCAGCACCTTGCTCACCGGCACGGCGACGACCCGGGCACCGAGCGGTTCGAACACGGCTCTGAGCTGCTGCACCCCGGCGGCGTTGGTCCGCCCGCCCCGGCCGACGTAGAGGGTGTCGCCGACCTTGAGGACGTCACCACCCTCCAGGGTGCCCGGCTCCCAGACCCAGTTCACCGAGCAGCCGAGGCGGGCCACCGCCTCCTCGACACCGCCGGTCTCACCGCGCCGGGACTCGGCGCCGGGCCGCGCGATCAGCGCGACGTTCCGGTAGACCACAACCGCGTCCTCGACGAACACCGAGTCCGGGCAGTCGTCCTCCGGATCCACCTCGACGGTCTCCCAGCCGTGCGCGCGCAACGCCTCCGCGTACGCCTCCCACTGCCGGTCGGCGAGGTCGGCGTCGATCTCCTCACGCTCGATGTGCGTGACGAGACCCTCGGCCAGGCGCGGGCTGGGGCGGCGTATGAGGGCCTTCTTGCTGGGCACGAGGCGAACTCCGTATCGGAAGGGGGCGTCCGCGCACATCATGCAGGGCGGGCCTGTGCGGACAAAAGCCCCGGAGGTCATTCCGGTGGCCGTACCCCCGTGTCGATCAGCCCACCTCCTCCGGATCGATCTCCCTCAGCTCCCCGTCCAGCAGCAGCCACCGGGTGATCCCGATCGACTCCAGGAACGGCAGGTCGTGGCTGGCCACGATCAGTGCGCCCTCGTACGAGTCCAGAGCCGTCGTGAGCTGTCGCGCGCTCGCCATGTCCAGGTTGTTGGTCGGCTCGTCCAGCATCAGGAGCTGCGGCGCGGGCTCCGCCAGCATCAGGGCAGCCAGGGCGGCGCGGAACCGCTCGCCGCCCGACAGGGTCGCCGCCCGCTGGTCGGCGCGGGCACCCCGGAACAGGAAGCGGGCCAGCCGGGCGCGGACCCGGTTGTTGGTGGCGCCCGGGGCGAACCGGGCCACGTTCTGAGCGACGGTCAGGTCGTCGTCGAGCACATCGAGCCGCTGCGGCAGAAAACGCGGCGGTACGTGCGCCTGCGCCTCCCCGGAGACCGGGGCCAGCTCCCCGGCGATCGTCCGCAGCAGGGTCGTCTTCCCCGCCCCGTTGCGCCCGATCAGCGCGACCCGCTCGGGCCCGCGCAGATCGAAGGAGCCGACGCTCGCTCCGTACGCCAACTCCAGGTCCAGGAGCGTGAGTACGTTACGGCCCGGCGGCACCGCCGTGTACGGCAGGTCGACGCGGATCTCGTCGTCGTCCCGTACGGCGTCCACCGCCTCGTCCAGCCGCTCCTTCGCGCCGGCGAGCCGTTCCTCGTGCAGGATGCGGTGCTTGCCCGCCGACTCCTGGGCGGACCGTTTGCGCGCCCCCATGACGATCTTCGGCTCACGCTTCTGCTCGAACATCTTCTGCCCGTACTTCTTGCGGCGGGCCAACTTGACCTGGGCGTCGGCCAGTTCGCGTTTCTGCTTCTTCAGGTCGGCCTCGGCGACGCGCACCATGCGTGTCGCCGCCTCCTGTTCGGTGGCCAGCGCCTCCTCGTACGCCGAGAAGTTGCCGCCGTACCAGGTGACCTCTCCGGAGCGCAGGTCGGCGATCTGGTCGACCAGGTCCAGGAGTTCGCGGTCGTGGCTGACCACGATCATCACTCCGGGCCAGGACGAGACGGCCGTGTACAGGCGCCGTCGTGCGTACAGGTCGAGGTTGTTGGTCGGTTCGTCCAGCAGGAGCACGTCCGGACGGTCGAGGAGCAGCGCGGCCAGCCTCAGGAGGACAGCCTCGCCGCCCGAGACCTCGCCGACCGTGCGGTCCAGATCGATGTGGCCGAGCCCGAGTTCGCCGAGCGTGACCAGGGCGCGTTCTTCCACGTCCCAGTCGTCGCCGATCGTCTCGAAGTGCTCCTCGCCCACGTCACCCGTCTCGATGGCGTGCAGCGCCGCCCGCTGCGCGGAGATGCCGAGGACGTCCTCGACGCGCAGCGTGGTGTCGAGGGTGACGGACTGCGGGAGGTAGCCGACGTCGCCCGCGACGCGGACGGTGCCGTCGGCGGGCCGGAGCTGTCCGGCGATCAGCTTCAGCAGGGTTGATTTTCCTGATCCGTTGACACCGACGAGCCCGGTGCGGCCGGGACCCACGGCGACGTCGAGAGCGTCGAAGACGGCGGTGCCGTCGGGCCAGGCGAAGGACAGGGAGGTGACGGCGACGGAAGTGGTGGCTGACATGTGGCCTCGCGGTTGCTTGATTCGGTGGGGGCAAACGCGTGTCGAGACACCGACGGGCGGCGGGGAATCCTGGAGGCACGGACAAGGCCCTGTTCCGGAGGGAGGAACGGACGGCTCGCACACCGAGGTCGCACGCTGCGCGGACACACCACTGGAGGGTGTGCGGCGCGGTGTCTCAGGACCTCAGTAGAGCAACGTCCTTCTCCATTCGACGGCAACAGGACCGCTGCAAGCGTAGGAAGAGGCGTTTCGGGCTGTCAAAGCATTTAAAGCGGGGCTGCCACCGCCGCGGCGGCGGGAACACCTCTCACGGGACCTCTCACAGGGCGTCGCGCATCAGCTCCGCGAGGTCGCGGTCCAGGTCGGTCTGGAGGTGCTCCAGGCCGACGGGCACCAGCTCGGTGGTCGACGCCAGGAAGCGCCGCAGCTCGCCCGAGCGGACATGCACGACCGCGGTGCCCTCGGGGGCGTGGAACTCCAGGACCGTGCGGTCGTAGCCGTAGGGCCGCACCCGCACGTCGCCGTGGCCCTGCGGCTCCGTCAAACCGTCGGCGAGGAGCTCGCGGGCGAAGGTCCAGCAGACCTCCACGCCCTCCAGCGTGGCCGGCGCGGGGAAGGTCATCCGGACCGCGAACGGGTCGCTCCGGTCGTAGGTGAGCGTTGCGGGAATGCTCGTCACCCGCGGTGCGGCGGCGACGAGACGGGCCTGTACGAGCTGCTCGATGACGGTGAACAACGCCTTGCTCCCTTGTGACGGTTGGCCGGACTCCTGGATGGAACGGTCCGCACACTGAGAGAGACGCTGGAATGAGCCAATCAGTGCACCTGAATTTCTAGTGACCTCTGTCACCGAGTTCATTCACTGCTACCTTCGCCCGCCATGAGGATCATGGGGATGCAGCGACAGAACAGGCGTACGAGTCGGATGCGGCGGGCGATGGTGACAGGGGCCTACGGGGCCGCACTCGCCGCCGTCGCCGCCGGACTGGCGGCCCCCGCCCAGGCCGCACAGACCTACGAGGGGTCGGGCCCCGGACACCGGGCGCCGCACTGGGCGGCGAAGGACAGCGGCACCACGGACGTCCGCTTCCGCGGACTGGCCGCCGTCAGCCGGGGCACCGCCTGGCTCGCCGGTACCCAGGGCACCGTCCTGCGCACCACCGACGGGGGCAGGAGCTGGCGAAACGTCTCTCCGCCGGGCGCGGCCGAGCTCCAGTTCCGGGACATCGAGGCGTTCGACGCGCGGCGCGCCGTGGTCCTGGCCATCGGAGAAGGCGAGGACTCCCGCGTCTACCGCACCGACGACGGAGGCGGCACCTGGACCGAGTCCTTCCGCAACACCGACGCCAGGGCCTTCTACGACTGCCTCACCTTCTTCGACAGCCGCCACGGACTGGCGATGAGCGACCCGGTGGACGGCAGGTTCCGCATCCTCTCCACCGGCGACGGCGGACGCTCCTGGACCGTGCTGCCGAGCGACGGCATGCCGGCCGCGCTGGAGGGCGAGGCGGGCTTCGCGGCGAGCGGGCAGTGCCTGGTGAGCTCGGGGCCGCGTGACGTGTGGCTGGCCACCGGCGGGGGTGCACGCGCGCGTGTGCTGCACTCCGCCGACCGCGGGCTCACCTGGACGGCCTCCGACGCACCGATACCTGCGGGCGACCCGGCCCGCGGTGTCTTCGCGCTCGCCTTCCGCGACCGCACGCACGGACTCGCGGTCGGCGGTGACTACCGCGCCGACCAGACCTCACCGCGCGCGGGAGCGGTCACCACGGACGGCGGCCGCACCTGGACGGCGGCCGCCACCTCCCCGCCCGCCTACCGCTCCGGCGTCGCCTGGCTCCCGTACAGCCGCACGGCGGCGCTCGCGGTCGGCCCCACGGGCACCGACCTCACCACGGACGCGGGGCGCACCTGGAAGACCGTCGACACGGGCTCGTACGACACCGTGGACTGCGCGCCCGACCTCGGCTGCTGGGCCGCCGGTGAGAAGGGGCGGGTGGCACGGCTCGAATCGTGAGGCGCGGGTACCCGTTCACCGACACGAGCCCGAGAGGACAGCGCGAGCGAAGGAAGTGAACGGCCATGCCACGTGGTGCGAGCCCGAAGCGGGAACGTCAGTACGAGCACATCAAGGACAGCGCGCTGGACCGTGGCGAGAGCGAGAAGCGCGCCGAGGAGATCGCCGCGCGGACCGTCAACAAGGAACGCGCCCGCTCCGGCGAGTCGAAGACCGCCAGCCGTACGTCAACCCAGGACATGTCGGCCGGCAAGCGCGGCGGGCAGCGCTCGCACAAGGGCGCCCAGGGACCGACGTACGACCAGCTCTACCAGGAGGCCAGGAAGCGCAACGTCCAGGGCCGCTCGGACATGAACAAGGCGCAGCTGAAGAAGGCCCTCGGCGACAACTGAGGACAGGGGACCTGCGGCGGGGGGCCGGCCGACGGGCCCGTACGCTCGTCGTCACCATGGCGATCACGACGACCGTACCCATTCCGGCGGACTGGCCCGCGACCGAGGAGCGGGCCCGAGCGGTCCAGGACGAGCTACGGCTGCGGGTGGTCCTGGACGAGCCGGGCCCGCCGCCCGGAACCGGACACGTCACGGGCGTCGACGTGGCCTACGACGACGAGCGCGACCTGGTCGTGGCCGCCGCGGTCGTTCTCGACGCGGCGAGCCTGGACGTCGTCGCCGAGGCCACGGCCGCCGGGCACGTCCCGTTCCCCTACGTGCCCGGCCTGCTCGCGTTCCGGGAGATCCCGGCGGTCCTGGCCGCCCTGGAGGCGCTTCCCGTCCCACCCGGCATCGTCGTCTGCGACGGCTACGGGGTGGCCCACCCCCGCCGCTTCGGCCTCGCCAGCCACCTGGGCGTCCTCACCCGGCTCCCCACGATCGGCGTCGCGAAGAACCCCTTCGCGTTCACGTACGAGGAGCCGGGCGGCCGGCGCGGATCGGCGTCCCCGCTCCTGGCGGGCACGGAGGAGGTGGGCCGCGCCCTGCGCACCCGGGACGCGGTCAAACCGGTGTTCGTCTCGGTCGGCCACCGCGTCTCCCTCGACACGGCCTGCGCCCACACCCTCGCGCTCACCCCGGAGTACCGCCTCCCGGAGACGACCCGCCGGGCGGACGCCCTGTGCAGACGCGCCCTGAAGGAAGCGACCGACTGAGTGATCATCTGAGTACCTGATCTGAGTACTTGTACGGATGTCGGCAGGCCGGAGCTGTCGGCAGGCTGTGCCCATGACCACGCACCGAGCACCGAAGCCCGTCGCCAGCCCCGCCCAGCCCGTCGAGCGCGCCGTCACGGCGGCGCTGGTCGTCGCCGTCCTGGTGGGACTCGCCTGGATCGGCGGCATGATCTACACGGTCACGGGCTGGGCCCAGTAAGCCTCCGGAAGCCCGCCCGCGGCCCGGCCGGTCACCTGCTGGCCGCGACCCGGAACGTGATCCCAGCCTTGCGCAGGCGTTCGATCAGCGCGTCACCCATCGCCACGGCGGTGGTGACCTGCCCGGACGTCGCCGGGAGGTCGTCGAAGGCCAGGGAGAGCGCCGACTCGGCGAACATCTTCGCCGTCTCGTCGTAGCCGGGGTCGCCGCCCGCGACCTCCGTGAACACCCGCTGTCCACCGCCCTCGCCCACGAACCGCACCGAGAACCAGCTCTTCGCCCGGCGCTCCGCGCTCGGTCCGTCCCCCGGCTGCAGCCGCCCGGACAGCCAGCGCCGCGCGGGCGGCGCCTGGGCCGCCGCGAACACCGCGCCGGCGAAGGCGACCCCGCCCACCGCGAACGGCAGCCGTCGGACCGCCGCGTAGTGGCGGTACCGGAAATCGGGGCCGTAGCGTTCCAGCGCGCGTGCCGAACGCACCACGACCTGCGGGTCGATGGTGGGCAGCGGCAGCGCCCAGGCGCCGACCTCCCCGGCGAACCGGGGCGGGCCCGCGGGGGCGGTCGCCCGGCGGCCCAGCAGTCGCGGCTCATGGCGCCGTCGGTCGCGTGCGGCGGCCAGCATCCGGGGCCCCCGGGAGAACTGGTTGAGAGCCGAGGCGAACGTGCCGCCCGAGAACATCGCGTCGGAGCGCACGAACCCGTCCACCGTCAGGGGCACCCCCTCGGGCAGCTGCGCGACCGTGAAGTACGCGCCCAGATCGTGCGGGATCGAGTCGAAGCCGCAGGCGTGGACCAGCCGCGCGCCGGTCTCCCGCGCGCGTGTGTCGTGCCGGACGTACATCAGGTCGACGAACTCGGGCTCACCGCTGAGGTCGAGGTAGTCGGTGCCGGCGTCCGCGCAGGCGGCGACGAGCTCCTCGCCGTACGTCAGATAGGGGCCCACCGTCGTGGCCAGCACGCGCGCGTGCCCCGCGAGGGCGCGCAGCGAGTCCGGATCGGACACGTCCGCCCGCAACACCCCGATCTCGGCTGCCCCGCCCGTGCCCGCGAGGCGCTCGCGCAGCCGCTCCAGCTTGTCCGCGCTGCGGCCGGCGACCGCCCAGCGCAGACCCTCGGGCGCGTGCGCGGCGAGGTATTCGGCGGTGAGTGCGCCGACGAAGCCCGTGGCTCCGAACAGCACGATGTCGTACGGACGTTCCACCCTGCTCGACCTGCTCATGACACCCCTCATCGCGCGTCCCGCGCCGTTGTCGGTGGTCGAGGCTAGCGTGAGGGGGAGTGGAGTCCCGCAGCCGGGCGGTGTCCGGATCGGGGTGCTTGGCCAAGCGCTTGCTTAATCTGTGCCCGGCAAAGCCTTGTGCGGAGTCGAACGCGTTTCTAGCATCGCGAGTGTCACATCGGTTCGGTCACGGGAGCGGGGGCGCGATGTCAGTGGCGGGGACGGCGGGAAGCGGTCCGCTCACCGGAGTGCGCGTGGTCGAGCTGGCGGGCATCGGGCCCGGACCGTTCGCCGCGATGCTCCTCGCCGACCTGGGCGCCGACGTGGTCCGGGTGGACCGCCCGGGCGGCACAGGACTCGCCGTCGACCCCGAGTACGACGTGACCAACCGCAACAAACGGTCGGTGATCGTCGACCTGAAGGCAGCCGACGGCCCCTCCCGCGTCCTCGACCTGGCCGCCCGTGCCGACATCCTGGTCGAGGGCTACCGTCCAGGCGTCGCCGAGCGCCTCGGCATCGGCCCCGAGCCCTGTCACGCCCGCAACCCGAGGCTCGTCTACGGCCGGATGACCGGCTGGGGCCAGGAAGGGCCGCTCGCCCGCCGCTCCGGGCACGACATCGCCTACCTCGCCCCGACCGGCGTCCTCGGCATGATCGGCAACCCACAGGAACCGCCGCCCGTACCGGCCAACCTCCTCGGCGACTTCGCGGGAGGCTCCCTCTACCTCGTCGTCGGCGTGCTCGCCGCCCTCCACCACGCGCGCGCGACGGGTACCGGCCAGGTCGTGGACGCCGCGATCGTCGACGGCGCGGCCCACCTCGCCACGATGATCCACGGCATGCTCGCGGCGGGCGGCTGGCAGGACCGGCGCGGCGCCAACCTCCTCGACGGAGGCTGCCCGTACTACGGGACGTACGAGACCGCCGACGGCCGCTACATGGCGGTCGGCGCGCTCGAACCGCAGTTCTATAAGGAGTTCCTTGACCTGCTCGGCCTCCCGGAGCACGCTGCCGCCCGCAAGGACATCACCCGCTGGAACGACCTGCGCGAGGCCGTCACCGCCCGCTTCGCCACCCGTACGAGGGACGAGTGGACGGCCGTCTTCGAGGGCTCCGACGCCTGCGTGGCGCCCGTCCTCTCCCTGCGGGAGGCTCCGCACCACCCGCACCTGGCCGCCCGCGGCACCTTCACCGACCACGGCGGCATCACCCAGCCCGCCCCCGCGCCCCGTTTCTCCGTCAGCCACACGTCGATCCGCGGCGGCCCGGCGCGGCCCGGCGCCGACACGGCGGACGTGGCGCGCGACTGGGACGTGCCCCGACTCCTGCAGGATGGCGGCTGACCTCGGTCGACGCCCGCTCGCCCACCCTCCCCGAAAGGCCCACCAGTGAGCACCGAAGCGTACGTGTACGACGCGATCCGCACCCCGCGCGGACGCGGCAAGGCGAACGGAGCCCTGCACGGCACCAAGCCCGTCGATCTCGTCGTCGGCCTCATCCACGAGATCAGGAACCGCTTCCCCGACCTCGACCCGGCCGCGATCGACGACGTCGTGCTCGGCGTCGTCGGACCGGTCGGCGACCAGGGTTCCGACATCGCGCGGGTCGCCGCGGTCGTCGCCGGGCTGCCCGACACCGTGGCCGGCGTCCAGGAGAACCGCTTCTGTGCGTCGGGCCTGGAGGCCGTCAACATGGCCGCCGCCAAGGTGCGTTCGGGCTGGGAGGACCTCGTCCTCGCGGGGGGCGTCGAATCGATGTCACGGGTGCCGATGGCCTCGGACGGCGGCGCCTGGTTCAACGACCCGATGACCAACCTCGCCGTCAACTTCGTGCCGCAGGGCATCGGCGCCGACCTCATCGCCACCATCGAGGGCTTCTCACGGCGCGACGTCGACGAGTACGCGGCCCTGTCCCAGGAGCGCGCCGCGACGGCGACGAAGGAGGGCCGCTTCGAACGGTCCCTCGTCCCGGTGAAGGACCGCAACGGCCTCGTCGTCCTCGACCACGACGAGCACCTGCGCCCCGGCACCACCGCCGACTCCCTGGCGCGGCTCAAGCCGTCGTTCGCGGACATCGGCGACCTGGGCGGCTTCGACGCCGTGGCGCTCCAGACGTACCACTGGGTCGAGAAGATCGACCACGTCCACCACGCGGGCAACTCGTCCGGCATCGTGGACGGTGCCTCGCTGGTCGCCATCGGCTCGAAGGAGGTCGGCGAGCGCTACGGGCTGCGTCCGCGCGCGCGGATCGTCTGCGCCGCGGTCTCCGGCTCCGAGCCCACCATCATGCTCACCGGTCCGGCGCCCGCCACCCGCAAGGCCCTCGCCAAGGCCGGGCTGACCATCGACGACATCGACCTCGTCGAGATCAACGAGGCGTTCGCAGCCGTGGTCCTGCGCTTCGCACGGGACATGGGCCTGTCCCTCGACAAGATCAACGTCAACGGCGGCGCCATCGCGCTGGGCCACCCGCTGGGCGCCACCGGCGCGATGATCCTCGGCACGCTCGTCGACGAACTGGAGCGCCAGGACAAGCGGTACGGCCTCGCCACGCTGTGCGTGGGCGGCGGAATGGGCATCGCGACGATCGTCGAGCGGCTCTGACCTCCCGGCGACTTCCCGGCGACTTTTCGGCGGAATCAGCCGGGTCGGCCGAACCCGGCCAGTCGTTCACGGCCCCGGCTCCGGCGGCACCACGAGACTTCTGAGCTTCTACGGAGATCCCCGTCATGACACAGAGCACCACCATCCGCTGGGAACAGGACCGCACCGGTCTCGTCACCCTCGTCCTCGACGACCCGGCCCAGTCCGCGAACACCATGAACCAGGCGTTCCGCGACTCCCTCGCGGTGGTCACCGACCGCCTGGAGGCCGAGAAGGACACCATCCGCGGCATCATCATCACCTCCGCCAAGAAGACGTTCTTCGCGGGCGGCGACCTGCGCGACCTGATCCGGGTCACCCCCGAAACGGCCCAGGAACTGTTCGAGGGCGGCCTCGCCATCAAGCGCGACCTGCGCCGCATCGAGACCCTGGGCAAACCGGTGGTCGCGGCGATGAACGGCGCGGCCCTGGGCGGCGGTTACGAGCTCGCGCTGGCCTGTCACCACCGGGTCGCGCTCGACACACCGGGTACGAAGATCGGCTGCCCCGAGGTCACCCTCGGCCTGCTCCCCGGAGGTGGCGGAATCGTCCGTACGGTACGCATGCTGGGCATCGCCGACGCGCTGCTCAAGGTGCTCCTCCAGGGCACCCAGTACAGTCCCCAGCGCGCCTTGAAGAACGGCCTGATCGACGAAGTGGCCGCCACCCAGGCCGAGTTGATGGCCAAGGCCGTCGCCTTCATCGACGCCAACCCCGAGTCACAGCAGCCCTGGGACAAACCGGGCTACCGCATCCCGGGCGGCACCCCGGCCAGCCCCAGGTTCGCGGCGAACCTGCCCGCCTTCCCCGCCAACCTGCGCAAGCAGACGAACGGCGCGCCCTACCCCGCCCCGCGCGCCATCCTCGCGGCGGCCGTCGAGGGCGCCCAGGTCGACTTCGAGACCGCGCAGGTCATCGAGGCCCGCTACTTCGTGGAACTGGCCGCCGGGCAGACGTCGAAGAACATGATCCAGGCGTTCTTCTTCGACCTCCAGGCCGTCAACTCGGGCGCCAACCGCCCCAAGGGCGTCGAGCCGCGCCCGGTCCGCAAGGTGGCCGTCCTCGGCGCGGGGATGATGGGCGCGGGCATCGCGTACTCGTGCGCCCGCGCGGGCATCGACGTCGTCCTCAAGGACGTGTCGGCCGAAGCGGCGGCCCGGGGGAAGAACTACTCCGAGAAACTGTGTGCGAAGGCTGTCTCCAGGGGGCGTACGACCCAGGAGAAGGCGGACGAGCTGCTTGCCCGCATCACTCCGACCGCGGATCCGCAGGACGTGGCCGGCTGCGACGCGGTCATCGAGGCGGTCTTCGAGGACCCGGCCCTGAAGCACAAGGTGTTCCAGGAGATCCAGCACCTCGTCGAACCGGACGCCCTGCTGTGCTCCAACACCTCGACGCTGCCCATCTCCGCCCTCGCCGAAGGCGTCGAACGCCAGGCCGACTTCGTCGGACTGCACTTCTTCTCGCCGGTCGACAAGATGCCGCTCGTCGAGATCATCAAGGGCGAGCGGACGGGGGACGAGGCGCTGGCACGGGCCTTCGACCTGGTCCGCCAGATCAGGAAGACCCCGATCGTCGTCAACGACTCGCGCGGCTTCTTCACCTCACGGGTGATCGGGCACTTCATCAACGAGGGCGTGGCGATGGTCGGCGAGGGCATCGAGCCCGCGTCGATCGAACAGGCGGCGGCGCAGGCCGGCTACCCGGCGAAGGTGCTGTCCCTGATGGACGAACTGACGCTGACGCTGCCCCGCAAGATCCGGGCGGAGTCCAGGCGGGCGGTGGAGGAGGTCGGCGGTACGTGGACGACGCACCCCGCGGAGGCGGTGATCGACCGCATGGTGGACGAGTTCGGCCGCACCGGGCGGAGCGGCGGCGGGGGCTTCTACGAGTACGGGGAGGACGGCCGGCGGACCGGGCTGTGGCCGGGACTGCGGGAGCACTTCGGGCGTCAGGGCGCGGAAGGCGCGGAGGGCACGCGGATCCCCTTCAAGGACATGCAGGAACGCATGCTGTTCTCGGAGGCGCTGGACACGGTGAGGCTGCTGGAGGAGGGCGTGCTGACGTCGGTCGCCGACGCCAACATCGGCTCCATCTTCGGTATCGGATTCCCCGGGTGGACAGGCGGTGTCCTGCAGTACGTCAACGGCTACGAGGGCGGCCTGCCGGGCTTCGTGGCACGGGCACGTGAGCTGGCCGACCGGTACGGGGAGCGGTTCGCACCGCCGGCGCTGCTGCTGGAGAAGGCGGAGAAGGGGGAGGGGTTCGGGGACGGCTAGGGTTCCGCCCCCGCCGCCCCCGTCCTGGGGGCGGCGCCCCCAGACCCCCGCTACGGCCCTGAACGGGCCTCGTCCTCAAGCTCCCCCAGAGGGGGGACCCCCAGACGGGCTGAAGATGCCCGCCGGCGCTTGAGGGGTGCCGTGAGCGGCTGAGTGAGTAGCTCAACGTCGCCCCCACCCCACAGGCACTTCTCAGCCACCTCACGGTCGTTTCACACCCTCCTGCCCCTCAGCTGCCCTCTTCTGTACGGGAGTTGACCGAGGTACCGTCCGGCGCATGCCGATACGCACGCGCCTCAAGGCCTGGAGAACCCTCGCCACGGCGGCCACCGTCGCCCTCACGGCCGCCCTGCTCACCCCGGCCGTCGCCCACAGCACCCCACGTGAGCCACGGGAGAGCAGACCCGTCTACTCCTACGACAACGCGATCCGCGAGGCCGTCTGGGTGGACACCGGACTCGACGGTGACAGCGACGGGAAGACCGACCGGGTGGCCGTCGACATCGTTCGGCCGCGCGAACCCGCCGCGCAGGGCCGCAAGATACCCGTGATCATGGACGCCAGCCCCTACTACTCCTGCTGCGGACGCGGCAACGAGAGCCAGCGCAAGACGTACGACGCGAGGGGCAACGTCGTCCAGATGCCGCTGTTCTACGACAACTACTTCGTGCCGCGCGGCTACGCCTTCGTCGGTGTGGACCTGGCCGGTACCAACCGCTCCGACGGCTGCGTCGACGTCGGCGGACGCTCCGACGTCCAGTCCGCGGAGGCCGTCGTCGACTGGCTGAACGGCCGCGCCAGGGGCTACACGAGCCGCACCGGCACCGACCGGGCCAAGGCGACCTGGACCAACGGCAGGACGGGCATGATCGGCAAGTCCTACGACGGCACGATCGCCAACGGCGTCGCCGCCACCGGGGTCAAGGGTCTGAAGACGATCGTCCCGATCAGCGCCATCTCCTCCTGGTACGACTACTACTTCGCCCAGGGTGCCCCGCTCTACGACTCCGGCCCCGAATGGCTGTCGGACTACGTCGAGAGCCCAGCCGCCCGCGCCAAGTGCGCCGCCGTGCAGCAGAAGATCGTCGACGGAGCCCCTCGCACCGGCGACCGGACCTCGTTCTGGACGGAGCGGGACTACGCGAAGGACGCCCGGAAGGTCAGGGCCAGCGTCTTCGTCATCCACGGCCAGCAGGACCTCAACGTCCGCCCCAAGCACTTCGGCCAGTGGTGGGACGCCCTCGCGAAGCACGGCGTCGAGCGCAAGATCTGGCTCTCCCAGACCGGCCACGTCGACCCCTTCGACTTCCGCCGCGCCGCCTGGGCCGACACCCTGCACCGCTGGTTCGACCACGAACTCCTCGGCTACGACAACGGCATCGACGACGAGCCCATGGCCGACATCGAACGCCACCCCGACCAGTGGGTCACCTCGGCCACCTGGCCGCCCCGCTCCACGCACACAGTGAGCCTGCGCCCCGGCACCGGCGCACAGCCCGGCGTCGGCACCCTGGGGCTGCGCAAGCACTCCGGCACGGAGAAGTTCACCGACGACCCGAGCCTGAGCGAGACCGACTGGTCCGCGCGGATCGACAGCCCGACACCCGGCAAGGCCGGTTTCATCACCAAGCCCCTCACCAAGAACCTGCGCGTGTCCGGCTCGTCCACGGTGACCGTCACGGCAACCCCGAGCACCTCGACGGCCCACCTCACCGCCGTCCTGGTCGACCTCGGCCCCGACACCATCCGCGACTACGCCGACGGCGCCGAGGGCATCACCACGCTCACCGACCGCACCTGCTGGGGCCCTGGCACCACCGGCGACAGCTCCTGCTTCCGCTCGACGCAGGCGAAGACGACAGCCGTCGACTACACGATCTTCAGCCGGGGCTGGGCCGACCTGGGCAACCACGCCTCCGCCACCAAGGGCGTCCCGCTCACCCCGGGCAAGCCCTACACGATCACCCTCGCCCTGCACGCGAGCGACCACGTGATCCCGGCGGGCCACCGCCTCGCCCTGATCGTCGCGGGGACCGACAAGGACCTCATCGACCCCCCGTCGACCACCCCGACCCTGACGCTCGACCTGTCCCGTACGACGGCCAGGGTCCCGCTCGTCGGCGGTGCCGGCGCGTTCGCGCGGGCCACGGCGGGCGCCGTCGCGGCCACCCCGGGCCCGTTCCTCCTCGACGGTGTCCGTGACCCGCGCGGCGCCCACCGCATACCGGGGGCCGTATGAAACCGCGCCTGACCGCGGTGCTGGCCGCCGCCCTCGCCGCGCCTCTGCTGTCAGCCCCCGCCTACGCGGCCGAGGGCCGAAGCGGGCCTCCGCGCACGGGATTCGAGCAGACGAACGGCGCCCGCTGGACCAGTCAGCCCGAGGAGCAGGACTTCCTCGCCGCCGTCGACCGGGGGAGCGCCCGCGTGACGCTCACCCGCGTCGGCACCACCGAGCAGAACCGCCCGTTGCAACTCGTACGCATAGGGGAACGCCCCACCACCCGCACCGTGCTGCTCATCTGCAGCCAGCACGGTGACGAGCCGTCCGGCCGCGAGGCGTGTCTCACGACAATCCGCGATCTCGCCTACGCGAAGGACGCGCGGACGAAGGCGTTCCTGTCCCGCACGACGCTGCTCGTCGTCCCCACCGCCAACCCCGACGGGCGGGCCGCCGACACCCGGGGCAACAGCGACGGCGTCGACATCAACCGCGACCATCTGGCCCTGCGGACGGCGGAAGCGCGCGCCATGGCGGCGATCCTCCGCGACCGCAAGCCGGACGTGGTCTACGACCTGCACGAGTACGGGGCCACACCCCTGTACTACGACAAGGATCTGTTCGACCTCTGGCCGCGCAACCTCAACACCGACGCGGCCGTGCACGACGAGGCACAGACGCTGTCGCAGTCGTACGTACGTCCGGCCGCCCGGAGCGCCGGGTTCACGACCGGCACGTACGGCATCTGGACCGACCCCGTCACCGGCGACCCGATCAAGCAGGTCGCCGGGGACGGCCAGGAGCGCATCCTGCGGAACATGTCCGGGGTGAAGCACTCGGTCGGGCTGCTGATCGAGAGCCGGGTCGAGCCGGCGGCGGAAGGAACCCCGGAGCCGGACAACAACCGGCGCCGGGTGAACTCCCAACTCGCCGCGCTGAAGGGGCTGTTCAGCTTCGCCGGGGAGCGGGGCCGACAGCTCGACGCGGCCGCCGGCGCCGCGCGGCTGGCCGGGTACCGGGACACCGGGCCGGTCTACCTCGGCGGCGCGGACAACGACCCCGCCGAACCCGCCGAGGTGATCGCGAACCCGGCATGCGGCTACCGGCTCACGGGCGACCAGTACACGGAGGTGGCCGACGAACTGGCGTTGCACGGAGTGCGGGTACGGCGCGACATCCACGGGGCCGGGGCCTACGTTCCCCTGCGCCAGTCGCTGCGCGCCCTCGTACCGCTGCTGCTCGACGAGCGGGCGCCGTACCACCTGGCGGCGGGGGAGGCGGTCAAGGACTGCTGAACGGGCGGGCCGACCGGGGCCGCCCTGTCGGTCGGGCGGTCGTGATCGGCGCCGCGTGCGCCCCGCGCCCCGTCAGGGGCGCGGGGAACCGCGCCACCAGCCCCCACCCGCCCGCGGCAGATGAACCGCCCGACCGGCGCAGCGACTAGGACCCGGCAAGCCGCGCAGCGTCCTGCGCACACCCCCACGCGACCGTGACGCCGGCGCCGCCGTGTCCGTAGTTGTGGACCAACACCCGCCCATCAGCGAGCAGTTCGCGGTCCAGCCGCACCGAGTCGCGGGTGGGCCGCAGTCCGACGCGGTGGCCGAGCACCCGTGCCCCGGCGATCTCCGGCCGTACCTCCGCACACCTCCGCACGATCTCCTCCGCCACCGCCGGATCGGGCACGAGCGACCACTCGTCCTCCTCGGCCGTGCCGCCCAGGATCAGCCCGCCCGGCTGCGGAAAGAAGTACGTGGTCTTCGCGTCGGAGTGCCCCGCCGCCGTGAACCACGTGGTGATCCCCGGGTTCTCCACGACGACCAACTGCCCCCGCACGGGGCGCACCGCCGGATCGGGCACCAGTTCGCGCGCACCGATCCCCGTGCAGTTGACGACGGCATCCACCGCGTCCGACTCGGCGGCTTCGGCGAGGTCCCTGACGGATCGTTCCTCCACGACCCCGCCCGCCGCGAGGAACCGCTCCCGCAGCCAGCCCAGATGGACCGGCATGTCGACCAACGGCAGCCGCGCCCGAAGTCCTTCAGCCGTCTCCCGCAACTCCGGTACCCGGGCCGCCCACGGCCCCAGCTCGTCCAGCCGCAGCCCGGTCTGTACACCCTCGACCATGCGTACGCCCGTCTCGCCGGGCCGCTGAGCCAACTCCTCGTACACGGACAGCGACGCGAGCGCCCATTCCCCGGCCGACGCCTCCGGCTCGATCCGGTACGGCCACCACAGCGCGCCCGCAACCGCCGAGGTCGTCAGCTCGGCCGGCTCCCGCGTCCAGACCCGGACCCGCCTGCCGCGCTCGGCCAGCACCAGCGCCGTCGTCAGGCCGATGACCCCGCCACCGACCACGATCACTTCACCACTCAGTCGCGTCTCCACGCCGGGACCGTAGCGGAATATGTCATGCCGTGCTCAGATCGGTCCCGGTCTGGGGATACTCACAACATGTCTGCCGAGTACGCGACCTTCGGCCTGGCACCGGCGATACGTGCCGGTGGAGTCCTGGCCAACGGTGACTACCAGGTCCACCGGGACTTCCTCGACTTCATCGTCGACGGACGCCCCCTCCTCCACCAGCTCTCCGACCTCGACGCGGTCTCCCCGCTCGCCTCCGACGTCCCGCCCGCGATCTTCACCGCGCAGGTCCGCGGCCTGCTCCTGGAGGCCGACGCACCCCTGGCGGGCGGCCGGTACGTCATCTACGGCTGTCCCGAGTGCGCCGACCTCGCGTGCGGCGCCGTGACGGCGGCCATCGAGAGAGAGGGCGACGACTACGTGTGGCGCGACTTCGCCTGGCAGACGGACACCCACGCCGACCTGGAGCTCAACGGCTACCACGGCATCGGGCCCTTCCGTTTCCCCGGCGCCGAGTACCGGGACACGCTCGGCTCCCTCCTCGACACCGCCGAGGCCGCCGAGGCGGTGGGCTCCGCCGAGGCCGGCGCGGCCCGCCGCCGGGTCCTGCTGATCGGCGCCCGCGCCGCCGGCCTCGCCAAGCTCGCCGCCGCGCTGCGCATCATCGGCATCGGCGCGGACATCACCCGGGACGCCGCGGACGTCCCCGCCGACGAACTGCGGGGCTACGGCGCCGTCGCCTTCGGCCGCGCGATCGACGAGGAGGAACGCGCCGCGGTACGCCGCTCCTTCGACCACGCGGGTGTCGAAGTGGCGTACGTGGACGGTCTCGCCCCGATCGTCCCGCTCCTCGTCGCCCAGATCGAACACGCCCTGGACCGAAGCCCGCCGGTACAGCGCCGCCTCACCCGCCTGGTCGCCGCCGACGGCGAGGCGGGCATAGAGGTCACCTCCACCTGCCGCGTCCACCTCACCGCGTACCGGCTGGACCGTCTGTACCGCACCCACACCCTGGAGGTCTTCGACGGCATCCTCGACCCCGGCCGGCACCGCATCCCGCTGGAGGCGAAGGCGGTGAAGGGGGAGTCGTTCATCGTGGCGCGTACGTCGGGAACCGTGCTGGTGGAGCCGATGGCCAGGTGACATCCGGGAGGCCGGGCCGCCGCCCGCGGCAGCTAGGATCGGCCTCCTGATGACTGCCACTCTCGTCGCCAAGAACCTCGCCGCCGGCCACGGCGACCGCTCCCTCTTCGCCGGGCTCGACCTCGTCGTCGCGCCCGGCGACGTGATCGGGCTCGTCGGTGCCAACGGCGCGGGCAAGTCCACCCTCCTCAAGATGCTGGCCGGGCTGCTCCCGCCCGAGCAGGGCGAGCTGCGCCTCTCCCCGCCGAGCGCGAGCGTCGGCCATCTCCCGCAGGAGCCGGAGCGCCGGGAGGGCGAGACCGTCCGCGAGTTCCTCGCCCGCCGCACGGGCGTGGCCGAGGCGCAGCGTGTGATGGACGAGGCGACGCAGGCGCTGGTGGACGGAGCCCCGGGCGCGGACGACGCGTACTCGGTGAGCCTGGAGCGCTGGCTCGACCTCGGCGGCGCCGACCTGGACGAGCGGGCGGACGAGGTCGCCGGTTCCCTGGCCCTGACCGTTGACCTGGACCAGCCGATGACCTCCCTGTCGGGCGGCCAGGCGGCGAGGGCGGGCCTCGCCTCCCTGCTCCTCTCCCGCTACGACGTCTTCCTCCTCGACGAGCCGACGAACGACCTGGACCTCGACGGCCTCGAACGCCTGGAGCGCTTCGTCAAGGGCCTGCGCGCCGGCACGCTCGTCGTCAGCCACGACCGCGAGTTCCTCACCCGCACGGTCACCAAGGTCCTCGAACTCGACCTCGCCCAGCAGCAGATCAGGCTCTACGGCGGCGGCTACGAGGCCTACCTGGAGGAGCGGGACGTCGCCCGCAGGCACGCCCGCGACGACTTCGAGGAGTACGCCGACAAACGCTCCGCGCTCCAGGACCGGGCCCAGATGCAGCGCGGCTGGATGGACAAGGGCGTCAAGAACGCCCGGCGCAAGGCGAACAACGACAACGACAAGATCGGCCGCAAGTTCCGCAGCGAGGCCAGCGAGAAGCAGGCCGCGAAGGCCCGCCAGACCCAGCGCATGATCGAACGCCTGGACGTGGTCGAAGAGCCGCGCAAGGAGTGGGAACTGCGGATGGAGATCGCGGCGGCCCCGCGTTCCGGCTCGGTGGTCGCGACCCTCCGGGACGCGGAGGTGCGCCGCGCGGGCTTCACGCTCGGCCCGGTGACCGTACAGATCGACTGGGCGGACCGCATCGCGGTCACGGGCGCGAACGGGGCCGGCAAGTCGACGTTCCTGGCCGCGCTGCTGGGCCGGATCCCGCTCGACGAGGGTCACGCCGCGCTCGGTTCGGGTGTGGTGGTCGGCGAGGTGGACCAGGCCCGCAAGCTCTTCCACGGCCCCGAGGCGCTGCTGGACGCGTTCTGCGAGGCGGTACCCGACACGGAGCCGGCGGAAGTCCGCACGCTCCTGGCCAAGTTCGGCCTGAAGGCGGAGCACGTCCTACGCCCGGCGGCGACCCTGTCCCCCGGCGAACGCACCCGCTCGGCCCTGGCCCTGCTCCAGGGCAGGGGCGTGAACCTCCTGGTCCTGGACGAGCCGACCAACCACCTCGACCTCCCGGCCATCGAACAACTGGAACAGGCCCTCGACTCCTACGAGGGCACGCTGCTCCTGGTGACCCACGACCGCAGAATGCTGGACGCGGTACGGGTGACGCGGCGCTTCGAGGTGACGGCCGGCAAGGTGAGGGAGCTGGCGTAGGGCTGCGCTGGGCTGCGTCGGCTGGGTTGTGCGTGCGGGTCGGTGGGGGCTGGTCGCGCAGTTCCCCGCGCCCCTGGAACGGGCTGCGCCCGATCAGCCTCAGTTGCGGGCAGTCGTGCCGCTGGGGCGGCACGGGTGGGCGCAGCGGCACCCCGTAAGCGCCGGGCCGCGCGACCCACCCGCCCGCCGGCATCAGCGCCTCTTGGGATCCACCAGCCCCGCCTTCCGCAGCGCGTCCGCCATCGCACTGTTCCCCGGCGCGGGCGCCGCCTGCCGAGACGCACCGTTCCCCTGACCCTGACCCTGACCCTGACCCTGACCCTGCCCCTGGCGCTGCCGAGGCTGAGGTGCACGCCCCCCACGCTGAGGCCGCCCCCCACCCCCCTGCTGCTGACCTTCGCCGGAGGCCACCGCCTCGTCGTCCAACCGCAGCGTCAGGGAGATCCGCTTCCGCGGAATGTCGACGTCGAGCACCTTCACCTTGACGATGTCACCGGACTTCACGACGTCGTGCGGGTCCTTGACGAACGTCTTCGACATCGCGGACACATGCACCAGCCCGTCCTGGTGGACGCCGACATCCACGAACGCCCCGAACGCCGCCACGTTCGTGACCACACCCTCCAGCACCATCCCGGAGGCCAGGTCGCCGATCTTCTCGACCCCCTCCTTGAACGTGGCCGTCGCGAAGGCGGGCCGCGGGTCGCGCCCGGGCTTCTCCAGCTCGCGCAGAATGTCCGTCACCGTCGGCAGACCGAACTTCTCGTCGACGAAGTCGTCGGGCCGCAGCGACCGCAGCACCGCCGTGTTCCCGACCAGCGAAGCCACCTGACTACCGGCCGACTTCACCATCCGCCGCACCACCGGATAAGCCTCCGGGTGCACACTGGACGCGTCCAGCGGATCGTCCCCGCCCCGGATCCGCAGGAACCCCGCACACTGCTCGTACGCCTTCGGCCCGAGCCGCGGGACACTCTTCAGCTGGGACCGTGACGTGAACGGCCCGTTCGCGTCCCGGTGCGCCACGATGTTCTCCGCGAGCCCGGAGGAGATGCCGGAGACCCGCGAAAGGAGCGGCGTGGACGCCGTGTTGACGTCGACACCGACACCGTTCACGCAGTCCTCGACCACCGCGTCCAGCGACCGCGACAGTTTCACCTCGGACAGGTCGTGCTGGTACTGCCCGACCCCGATCGACTTCGGGTCGATCTTCACCAGCTCGGCCAGCGGGTCCTGCAGCCGCCGGGCGATCGACACCGCCCCGCGCAGCGACACGTCCATGCCCGGCAGCTCCTGCGAGGCGAACGCCGACGCCGAGTACACCGACGCGCCCGCCTCGGACACCATCACCTTGGTGAGCTTCAACTCGGGGTGCTTGGCGATGAGTTCACCGGCGAGCTTGTCCGTCTCGCGCGACGCCGTACCGTTGCCGATGGCGATCAGGTCGACCGAGTGCTCCTTGGCGAGCCGGGCCAGCTTGGCGAGCGCCTCGTCCCACTTGTTCGCCGGAACATGCGGATAGATCACGTCCGTGGCGACGGCCTTGCCCGTCGCGTCCACCACGGCCACCTTGACGCCTGTCCGGAACCCGGGGTCCAGTCCCAGCGTCGCGCGTGTGCCGGCCGGGGCGGCGAGCAGCAGGTCGCGCAGGTTCGCCGCGAACACGTTGACCGCCTCGTCCTCGGCGACCGTACGCAGCCGAAGGCGCACGTCGATGCCGAGGTGCACCAGGATCCGGGTCCGCCAGGCCCAACGCACCGTTTCCTTCAGCCACTTGTCGCCCGGACGGCCGCGCTCGGCGATCCCGAAACGGTGGGCGATGATCCCCTCGTACGAGGAAGGGCCATCCGTCGGCTCCTCCGGCTCCAGGACCAGGTCGAGGACGTCCTCCTTCTCGCCGCGCAGCATCGCGAGGATGCGGTGCGAGGGCAGGGCGGTGAAGGGCTCGGCGAAGTCGAAGTAGTCGGCGAACTTGGCGCCCGCCTCCTCCTTGCCCTCCTTCACCTTGGCGGCCAGCCGCCCGCGCACCCACATGCGTTCACGCACCTCGCCGATCAGGTCGGCGTCCTCCGAGAACCGCTCGGTGAGGATCGAGCGCGCGCCGTCCAGCGCGGCCTGCGGATCGGCGACGCCCTTGTCGGCGTCGACGAAGGCCGCCGCCGCGGCGAGCGGGTCCACGGACGGGTCCCCAAGCAGCCCCTCGGCCAGCGGTTCGAGGCCCGCCTCGCGCGCGATCTGGGCCTTCGTCCGCCGCTTCGGCTTGAACGGCAGGTAGATGTCCTCCAGGCGCGCCTTCGTCTCGGCCCCGCGGATCTGCGCCTCGACCTCGGGCGTCAGCTTGCCCTGCTCGCGCACCGACTCGAGGATCGCGGCCCGCCGCTCCTCCAGCTCCCGCAGATAGCGCAGCCGCTCCTCCAACGTGCGCAGCTGCGCATCGTCGAGCATCTCGGTCGCTTCCTTGCGGTAGCGGGCGATGAAGGGCACTGTCGAACCCCCGTCGAGCAACTCGACGGCGGCCCTCACCTGCCGCTCCCGTACGCCGAGTTCCTCGGCGATCCTGCCTTCGATGGACCCTACTTCGATGGACCCGGGTGTCGTCACGATCCCGTACCGCCTTCTCCACTGAGGTTGCGCGGCAATTGTGGCAGGTGGCACCGACATCCGGGCAGCAGGGCGCCACACGCCCGCAAGTCACCTGCCATCGGGCCACCCCGCACAGGGAATGGCAGGAAAGGTGGGAAACTCGTCATTGCGGCCATCACCCGCGCCGCCGAGAATCCGGGGTATGGCGCAGCGAACCGTCCTCGTCGTCCTCTTCGACGACGTCCAGATCCTCGATGTCACCGGCCCCGTCGAGGTGCTCGCCCAGGCATCCGCGGGACACCCGGGCGGCTACCTCATCCGTACCGCCTCGCTGACCGGCGAACCGGTCCGCTCCTCCAGCGGCCTCACCCTCGTCCCGGACGGCGCACTCGCCGACGCCCCCGTACCGCACACCCTTCTGGTCCCCGGCGGACCGGGCTCCCGGGCCGCCGACCCGCGCCTGGTCGACTGGCTGCGCGCGCACGGCCCGCGTCCCGAACGGCTGGTGTCCGTGTGCACGGGAGCACTGCTGCTCGCCGCCGCCGGTCTGCTGGACGGTCTGCGCGCGACCACGCACTGGGGGTACTGCGACCGGCTCGCCCGCGACCACCCGGCCGTCGACGTCGACCCCGAGCCCATCTACGTACGCGACGGACGAGTGCTGACGTCGGCCGGTGTCACCGCCGGCATCGATCTCGCCCTCGCTCTCGTGGAGGAGGACCTCGGCCGTGACACCGCGCTCACCGTCGCCCGTCATCTGGTCGTCTTTCTGCGCCGGCCGGGAAACCAGGCCCAGTTCAGCGCCCAGCTCGCCGCACAGACCGCCAGGCGCGAGCCGCTGCGCGCGGTCCAGCACTGGATCTCCGAGCACCCGGACGGTGACCTGAGCGTCGAGTCCCTCGCCGCCCGTGCCCGTCTCTCACCCCGGCACTTCGCCCGCGCCTTCCGCACCGAGACCGGCATCACGCCCGGCCGCTACGTCGACCGGGTCCGCCTCGAACATGCCCGGCGCCTGCTGGAGGACACGTCGGACAGCGTCGAGGGGATTTCACGCGTCAGCGGTTACGCCACCCCGGAGGCCATGCGCCGGGCCTTCGTCAGAAGCCTCGGCACGGCCCCGGCCGAGTACCGCCGCCGCTTCCGCCCCGCCTCCGCCCCCTGACCACTGTCACGCCGTGACACACCGCACCGGAAGGCCCGCCATGCAGATCGCCCTGCTGCTCTTCGACCGCTTCACCGCCCTCGACACGGTCGGCCCGTACGAGATCCTCAGCCGGCTCCCGGACACGGAGACCGTCTTCGTCGCCGAGGAGACCGGGCCCGTCCGCAACGACAGCGGCAGCCTCGCGCTCATCGCCGACCGCGCCCTGGCCGACGTACCGAACCCCGGCATCGTGGTCGTGCCCGGCGGCCCCGGGCAGTCCGCGCAGATGGACAACGAGGCTCTGCTCGGCTGGCTGCGCCGCGCGGACGCCACCACCACCTGGACGACCTCCGTGTGCACCGGCTCGCTGCTCCTGGCCGCCGCCGGACTGCTCACCGGCCGCCGCGCCACCTCGCACTGGCTGGCCCTGGAGCAGCTCCCGAAGTACGGCGCACAGCCCACGGGGGAGCGGGTGGTGACGGACGGCAAGTACGTCACCTCCGCCGGGGTCTCCTCCGGCATCGACATGGCGCTCACCCTGACCGGCCGCATCGCGGGCGACGAGCACGCCAGGACCGTACAGCTCGCGACGGAGTACGACCCGCAGCCGCCCTACGACGCCGGCGCCCCGCACAAGGCACCCGCACACCTGGTGGAACTCCTGCGCTCCCGCAGCCGGTTCACCGGGCGGTAGGAGACACCGGTCCGGTCCAGGAGAAGTCCGGGGGACGGCGTTCCAGGAACGCGGCGACCCCCTCCGCGGCCTCGCCGCTCTCCCGCGCCTGCCCGGCCCAGTAGGTGTCCCGGTCGGTGCGCCCGTCCGCGAACTCCTTCGCCGCCGCCTGGGTGAGCCGCGAGCGTGAGGTGAGGACGCGGGCGAACTCCGTCACCCGCTTGTCGAGTTCGCCCGCAGGCAGCATCTCGTCGAGGAACCCGGTGCGCAACGCGCGCTCCGCGTCGATCAACTCGCCCGAGAACAGAAGGTACTTGGCGGTCGCCGGACCTACCAGGGCCGCCAACCGCCGGGTGGACGACGCCGGGTAGACGAGACCCAGCTTCGCCGGAGTCACCCCGAACAGCGCCCCCTCCTCGGCGAACCGCAGATCGCAGGCCGCCGCGAGCTGCGCGCCGCCGCCCACACAGTGGCCGCGGATCGCCGCGAGGACCGGCTTCGGAAAGGCCGCGAGGGCGTCCTCCGCCCGCACGGCCAGCCGCTGCGCCTCCTCCGGCGAACCCTGGAGTGTCGAGATGTCGGCGCCGGCGCAGAACGTCCCGTCCGCTCCCGTGAGCACCAGGACGCGGACGTCCGGGTCGGCGGCCAGGCCCGCGAGCAGCGGCGGCAGCGCGCGCCACATGCCGGCCGTCATGGCGTTGCGCTTGGCCGGGTGGCGGATGACGACGGTGGCGACCCCGTCGGCGGCACTGTGGGTCAGCTGCGGCTCCATGGGCGGGATGCTATCCGCCGGATCCGGGCGCCCCGACGACGGCGGCAGCAAACCCGTACAACCCGAATAGTTCACGAAGTCGACACGAGATGACCAGGTCCGGCCTCATGTGGGCTCATGGCGTGCTTGATCAGTCGAAAGTGCTCGATACGTGCTGACTTCTGTTCAGTTCTCCGGTGGCGACCCTTCGTTACCAACACTCGTCCCGTGGTGACAATCGAGCGCGAGGGCGGCGACCGAACGATGGATGACCATGGGCGCGAGTCAGGCTCACGCCCAGCGGACGACGGAGTGCCGGCGGAGACGGAGCGGAGACCCCCGGACCCGCTTCCCTATGAAGGGGTCTGGAGGTTCACCGCGCCCGCCGTCGACGCCTCCGTACCGCAGGCGCGGCACGCCGTCCGGGACCTGCTGTACCGGCAGGGAGTACCGGCCGCACCGGACGTGGTGCACGGGCTGCTGCTGATCGTCTCGGAACTGGCGACGAACGCCGTCCGGCACGCGGCGCTCCTCTCCCCGACCCTCGCCGTGGAGGTCGCCGTCGGCGCCGAGTGGGTCCGGGTGTCGGTGGAGGACAACCACCCCTACCGCCCCAGCGCACTTGAGGCCGACCACGGCCGGACCGGCGGGCGCGGGCTGCTTCTGGTCCGGGAGATCACCAGGGAGGCGGGCGGCGTCTGCGACATCGAGCACACGGCGAGCGGCGGCAAGGTCGTCTGGGCGGCCCTGCCGCTCACCCCCGTACAGGTGCGGCCTTAGGCCCTCACCAGCCGGCCGACGGACCCGTCAGCTCCCGCACCGCCGGGCGCGCCGCGTCCAGCACGGTCATGAACCAGGCCGAGAACGGGTCCTTCGCATGCCGCTCCGCCAGCTCGGCCGGGGTGACGTACGCCGTGTCCCCGACCTCCTCCGGGTCCGGCGCGAGCGCCGACTGCGCCATGCCGACGAACAGGTGGTTGTACTCCTGCTCCACCAGTCCCGACTCCGGGTCCGGGTGGTTGTAGCGGACCGTGCCCGCCTCGGCCAGCAGCGACGGGGAGATGCCCAGCTCCTCGTACGTCCGCCGGGCCGCCGCCGCGAAGGGCGCCTCACCGGGGTAGGGGTGGCCGCAGCAGGTGTTGGACCAGACGCCGGGGGAGTGGTACTTACCCAACGCGCGCTGTTGCAGGAGCAGTCGGCCCTGCTCGTCGAAGAGGAAAACGGAGAACGCCCGGTGCAGCCGGCCCGGTGGCTGGTGGGCGGAGAGCTTCTCGGCGGTGCCGATCGTCGTGCCGTTCTCGTCGACCAGTTCGAGCAAGATCGCTTCTGCTGTGCCGTTCGACGAACTGTTGTGCGTCGCGGTGGCAGGTGTGATCGGCATACCCATCCTTCGCCTCGGTCTTCGAGCCCCAAGTCTGCCGTACGAATCCGGCACTCCCGGCACTTCGCGGCGCCCCCCGCATGTCCGGCGCGAAAGCGACCCGCCGGTGACGTGATAGTCCATCGTGCCCGGTTCCCCGGCCGGGGAACCGTCCGAGAGGGGGGCTTGAAGAGGGGGACGCGGGCGCGCGCCGGACGGTCGCGTTCCGTTGACGGCACGTACCGAACGGGCTCGGAGGCGGGGCTCAGAGGCAGAGTTTCGACTCGTGCTCGGCGTGCCCGCCGGGCTCCAGCTGGAAGGTGCAGTGCTCCACGTCGAAGTGGTCGCCCAGGCAGCCCTGGAGCTCGTGCAGCATCTTCTCGTGCCCGATCCCGCTCAGCACCTCCGAACTGACGACCACGTGCGCCGACAGCACCGGCATCCCCGAGGTGATCGTCCAGGCGTGCAGATCGTGTACGTCCTCCACGCCGGGCAGCGCCAGTATGTGGGCCCGTACGTCCGCCATGTCGACGTCCCGGGGAGCGGCCTCCAGGAGCACGTTCAGGGTCTCGCGCAGCAGCTTCCAAGTGCGCGGGACGATCATCACACCGATGACGACCGAGGCGATGGGGTCGGCCCGCTGCCATCCCGTCGCCATGATGACCGCCGCCGAGATCAGCACCGCCACCGAGCCCAGCGCGTCCGCGGCGACCTCCAGGAAGGCGCCCCGCACGTTCAGGCTCTCCTTCTGGCCGCGCATCAGCATCGCCAGCGAGATCATGTTCGCCACCAGGCCGATCAGGCCGAAGACGACGGTCACCCCGCCCTCGGTCTCCGCGGGCGTGACGAACCGCTGGATCGCCTCGTACAGGACGTAGCCGCCGACGCCGAGCAGCAGCAGACAGTTGGCGAGCGCGGCGAGGATCTCGGCGCGGGCGTACCCGAAGGTGCGGTTGCCGCTCGGCGGGCGGTTCGCGAAGTGGATCGCGAGCAGCGCCATGCCGAGGCCCAGCGCGTCCGTCGCCATGTGCGCCGCGTCCGCGATGAGCGCGAGCGAGTCGGCGACGAGCCCGCCGACGATCTCGACGACCATGACGGTGAGCGTGATGGCCAGCGCGAAACGCAGCCGCCCGCGGTACGCCGCTGCCGCCGTACCCGTGGTCGGCGCGCCGTGCGCGTGTCCGTGATCGTGCCCAGCCCCCATGGAAGCCGCCTCCTGGTGTTCGTGCCGAGCCCCGTCCCGGGATCAGTCAACTACGGGTGGGGGGTATGTGGCAACGCGGCACTGAACACCGTTGTCATGTGCCCTGACCTGCGGAAACGAAACGCAGGTCAGGAGGTGCGGAGATCGTGGCCGCCCGTCGGGTGACGCCCGCCGCCCTGGCCGGGGGACCGGGGCCCGTGCGGGGCGCCGACCGGGGCGACGGTTTGTGCGCGGCGGGTGGGGTCGCCCATGATGACCGGGTCGAGGCGGCCGCCGGTCCGCCGGAATCGGACCTGGAACAGCCGGTGAGCACAGGCGAGGCCCCATCCGATAGCCTCTGCCGACATGCTGCCCGGCCACCGTGGGTCAGGGTTCCCCCCACCATCATGTACAGGACCGGCGTGCATGCGTCGGTGTCCAGGGAGTGAGTTCGGTTGCCGACCGCCATCCTCACGGGTCAGCCGGTTCCCGGATCGTCGATCGAGGGCGATCTGCGGTCCCTCGGCTTCGACGTGCGGAGCGCGACCGACGTCGCCGGCACCGAGACCCTCCTCGCCGAGTCACCCTGTGACGAACGGGTCGCCGTCGTGGACGCCCGCTTCGTCGGTCACCTCCACGCGCTGCGCCTCGGCCTCACCGACCCCCGCTTCCCGCTCGCCGCGGTACCGGGCGCCCTGACGGCACAGCCCGGCGCAGGCCGCACCGCCCTGACCCGCGTACTGGCCCGGGAGATCTCCGCGAGCGGCGAAGCCCCGGCGACCCCCGGCACGGCCGCCTCCGCCGCTTCCGCCGTCGCCGTGGACAGCCTCGCCGACCGCATCGCCCTCGCTCTCGAAGCGGACGGTGCCGGCGTCCACCGCCCCGCTCTGGGCAGCCTGACCGCCGCCGTCCCCGCCGGCCCCGAGGCCCGCGACGAGGCACGGCGGGCCGTCGCCGCCGTCGACGACGAGGCCGTACGCCTGAAGTCGGCCGTGAAGTCCCGGGACGGCTTCTTCACCACGTTCTGCGTCAGCCCCTACTCCCGCCATCTGGCCCGCTGGTGCGCCCGCCGGGGCCTCACCCCGAACCAGGTCACCACCGCCTCGCTGCTCACCGCGCTCATCGCGGCCGGCTGCGCGGCCACGGGCACCCGCGGCGGCTACGTCACGGCGGGCGTGCTCCTCCTGGTCTCCTTCGTCCTGGACTGCGCCGACGGCCAGCTCGCCCGCTACTCCCTCCAGTACTCGACGCTCGGCGCCTGGCTGGACGCCACCTTCGACCGCGCCAAGGAGTACGCCTTCTACGCGGGCCTCGCACTCGGGGCGGCGCGCGGCGGCGACGACGTATGGGCGCTCGCCCTCGGCGCGATGATCCTCCAGAGCTGCCGGCACGTCGTCGACTTCGCCTTCAACGAGGCGAACGCCGGAGACCCGGCCGCGACGGCGAACACCAGCCCCACGGCCGCCCTCTCCGACCGCCTCGACGGCGTCGGCTGGACGGTCTGGGTACGCCGGATGATCGTCCTGCCGATCGGCGAGCGCTGGGCCCTGATCGCCGTCCTCACGGCCCTCACCACCCCCCGGACCACCTTCACCGTGCTGCTCGTCGGCTGCGGCTTCGCGGCCACGTACACCACGGCCGGCCGCGTCCTGCGCTCACTCACCCGAAAGGCCCAGCGTACCGAGCGCGCTGCACAGGCCCTGGCGGACCTCGCGGACAGCGGGCCGCTCGCGGAGCTGGTCGGGCGGGTCCCCGGGCGTACAACGGGTGGCTCGCGCCTCCTCCTCGCGCTGGAAGGTACGGCGGTGCTGATCTTCGCCGTATGGGTGTGCGGGTACGGCAGCCCGATCCCCGTGGCCCTCTCCGTGCTGTACGTGCTCAGCGCGGGTGGCGCGGTCGCACTGCCCCTCACGGGCCGCCTCGACTGGCTCGTCCCCCCGCTCTTCCGGGCCGCCGAATACGGCACAGTCCTCCTTCTCGCGGGCAAAGCGGAGGTAAACGGAGCACTTCCCGCGGCTTTCGGCCTCGTGGCCGCCGTCGCCTACCATCACTACGACACGGTGTACCGCATCCGTGGCAACGCCGGAGCGCCCCCGCGCTGGCTGGTACGGGCGAGCGGAGGGCACGAGGGCCGGACACTGGTGGTCGTCGTCCTGGCCGCGCTGCTCACCTCCTCGCAGTTCGTGGTCGCGCTCACGGTCCTCGCCGTGGCCGTGGCCCTGCTGGTGCTCGCCGAGAGCATCCGCTACTGGGTGATCGCCCACCAGGGCGGCGCCCCCGCCGTACACGACGAAGGAGTACCCGCATGATCGGCCTCGTGCTGGCGGCCGGCGCCGGAAGGCGTCTGCGCCCCTACACCGACAGCCTGCCAAAGGCTCTCGTGCCGGTCGGCCCCGCGGGCGACGAGGACGGCCCCACCGTGCTCGACCTCACCCTCGCCAACTTCGCCGAGATCGGCCTCACCGAGGCCGCGATCATCGTCGGCTACCGCAAGGAAGCCGTGTACGAGCGGCAGACGGCCCTGGAGAAGAAGTACGGGCTGAAGCTCACTCTCATCGACAACGACCGCGCCGAGGAGTGGAACAACGCCTACTCCCTCTGGTGCGGCCGGGACGCCCTCACCGACGGGGTCATCCTCGCGAACGGCGACACCGTGCACCCCGTCTCAGTCGAGCGGACGCTCCTCGCCGCGCGCGGTGACGGGAAGCGCATCATCCTGGCCCTCGACACGGTGAAGGATCTCGCCGACGAGGAGATGAAGGTGATCGTGGACCCGGAGCAGGGCGTGCGGAAGATCACCAAGCTGATGGACCCCGCGGAGGCCACCGGCGAGTACATCGGCGTCACCCTCATCGAGGGCGCCGCCGCGGCCGACCTGGCCGACGCGCTGAAGACCGTGTGGGAGACCGACCCCCAGCAGTTCTACGAGCACGGCTACCAGGAACTGGTCGACCGTGGTTTCCGTATCGACGTGGCACCCATCGGCGAGGTCCCGTGGGTCGAGATAGACAACCACGACGATCTCGCCCGAGGACGGGAGATCGCGTGCCGGTACTGACGAGGCTGATCCCCTCGCCGGTCGTCGTCGACATCCGCCGGGGGGCCCTGGACCATCTGGCGGACGTCCTGTTCGACCAGCGGATCTCCCACTCCGGGAAGATCGCCGTCGCGGTCAGCGCCGGTTCCGGCGCCAAGCTGCGCGCGCGGCTCACCCCCGCGCTGCCCGGCGCCACCTGGTACGAGGTCGCCGGCGGCACCATCGACGACGCGATCCGGCTGGCCGACGCCATCAAGTCCGGCCACTACGACGCCGTGGTCGGCCTCGGCGGCGGCCGGATCATCGACTGCGCCAAGTTCGCCGCCGCCCGCGTCGGGCTGCCCCTCGTCGCCGTCGCCACCAACCTCGCGCACGACGGCCTGTGCTCCCCGGTCGCCACCCTCGACAACGACGCGGGGCGCGGCTCGTACGGCGTACCCAACCCGATCGCCGTCGTCATCGACCTCGACGTGATCCGCGAGGCCCCGGCGCGGTTCGTGCGCTCCGGGATCGGCGACGCCATGTCGAACATCTCCGCGGTCGCCGACTGGGAGCTGGCCGGTCAGGTCAACGGCGAGAAGATCGACGGCCTCGCCGCCGCGATGGCCCGCCAGGCCGGTGAGGCCGTGCTGCGCCACCCCGGCGGGGTCGGCGACAACGCCTTCCTCCAGGTGCTGGCCGAGGCCCTGGTCCTCACCGGTATCGCCATGTCGGTGTCGGGCGACTCCCGCCCGTCCTCCGGCGCCTGCCACGAGATCAACCACGCCTTCGACCTGCTGTATCCCAAGCGTGCCGCGAGCCACGGCGAACAGTGCGGCCTCGGCGCCGCCTTCGCCATGTATCTGCGGGGCGCGCACGACGAGTCGGCGTACATGGCCGAGGTGCTGCGCCGGCACGGGCTGCCGGTGCTGCCGGAGGAGATCGGCTTCACCACGGACGAGTTCGTACGGGTCGTCGAGTACGCCCCGCAGACCAGACCCGGTCGCTACACGATCCTGGAACACCTCGACCTCAGATACGACCAGATCAAGGACACGTACGCGGACTATGTCAAGGCCATCGGTAGCTGAACTACGCCCTGTCGTCCACCCCGAAGGGGTGAAGGACCGGCGCAGCGGCGAGCACTGGGCGGGACGCCTCTACATGCGCGAGGTGTCCCTGCGGGTCGACCCGTACCTGGTGAACACCAGGATCACGCCCAACCAGCTCACGTACCTGATGGTCGTCGCGGGCGGCCTGGCGGGCGCGGCCCTCCTGGTGCCCGGCCTCACCGGGGCGATCCTCGGTGCCGTACTGATCCAGCTGTACCTGCTCCTCGACTGCGTCGACGGCGAGATCGCCCGCTGGCGGAACCAGACCTCGATCACCGGTGTGTACCTCGACCGCATCGGCCACTACCTCTCCGAGTCGGCCCTGCTGATCGGCTTCGGGCTGCGCGGCGCCGACCTGTGGGACGGCTCCGGGGGACCCGAGTGGCTGTGGGCGTTCCTCGGCACCCTGGCCGCCCTCGGCGCGATCCTGATCAAGGCCGAGACCGACCTGGTGGACGTGGCCCGGTCCCGCAGCGGACTGGAGGCCGCCAAGGAGGAACTGTCGGTGCCGCGCTCAGAGGGGCTCGCCCTGGCGCGTAAGGCCGCCGCCGCGCTCAAGTTCCACCGGCTGATCGGCGGCATCGAGGCGAGCCTGTTCATCCTCTTCCTGGCGGTCCTCGACGCCATCGGCGGCGACCTGTTCTGGACCCGCCTGGGCATCGCGGTCCTGGCCGGCATCGCGATCCTGCAGACCGCGCTGCACCTCGTGTCCATCCTCGCGTCCAGCAGGCTGCGGTGAGTACGGCGATGAGAGTCGGCGCGGTGATCATCACCATGGGCAACCGCCCCGACGAACTGCGCGCCCTCGTCGACTCGATCGCCAAACAGGAGGGCGACCCGGTCCAGATCGTCGTGGTCGGCAACGGCTCGCCCGTCCCGGACCTCCCCGAGGGCGTACGGAGCATCGAGCTGCCCGAGAACCTCGGCATCCCCGGCGGACGCAACGTCGGCATCGAGGCGTTCGGCCCGGCCGGCGGCGACGTCGACATCCTGATGTTCCTGGACGACGACGGCCTCCTCGGCCACCAGGACACCGCCGAACTGTGCCGCCGGGCCTTCACCGCCGACCCCCGCCTGGGCATCATCAGCTTCCGCATCGCCGACCCCGACACCGGCCTCACCCAGCGCCGCCACGTGCCCCGCCCGGGCACCACGGACCCGATGCGCAGCTCCCGCGTCACCAGCTTCCTCGGCGGCGCCAACGCCGTCCGTACGAAGGTCTTCGCCCAAGTGGGCATCCTCCCCGAGGAGTTCTTCTACGCCCACGAGGAGACCGACCTCGCCTGGCGGGCCCTCGACGCGGGCTGGATGATCGACTACCGGGCCGACATGCTGCTCTACCATCCGGCGACCGCGCCCTCGCGGCACGCGGTCTACCACCGCATGGTCGCACGCAACCGCGTCTGGCTCGCCCGCCGCAACCTCCCCGCCCCCCTGGTGCCCGTCTACCTGGGGGACTGGCTGCTCCTCACACTTCTCCGCCGACCCTCCCGCCCGGCGCTCAGAGCCTGGTGGGGCGGGTTCAAGGAGGGGCTGACCACCCCGTGCGGACCCCGCCGGCCCATCCGGTGGCGTACGGTGTGGCGGCTGACCCGACTGGGCCGCCCCCCAGTGATCTGACAAGCTCTCCCTGAGAGCCCCGCGGGCCGGCCGGATCTTGGACCCGGCCCGCGCTCTGCCCCGTTCAGCTGCGCATATTGAAGACGAAAGTTTCCATTTGTGAGTGAGACAACGCATGACGGCGGTGTCGCGGTGAGCGACCGACCGTCACCCGACGACGGCCTCTCCGCGGCCGAACTCGCCGCGAAGTACGGGCTGGCCGTGAGCGGCGCCCGCCCCCGACTCGTCGAGTACGTCCGCCAGCTCTGGGGACGGCGTCACTTCATCCTCGCCTTCTCGCAGGCGAAACTGACCGCCCAGTACAGCCAGGCCAAACTCGGCCAGCTGTGGCAGGTGGCCACACCGCTGCTGAACGCGGCCGTGTACTTCTTCATCTTCGGCGTGATCCTCAAAGCCGACCGAGGCATGCCCCGCGAGGTGTACATCCCGTTCCTCGTCACTGGCGTCTTCGTGTTCACCTTCACGCAGAGCTCGGTGATGGCGGGCGTCCGCGCGATCTCCGGGAACCTCGGCCTGGTGCGCGCCCTGCACTTCCCGCGCGCCGCCCTGCCGGTCTCCTTCGCGCTGCAGCAGCTCCAGCAGCTGCTCTTCTCGATGCTCGTGCTGTTCGTCGTGTCGATCGGCTTCGGCAGCTACCCCAAGGCGTCCTGGCTGCTGATCATCCCGGCACTGGCACTCCAGTTCCTCTTCAACACCGGCCTCGCGCTGATCATGGCCCGGTGGGGCTCGGCTACTCCCGACCTCGCCCAGCTGATGCCGTTCGTGATGCGTACGTGGATGTACGCGTCCGGCGTGATGTTCTCCATCCCGGTCATGCTCGCCGACAAACCCCAGTGGGTCGCCGACGCCCTCCAGTGGAACCCGGCCGCCATCTACATGGACCTGATGCGCTTCGCGCTCATCGACGGCTACGGCCCGGAGAACCTGCCGCCGCACGTCTGGGCGGTCGCCGGCGCCTGGGCCGCGCTCTTCGCCGTCGGCGGATTCGTGTACTTTTGGCAGTCGGAGGAGAGGTACGGCCGTGGCTGACCCGATCCCCGGGGACAAGATCCCCACCGTCATCGCGGACGAACTCCACATCGTCTACCGCGTCAACGGCGCCAAGACCGGCAAGGGCAGCGCCACCTCCGCCCTCAGCCGCATCATCAGACGCGGCGAGTCACCCGGCGTACGCAAGGTGCACGCCGTACGGGGCGTCTCCTTCGTCTCCTACCGGGGTGAGGCCGTCGGTCTGATCGGCTCCAACGGTTCCGGCAAGTCGACCCTGCTGCGCGCCATCGCCGGTCTGCTCCCCGCCGAGAGCGGCTATGTGTACACGGACGGGCAGCCTTCCCTCCTCGGCGTCAACGCCGCCCTGATGAACGACCTCACGGGCGAACGGAACGTCATATTGGGCGGCCTCGCGATGGGTATGTCCCGCGAGGAGATCAAGGAGCGCTACCAGCAGATCGTCGACTTCTCCGGCATCAACGAGAAGGGCGACTTCATCACCCTGCCGATGCGCACCTACTCCTCCGGCATGGCGGCGCGGCTGCGGTTCTCCATCGCCGCCGCCAAGGACCATGACGTACTGATGATCGACGAGGCCCTGGCGACGGGCGACCGGTCCTTCCAGAAGCGCTCCGAGGACCGCATCCGCGAGCTGCGCAAGCACGCCGGCACGGTGTTCCTCGTCAGCCACAACAACAAGTCCATCCGCGACACCTGCGACCGCGTCCTGTGGCTGGAACGCGGCGAACTGCGCATGGACGGGCCGACGGACGAGGTCCTCAAGGAGTACGAGAAGTTCACCGGCAAGTAGCCGGGCGCTACACCGGCGTGTCGCCGGGCGAGTCGGGGGGGGCAGAACTGCAACGACGTGGTCTCCACCGAAGCGCTGGTGATGCTCAAGGAGCACTTCGTCGAGAACTACGGCCCGATCCGCTACACCATCGGGCAAGGCTGCTCCGGCGGTTCCATGCAGCAGCACTGGATCACCTCCAACTACCCCGGTCTGTTGGACGGCATCCTGCCCTCCTGCAGCTTCCCCGACGTCTGGTCCACGCTGCAGGAGGCCGAGGACTGTCACGTACTCGACCACCACTTCGACAGGTCTCCATTGTGGGCGTTGACCACCCACAGAACCGCGGTGACCGGCCACGCGTTCGTGACGGTGTGCCGGACACTCTGGGACAACCCGACAGGCAACGGGCAGTACTCCAAGACCTG
>NZ_AEJB01000687.1 GCF_000331005.1 Streptomyces turgidiscabies Car8
GGAGCAGCCCGAGCTGCCGTTCCAGATGCCGTTCCGGCGGCTCCTGTCCCGGCGCCAGCCGCGTCCACCACCGCGCCCGTACGAAGCTGTCGACGGCCTCGGGCAGGTCCTGCCGCACGATCCGCGACAGTGCGTGCACCCCCTCCGGATCCTGGGCCAGCACCTCCGTCACCCACCCGGGTTCCAGCAACGCGCCGACCAGCCCGGTCAGTTCGGTTACCTGCCCGGCAGCCCCGAGCGGCAGCTCGACCTGCCCCAGATAGGTGTCCAGCCGTTCGAAGTCGCCCCGCAGCTCGTCGAGTTGGGCGGAGAGCTGCGCCGACGGGTCCGGGAAGTCCGGCAGTTGCTGCCGCTCCGGCGGGGCGATCAGCGCGCCCGCGCCGTACAGCCCGGCGACGACGACAGGCCAGTACGGCCCCGCCAGACCCGTGAAGGTCAGCACCAGGCCCACCAGCCCGCACGCGCTCCCGGCGATGTTCTTGCGGGACTCCAGGAACCCCAGGAACCCAAGCGGCCCGCTGTGTCCTGTCGGTCTACTGGTAGCCACGGATCTCCTTGAACGCGCCGTCGAGCGAGCCCTTCCGGGCGTCGAAGAGGCGACCGCCGGTCAGCTCGGCGATGTGCGCCAGTTCGGCGCGGTCGGAGTCACCGAAGAGGATGGGGAACACGGGTATCTCCCTTTGCTGGACGGTGAGTTGTCGGTAGAAGCCGTCGAACTCCGTCGCCTTCGCGCCCGCCGTGTTCTCGCCGTCCGTCATCAGCACGATCGACGTGAACGTGTCGCGGTCGGCGCGGAGCCGCTCGTACGCCTTCTCCAGCGAGGTGTAGATCGCGGTGTCGCCGTCCGCCGCCAGCGCGTCCGTGTCCCGGCGGATCGCGTCGAGTCCGCTCCGTGGATCGGTGGGGCTCACGACATGGGTCCGCACACTCTTCACGCCCGACCCGAACGACATCAGCGTGACCTCCTCACGGTGCCGGAAGTCGCCGGTCAGGCCGCGCAGCGCCTCCTTGAGGCCGGACAGCCGGTCGCCCTCCATCGAGCCCGAGGTGTCGAGGACGTACACGGTCCGGGAGGGGCGGCGCAGCTTGTTCTCGTACGCGTCGAGCAGCCCGTCGGCGACGGACCGGCTGCCGGGGAAGGGGAGTTCACGGCGACGCGAGATGTCCAGGCCGGTCGCGGGCGGTACGGAGGCGACGACCGGGCGGCGGTGCGTGACGTCGGTGATCCGGCGCTGGGCCGACGGGGTGCGCAGGGCCTCCGTCAGCCGGCGGACGTTCTCCCGGGTCGCGGCGTCGGTCGACGCGAGCGAGGTGATCGGGTAGTCGGCGGTGACGACCCCGTCGCGGGGGCGGATCACCGTGAGGCCGGGGATGCCCTTGAGGACGGACTCGTAGTTGAGCAGGGCGTCGACGGTGCCGCGCCGGTCGTAGGCGGCGGCCAGCCAGCCCGACGAACTGGACGTCAGCTTCTGCCCCTTGAAGAACTCCTTCAGCCGAGGAGACGCTTTCTTCACGTCCGCGTCGGTCAGCGCGGACTGCGCTCCGGAGAGCCCAGAGGCGACCGAGATCAGCGTGGAGAAACCGGAGTTGGAGCGCGCCGGGTCGGTCATGCCGTACGTCAGCTTGCCGTCCCGTACCGCCACCTCCACCTGGGACCAGGTGACCTGGTCGGCCTTCCAGCCCAACTCCCGTACGGTGGCGGCCTTGACGCCGACGGCGACCGGGCTCGACATGACCGGCGTCTCGGACACGACCTTCTTCGCCGCGTCGGGACGCAGTCGCAGATAGTCGTTGGAGGACAGCCAGAGGGCGTCGTACCGCCCGTCGGTCTTCCCCGTCGCCAGCATGTCGATCGCGTCGAGAGTGCCCATGTAGGTGGGCCGGACCTTGATGCCGGTGTCCTTCTCGACCCGGTCGAGGACGGGCTTCATGTCGGAGAGCTCGCTGGACGCGAGGACGCGGAGGGTGCCGGGTTGGGGGGAGCCGTTGTCGAGGAGCGGTTCTGGGTCCTGCTGTGCCGTGCAGGCGGTCAGAAGCGCCAGCAGCAGAGCGGCTGTCGCGGCTGTCGCTGTTGTGAGCCGGTGTCTGCTGCTCATGCCTGGCCTCCGTCCAGCGCGCTCCGCGACCGGCTGCGGTCCAAGTAGGCGCTCGCGTGCTGGAGTTCGGTGGTCAGCGACTCGACGGTCGCCGCCATCGCCTCCGTCGCCCGGACCTTGTAGGTGTCGATGGTGTCGAGGGTGCGGTAGATCTGCTGGAAGGCGTTCCGGAGCGTCTCCGCCCCGACGGCCGGATCGGCGGCGATGCGCTGGATCTCCCCGCTCTGCGTGGCGAGCATCTCGGCGTTGCCCCGGATGAGGTCCTCGGTCGTCCCGCGCAACGCGTTGACCTGCTCGACGACCTTCTTCTGGTTGTCGAGGGCGGAGGCCAGCATCACGGAGATGCGCAGCGCGGACACGGTCGTGGTGGCGGCCCGGTCGACGCCCTTGATCAGCTCGTCGTTGTTGCGGCGTACGACGTCCATGGCGAGGTACCCCTGGGCGCACACCGCGAGCTGGGTCAGCAGGTCCTGGTGCTTCTGCCGGACCGGGAAGAGCACGTCGGCCCGCAGGTTGTCGGCGCCCGCCGGGTCGGCCGCGTCGGCGCCGCCGATGTGCTGCTCGACGGCCGCGTCCAGGGCTTCCGTCAGGACGACGTACTCCTGGAGCTTGCCCATCGTCTCCCAGAGGCGGACGCGTTCGGTCTGCAACGCCGCGCTGTCTCTGCGCAGTTCGTCCTGTCCGCCGCGCAGTGAGCCCACGATCCTGTTCAGGGTCGCCTGCGAGGTGGCGTACCTGGCGACGTGGTCGCGCAGCTTGTTGCCGCCGGGCAGCCTGGAGAGAAGCTTCCGCCCCTTGCCGGCGGGGAGATCACGCGGATCCAGGTCCTCCACCACACGCCGGAGTTCGACGAGTGACCCCGCTACCTGCGACTGGGCGTCCCCGCCCTTGCTCGGCAGGCTGCGCACGGCCCGTTCCAGCATGCGGTTGGACTGCGCGGCGGCGGTCCGCATCTCACCGGCGCCGAGGCCGGTGATCTCCCCGACCCGGCCCGCGAACTCGGGCGAGCGGGCGTCGAGGGCGGCGAGCTGTCCGACGTACTCGGCGGCCTTGCGGGCCATGTCCGTACGGACGTCGTCGTCGACGGGGACGAGCCCGCCGGCCTTCTCGCGCGGCACGGCCGCGACGGGCTCGGGCGGGGTGAGCGTGAAGACGTCGTCGCCGCTGGGGCTGCTGTTCTGGCTGGTGTTCTGGTTCGGGTCGTGGCCCGACCCGTGCTTCGGCCCGTGGTTCGATTCGTGGTTCGGCTTCTGGTAATTCATGTGTGATCCCCCTGGTCACGACTGTCCCCGGGCCCGGCGCGCCATCTCGTGCAGCACCTTTGAGGTGGGCACGGGCGCCTGCCGGACGCCGGTCAGTCTCTGGTTGAGGTAGGCGGCGTGGGCCGCGGTGGCCGAGACGAACTCGGCGGCGTCGCCCTGTGGCCGGAACCCGTGCCGGACGGCGAGCCTGCGCAACACCGGGTCGCCGCTGAGGAGTTCACCGAGCGCGCGGCCCTCTTCGGTCAGCGGTACGACGGTGTGGTCGCTGTTGGCGGTGGTGTCGGGGTAGAGGACGGTGAGGTCGCCGGTGCTCTGCGAGTCCCCGAGGAGTGCGGCGACCTGCGACTCGTACACCAGGACCAGCGGGTTTCCGGCGCCGCTCACGAAGTCCCGGAACGCCGCGTCGGAGCTGGGCTGTTGGGCGCCCTGGACGCTGACCAGCTTGCGCATCAGGGGCGCCGTACGGGCGATGTCGGCGTCGCTGGCCACCACCCGGCCGCCGTTCGCGACATAGCTCGTGGCCGCGAGGTAGAGGGCACCGGAGCTGGAACTCTCGGGGTCGGTGGAGGCGATGTAGAGGGTGCCGGTCAACTCCCCGTATTTGTCAGCGCCCTTGAGCTGCTGCCAGGTGCGGTCCTTGTCGGCCGCGTCGAGATAGGCGGCCATCTTGAGGCTGCCGCGGTGCTGCCCCCTGTCGAGCGTCGCGAGTCCGCCCGCGGCCAGTACCTCGGCTGCGTTGCGGTGCGCCACGACGACGAGCGGTGAGTAGAAGGGCCGCGGCAGGGGCTGCCGTGCCTTGTACTTGGCGGCCAGTTCGTCGGCGGGCGCCTGGCTGGACGGGAAGGCGAAGTCGTAGCCCTTGAGGTCGAGCCCTTCCATCGCCCACGACCCGGAGGTCTCCGTCCGCACGGTGTAGCCCTTGGCGGCAAGGGCCTTCACCACGTCGGGATCGGCGAAGAACTCCGCCTTCTCCGACCCGATCACTCCACGCACGGTCTTCGTTGCCGTGCTCGGGTCCCCGTTGTCCCGGCCCGCCACGACGGCTGCCACCACGCCGCCGATCAGCAGGACCGCGAGGACAATCCCTGCGATTCGTCTCACAGCCGGGAGCGTGCTCCCGGAATCCAACGTTCCCCGCCCAGAAGAATGAACAGAAAGTGAAGCACCGGTCCCGGTACACAACGGAGACCGGCGCCGGTACCCCCAGGGGCGCGAGGAACTGCGCGACAAGCCACAACGCACCCGCAGCCGCCTTCAACGGAAGCTGACCACGTGAACGAGAACGTCCACGGCAACTCCCCAGGGGCGCGGGGAACTGCGCGACAAGCCACAACGCACCCGCACTCGCCGAACAACCCGAACCCCTACGGCAAAGGGCGCCCCGGTCCAAGCGAACGCAGTGCGTGGCACCCGGTCCGCGCGTCGCTGCGGGAGCGCGCGGACCGGGGCCGTCGAGGGGAGCCCGGCGGAGAAGGAGGGGCTCAGTGCGACGCCAGGGCGCGAGGCTCGACGGCCTCCGCGTGGGCGTCCATACGTTCGGCGGCAAGAATCGCCGCGGCCGTGTCGGCACGGGAGGCCGCGACGACCAGCGCACGTCCGGCGAGCGCGTGAGCGCGCTGGTGCAGGGCGGCGAGATCGGTCGCGCCGGTCGCGGCAGTCGAGGCACGCACCGGCGTACGCCCGCCACGCAGCCTGCTCACCTCGCCGGCCAGACGCTCCGCCGCGGTGTCCAGGTCGGCGGAGGGCGCGAGGGCGCGCAGTTCGTCGGTCGCCGTGAGGAGTGCGGCGAGGTGACCGGCCAGCTGGATGTCCAGCTCCTCCTCGCGCGACCTGTGGGGGAAGTCCGAGGCGGGGCCGGCCAGCGCGCTGCGGGTGCTGTGGACCGAGGGGGTGCGGATCGGTTCGTACATGGGGAGACAGGCCTCCTGTGCGCTGGCAGGAAACCATCCTAGCTTAGATTCAGTCTAAAGTTGAGCCCGATCGCAGAAAGTCGTTCCGGATCGGTTTACGGCTGGCTGTAGCCGTCCAGGAAGGTGCCGATGCGGGTCACCGCGTCGCGCAGGTCGCCGACGGTCGGCAGCGTCACGACGCGGAAGTGGTCCTGCTCGGGCCAGTTGAAGCCCGTACCGTGCACGACCATGATCTTCTCGCGGCGGAGCAGGTCCAGGACCATGCGCCGGTCGTCCTTGATCTTGAAGACGTTCGGGTCGAGGCGCGGGAAGAGATACAGCGCGCCCTTCGGCTTCACACAGCTGACGCCGGGGATCTGCGTGAGCAGCTCGTACGCGACGTCCATCTGTTCCTTGAGCCGCCCGCCCGGCAGCACCAGGTCGTTGATGGTCTGGCGCCCGCTGAGCGCGGCGACCACTCCGTGCTGCCCCGGCATGTTGGCGCACAGGCGCATGTTCGCCAGGATCGTCAGACCCTCGATGTACGAGTCGGCGTGCGCGCGGGGCCCGGAGATCGACATCCAGCCGACCCGGTAGCCGGCCACGCGGTACGCCTTCGACATGCCGTTGAAGGTGAGCGTGAGAAGGTCGGGGGCGATCTTCGCGGTCGAGGTGTGCGTGGTGCCGTCGTACAGGATCTTGTCGTAGATCTCGTCCGAGCAGACCAGGAGGTTGTGGCGGCGGGCGATGTCCGTCAGCCCCCGGAGCATGGCGTCGTCGTACACCGCGCCCGTCGGGTTGTTCGGGTTGATGATGACGATCGCCTTGGTGCGGTCGGTGACCTTGCGCTCGATGTCCGCGAGGTCCGGCATCCAGTCGGCCTGCTCGTCGCAGCGGTAGTGGACGGCCGTACCGCCGGAGAGGGAGACCGCCGCCGTCCACAGGGGGTAGTCGGGGGCGGGTACGAGCACCTCGTCGCCGTCGTCGAGCAGGGCCTGCATCGCCATCACGATCAGCTCGGAGACGCCGTTGCCGACGAACACGTGCTCGACGTCCGTCTCGATGCCTAGGGTCTGGTTGTGCATGACGACCGCCCGGCGGGCCGCCAGAAGCCCCTTCGCGTCGCCGTAGCCGTGGGCCGACGACACGTTCCGGAGGATGTCCTCCAGGATCTCGGGCGGAGCCTCGAAGCCGAAGGCCGCCGGGTTCCCGGTGTTCAGCTTGAGGATGCGGTGCCCCGCCGCCTCGAGCCGCATCGCCTCTTCGAGAACCGGGCCCCGGATCTCGTAACAGACGTTGGCGAGCTTGGTCGACTGGATCAGCTGCATGTCCGCGAGCTTACGGCCGGGTAACGGGTGCCGCGTCGTGTTTTCCACCACTTGGGAGGGGGGAAGGACGTTCCGCGGGTCGTGCAGGGCGAGCGGATGCCGCGGCGCCATCGGGGACAGGTGGAGCAAGTCAAGTCCCTGCGGCCCGAGTTGATCGGAAGAGTCTTCTGTCCCGACGAGTCCGAGGGCACGGGCCGGACCTGGTCGCCTACCCGTTGCGTCTCCCGCTGCCTTCGAGACGTGGCTCGGCGTGAACCACGCGGCCTCGGCCGGTATCTGGCTGAAGTTGCGTAAGGAGGGCCCCGGAATCGCGGCTCCGGACTACCCTCAGGCGCCCGACACGACGCTCTGTCACGGCTGGATCGACGCTCAGCAGGCCGGTCCCGACGACGAGCGCCGGTTGCGGCAATTCACTCCGCGCAGGGCGCGCAGCAGGTGGTCGAAGGTCAACCGGGACAAGGTCACCGCCTTGGTCGAGCAGGGCCGTATGCGTCCAGCGGGCAGACGGAGATCGACAGGGCCGGGGCCGACGGCCGCTGGGAAGCGGCGTACGACAGCCCGAGGGCCGCCACGGTGCCGGACGGCCTCGCGGCGGCCCTGACCGCCGATCCGGCCGCAGCGGCGTTCTTCGAGACCCTGGACCGTCAGAACGGGCGCGCGATCCTTCACCGGGTCCAGGCGAAGCGGGCCGGGACCCGGGCGCGTCGGATCGAGAAGTACGTGGCGATGCCGGCGAAGGGGGAGAAGCTGTACCCGTAGGGGAACGGGGGGTGCGCGGAGGTGCCGGACAGCATCGGGAGGCCCCTTCGTGAAGGAGCCTCCCGAGCCGTCCTCAGCGCGTTCCCCGCAGGGGGCCGAACCATGAGGGATCGTCCATCGCGCCCTCGTCCTCATGCCACTGGGGAGGCGCCGAGACGACGAAGCTCCTCAGGTCACCACCCAGCAGGTACAGACGACCGGGCTTGACTTCCGCCCCGTGGTCGCGGCTGACCTTCTCGCATTCCTCGTCGTCGGCCCGGCGGATGACCAGACCGTCGTAGCCGGGGCGGAGAAGCATGAGGTCGACGTTGGCGAAGTAGATCTCGATCCGGGTGTCCGGTGGCCTGTCCCGGCTACTGCGGAGAAGCAGCCTGCGATGGCCGACGGCGTACTGCCAGACCTCGAAGTGCCTGTCCGACCGGAAGATCTCGGAACCGGTGGACCCCGGCGTCGCTTCACCCATTCAGTGCGTCCCAGTTCGGTTCGGGCATCGTCTCCCGCGGCACTTTCTTACCCGCCTTGTCGTAGAACGTGATCCTGCTCCATTTGAGGTTGTCCATCTGTATCTGGAGACCGATCTGGCCCATTTCCCACTGCGTGGCCGCCCAGTCGCCGGAGCGCCAGGCCTTGTAGGCGAGGGCGTACTGCTCGGCGGGTGTTTCTCCGTCGAAGCCCTTCAGACTGACGGCGACCTCGCCGTTGTTGCGCAGGACGTTCGACACCTCGGTCATCCAGAGGGCGATCGGCTTCTTGTTGACCATGCCGACCACTCCCGCGAACGCGTCGCCGTTGAAGGTGTATCCCCCTTGGATCTCCTTGGCCAGCGCCTCCGAGTGCCGGCCGATTCCGAGCACCATGGTTCCGGTCGGGCACCCGTTTGCGTTGTGCACCAGAACCGGTGTCGTTCCGGCCAGCACATAGTAGGTGTGGAAGTTGTCGACAGTGAGGTTGTAGGCCGGGTGGAGCTGGTTGAAGGTGTGGACGCGGAGCACGGTGACGGTCGCACCACCGCTGGTACGCAGCGTCTGACCGGGCCTGAGGTCCCCTGCGTCCGTCCAGCGGCCCGCGCTGGGTGACCAGAACCGGTGGTGCTGCGTGGAGGTGATCCGTTCGTGCCCGACGTCGATCGTGATCTCGGCGAAGTCGGTGTCGTCCGGTGTGTAGATGGTGTGGGAGACGGTCTGGGTCGCGGTGCGGCCGCTCTCAGGATCGGTGGCGAGAACCACGTCGCCGATCCTGATGTCCTTGATCGCCTTGGTCGTGCCGTCGGCCATCAGCACGCGCGTGGTGCCGGGGAAGCTGTCGCCGCACGACTTCCGCACCCTGTTGAGAGCCTCCAGTGCCTTGGCACCGATCCCGGCGATGGCTTCGTCGGACAGGTGGAGCGCGCGAAGGGCCTTCCACGCGTCGGTGAAGCCGATACCGGTCTTGGCAGCCGCGTCGAGGGCCTTGACCGCACGTGCGATCGGGACGAGCACACCTTCGACCGGGACGTACGTGGCGAGGCTCCAGGCGCAGGCGGTCTTGTCGCCGTGCCAGCAGTCCAGCAGGTCCTCGGCGAAGACGGAGAAGAGGATCGCTCCGGCGACATCACCGAAGAGGTTCTGCCAGCCGGCGCGGACGATGTCCTTGCCGGAGAACTTGTGGGTCCAGCCGTCGATCTTGATGTTCTTCAGCGTCGCCCGCTGAAGGAAGGTCCACGCCTTCTTCGGGCAACCGGTGGCCGTGGCCTGGGCCTGGTCGTCGGTGCACAGGTAGAAGTCGGCCTCGTAGGTGACGACCAGGTCGTACTTCGCGTTGCAGCCCTGGAAGGCCGCCTCCGGCATTCCGGGGCAGACGCCGATCTGCTTGGAGCTGACGATCTCGACGGTGGACTCGTCCGGAACGGCGAACACACCGGGAATGCCCGTACCGGCCCCCTCGGAGCGATCCTGGTTGGCCTCCTCCCGTTCGGTCCGGTCGGCCGCGTCCTGGGCTTCCTTCGCGTACCTGTCGGCGTCCTTGGCGGCCTGTTCGGCTTCGGTCGCGGCGGCGTCGGCCCGGTCGGCGGCTGCTCTGGCGTCCTTGGCGTCCTGTTCGGCCTGGGCCGCGGCGGAGCGGGCGGCTGCGGCGTCGAGTGCGGCGGCGTCGGCGGAGTCGCGGGCGTCCCTGGCGTAGCCCTCGGCGTTGCCGGCCGCCCTGTCGGCGGCCGCGGCGTCGGCGGTGGCCTGCCGGTCGTACTCGAGGGTGCGGGCCAGTGACGCCTGCGCCGCCGCCGCGGCCTTGGCGGCGGCGGCCGCGTAACCCAGGGCCTCCTTGGAGTAGGTGCGGGCGTCGGCGGCGTACTTGGCTGCGTTCGCCGCGTGCTGGTACGCCTCCTTCGCGTCGCCCTTCGCCTGGTCGGCGAGATTCTTCGCCGCGTCGGCCTCGGCGGCGGCGTTCTGGGCATGCGCGTCGGCGACCGCCTGCTGCTGTTCGGCGATCGTCTTCGACGACTGTCCCGTCAGCACCACCAGACCGGCCGCGGAGTCGGTGTCGACGTACGCGGAGCCGAGCTCGATCGCGTCGTTGGCGGGCGCGGCGACCTGCTGGGCCGCCTTGCCCGCGTCCACGGCTGCCTGCGCGGTGACGTGTGCGAACCCGGCGGCCTTCGCCGCGGCGGCCACGGCGTTGCCGGCCTCCTTGTCGGCGGCGTCGGCCTGGGTCCTGGCGTCCTTGGCGTGCTGCTCGGCCTCGTCGGCCAGCTTCACCGCCGTCTTCGCCTCGGACGCGGCATGCTGTGCGGCCGTGATCGCGTCCGCGGCGGCGCTGGTGGCCGTCCTGACGGCCGCGTCCGCCCGCAGCTTGGCCGCCTGGGCGGCATCCGCGTCGGAACGGGCGCGCTTCGCGGCGGCCTCGGCACGTGTCGCCGCGGCGTCCGCGTCGGCCGCGGCCTGCGTGGCGGCGTCCGCCTCCGAACGGGCCCTGCCCGCCGCCGCTTCGGCGTCGTCGGCCGCCTTGTCCGCGTTGTTCGCCGCGGTGCGGGCCGCGTCCGCCGCGTCACCGGCGTCGAGGGACTCGGCGTAGGCGTCCTTCGCGTCGGCCTTCGCACGGGCCGTGTCCGCCTTCTGCTCGGCGTCCCACGCGTCGTCGCGCAGCTCCTTGGCGTTGTCCCTGGCGCCGACCGCGTCATCGCGCCTGCTCTGGGCGGTCTTCTCCGAGGCCTCGGCCCTGTCCTTGGCGGCCTTGGCCTTCGTCGCCTCCGACTCGGCGTTCCTGCGGTGGTCGGCGGCCTCGGCCTGCTTGGCGGCCGCTTGCGTCTTCTCCGCCTTGGCCGTCTTCTCCTCGGCCTCCGCCGCCAGCCGCTTGGCGTGCGCGTCGGCGGCGGCCGCCTTCGCGTCGCCCTCGGCCTTCACCGCGACGAGGAGCTTGGCCTCCGCGGTCTCCTTGTCCTTCTTCGCGTTGTCCCGGTGCACCTTGGCCGCGTCCGCCGCGGCCTTGGCCTGCCACTCCGCCGCCTCGGCGGCCTTCTTGCGGAACTCCGCCTTCGACTGCGCGGCCTGCGCCAACGCGCGCTGTCCGATGGCCGCGCTGTCCGCGGCCGACGCACGCGTCGCGGCCTCCGCCGTCTCACCGGCCTTCGTCAGCGCCAGCAGCGCGGCGGCCGCACCCTTGGTCACCTGGTCCTTCTGCAGACCCACCAGCAGACCTCGACCCCGCGGAGCACCATTGGTGTCGGCGATGCCGTAGGCGGCCTGGAGCGCGGTGTCCGACGCGGTCACGGCCTTCTGAGCCGTATCCGACTGCGTCTTGAGCACGGCAAGCTGCTTCTTCGCCTCCGCCTGCGCAGCGGTGACGGCCGCCTTGGCCTTGTCCACATCGGCCTTCGCCGGTGCGCTGCCGGTGTGGGTCTTGGCGACGATCCGGAGCTTCTGCGCGGCCGAGCCGTTGCACGCCGACAGCACCGCGTCCTTGCTGTTGTCGAACGTCGGCAGGTGCAGACACTTGCCGGACGCGGCGTTCACCAGCGGAGTGGCGCTGCGCACACCGAACTTCCACTGCTGGGCCTTGGCGCTGCCGCAGTCGCGGATCTGGATCTTCGTGCCGTCGGCATTGCTGCCGTTCAGCACTTCCAGGCACTTGCCCGAGTTCGGGTTCTGCAGGGTGTAGCCGCCGTCGTAGGAGCCCCACAGCTGCCACTTCTGGCCGGCCCCGCTGTTGCAGGTGTAGATCTGCACCGGGGTGCCGTTGGTCTTGGCGGCACCCGCGACATCGAGGCACTTGCCGGCGGCGCCCGGCACCTGGATCTCCAGCTGACCGTCGCCGATCCAGCTGAGACCACCCTCGGTGTAGTGGTCCAGCCAGCGGGTGGAGTAGTCCGCGATCCACGACTGCCCCAGCAGCTTGCCCAGGGCGAACGCGCCGTCCTGCAGCGCCTTGCCGGCGCCGCTGCCGGCAGTGAGGATCTGGTTGCGCTGCGTGGCCTGCGAGGCGATCTCCTGCTGCCACTCGGCGGACGCCTGCGCAACCTCCTTGCCGAGCACCCGGTTCGGGTCGATCGGACCGTGCCACGCACACGAGGCGAACCGGGTCTTCAGGTCCTCCACCGCGATGCGGTACTGCGGGGTGTCCGGCGCCGGTGCGGTCCTGGGGAAGCCCCCGGAAGCGAGGAAGACACGGGCGTCGTCGGCGTACACCCGCGGAACGAATATCTCGTTCGGAACGATGGGCCCGGAGTTCTTCTTCCAGAGCTTCCAGGCCTCCTGCTCCTGGCTCGTCCCACCGCTGGTGTACAGCGGATCACCGATCGCGACGGCGGCCTTCTTCGTCTCGTCGTCCGCCTGCGGTGACGGGTCGTAGAACGGCGACTGCAGGTCGACCGACTTGAAGTACGACTGGTAGAGCCAGGGAAGCAGCCCCGTGCTGTCGAAGAAGTTCTCCTTCGCGGCGGAGCCGGGATAGTTGTCCAGGCCGCTGACGGCGGTGCTCCACGACTGCCGGGTGTCCTGCGTCTTCTTCACCCAGACGTCGGAGTCCTCACCGTCCTTCTGCCATGCCAGGGCGAACGCACCGGTGCCGTAGGTGCGGTCGGCCTTCTGGTGCAGCTGGTCCGCGGGCAGCGGCAGGGCGGCCTTCGCCAGTCCGAACTGATTCGGTCCGCCCCTGCGCAGGCCGTCGGCCATCAGGCACTGGTCGAAACGCAGTTGGTCGGCGGCCTTGGCATCGAACCCGTCATAGGAGTCGACGGCCGGGCCGGTACGTGGCTCCTGGCCGACAGCCGAAACCGGCTGCACCGCCACGGAGGCGAGAAGGGCCAGGGAGGCGACCGGGACGACCGAAGTCGCCAGACCGGCCAGCCATCTCGGGCGGCGGCCCTGCTTCCGTTCAGGTCTACGCGACACGCGTATCCCTCTCTTTAGGGGGTGGCTGCTGAAGGCGCACACCTGGGAGGGACACGTCGGGCCCGCACATGGGCCTTACATGGTGTTGGGCGATCCCCCCGTGGATACGCCGGACACTCCTGGCGTGTGGACTGGTCAGGTCCACCAGGAGCGGACGCCACCATAGGCATGCTGATGATTTCCGCGACAAGGCTTTGTTTCGAGGGCGGTTACGCCCGGTAGCCGCTTCGTCGATGGCCGGAATCCGACGGACCCTGTATACGGCCTGTGAGAGGTGCCGTGTCGGGTTCTCGCGGACTCGGGGTCTCGCACACGCTCCGCAATGTTGAGAGCAACATCACAGTCGCCGGCTGGCCCGCCCACCCGGAACACGATCCCGGGCGCCTCCACTCCCTCGCAATCCCGCCAACTCCCGGCCGGAAACAGTTCCTTGCCCCAGGGTCCCCTCCCGCATCACAATGCGCATGACAAAAAGCGAGCGGCCGGAAAACCTCCGGTCGCTCCTTCGTACGAGGGGACCCCCACACATGAACAAGCCTCTCCTTGCCGCGCTCGCAGCCCTGGTGATCACCGGGGCGGGAGCGGCACCCGCGTTCGCCGTGCAGGCCGACACGGCCGCGCCCGCCGCGAAGAGTGCCGCGGTCAAGGCCGCACCGGCGACCAAGGCCGCACCGGCCATCCAGGCCGTCAACTTCGCCGGCACGGTCTCGCTCTCCAACTGTTCCGGCTCGCTCGTCCGCTTCCCGAACTCCGAGGCCGACGACCCGGCGCTGGTCATGTCCAACGGGCACTGCCTGGAGACCGGCTTCCCGGAGGCCGGCGAGGTCATCGTCGACCAGGCGTCCACCCGTACCTTCGGGCTGCTCAACGCCTCGGCCACCCGCGTCGCCACCCTGCGCGCCAGCAAGATCGCGTACGCGACGATGACCGACACGGACGTGTCGATCTACCAGCTCACGACCACCTACGCGGCGATCAAGAGCTCGTACAACATCAGCCCGCTCACCCTGAACGACACCCACCCGGTCGCCGGCACCGCGATCACCGTCGTCTCCGGCTACTGGAAGCGGACGTACGCCTGCAACGTCGACGGCTTCGCCTACCGCCTCAAGGAAGGCGAGTGGACCTGGAAGGACTCGGTCCGCTACACCTCCGCCTGCCAGACCATCGGGGGCACCTCGGGCTCGCCGGTCCTCGACACCGCCACCGGCAAGGTCGTCGCCGTCAACAACACCGGCAACGAGGACGGCGCGCGCTGCACCGACAACAACCCCTGCGAGGTCGACGCCAACGGCACGGTGACCGTGCGCGAGGGCATCAACTACGCGCAGGAGACCTACCAGATCCCCGCCTGCTTCGGCCTCGACAACAAGCTCGACCTGAGCCGCAGCGGGTGCACCCTGCCGAAGCCGTAGCGCTCCGCGGGGGCTGGATCCGTTGGTGCGCGATCTGCTGCGCCGTCGTGGCTGATCGCGCAGTTCCCCGCGCCCCTTAAAGGCGCGGGGTCCGCCGGATCGACCTGCCCGCCAGTACGTCCGTTCTGCGGCCGTCCTCCATCACGAACCGGCCGTCGATCAGTACGTACGGGATGCCTGTCGGCGGTGTGCGCGGATTCTCGTAGGTCGCCCCCGCCGCCACCGTCGCCGCGTCGAAGAGGACCAGGTCGGCGCGGTATCCCTCGCGGACCAGGCCCCGGTCGGGCAGTCGTAGCCGCGCCGCCGGGCGTGAGGTCAGGTGGGCGACGCACTCCTCCAGGGAGAGCACCCCCAACTCCCGTACGTACCGCCCGAGATACTGCGGGAACGTGCCGTACGCGCGCGGATGCGGCTTCGTGCCCTGGAGGATGCCGTCCGAGCCGCCCGTGTGGACGCGGTGGCGCATGATCGCGCGGACGTTCTCCTCGTGGCCGACGTGCTGGAGGATCGTCGTGCCCAGCCGGTCGGCCAGGAGCAGGTGGCGGGCCGTCGCCCAGGGGGTCTCGCCCCGCCCGGTCGCCGACTCCCGCACCGTACGGCCCACGAAACCGCTCAGCGCCGGGTCCGTCACACCGGAGATCTCGATCGTCTCCCAGCCGACCGGTACGCCGTGGCAGCCGTCCGCGCCGACGACCTCCAGATGGTGCCGGACACGTTCGGCGGTGTCGGGGTCCGTCAGGCGTTTCAGGATCGCCTCGGGGCCGCCCTCGCTCGCCCAACTCGGCAGCAGTGCCACGAGAGTTGTCGAGCCGGGAGTGTAGGGATACGTGTCCAGGGTGAGGTCCGCTCCCGCCGCGAGCGCCTCGTCGAGGAGGGTCAGGAGTTCCGGCGCCCGGCCCTCGTTCACGCCGAAGTTCATGGTGGCGTGGGCGAGGTGGAGCGGGCAGCCCGCCTCCCGGGTCAGCTCCACCATCTCCGCGTACGCCTCCAGCGCCCCCGCCCCGTACGAGCGGTGGTGCGGGCAGTAGTAGCCGCCGTGCGACGCCACCACCCGGCACAGCTCGGTCAGTTCGGCGTCCTTGGCGTACATGCCGGGCGTGTAGGTCAGGCCCGACGACATGCCGACCGCGCCCTGTTCCATGCCCTCGGCCACCAACCGCCGCATACGGTCCAGCTCTTGAGGAGTCGCCTCGCGGTCCTCCCAGCCGACGGCGAGCATCCGTACCGTGCCCTGGGGGATGAGGTAGGCCGCGTTCACGGCGATGCCCCGGCCGTCGAAACCACGGTCCAGACGGTCCAGGTACTCGCCCACGGAACGCCAGTCGAAGTCGATGTCGTCACCGTGGCCGTTCCAGCCGGCGATCGTGCGGCGGACCTCGGCGAGGGTGCGGTCGTCGACCGGGGCGTACGACAGCCCGTCCTGGCCCAGGACTTCGAGGGTCACCCCCTGCGCGGCCTTCGCACTGTGGTCGGGGTCGCGCAGCAGGGCCAGGTCGCTGTGGGCGTGCATGTCGATGAAGCCGGGGGAGAGGGTCAGGCCCTCCGCGTCCAACTCCCGCCGCGCCTCGGGGCGTTGACAGCCGGCTGCCGCCGCCTCCTGGACGATCCCGACGATCCTGCCGCCGTCGATCACCACATCGGCGCGGTAGGACGGACCGCCGGAGCCGTCCACGACGTCCGCGTCCCGAATGACGAGCTCTTCCACGTCGGGTCTCCTGAGAATGGGGAGGTCAGAAAAGCGTGCGGATGTATTCGACGACCGTGCCGTCCGCCTCGGCGACCGGGATCAGCTGCCACTTGTCGAAGGACGTGCACGGGTGGGACAGGCCCAGCCCCAGCCAGTCGCCGACCTCCAGATCCGCCCCGGCGTCCGTACGCAGCCAGGCGTGCTGGTCGGACAGGCCGGTGACCGAGATCCCGGTGGCGGGCCGTTCGCCGGCACCCTCCGTATCGCTCTCCCGCCGGACGACCTGGGCGATGGGAAGGTCCAGGTCGTAGGCGGCGTCCCGTTTGCCCGCGTTCGTGAAGGCCTGCTCGGGCGAGGGGCGCGAGACGACCTGCGTCCACAGCCGGAAGGCGGGCTCCAGGGCCCCCTCCTCGGGGACCCGGTTGAACGGCGTGACCTCGCGATAGCGGCCGTCGTCGTGCGAGACGTACGCCCCCGAGCGCAGCAACTTGCAGACGGGGAGCGACAGTTCGGGGATCTCCACGAACACGTCGGCGACCGCGTCGAACCAGGCGCTGCCGCCGGCGCTCACGATGATCCGCTCCATGGACGCTCCGGCGAACCGCCCCGCCTTGTCGAAGTCCACCGCCAGCGCCACCAGCCGCCGCAGCCACGCCCGCACCCGCTCCGGATCGGCCTGCGGCACCTCGCCCTCGTACCCCGCGACCCCGACCAGCCGCAGGGTCCCCGCGGCGGCCACCGCGTCCGCGACCGCCGCGCACTCCGCCTCCGTGCGCACGCCGGTCCGGGCACCCTCACCGGCGCCGAGTTCGACGACCACGTCCAGCGGCCGGCTCCCGGCGCCCGTGAGAGCCGCGTCCATCAGCTCCACCCCGCGCACGGAGTCGACGTAGCAGACGAAGCGGAAGTCCGGGTCGCCGGCCAGCTCCGCCGCGATCCAGCGCAGGGCCGCCGGATCGACCAACTCGTTGGCCAGGAAGACCCGTTGGATGCCGAAGGCGCGGGCGACGCGCACCTGGTGGGGGACCGCGAGGGTGATGCCCCAGGCGCCGTGCTCGATCTGGCGGTGGAAGAGCTGGGGGGCCATGGACGTCTTGCCGTGCGGTGCGAAGACAAGGCCGTGGCGGGCCGCGTACGTCTCCATCAGCTCCAGGTTGTGGGCGAGCCGTTCGGCGGAGAGGGCGAGTACGGGGGTGGTGAAGCCGCCCGTGAAGAGGTTGCGGCGCTGAGCGGCCAGCTCGCCGACGGTCAGACCGTCCGCGTCCGGCGGGAGGCCCTTGAAGCGGGCGTCGACGCGCTCGGCGGCCAGCCGGGCGAGCGCCCCGCCGCTGTCGGAGCTGCCGACGCTCACGGTGCCCTCGACGTCCTCGGCGCCCTCGATGTTCTCGGTGCCCATGGGGCCTCCCTCGTCCAGCTCGTTGCACTCCTTGCAACGAGCATTGCGTATATCGCTTACCGCTGTCTAACATCTCGCCAACGCGGGGTCAACGGAGCCGCCGCCTCCCCCGCCCCACCGAGGAGCTACGAAGATCGTGACCATCACGGGACCCTGCAACGCCCCCGACGTCGTGGACGTCGTCGCGCTCGGCGAGTCCATGGTCACCTTCCTTCCCTCCCGGCCGGGCCGCCTCGCCGACGTACCGTCCTTCGAGCGTGCCATCGGCGGCGCCGAATCCAACGTGGCATGCGCCCTCGCCGCCGCCGGACACACCGCCCGCTGGATCAGCCGCGTCGGCGACGACGGCTTCGGCGACCACCTGGTCGAGGCGATCGGGTCGTACGGCGTGGACGTGGCGTCCGTACGACGGGATCCGGCACGTCCGACGGGCGTGTACTTCCGCACGGCCGGGGACCGGGCGACCGACGCGCACGAGGTGGCTTACTACCGGGCCGGGTCGGCGGCCTCGGTGATGTCGGCGGACACCGTGGAGGTGAAGGCGGCGCGCGCCGGACGCGTGCTGCATCTGTCCGGGATCACGGCCGCCCTGTCCGGTGACTGCCTCGACCTGCTGTGGGAGCTGACCGAGCCCCGGCCCGGACGGCCACTCGTCTCCTTCGACGTCAACTTCCGCCCGGGACTGTGGACCGACCCCGACGGCCCCCGGGTCCTGCTCGACCTGGCTCGCCGTGCCGACCTCGTCTTCGTCGGCGCCGACGAGGCGGAGGCCGCGTGGGGGCTGCGTGGCGCGGCCGACATCGCCGGGGCGCTGCCCGAGCCGCGCCTCGTGGTCGTCAAACAGGGCGGGGGCGGAGCCGTCGCCTTCGACAGGCGCGATCGCGTCGACACCGGCGACGGTTGGCGCGTCACGGACTCCGTCCATGTCCCGGCGCCCCGCGTCGACATCGTCGCGGCAGTGGGCGCAGGCGACGCCTTCGCCGCCGGGTTCCTCTCCGCCACCCTCAGGGGTCTCCCCGTACGGGACCGCATCCGGCACGGCCACCTCATGGCCGCCGCCGTCCTCACCGCCCCCGGCGACCTCGCCGCGCCGCCCGCCCGGGACCACGCCGACCGCCTGACCGCTCTCGACGAGCAGGCGTGGGAGACACTTCGACTCGGCCCCGGCTGGACGCAAGCCGAGCAGGCCCCGGAGGAGGTACGCACCCCATGAGCCAGACCGTCGACCGCGCGCTGAGCATCCTGCCGTTGCTCGCAGAGGGCCCCGCCGACCTCGGCCAGGTCGCCGACCGGCTCGGCGTCCACAAGTCCACCGCCCTTCGGCTGCTGCGCACCCTGCACGAACACGGACTCGTCTACCGCCAGTCCGACCAGCGCTACCGCCTCGGCGCCCGCCTCTTCGCCCTCGCCCAGGAAGCCGTCGAGAACCTCGACATCCGCGAGATCGCCCACCCCCACCTCGTACGCCTCAACGAGATCTGCGGACACACCGTCCACCTCGCCGTGTACGAGGAGGGCGAGGTCCTCTACATCGACAAGGTCGAGAGCCGCTACCCGGTGCGCATGTACTCGCGGATCGGCAAGCCCGTCGCCATCACCGTCGCGGCCGTCGCCAAGCTGCTCCTCGCCGACCTGTCGGAGACCGAGCGACGGACCGTCGCCGACAAGCTCGACTACCCCATGTACACCTCCCGCTCGACCCCCAACGCCCCGGCGTTCCTGCGGGAGTTGGAGAAGGTGCGCGATCAGGGCTGGGCCACCGACCTCGGCGGTCACGAGGAGTCCATCAACTGCGTCGCGGCACCCCTCACCGGTACCGACGGACGGGTGGTCGCCGCCATGTCCGTCTCCGCCCCCAACGTCGTCGTCACCGCCGACGAACTCCTCACCCTGCTTCCGCTGGTGCGCCGTACGGCGGACGCCATCAGCGGCGAGTACTCCGGCAGAACCCCCACGCTCGCGAAGGACAACGGTTCATGACAGACAAGATCGCCCTCACCCCCAAGACCCACACCACCCCGCCCGCCAGGTTCTCCCACGGCGTGCGCAAGGGGAACATCCTCCAGGTCGCCGGCCAGGTCGGCTTCCTCCCCGCCGTCGAGGGACAGCCCCCCACACCCGCAGGCCCGACCCTGGCCGAGCAGACCCTCCAGACGCTCGCCAACGTCAGGTCGATCCTGGAGGAGGGCGGCGCGAGCTGGGACGACGTGATGATGATCCGCGTCTACCTGACGGACGTGGACCACTTCGCCGAGATGAACGCGATCTACAACGAGTACTTCGGCGAACAGGGCCTCACCGCACCCCCGGCGGCCCGCACCACGGTGTACGTGGGCCTCCCGGCAGGCCTCCTGATCGAGATCGACGCATTGGCAGTACTGAACAACTGACGCCACTGAGATTCGCGCGCCCCTGAAGGGCCGCAGGCCCCTTCAGGGGCGCGGGGAACAGCGCGAGCAACCACACACAACCCGCACCCAGCCACGATTGCGCTCCCCCCTGCCCAAAATCGCCCCCCCCCGCAACTGAACAGAGGCCCCCACATGCCCGAGACCCCACCCCACACAGGCGGACTCCTCCTCCTCGTGGACGGCACCGCAGGTCTCCTCACGGTCGCCGCCCTCGGCATAGCCCTGCTCCTCCTCCTGATCATCAAGCTCCGCCTCCAGCCCTTCGTAGCCCTCCTCACCGTCTCGATAGCCGTCGGCCTGGGGGCCGGCCTGAGCGTCACCGAACTCTTCGGCACCGTCCAGCGATCCGACGCCGTCTCCGTCATCGAGTCCGGCATGGGCGGCATCCTCGGCCACGTCGCCATCATCATCGGCCTCGGTACGATGCTCGGCGCGATCCTCGAAGTCAGCGGCGGCGCAGAGGTGTTGGCGTCCCGGCTGCTGAACCTGTTCGGCGAGAAACGGGCGCCCCTGGCGATGGGGCTGACGGGCCTCGTCTTCGGCATCCCCGTCTTCTTCGACGTCGGCATCTTCGTCCTCGCGCCGATCGTGTACGCCGCCGCCAAGCGCTCCGGCAAGTCGATCCTGCTCTACTGTCTGCCTCTCCTGGCCGGTCTCTCCGTCACGCACGCCTTCCTGCCGCCGCACCCCGGCCCGGTCGCCGCCGCCGCGCTCCTGCACGTCGACCTCGGCTGGGTCATCCTCATGGGTGTCGTCTGCGGACTGCCCGCCGTGGCCGCCGCGTGGGTGTGGTCGGCGTGGATCGGCAAGCGGATCTTCGTCCCCGTCCCCCAGGACATGCTGGAGGCCGCCGAGGAGGCAAGGCGCACGGTTCTCGACGAGCAGCGCGAGGCGGGAGTCGCCGCCCAGGAGACCCCCGTACCGCTCGGCACGGTCCTCGCCATCATCGGTACGCCACTGCTGCTGATCCTCGCCGCGACGTTCTCCTCGATCGCCCTCGACCCCTCCACCTTCCGCTCGTTCGTCACCTTCCTCGGCAGCCCGTTCGTCGCCCTCACGATCGCCCTGCTCATGGCGTACTACCTGCTGGGCCTGCGTCGCGGCTGGTCCCGCAAGTCGCTGGAGAGGGTGTCCACCGCGTCCCTCAAGCCGGTCGGCAACATCCTGCTCGTCGTCGGCGCCGGCGGGATCTTCGGCGCGGTCCTCAAAGCCAGCGGGGTCGCGCAGGCGCTCTCCGACACCTTCAACGACGTCGGCCTGCCGGTGATCGTCCTCGCCTATCTGATCTCCGTGGTGCTGCGCGTCGCCCAGGGCTCGGCGACGGTCGCGATCGTGACGACGGCGGGCATCGTGGCGCCGCTGCTCAGCGAGGGCGACCACACGCAGGCGTTCACCGCCCTCGTCATCATGGCGATCTCCGCCGGCTCGATCTTCGCCTCGCACGTCAACGACGGCGGCTTCTGGATGGTCGCCAAGTACTTCGGGATCAGCGAACGGGACACCCTCAGGACGTGGACCGTGCTGGAGACGGTGCTGTCGCTGGCGGGGTTCGCCGTGGCGGCCGTACTGAGCCTGTTCGTGTAGATGTGCCGGTGTTCCGGTCCAGCCATTCTCGATCTCACCGGCCCCTGCTGTCCCATGACACAGCAATGTCCGCCATACTTCCGCCTGTGGAGCAGCGCATAGGTTCGAGCAGCCAGCCCCTGGAAACCGCCGCGGTCGACCCGGCGGCCGTCCCCGGGCTCACTTCACCCGTGCCGACGGAGCCGGAGGACGCGGTCCCGGACTCGGTCCCGGACTCGGACGCGGTCCCGGCGGAGCCGGAGGCGACCTCGAAGGAGGCGACTCCGGCGGAGAAGGAAACCGCACCGGAGACGGAGGCGGACGTCCCCGACGGCCCCGCCTTCGAGGCGTCCGACCGCCGAGCGAAGATCATCGCCGACCACAGCGGCGTACGGCTCTACCTGGACGACCAGGAGTGCGAGTTCCGCTGGGACGAGATCGGGGCCGTCGAGACGGAGACGTCACGCTTCGGCAAGCGGTTCACGGTGACGGTCCACACCCCGGACCGCCGCTGGTACCCGGTCGAGATCGAGGCGAAGGCCAAGTCGCAGCACCAGGAGTGGGAAACAGAGCTGGACAAGGTCCTCGACACGTACTTCGAGGAAAGCGCCCCA
>NZ_AEJB01000688.1 GCF_000331005.1 Streptomyces turgidiscabies Car8
TCGCGCAACCCTCAGAGTGTGGTCAGCGGTCGACGATCCGGTCGAACTGCGTGGTGGTGTGCCGCAGATGGGCCACCAGTTCCTCGCCCACCTTCGGCTCCGGTGCGTCCGAGGGCACGAAGAGGATCGAGACCTGCATGTGCGGCGGCTCGGCGAACCAGCGCTGCTTGCCGCCCCAGACGAACGGGGCGAGATTGCGGTTGACCGTGGCGAGCCCGGCCCGGGCGACGCCCTTGGCACGCGGCATGACGCCGTGCAGGGCCTTGGGAGCCTCCAGGCCCACCCCGTGCGACGTACCGCCCGCCACGACCACCAGATAGCCGTCCGAGGCGGCCTTCTGCTGCCGGTAGCCGAACCGGTCGCCCTTGGCCACGTGCGTGACGTCCAGGACCGCGCCGCGGTACTCCGTGGCCTCGTGATCCCCCAGCCACAGCCGCGTGCCGATGCGGGCGCGGAAACGTGTCTGCGGGAACTGCTGCTGAAGCCGCGCGAGGTCGTCCGCCTTGAGGTGGCTGACGAACATGGTGTGCAGGGGAAGCCGGGCGGCGCGCAGCCGGTCCATCCAGCCGATGACCTCCTCCACGGCGTCCGAGCCGTCGGTGCGGTCCAGCGGCAGGTGGATCGCGAAGCCTTCGAGGCGTACGTCCTCTATGGCGGCGTGCAGCTGGGGCAGCTCTCGCTCGGTCACACCGTGGCGCTTCATGGAGGACATGACCTCGATGACGACACGGGCGCCGACGAGGCCGTGCACCCCGTCCACCGACGACACCGAGCGGATGACACGGTCGGGCAGCGGCACGGGCTCCTCGCCCCGTCTGAAGGGCGTCAGCACCAGCAGGTCGCCGCTGAACCAGTCCTTGGTCCGCGCGGCCTCGTACGTCGTTCCGACGGCCAGAATGTCCGAGCCCAGCCGAGTGGCCTCCTCCGCGAGCCGCTCGTGCCCGAAGCCGTAGCCGTTTCCCTTGCAGACCGGGACGAGCCCCGGAAACTGCTCGGACACGTGCTTGTGGTGCGCACGCCAGCGCGCGGTGTCGACGTAGAGCGTGAGCGCCATGGCCGGGACCTGGAACCTTTCTCGTGGCTGGGGTGCCTCAGAGGTGTGACGGGGAATGCCGGTGGATCAGCGGCGCGACATGTAGATGTCGAGCGCCTTGTGGAGCAGCTTGTTGAGCGGGAAGTCCCACTCGCCGAGGTACTCGGCGGCCTGTCCGCCGGTACCGACCTTGAACTGGATCAGGCCGAAGAGGTGGTCCGTCTCGTCCAGCGAGTCGGAGATGCCGCGCAGGTCGTAGGCGGTGGCGCCCAGGGCGTAGGCGTCGCGCAGCATCCGCCACTGCATGGCGTTCGAGGGCCGGACCTCACGGCCGATGTTGTCCGACGCGCCGTAGGAGTACCAGACGTGCCCGCCGACGATCAGCATCGTCGCGGCCGACAGGTTCACGCCGTTGTGGCGGGCGAAGTAGAGCCGCATGCGGTTGGGGTCCTCGGTGTTGAGGGCCGTCCACATGCGCTGGAAGTACGACAGCGGGCGGGGCCTGAAGTGGTCGCGCACCGCTGTGATCTCGTACAGCCGCTGCCACTCCTCCAGGTCGTTGTAGCCGCCCTGGACGACCTCGACGCCGGCCTTCTCGGCCTTCTTGATGTTGCGGCGCCACAGCTGGTTGAAGTTCGCGTGGACCTCTTCCAGCGAGCGGTTCGCGAGCGGCACCTGGTAGACGTAGCGAGGCTGTACGTCGCCGAAGCCGGCCCCGCCGTCCTCCCCCTGCTGCCAGCCCATGCGACGCAGTTTGTCGGCGACCTCGAAGGCGCGCGGCTCGATGAAGTCGGCCTCGATGTCCCGCAGCCGCTTCACGTCCGGGCTCTGGATGCCCGCCTTGATGGACGTGGCCTCCCAACGCCGGATGATCACCGGCGGGCCCATCTTCACCGAGAAGGCGCCCTGCTGCTTGAGGTGCGCCAGCATCGGCTGGATCCAGTCGTCGAGATTCGGCGCGAACCAGTTGATGACCGGGCCCTCGGGCAGATAAGCGAGGTACCGCTTGATCTTGGGCAGCTGGCGGTACAGGACGAGGCCCGCGCCGACCAGCTCGCCCGTCCGGTCGTCGAACCACCCGAGGTTCTCGGAGCGCCACTCCGCCTTGACGTCTGCCCAGGCAGGAACCTGCATGTGGCTCGCCGACGGCAGGCTCTGGATGTACGCCAGATGCTGCTCTCGGCTGATCGTCCTCAGGGTCAGGCTCATTCCGGGCGCTCCTCGGGCTGGT
>NZ_AEJB01000689.1 GCF_000331005.1 Streptomyces turgidiscabies Car8
TCCCTCCCGAACGGACGCCGGTTCTCGACGTCCCGACGGCGAACCCCGACCGTCACTCCTCGACGGTCAGGCCCTTGCGCAGTCGCTGCAACGTCCGTGACAGCAGCCGCGACACATGCATCTGGGAGATGCCGAGTTCCTCGCCGATCTCCGACTGGGTCATGTTGGCGACGAACCGCAGCGAGAGGATCTGCCGGTCCCGGGGCGGGAGTTCGGCGATAAGCGGCTTCAGGGACTCGACGTACTCGATGCCCTCGATGCCGTGGTCCTCGTAACCGATGCGGTCCGCGAGCGCGCCCTCGGAGTCGTCCTCCTCGGGTTGCGCGTCGAGTGAGCTGGCGGTGTAGGCGTTCGAGGCCGCCATGCCTTCCACGACCTCGTCCTTGGAGAGGTCGAGACGTTCGGCCAGCTCGCCCACGGTGGGGGCGCGGTCGAGCTGCTGGGCCAGTTCGTCGCCGGCCCGTGCCAGGTCCAGCCGGAGCTCCTGGAGCCGGCGCGGGACGCGGACGGACCACGACGTGTCGCGGAAGAAGCGCTTGATCTCGCCCACGATGGTGGGCAGGGCGAACGTCGGGAACTCGACGCCGCGGCTCAGTTCGAAGCGGTCGATCGCCTTGATCAGGCCGATGGTGCCGACCTGGATGATGTCCTCCATCGGTTCGCTGCGCGAACGGAAACGGGAGGCGGCGAACTTGACCAGCGCGAGGTTGAGCTCGACGAGCGTGTTACGGACGTACGCGTAGTCGTGCGTGCCTTCTTCGAGGGACTCCAGTCGCGCGAAGAGGGTCTTGGACAGGGCCCGGGCGTCGACCGCCCCCACCTCGTCGAACGGCGGGATCTCGGGGAGCCCGTGCAGGGCCTCCGGAACGCGCGGGCCGGGGAGGTGCTGTTCCAGTTGCTGGGAGTCCGTGTTTTCCGGAGGGGGTGTCGACGTCGCCCAGTGGGTATGCGATGCGTCGAGCCGGGGTGACATGGTGTCCTCCATGGTTCTCGGCATAAGGCTGCCGAAGCCGGGGTGTGCGGTGCGGTGTGCGGCGCCTCCAATGCCGGCCGTGTCGGGTGCGTGTCTCGGGCCGGCTCGCTGGGGGAACTGGCTCAGTACTAGGCCTACCCGGTTTCCCGAGCCCGCCGCAAGTGCGTTCCCTTCCCATATGTCCGTATTTGGGCTTTAGTTCAGGTGTCGGAGAGTGTGAGGAAGGCGTAGTGTTCGTGGACGTCAGTTGGGCGCGAGCAAGCGCCGCCAAGCAGCAGAGGCCTCGGGAGAGAGGGACGGCATGGACCGCGAGACGGTCGGCAACGCACAGTCTGGCCGACTTCTGGTGGAGGTTCGGCAGGACGGCCCCAGCGCCGTCGTGACGCCGACGGGTGAGCTCGATCACCACACCGCCGATCTGTTGCGTGAACCACTTGAGGACTGCCTCGCGAAGGGCGTCGCGCGGCTGGTCGTCGACTGCACACGGCTGGAGTTCTGCGACTCCACAGGCCTCAACGTGCTGCTCGGCGCCCGCCTGAAGGCGGAGGCCGCGGGTGGCGGGGTGCACCTCGCCGGAATGCAGCCAGTGGTCGCGCGAGTGTTCGAGATCACGGGCGCGGACGCCGTTTTCACCGTCCACGAGACTCTCGCCGACGCCCTCGTCGACGAGTCGCCCGGGTCCCCCGAGCACCTCGAATCCTCCTAGCCTTTTCGGCCGGGTCCTCCTGGCCGGCCGGGCCGGTTCCCGAGCGCGCTCTTTTTGGGGGGTGTTCTGTCGGTTCCGCCGGGCAGGAGACATTCTGAATATGCACACAAGGGCGTGCGTAAAGGAACTGTGTTGAATGACGACCGTGTACGCGCAACTGGTGAATCGGTGAGGTGAAGCGCTGATGAGCACCACCCGGCCAGACTCGCCGGGCTCCCCGGAGTCCTCCGAGTCCTCCGAGTGCGGTGGCGCCTCCGGGGGTCGTCAGACCCGAAACCTGAGTTTCGGGGGGCAGAGCGGTGTCGTTCCGCTCGCCCGTGACTTCGCCCGGCAGGCGCTGTACGCGTGGGGGTGGCTGCCCGCCGCGACCGCCGACCGGCGGGCCGCCGCCGAGGACGTGCTGCTGGTCGTCTCCGAACTCGTCACCAACGCCTGTCTGCACGCCGAGGGCCCGGACGAGATGTGGATCACCTGCGACAACAAGGTGATCCGCGTCGAGGTCTCCGACCGGGGCACGGGCCAGCCCGCCCCGCGCACCCCGCACCGCGCCGGGCGCCCCGGCGGTCACGGGATGTTCATCGTGCAGCGCCTGTGCCTGGACTGGGGAGTCGTGCGGATCCCCGGCGTCGCGGGCAAGAGGGTCTGGGCGGAGCTGGGCGCTCCGGCGTAGTTCCCGCCGTTCCGGCGCGATGTGCACCACTGGGATCAGGCCGAATTGCCGCCGATCCGGTGTGTGCTGTGTCTTCCAACTGTTGGTCCCTCGGCGTACCTTGACGGCCGATCCGCGATCTGATGTGCCGTCAGAAATGCCGCCAGGACCGCCAGGAATGGGGGACGACGATGTCGTACCACCGGACATGCCGCCGAACGCACCCGAAACGCGCCGCCGCGCTCGCGTCCGCCGCGGCCCTGGCCGGATCGGCGGTACTGCTGGCCGCTCCCGCCGCCCGGGCCGAGGTCGTGGACGTCAACTACCGTTGCGACACACCGATCGGCGTGAAGAGCGCCCTCTCGTCCATCGACATCAAGGCCGTGCGGAGCGGCGCCGCCTACAAGGTGACGATGTCCTGGCAGAAGGGTGTCTCGTCCAGCCCGGTCGAGCTGGGCAAGGGCGCGATGAGTCCGAGCGCCACGATCAAGCTGGGCGGCGCGGACAGCGGCACGCTGAACGTCAGCGGGCCCGCGAACGAGGCGGCGCTCCCCGCCAACACCCCCATCAAGATCAATGACCTGAGCGGCACGTACACGCCGTCGAAGAACGGCAAGGTCACCTTCACCGCGGGCATCCTGACGATCAAGGCCGCCGGTACGACCACCACCTGCACGCCCACCAACAACCCCAAGCCGTCCCTGACGCTCGACGTCACAGGCGCCTCCGGCGGCGGCGACACAGGCGGCACCAGCAGTACGGGCGGCAGCAGCACCACCGGCGGTACGGGCGGCGGCGGACTCCCGCAGACCGGCCCCGAGGACTCCTTCGTCGCGCTGGGCACGCTCGGAGCCACCGTGCTGCTCGCGGGCGCGGCGGGCACGCTGTGGCTGACCCGCAGGAACCAGCCTGGAACGGTACGACGGCAGCCGACGGCACGCCGCTGAGGCCCGTACGAGACCCGTACGACTTCCGGGAGCCGCCGATGCGTGTCCTTCGCCCCAGCCTCAGCCGCCACCGCCTTCTCGGGCTGCTCGGCCTCGTCGCGCTGCTGTCCGCGGAGACGCCGGCCGCCGCCGACGAGGGCTGGTCCGTCAGGCCGCTGGGCACCGGCCGGCCGTACTTCTACGCCGAGGGCACCCCGAAGACGGTTCTCCAGGACACGCTCTCCGTCCGCAACCCGACGAACCGGACCCTCGGCGTACGGCTGACCGGCAGCGGTTGGATCACGCTCGCCGCCCCCGAGGTCGAGGTCCCCGCCCGGACGCGTGCCGACGTGCCCTTCACAGTGCGCGTCCCCGAGGGCACGCCTCCCGGTGACCGCACCGCGACGATCACCGCCCGGGCGTCGGGCCGGACCGAGACGGTACGCATCCGACTCCGGGTCGGCGGACCCCGGTTGCCCGCGCTGACCGTCGAGCACGTGGCGGTACGGGGCGACCGCATCGCGTACGAGCTGGTCAACCGCGGTACCACCGACCTGACCCCGACCCTCGCCGTCCGCGCGGACGGTGTCCTCGGCCCGCTCCTCGACCGGGCCCCGCGCACCCTCCCCGTACGCCTGCCGCCGGGCCGGCGCCTCGCCCTCACCGAACCCTGGTCCGAGCGCCCCGGGTTCGACGCCGTCGACGTGCGGCTGACGGTCACCGCGGCGGGCGGGACGGTACGCGACGAGGCGGGCACGTCGGTGCGGTTCGTGCCGTGGGGCGGGGTGGCGGGGGTCGCGGGGGCGCTGACGGCGGGCGTGGCCCTCGTGGCCGTACGACGGCTCGGGCGCCGCAGGCGGGACGAACAGCCGCGCACGCAGCAGGAGTTGGTGGCCAGGACGGACGAACTGACGGGGGCGATGACGTGATGCGGCGGATTCCTGCACTGGTCGCGGCACTGGCGATCGCTCTGCTGTGGGTACCCACGACCACCGCGACGGCTGCCGACGGGCCGACCGTCAAGGTCTCCGAGCCCCAGGCGGGAACCGGCGGTTCCCTCGTCGTGACGGGGGCGGGCTGGCAGCCGAAGACGCTGCTGATGATGCTGATCTGCGGCCGGTCCGCGCCGGGCCGGGGAGTGATCGGTGGCACCAACTCCTGTGCCAACGCGGACGGAAGAGCCGTCACCACGGACGCGAACGGCGGCTTCAGCAAGAGCCTCCCGGTGGTCGAACCGCCCGTGCCGTGTCCGTGCGTGGTGCATGTGGTGACGGTGACGGGCTCGTCACCGGCGGCGGGCGACGCGGCGTTCCAGGTGGCGGGGCACCCCGTCGAACCGTTGCCCGCACAGGTCGGCACGGGCCGTCTCTCGGTCCTCACCGACCCGCTGCTGGACGGTTCGAGCGGGCTGCTGACCTGGTTCGGGGCGCCTCCCGGGCGGACGCTGGCGGTCACCGTCGGCAACCTCGGCACGGCGGCGGTCAAGGACCCGGTCTTCCAGATAGGCACCTCCCACGGGGTGTTCGCCCCGCAGTGGGACGAGCAGCAGTGGCGCGGCACGATCCCGCCGGGCGGGAAGGCGCGCGTCGAACTGCCGGTGACCCTCGCGAGCGGGGCGCACGGCGACTACACGGTCTCGCTGAAGTACGGCGGGAAGGTGCTCGCGGAGCAGCCGTGGGGCGTGGGCCGGCCGTGGGGCGTGACCCTGTTCTGGGTCCTGGCGGGTGTCGTCGTACCGGCGGCGCTGTTCCGCGTCGGGATGGCGGTGGTGGACCGGGTACGGCCACGCGGACCGGGCGGCGCAGGTGGAGCCGGCGGACGGGCGCCGGTGCGGCACGGCAGGGCGCTGCGGAGACCCGAACCGACCCTCCGGATGCCCCGGTTGAGCGGACGGAAGGGCCATGAACAGCCCGAGCCGGTGGCCGCCTCAACGACCCTGCCGTGGTTCACCCCCGAGGCCGACCCGGGAGCGGGCACGGACGCGGGCATCGGCGCGGGCGTCGACACGGGCGCGGGCACTGCGACGACCAACACGACGAAGACGAAGGGGAACACGTGAGAACGCAACGGAGACGGAGCGTGAGTGCGGCAGGGGCCCTGTTGCTGCTCGGCGGAGCGGGAGGTGTTCTGCTGGGCCTGGCCGCGGCGGGGCCCGCCCAGGCCGCCGAGGTGTCGTACGCGACCAAGTGCGTGCCGCCGGCGGCCTCCGGGCTGGAGCCCGTCAACGGCACGACCAAGGTGCAGATCACCGCGCCGGCGACGGCGAAGGTGGGCGACGAGGTCGAGGTGGTCTGGCAGTTCACGCAGGCCGCGTCCAAGAACCCGGACCTGATCGACCTCCCGGCCAACTCGGTCCAGCCGAGCGGGGTGTTGAAGGTCGGCGGGGCGCAGACGGCCGACGTCGCGATGGTGGGCCCGCGACAGAACCCGGCGATCCCCAAGGGCGGGGCGATGATCCTGTCCGCCATGGGGGGCAAGGTGAAACTGACGACGGCGGGAGACGTGACACTGACGCCGGACGCGTACACGATCAACGCCTTCGGGACGGACACGAAGTGCACGCCGACCGAGCCGGTGCGGTCGGCGGCGACGATCAAGGTGACGGCAGGGGACGGCGGTTCACCGACGACGTCCACCTCACCGACGCCGACAGCGACGGACTCCACCTCCCCGACGCCCACTCCGACCCCGACCGATTCGGACGACGAGAGCGCGTCACCGAGCACCTCGGCGAGTCCGACGGACGACGGCCAGACGGACTTCACCGGCAAACTCGTCGAGGTCCCGTACAAGTGCGTGACGCCCATCGGGGACAAGGACGTGACGTCCCCCATCCAGATCAACGCCAAGAAGAACGGCGGGAGTTACGACATCACGGTGCAGTTCAAGGGCTCCGTGATGAACAGCCCGGCCGACCTGCCGGCCAACTCGGTGAACCCGTCGATGGACGTCGTGCTGGGCGGCTCCGACACGGGCAAGGTCCATGTCGTGGGCCCGGCCAACACGGAGCCGATCAAGACCGGGGACGCGATGACGATCTCCGACATGACAGGAACGTACAAGCCGGGTGCGACCGGTCAATCGACCCTGGCACCAGGCGTGTTGACGGTGAGCGCCCTCGGCACGACGACCACCTGCACCCCGACCACGACGATGGTCTCCCTGACTCTGGACACGGAGGAACAGGCGAGCGGGGCGTCGGGCGGTTCCTCGACGTCGGGCGGCACGACGTCCGGCTCCGGCGGTTCGTCGACCAGCGGCGGCCTCGCCAACACGGGCGCCGAGAACAACGGGGCCCTGAAGGCGCTGGGCCTGGTGTCCGGCACGGTGATCCTGGCGGGCGTGGCGGTGTTCACGTTCATGCCGGGACGGCGTCGCCTGCGCTGACCGCCCAGGTCGGGACCCCGCTCCGGAGTGTGCGACCGGGCGGGGTCCGGCGTTCTCCCGTGCCGTTCAGGTGCGGGGCGTCCGGGGGACCGGCCCGGAGCCGTACGTGCGCGTCGCTGACCGCGGGGCGTGGAGTGCTGGGCGCGGGCGCGGAGTCATGACGAACTCCGCCGCCCGTGGCCGTCGTGCTCCCGCAACTCCCGCTCGCAGTCACCGACTTCACTCGTACGTCCGGCCTCCCGAGCCGCGTCCCGCTGTGCGGTCAGCGCCTCGCACACGTCACAGGGTGGCGTCTGCGCAGGCGTGGGGGACGTGGCGGCCGTGTTCACACCGACCACCGTGCGAGGGCGGCCTCCAGCGAGCGCAGAACCTCGGGGGTCGGCGCCGCCCAGGCGCCGGACGGGGTCCAGGAGGGGGCGGGGGCGGCGCGGTGGGTGGTCGCGCGGGGGCGGCGGGGGAGACGGGGGAGGGAGTTCGTCGTCATGCGGTCACTCCTCGGGTGGAGGCTCCGGCGCCAGAGCTGTGACGCACACGGTCGCCGGATTACGGTGCGTGTTCAGGCAGTAGGACGAGCATGCCGCGTCAGTAGGGCGGAAACCGTGTGGACAGGGCCGGATGCCCACGTTCGGCGGGCCTATTTCCCCTACGTCCATCGGCGACACACAGTCACCACGGTCGTACGTCGGGTCGAACTCCCCGCCCGCTGAGGGACGTACGCCTGCGACGACCGCCGGCCGCCGCGCCCACCCGGATGCGGCGGCCCACGCTGCCCGAACGACGGTTCACCGCGCGGGCGTCAGATCCCAGCTCTGCGCTCCCGCCCAGTCGGCGAAGCGCTGCCACCCCACCTCGGGGTGGTCGCGGCGCAGGCCCTCGACGTCGACGTTGAGGCCGCTGGCGGTGAAGTAGCGGAACATGGCGGCCAGATCGGCGGAGTGCGCCTCGATCCGGGCGAGCGGAACCTGCGTGAACTCGATCGGACGGCCGCAGACGGCGGAGAGGATCCCGGCGATCTCCGAACACGTCACGCGGTCGGACGCCAGGTCGATGCGCCGCCCGGCGAACTTCTCGGGGTCTCGCAGGACGAGCGCCGCGAACGCGCCGATGTCGGCGGCCGGGATGAACGGCAGAGCCAGGTCGGCGGGCAGGGGCAGGGCGAACCGGCCCTCACGCAGACCGCTCAGCGTCCACTCGCCGGTGTAGTTGTCCATGAACAGGCCCGGTGCGATGACCGTCCAGGGGATGCCCAGCTTCCGCAGACGGAGCTCGACCTGGTGCTTGGTGTCGAAGTGGGGGATGCCGGTGCCTCGGTCCGCGTTGGCGGCCGAGGTGAACACGATGTGCCGGACGGTTCCGCTCGCGGCGGCGGCGTCGAGCAGCGCGACCGCCTGCCGCACCTCGGTGTCGGTGTCATCCCCGGTGTCGTTCCCGGCGCCGCGCCCGGTGTCGCCGCCGTAGCGCGTGGACATCGCGAACAGCGCGTCGACGCCGGCGAGCGCGGCGTCCAGGCCTGCCCGGTCGTCGAAGTCGGCGTACGCCACCTCCGCGCCGAGCCGGCGCAGCTCCTCGGCGGCCGTGGACGACGGGCGGCGCGTCAGCGCGCGTACGCGCGACCCGTGGCGGAGGAGGGCCCGGGCGGTGGCGCCGCCCTGGGCGCCGGTCGCGCCGGTGACAGCGATGACGGGCTGATAAATTGTCTGCGTCATGCAGTAAACGTACAGACATTATCTGCGTCGCGCAGATATTTTCGTAGCCGTCGCCGCGCGGCTGCCAAGGAGGGGCCGTGTCCCGAGACGACCGGATGGCCGGCCTGGAGCTGGACTCCCGCCGGTATGTGGCCTCCTATGTGCTCTTCAATCAGGCGGTCGCCGACCAACTCGGGATGCATCCGACGGACGTGCAGTGCCTCAGCCTGCTCGGCATCGAGCCGGGGCCCTTCACGACCGGCAGGATCGCCGAGCTGACCGGCCTCACCAGCGGCTCGGCGACCCGGCTCGTCGACCGCCTGGAGAAGGCCGGCTACGTCACCCGCCGACGGGACGATGAGGACCGGCGACGGGTCCTGGTCGTGCCGGTGGCGGCGGCCATGCGGCGCCTCGGCGAGTTCTGGGGCACGCTCGGCGAGGGCTGGCGGGCCACGTTCGAGGGCTACACCGAGCAGGAGCTGGCGCTGCTCGGCCGGCACATGCGCCGGACGACCGAACTGGCCCAGCGGCAGATCGAGTACCTGCGCTCCCAGGCGTAAACGGGACCTTCGGCGGAAAAAGCGCCAAGATCCATGAGTGCGGTGAAAGGCCTCTTTCTGTGCACGGTGTTGCACAGTAGTAAATAGAAGGATTTGAGATGTAAATCACAGGTGGCGGATGGGTCTCGGTCGCTCATTCCAAGGTAAGAGACAGGTTCTCGCCGTATAGGCGCAGGTTCGGCCGGTGGTGGGCGGCGAGTGCGGGCCGTGCCGCCCCGGGTGCCCTCGTCCCGGCGTCCGAAGGTAAGAAGCAAGAACGCCTGGTCACACCCCGGGCCGCGTCCAGAGCGGTCTACCATCAGCTCATGACCCGTGTACTGCTCGCTGAGGACGACGCGTCCATCTCGGAGCCGCTGGCCCGCGCACTGCGCCGGGAAGGTTACGAGGTCGAGGTGCGCGAGGACGGCCCGACCGCGCTCGACGCCGGCATCCAGGGTGGTATCGACCTGGTCGTACTCGACCTGGGACTGCCCGGCATGGACGGCCTCGAAGTGGCCCGCCGGCTGCGTGCCGAGGGGCTGACCGTCCCGATCCTCATCCTGACCGCGCGCGCCGACGAGGTGGACACCGTCGTAGGCCTCGACGCGGGCGCCGACGACTACGTCACCAAGCCCTTCCGGCTCGCCGAACTGCTCGCCCGCGTCCGGGCCCTGCTGCGGCGCGGCGCGTCCGAGCCGCAGCAGCCGCCCGCCACCCACGGGGTGCGCATCGACGTCGAGTCGCACCGCGCGTGGATGGGTGACGAGGAACTCCAGCTCACGGCGAAGGAGTTCGACCTGCTGCGGGTGCTCGTGCGCGACGCGGGGCGGGTCGTGACCCGCGACCAGCTGATGCGCGAGGTGTGGGACACGACGTGGTGGTCGTCGACCAAGACGCTCGACATGCACATCTCCTGGCTGCGGAAGAAGCTGGGCGACGATGCGGCGAACCCTCGGTACATCGCGACTGTCCGGGGTGTCGGTTTCCGGTTCGAGAAGAGCTAGCCGGCCGACTACGCGCGTAACCCTCCGGGGGGCTTGCGGCTGTCGTGCGGCTGCCGGCCCTGGGGCTGGTCGCGCAGTTCCCCGCGCCCCTGGAGGCGCCCCTGACGGGGCTGCCTCCGGGGCGCCTGGTTGTCTTCATGCCATCGTCCGGAGAGCGCCGTGCGTCGTCGTCTTATTCAGTCCACCCTTGCTGTCGTCCTCGTGGTGATCGCCGTCTTCGGGGTGTCCCTCGTCATCGTCGAGACGCGGACCATCAGCTCCAGCGCCCAGGAACGGGTGGACTCCGAGGCCGTGCGGCTGGCCAGCATCGTGGACAGTCGCATCCTCGGGGACGAGCAGATCAACTCCAAGGTGCTGGGCGGCCTCGTCACCGGCGACCGGTACGCCGTGGTGCGCATCCCCGGCCGCGCGCCCATCGAGGTCGGGGACCAGCCCGTCGGTGACGTCATCTCCGCCGAGGAGGACGGCGAGGAGGGTGAGACCGTCCGGGTCGAGGAACCCCGCTCGTCCGTGACCCGCGAGGTCGGCCGCACCCTGCTGATCATCGGCGCCGTCGCCCTGCTCGCCGTCATCGCCGCCGTCCTGCTCGCCGTACGGCAGGCCAACCGGCTCGCCTCGCCGCTCACCGACCTCGCCGAGACCGCCGAACGCCTCGGCTCGGGCGACCCGCGCCCCCGGCACAAGCGGTACGGCGTCCCGGAGCTCGACCGGGTCGCGGATGTGCTGGACAGCTCGGCGGAACGTATCGCCCGGATGCTCACCGCCGAACGCCGGCTGGCGGCGGACGCCTCGCACCAGCTGCGTACGCCCCTCACCGCCCTCTCCATGCGCCTCGAGGAGATCACCCTCACCGACGACCCGGACACGGTGAAGGAGGAGGCCACGATCGCGCTCACGCAGGTCGAACGCCTCACGGACGTCGTCCAGCGGCTCCTCACCAACGCCCGCGACCCGCGCACCGGCTCCGCGGTCTCCTTCGACCTCGACGAGGTCATCCAGCAGCAGCTCGCCGAGTGGCGCCCCGCCTACCGCAGCGAGGGCCGCGCCATAGTCAGCTCAGGCAAGCGGCATCTGCAGGCCGTCGGCACCCCGGGGGCGGTCGCGCAGGTACTGGCCGCGCTGATCGAGAACTCCCTCATGCACGGTGGCGGCACGGTCGCGCTGCGCACCCGTGTCATCGGCAACCAGGCCGTGGTCGAGGTCACGGACGAGGGGCCCGGCGTCCCGGCCGACCTCGGTGCCCGGATCTTCGAGCGGGCGATCAGCGGCCGCAACTCCACCGGCATCGGCCTCGCCGTCGCCCGCGACCTCGCGGAGGCCGACGCGGGCCGTCTGGAGATGCTCCAGGCACAGCCGCCGGTCTTCGGCCTCTTCCTGTCCCGGACGCCGCTGAAGAAGCCGCAGGGGGACGAGGAGGAGCGGACGGTCAGGTAGGCGCCCTCAGAGGGGCGCGGGGCTGTATCGATACGCGGCTCCGCCGCGTGGGCGCGACAAGCCACGACGGTGCCGCACCGGACCGCTCAACCCACCCGCTGACGCTGATTCCGGCGCCCGGGAATCGTCCCACCCTCGGGGCGCTCCTCGAGGAACGATTCGGCGCTGGCGACCGCCTCACGCGCCGGAAGCGTACGGAACACCCACGTACGGTACGACCAGAAGCGGAACAGGGTCGCGACACCGATCCCGACGAACTTGAAGACGTTGCTCTGCAGCGGGCTGTCCAGGCCGAAGCCGTACGTCGCCGCGTAGAGCACGCCGTTCTCGATGACCAGCCCGACCGCGCTGAACAGCAGGAACAGCGTCAGTTCCTTCGTGCGGCCGCTCTTGTCGCGGTCCCGGTACGTGAAGTAGCGGAAGCCGACGTAGTTCGAGCAGATCGCGACGACCGTGGCGGTCACACTGGCCCGGACCACCGGCAGATCGGTCGTACCGCGCACCAGGTTGAACACGAGCAGGTTGACGAGAAGCCCCGCCGTGCCCACCGCCCCGAACTTCGCCACCTCGGCCGCGAACTGGTCGAATCGGCGGCGTACGGCGCTCCGGGGCGGGGTATGAAGCCCGTCGGAACCGTCTTTGGAACCACGTTTGGAACCACGTTCCATGGTCTGTCGGCCCCCGTCTGTGGGATCGCAGTGTGGGATTTCGTCAACCCAGCCATGCTAACCACCCCCTATGGGGCTTGCCTGTGCGCATCGGGTCACAGACGTGTAATCGGGCCACGATGGCCGGGCCGATACTCTTGGCGGGTGACGTTCCCGGTAGTCGGCATGGTCGGCGGGGGGCAGCTCGCTCGTATGACACACGAGGCGGGCATCCCGCTCGGCATCAAGTTCAAGGTCCTCAGTGACACCCCGCTGGATTCCGCGGCGCAGGTGGTCGGTGATGTCGTCATCGGCGACTACCGCGACCTGGAGACGCTGCGTGCGTTCGCGCAGGGGTGTGATGTGATCACTTTCGATCACGAGCACGTCCCGACCGAGCATCTTCGGGCCCTGGAGGCGGACGGTATCCCTGTCCGCCCCGGCCCCGACGCGCTCGTGCACGCTCAGGACAAGGGCGTGATGCGGGCGAAGCTCGACGAGATCGGGGTGCCGTGCCCGCGCCATCGCATCGTGCGCGACGTCGAGGACGTGGTGGCCTTCGCGGCCGAGGGCCTCTCCGAAGGAGACCAGGGCGACGGTTTCCCGGTCGTCCTCAAGACGGTCCGCGGCGGCTACGACGGCAAGGGCGTGTGGGTCGTCCGCTCGGCGGCGGACGCCGCCGACCCCTTCCGGGCCGGCGTGCCGGTCCTGGCCGAGGAGAAGGTCGACTTCGTACGGGAACTGGCGGCGAACGTCGTCCGCTCCCCGCACGGCCAGGCCGTCGCGTACCCGGTCGTCGAGTCGCAGCAGGTCGACGGCGTGTGCGACACGGTCATCGCCCCGGCGCCCGGCATCGCGGAGGAGCTGGCCCTCCAGGCCCAGGAGCTGGCCCTGGGCATCGCCAAGGAACTCGGCGTCGTCGGCCACCTCGCCGTCGAACTGTTCGAGACCCACGACGGTCGCATCCTCGTCAACGAACTGGCGATGCGCCCCCACAACTCGGGCCACTGGACGATGGACGGCGCGATCACGTCGCAGTTCGCCAACCACGTCCGCGCCGTCCTCGACCTCCCGCTCGGCGACCCCCGACCGCGCGCGAAGTGGACGGTCATGGCGAACGTCCTCGGCGGCGACTACCCCGACATGTACTCCGCGTACCTGCACTGCATGGCCCGCGACCCGCAGCTGAAGATCCACATGTACGGCAAGGACGTGAAGCCCGGCCGCAAGGTCGGCCACGTCAACACCTACGGCGACGACCTGGACGACGTGCTGGAGCGCGCCCGTCACGCAGCCGGCTATCTGAGAGGCACGATCACCGAATGAGTTCCGTCGCAGGCCCCGTCGTGGGCATCGTCATGGGTTCGGACTCCGACTGGCCCGTCATGGAGGCAGCCGCCCAGGCCCTCGACGAGTTCGAGATCGCCTACGAGGTCGACGTCCTCTCCGCGCACCGCATGCCGCACGAGATGATCACGTACGGCGAGCAGGCCGCCGACCGCGGGCTGAAGGCGATCATCGCGGGCGCGGGCGGCGCGGCCCACCTGCCCGGCATGCTGGCGTCGGTGACCCCGCTCCCGGTGATCGGCGTCCCCGTCCCCCTCAAGTACCTCGACGGCATGGACTCGTTGCTGTCGATCGTGCAGATGCCGGCGGGCGTCCCGGTCGCCACCGTCTCGGTCGGCGGCGCGCGCAACGCGGGCCTGTTGGCGGCCCGCATCCTGGCCTCGCACGACGAGGAACTCCTCGGCCGGATGCGGGAGTTCCAGCAGGAACTGAACGACCAGGCCACCGAGAAGGGCAAACGCCTGCGCGCAAAGGTCGAGAGCGGCGCGGGCGGCGGCGGCTTCGGTTTCGGGAAGTGACCTCCGTGAGCTCACTGGAGCGGGCCCGGGAACTGCTGCGCGAGTTCCCGGTCGTCGACGGCCACAACGACCTCCCGTGGGCGCTGCGCGAACAGGTCCGCTACGACCTCGACGCCCGCGACATCGCCACCGCCCAGCACACCCACCTGCACACCGACATCCCGCGCCTTCGCGAGGGCGGGGTCGGTGCGCAGTACTGGTCGGTGTACGTCCGCTCGGACCTGCCGGACGCGGTGCCCGCGACGCTCGAACAGATTGACTGCGTACGTCAGTTGATCGCCCGGTACGAGGATGACCTGCGGCCCGCGCTGACGGCCGCCGACATGGAGGCGGGGCGGCGTGAGGGCCGTATCGCCTCCCTCATGGGCGCCGAGGGCGGTCACTCGATCGCCAACTCCCTCGGCACCCTGAGGGGGTTGTACGAGCTGGGCGTGCGGTACATGACGCTCACCCACAACGACAACGTGGCGTGGGCGGACTCGGCGACGGACGAGCCGGGCGTCGGCGGTCTGTCGGAGTTCGGCCGCGAGGTCGTTCGGGAGATGAACCGCCTCGGCATGCTGGTCGACCTCTCGCATGTCGCCGCGACGACGATGCGGCACGCGCTGGACACGTCCGTCGCGCCGGTGATCTTCTCCCACTCCTCCTCGCGCGCGGTGTGCGACCACCCGCGCAACATCCCCGACGACGTGCTGGAACGCCTGCCCGTCAACGGCGGGATGGCGATGGTCACCTTCGTACCGAAGTTCGTGCTCCAGGCCGCCGTCGACTGGACGGCCGCCGCGGACGACAACATGCGTGCCCACGGCTTCCACCATCTCGCCACGACCCCCGAGGCGATGAAGGTCCACCGGTCCTTCGAGGAGACCAACCCGCGCCCGGTCGCCACGGTCTCGACGGTCGCCGACCACCTGGACCACATGCGCGAGGTGGCCGGAATCGACCACCTGGGCATCGGCGGCGACTACGACGGCACGGCGTTCACCCCGGACGGCCTGTCGGACGTCTCCGGCTACCCGAACCTGATCGCGGAACTGCTGGACCGGGGCTGGTCCAAGGGTGATCTTGCCAAGCTGACCTGGGGGAACGCGGTGCGGGTGCTGGGGGCGGCGGAGGATGTGGCACGGGAGGTGCGGGTGGGGCGTGGGCCTTCCCACGCCACGCTGGAGCAACTGGACGGGTGAGGGGCGCCCGGACCCCCAGAACGCGCCAGAGGGGCGACCGTCTGTTGAACTGCGGCCACAACGGGTAAGAACCGTAGGCGCGTTCGGCGTTGCTCGGAGCGGGGCGAGATATCGAGGGGGCGGTGTTGGCCAGGGATCGGGGTGCCGTCGTCTGGCGGAAGAGCAGCTACAGCGGTGGCAGCGGTTCGGGAGATGGGGGATGCTGCGAGATCGCCACGCTTCCAGGGACGGTCCGCGTCCGCGACTCCAAGCAACCGGACGCCGCGCTGGTGACCTTCACAGGAGAAGCCTGGTGCGCGGCGATAGCGTTGTTCGTTGCCTCGGATGTCACCGGGCGGGGTCACGTGTGATTGGCACGGTGAAGCGAACCGAGTACGGGATGTGAGATGAGCGGCGAACACCGAGAGCGGACGGTGACCAGGTACCCCGGGCTGGCCGGGTATTGCGTGGTGACCGGTGTGCTCGCCGTGGCTGCGGGGGCGGGCGTTTCGCTGTTGGGCGGCAGCCTGTGGACGAGGCTCGTGATGTGGCTGGCGGTGCTCGTGGCTGTGTCCGCGGCGGCGGGCTGGTGGTGGGTGCGTTCACCGGCTACGGCTCGCCATTGGACGGTGGATCTTCTGTTCCGTCCGGCAACGAGGAACGTACCGTCTCGAAGGTCATGACGAAGCCCCAGATCGTGAGCGGTCCACCGCCGAAGGCGACGGCAAGACAGAACCAGGGCGGTACGCCCATCCCGATACCTGCGAAGGCCACCAGGGTGAGGGTGGTCGACGAGAACACGACCAGGGCCGCGAGATTGCGCAGGAGTCTGATCGTGTCGTCAACGTCGGCCCGCCCGCGTCCGGCGCCGGGCAGATGCGCAGGTGTTTTCTCGGTAGCGTCGGCAGAGGGCCCGGGCCCCAGGAAAATGTTGTAGTTGGGTCCAGTGCGACGAGGGCGACCGGGGTCCAACTCCGGTCCCGTGCACTCGTCGTCGCTGTCCATGGCATCCCCTGGGCCTAAGCGCTCACTGACTGGACGTCAGGATCGGTGGAAGTTTTCGATCAGGTCGTCGAACAGTGCCATCGTGTCCTCCTGGCTTAGTGCCTTGTTCTGGAGATCTTCGAAGCACTCCTGGTAGCGGGCGACCAGTTCCCGGTCGTCACGGTTGGTGAGCGTGCCGCCGGGGCCGCTGACGTACAGAACGTCCTCGTCGTCGCGAAAGCCCAGGAGGAAGAAGCTGCTGTCCAAGCTGTCATGCACGCCGGCGGTGAAGGGCAGGGCACGCAAGGTGGCCCGTCCGTCGTCGACGAGGCTCTTGAGGAAGGCCAGTTGACGCCGCATGGTTGCCGGGCCGCCGATCTGACGGCGCAAGGCGGCCTCGTCCAGGATCACCTCGACCCGGGGGCCGTCCTCCTGAAGGACCCTTTCCTGCCGGGCCAGCCTCAGGTCGATGAGCTGCCGGGCCTTTGCACCGGGCTCACCGATCTCGAAGAGGGCGGTGACGTAGTCCGAGATCTGCAGCTGGCCCGGAATGAGACTCGGGTGGTAGCCCCGGATGACGTTCGCCGCGCTCTCGTAGCCCAGATACTGGTTGAACGGTTGGCTGATGACGTCGTTGTACGCGGACCACCAGGACTGCCCCTTGCTTCCCCTGGCCGCTTCCTCCAGGTCCGCGACGACTTCAGGGTCCTCCACGCCGTACTCCAGGAGCATGGCGCGCAGATCCGTGACGGACAGACTGACCGTTCCCGCCTCGATGCGGATCAGCTTGGACAGCGACCACTCCAGCGCGTCGGCCGCGTCCCGCTGTGTCAGACCGCGTTTGTCGCGGGCTGCCTTCAGCGCCAGTCGCAGCTTGCGGCGATTGAGACTCGGGTCCACGGCCGTGGGCATGATGCTCCTCAGGAATTTGACAGCGGCGGTTAGGCACTGGTCGTGCCGAAACTTCGCCATAGTAGTAGGTCGACTCGCGTCACCTCGAATCGGCATTACTCCAACAGACGTAAGCTTGCCGCCGCCGTCTTAATGGGGCTACCCAATCGACACATGTCTAATCGACGGGAGCTGTTGGAGAGGCGTGAAGTTGTGCGGGTCACATGGAGAGGGCAGCCAAATGCGGCAGGTGGGGTGCGGGGGACTTGTGGGGCGTACCCCCGAACGCCCCACCCACCAGGAAGCCCCCTCGCCTCCGTGCGACGGTGACCGTATTGCGATCACGAGGTAGATCACGACGTACGGGAGCCCGTCATGGCCGACCTGCAGGACGAACTGCGCACCACAGCCGAGGTCGGAAAAGTCGACCCGCCGGCCCCCGCGCCGGAGCCCGACGAGCCACCCGGTGACGCCATGGAGGCGGAGCTCGCGCTGGCCCTCCTCGCCGACCCGGACGCCGATCCTCTCGACCGCGCCCACGCCCTCCTGGCCGCGAACCCCGTCGCCGACGGCTACAGCGGGCTGCCCTGGGCGTTGCGGCACCTGCCCTGGTACGACCTGGAGCTCGGTGAGAGCACCGTCGACACCGATGTGCCCCGGATGCGACGCGGCCACGTGGGCGCACTGTTCTGGGCGCTGCACCTGCCGGAGGGCCTCACCGGTGACCGTGCGGTGGGCGCCACCCTGGAACAGCTCGACCTGGCCAGGACGGTGGCCCGGAGCCACCCCGAGGGCCTGCGGCTCGTCGGCACCGCCGGGCAGGTCACCGACGCGCGCAACTGCGGCCGGGTCGCCGTCGTCCTCGGGCCCGCCGCCGCGGCCGCCCTCGACGACTCGATCGGCATCCTGCGCGTCCTGCACTCCCTGGGCCTGCGCGTGCTCACCCTCGCCGGGACGTCCTGGGCGAGCGAGGCCGGGCTGACCCGCTTCGGCGAGGAGGTGGTCCGCGAGATGAACCGGCTCGGCGTGCTGGCCGACCTCTCGGGCGCCTCCCCGGCCACCATCGACCGGGCCGTCACGATCTCCAAGGCGCCGGTCCTGTGCACCCGCTCCGCCGCCCGCGCCCTGCGCCCCCACCCCGCCAACCTCCCCGACGAGACGCTCGCCGGGCTGGGCGCGGCCGGCGGCCTGTGCCTGGTGCCGCTGACGGCCGAGCAGACCGGGCCGTCCGTCCGTGACGTCGCCGACCATCTCGACCACGTCCGTGCGGTCGCGGGCCCGGAGTGCGTCGGCCTGTCCGGCACGTACGACTCCGGCAGCGCCCACCCGCAGGAACTCGGCGACGCCTCCTGCTACCCGAACCTGATCGCCGAACTCCTGCGCCGGGGCTGGACCGAGCCCGACCTCACCCTGCTCACCTGGGGGAACGTCCAACGCGTGCTGCGCAGCGCCGACTTCACCGCCAAGGCGGCCCAGCAGCGCCGCGAACCGTCGACGGCACGGATCGCGGAGCTGGACGACTGACCTGCCTCAGCGGCTCGCGGGATTCAGGCGTGCTCGACCCGGCAGAGGCAGAACGGATGCCCCGCCGGATCGGCGTACACCCGGAAGTCCCGCTTGCCGTCCTGGTCGTCCAGATCCAGCGGGCGGGCGCCCAGCGCGAGGACAGCCTTCTCGGCCGTGTCCAGCTCCGCCCAGGTGGAGCCGGCGTCCAGGTCGAGATGGAACTGCTGGGAGTCGCGGTCGGCCCGCGGCCACTCGGGCGGGGAGTATCCGGGCGCCTGCTGGAAGGCGAGGCGCGGCCCGCCGGGGACCTGGAGGACGACCCACTCGGGGTCCTCGTCCGCGGGCGTACCGCCGACGACCTGAGCGTAGAAACGGGCCAGCGCGCGAGGCTCCGGACAGTCGACGACGACGGTACGGAAACGGGCTACGGGTGTCATGGTTCCTCCGGTCGATACTGCCGATGCGCCCATGAGAGTTGTTCAGCCCGCGCAGAGGCAGAACGGGTGCCCCGCCGGGTCCGCGTAAACCCTGAAGGAGCGGGCCCGGTCCTCCGTGTCCAGCGGCTTGGCGCCCAGCGCGAGCACCTCCCGCTCGGCCGCGTCCAGGTCGGCCACGGTCACGTCCAGATGGAACTGCTGCGAGGCGTCGGTGGACGGCCACTTCGGGGGTACGTGACCGGGAGCGGCCTGGAAGGCCAGCTGCGGCCCCTCCGGGATCCGCAGGTCGACCCAGTCCTCCTGGACCTCGGGGGTGCCGCCCAGCAGCCCGGCGTAGAAGGCGGCGAGCGCGCCGGGGTCGGGACAGTCCAGGACGACGCTGTCGAACTTGGCGATGGCCATGACTTCCTCCGTTGTCACCTGTTGACGGTTACCTGCAACCGTTACCTGTTGATGGGGCTCATACGGTAACGGTTACCGGATGCCCCTGCATAGGAGGTAACGCGAGGAGGTACCGTCGCCGGTATGAGCGAGATCGTGGCCGCGCCCCGAGGGCTGGCCCTCGTGGAGGCACTGGTGAACACCAGGGGCCTGGAATCGGGCCGGGACGCGCTGAACACCGCCGAGGGGCGTGCCGCGTTCGGTATCGCGGAGATCACCGAACGGGAACTGGCCGCCGTCAAGGAGTTGCGGGAGTCCCTGCGCGCGGTCTGCCTCGCGCACGCCGGACATCCACCGCACGAGCCCGTCACGCCCTTGGGCCAACTACTGTCCCGCGCCCCGCTGTTGGTGACCGTCGACGAACGGGACGGCTCGGCCCGGCTGACCGCCGCCGAGGAGGGCCCGCTGCTCTCCCGCGTGGCCGCGGCCGTCGCGGAGGCCCTCACCGACGGCACCTGGCTGCGCCTCAAGGCCTGTGAGCTGCCCGAGTGTCACTGGGCGTACTTCGACCGCAGCCCCGCCCAGCGCCGGCGCTGGTGCTCCATGGAGGGGTGCGGGGCACGCGCGAAGATGCGGCGGTACCGCGCCAGGTAGCGGTTTCGCGCGAAGGGGCCGCCCGGGATGTGGAATGCGCTTCCCGAAGGGTGGCCGGGATGTGGAGAATGGAGCGGGCGCCGGTCCGGCCGACTGAGCCTCGGCCGGACCGGCGTTCTTCCCGGGGGCGTACGACCGGGCGCCGGCCCCGTTCAGGCGGTCGGGCGCCCCATGGCCCGGTACGTCCACCCGGCCCGCCGCCACAGCTCCGGGTCGAGGGCGTTGCGCCCGTCCAGCACGAGCCGGTGGGCCACCGCCTCGCCCAGCGCCGCCGGGTCCAGCTCGCGGAACTCCCGCCACTCCGTCAGGTGCAGTACGGCGTCGGCGCCCCGGACCGCCTCCAGGGCCGTGTCGGCGTACGCGAGCGTCGGGAAGACCCGTCGCGCGTTGGCCATGCCCTTCGGGTCGTACACCGTCACCTGGCCGCCCTGGAGGTGGATCTGCCCGGCGACGTTCAGGGCCGGCGAGTCGCGGACGTCGTCCGAGTCGGGCTTGAAGGTGGCGCCGAGCACCGCGACCCGCTTCCCGAGGAACGGGCCGCCGCCCAGCGCCTGCCGGGCCAGCTCCACCATCTGGCCGCGCTGGCGCATGTTGATCGAGTCGATCTCGCGCAGGAAGGTCAGCGCCTGGTCGGCGCCCAGCTCCCCGGCGCGCGCCATGAACGCCCGGATGTCCTTGGGCAGACAGCCGCCCCCGAAGCCGATCCCGGCCCGCAGGAACTTCTTGCCGATCCGGTCGTCGTACCCGATCGCCTCGGCGAGCTTCGCCACGTCCCCGTCGGCGGCCTCGCAGACCTCCGCCATGGCGTTGATGAACGAGATCTTGGTGGCGAGGAAGGAGTTCGCGGAGGTCTTCACCAGCTCGGCGGTCGGGAAGTCGGTGACGACGAACGGCGTCCCCTCCTCGATCGGCGTGGCGTACACCTCGCGCAGCAGCTTCTCGGCCCGCTCGCTCCGTACGCCGACCACGAGCCGGTCCGGGTGCAGCGTGTCCTGGACGGCGAAGCCCTCGCGCAGGAACTCCGGGTTCCAGGCCAGCTCGGCGTCGGCGCCGGCCGGCGCCAGTCCGGAGATCGTGCGGGCGAGGCGGTCCGCCGAGCCGACCGGCACGGTCGACTTGCCGACGACGAGGGCGGGGGAGGTCAGATGCGGGGCGAGGGACTCGATCGCGGCGTCGACGTACGACATGTCGCTGGCGTACTCGCCGTGCTTCTGCGGGGTGTTCACGCAGAGGAAGTGGATGTCGCCGAAGGCGGCGACCTCGGCCCAGTCCATGGTGAAGCGCAGCCGCCCGGTGGAACCCTCGATCCCGGCGACGTGCTTGCGCAGCAGCTCGTCGAGCCCGGGCTCGTACATGGGGGCCCGGCCCTGCCGCAGCAGGTCGATCTTCTCCTCGACCACATCCAGTGCCAGCACCTCGAAACCGAGTTCGGCCATGGCGGCGGCGTGGGTGGCGCCGAGGTATCCGGTGCCGATCACGGTGATCTTGAGAGCCATGGGTGCGTGCTCCTGGAGTGTGGCCTGGGGGTGGTCGTGTGTGCGATGGCGAGCATAGTCGCGGGCCTGCCAGGGGCTGTTGCGGCCCCGCGCCGGGCAGAATCCCCCCTGTCGCCAAGCTCACGTCACACTCGGGTGGGCAGGCCCTTAAAATTCGGATTGTCTACAGGGTTACTTAACGGTAGTTAGCGTCAGTCACACAGCGTCTTTGGAGCGTGAGAGACCTTGGCCGGATCGGCTGATTTCGACCTGTACCGCCCGTCGGAGGAGCACGACATGCTCCGCGACGCGATCCGCTCCCTGGCCGAGGCGAAGATCTTGCCGTACGCCGCCGCGGTGGACGAGGAAGCCCGCTTCCCCCAGGAGGCGCACGACGCGCTGGTGGCCAACGACCTGCACGCGGTGCACGTACCCGAGTCGTACGGCGGCGCCGGCGCCGACGCGCTGGCCACGGTGATCGTGATCGAGGAGGTCGCACGGGTGTGCGCGTCCTCGTCCCTGATCCCGGCGGTGAACAAGCTCGGCTCCCTCCCCGTCATCCTGTCCGGCTCGGAGGAGCTGAAGAAGAGGTACATGACCCCGCTCGCCAAGGGCGACGGCATGTTCTCCTACTGCCTCTCGGAGCCCGACGCGGGCTCGGACGCGGCCGGCATGAAGACGAGGGCGGTCCGCGACGGCGACTTCTACGTCCTCAACGGCGTGAAGCGCTGGATCACCAACGCGGGCGAGTCCGAGTACTACACGGTGATGGCCGTGACCGACCCGACCAAGCGCAGCAAGGGCATCTCGGCGTTCGTCGTCGAGAAGTCCGACGAGGGCGTCTCCTTCGGCGCCCCGGAGAAGAAGCTCGGCATCAAGGGCAGTCCGACCCGCGAGGTCTACCTCGACAACGTGCGGATCCCGGCCGACCGCATGATCGGCGAGGAGGGCACCGGCTTCGCCACCGCGATGAAGACGCTGGACCACACCCGCGTCACGATCGCCGCGCAGGCGCTGGGCATCGCGCAGGGCGCCCTCGACTACGCCAAGGGGTACGTCAAGGAGCGCAAGCAGTTCGGCAAGCCGATCGCCGACTTCCAGGGCATCCAGTTCATGCTCGCCGACATGGCCATGAAGATCGAGGCGGCCCGCGCCCTGACCTATCAGGCCGCGGCGAAGTCCGAGCGCGGCGACAAGGACCTCACCTTCCAGGGCGCGGCGGCGAAGTGCTTCGCGTCGGACGTGGCGATGGAGGTCACCACGGACGCGGTCCAGCTGCTCGGCGGCTACGGCTACACCCGTGACTACCCGGTGGAGCGGATGATGCGCGACGCCAAGATCACCCAGATCTACGAGGGCACCAACCAGGTCCAGCGGATCGTGATGGCCCGCAACCTCCCGTAACCGGACCGGACCGGACCGGACCGGAC
>NZ_AEJB01000690.1 GCF_000331005.1 Streptomyces turgidiscabies Car8
GCAGCGCGACCGGAGCCTGCCTGCCCGGCGGGCACCCCGGGGGCGTACGCCGCTCCGTGCCGAGCAGCGCCGCGGTGACCAACTCCTCCCAGACACCCGCGGAGGGTGAGGCTGCGGGGGAGGAGGCGCTGCTGCCGTTCATGGCGTTCCCTTTCGTCGGAACGGGAGTTGAGCCGTGGGGAGTCGTCGTGCCGTGAACCGTGGAGTGTCGCGCCGCCTCAGCACAGCGGGACCGCCTGTCCCTCCGGCCCCTCCGGCCAGGCGGTCAGAGGGGTGAAACCCCGGTGACCGCACTCGCCGAAGACCGTGACGGGGGCCCCGCCCGACAGGGCGACAAGGCGCCACAGGCCTGGGTGGGCGACGGCCGAGGGGGTGAGGGGCAGCGCCAAGTCGGTGTCGGCGTCGGCCAGTTGCCAGGAGCCGCCGTCCGGGACGGGTATGACCCGGTCCAGCGTCACCGGGAAGGAGTCCAGCCAGGGGTCGTCCTGGAGTGCCTCCCCGTAACACTCGGCCGCGTGCGTGGTCGTCGTCCCCGGCGGCCGTACGTCCGTCGGCGCGGGCGGTGTGAACCGCTCACCCAGGGCCGCCCTGAGCTGTCCGGCGCCGGGGTAAGCGGACACCTCCGCCTCGAACGCCAGACCGACCGGCAGTGCCAGTTCGGGGGCGCGGCCGGCCGCTCCGTAAGAGAGGAGCAGCGCGGTACGGCCCGACTCCGCACCGTGCAGCCAGATCCGGCGCGTCGTCAGACGGGCGTCCGCCGTCTCGTACTGGGCGAGGACCAGCCAGCGGTCGCGCACCGGCGGACCGTCCGCCGAACCGGGCAGGCCGATCCGGGACCGTACCGTCGCCGCCAGACCCTCCGGCAGCTCGTCCCGGCGCAGCCAGCCCCGGTCGAGGAGGTGGAGCAGCGCGCACTCCTCCAGCAGTCGCACCGGCCAGCCCGGACCGGACGCCGGGATCGCCCCCAACTCCCGTACCCTCCCCGCCAGTCCGGGGGCCTGCGCGTCGACCATGCGGGCCGCCGTCTCCTCCCACAGCCCGTATCCCGCCTGTTCCGCCGTGGCCAGGCCGCCACGCAGCAGGTCGGCGAGGCGCTGCTCCAACTCTGTCGCCCCCGCCGTGATCCGCTCGGCCCGGCGCTCCGCCCTGCGCCGCGCCGCCTCCGGATCACCCGACGCGGCCGGGGAACCGGCAGCTCCCGCCGCCCGTTTCTCCTCCGTACGCTTCCGCCGCCCCGCCAGCCATTCCTCCGCCCAGCCCGGCGCCTCGCCTCGCGGCACCACGCCGTCCCCGCCCGCCCAGAGCAGCAGCAGGCCGAGCGCGTGCTTGCACGGGAACTTGCGGCTCGGACAACTGCACTTGTACGCGGGCCCGGTGGCGTCCGCGATGTCGACGACCGTCTGATACGGCTTGCTGCCACTGCCCTTGCACAGTCCCCACACCGTCCCCTCGTCAGTACTGCCGGCCTCCGACCACGGTCCGGCCGCGCCGAGTTTGCTTCCCGCTTTGCGTGACGAGACGTCAGGCGCCAGTGCCAGCACCTGATCCGCTGTCCAGCGCACCCCCTGCTGAGTCATGACATCGAAGGTAGGTCCCGGCACTGACAATCGGTCCTCGTGGCGATCCCCGCCTCACCTTCGAAACCGCATTTCCGCAGGTCAGAACGCATTGTCAGTGGCGTGGTGCAGTGTGGTCACCAGATCCGAACGGGCCAAGACCGGCCGAGCTGGAGGGGGACCGAGCCATGCCTGTTTCCGCTGAACCGACATCCGTCGACCCGCGTCACGAGCAGTCCGCTCACGCGAACGGCACGGAGGAACTGCGCCCGCACGCCGAGGACGCCTTCGCCGCCGAACTCGCGGCACTGGCCGCGCAGGACGACCGCCCGCGCCCGGCCCGCTGGAAACTGTCGCCGTGGGCCGTCGCCATGTACCTGCAGGGCGGCACACTGCCCGACGGCACGGTGATCACCCCGAAGTACGTGGGCCCGCGCCGCATCGTCGAGGTCGCCGTCACCACCCTCGCGACCGACCGTGCCCTGCTGCTCCTCGGCGTGCCCGGCACGGCGAAGACCTGGGTCTCCGAACACCTGGCGGCGGCGGTCAGCGGCGACTCGACACTGCTGGTCCAGGGCACGGCCGGCACACCGGAGGAGGCGATCCGGTACGGCTGGAACTACGCCCGGCTGCTCGCGCACGGCCCGAGCCGCGAGGCTCTCGTGCCCAGCCCCGTCATGCGGGCGATGGCGGAGGGGATGACGGCCCGCGTCGAGGAGCTGACCCGCATCCCGGCCGACGTACAGGACACGCTGATCACGATCCTGTCGGAGAAGAACCTGCCGATACCGGAGTTGGGGCAGGAGGTGCAGGCGGTCCGCGGGTTCAACCTGATCGCGACGGCCAACGACCGCGACCGGGGGGTCAACGAGCTGTCCAGCGCCCTGCGCCGCCGCTTCAACACGGTGGTGCTGCCGCTGCCGGAGAGCGCCGACGCCGAGGTCGACATCGTCTCGCGCCGGGTCGACCAGATCGGCCGCTCGCTCGACCTGCCGGCCGTGCCGGACGGTGTCGACGAGATCCGTCGCGTCGTGACCGTCTTCCGTGAACTGCGCGACGGCATCACGTCGGACGGCCGGACCAAGCTGAAGTCGCCCAGCGGCACCCTGTCCACCGCCGAGGCGATCTCGGTCGTCACCAACGGCCTGGCCCTGGCGGCCCACTTCGGCGACGGCGTCCTGCGGGCGTCGGACGTCGCCGCGGGCATCCTCGGCGCGGTGGTCCGCGATCCGGCGGCCGACCGGGTCGTCTGGCAGGAGTACCTGGAGGCGGTGGTCCGCGAACGCGACGGCTGGAAGGACTTCTACCGGGCGTGCCGTGAGGTGAGCGCGTGAGCAGCAGGGGCTTGGGCGGGGGTGCGGGCGTGGTCGTGGATGTGCGTGTGCGGGGGCGTGTGTTCGGGGTGTCGACGGGAGGCGGTTCGGTGTCCATGCGGGTCGGTGGTGTGAGTACGGCGGTCGACGACGGTGACTCGACCTGGCGCAGGAGGCGAGTGGCGTGACCGATGTCGAGGGTGGCGCCGGGCCGTTGCTGCTCGGCGTACGTCATCACGGGCCCGGGTCGGCGCGGGCGGTACGGGCCGCGTTGGCGGCGGCGCGGCCGGCGGTCGTACTGATCGAGGGGCCGCCCGAGGCCGACGCCCTGATCCCGCTGGCCGCCGACGAGGACATGCGACCGCCGGTGGCCCTGCTGGCCCATGCCGTGGACGAGCCCGGCCGCTCGGCGTTCTGGCCGCTGGCCGAGTTCTCCCCGGAGTGGGTGGCGATCCGCTGGGCCGTGGAACACGGGGTCCCCGCCCGGTTCATCGACCTCCCCGCCACACACACGCTGGCGTGGGAGAAGGAGGACGAGGCCGGGCACGGGGGTGAGGGCGAGGACGAGGGCCCGGAGGGGGGAAGCGAGGGCCGGACGCCGGAAGCGGATGCGGACACCGCCCGGGAGGCCACTCCGGATGCCGAAGTGCGGGTCGATCCGCTCGCCGTGCTCGCGCGGACCGGCGGTTACGACGATCCGGAGCGCTGGTGGGAGGACGTCGTCGAGCATCGGGGGACGGGGGAGGGCGACGCGTTCGCTCCCTTCGAGGTGCTCGAAGAGGCCATGGGTGCGCTGCGGGAGGTGTACGGCACCGGGGGCCACGACCGGGATCCGGTGCGGGAGGCGTACATGCGCCTCCAAGTACGGGCGGCACAGCGGGAGTTCGGGGATGCCGCGGTGGCCGTGGTGTGCGGTGCCTGGCATGTGCCCGCACTGCGGCAGAGGGTCGGTGTCGGTGCCGACCGGGCGCTGCTGAAGGGGCTGCCCAAGGTCAAGGTGGACGTGACCTGGGTGCCGTGGACACATCGCAGGCTCGCGCGGGCGAGCGGGTACGGGGCGGGCATCGACTCCCCCGGCTGGTACGGGCACCTCTTCGGGGCCCGGGACCGGCCGGTCGAGCGGTGGATGACCAAGGTGGCCGGGCTGCTGCGCGACGAGGACAGGATGGTCTCCTCGGCTCACGTCATCGAGGCGGTGCGGCTGGCGGAGACGCTCGGCGCGATGCGGGGCCGCCCGCTGCCGGGGCTGACCGAGACGACCGACGCCGTGCGGGCGGTGATGTGTGAGGGCTCAGATGTTCCGCTGGCCCTGGTGCGCGACCGCCTCGTCGTCGGGGACGTACTCGGGGAGGTTCCCGAGTCGGCGCCCGCTGTCCCCTTGCAGCGTGACCTGACGCGGCTCCAGCGCCGGCTGCGGCTCAAACCGGAGGCGCTGGAGCGGGAGTTGGAGCTCGATCTGCGCAAGGACACCGACGCGGAGCGCAGTCGGCTGCTGCACCGACTGCGGCTGCTCGGGGTCCGGTGGGGAGAACCGGCGGCGTCGAGGGGCAGCACGGGTACCTTCCGGGAGACATGGCGGCTGCGCTGGGAGCCGGAGTTGGCGGTGCGGATCGCCGAGGCCGGCGTGTGGGGGACGACCGTGCTCTCGGCTGCGACCGCCAAGGCGGAGGCCGACGCCGTGGGGGCGGGGGCGCTGGCCGACGTGACCGCTCTCGCCGAGCGCTGTCTGCTCGCCGAACTGTCCGACGCACTCCCCGTGGTGATGCGCGTCCTCGCCGACCGCGCGGCCCTGGACGCCGACGTGGGACACCTGGCTCAGGCGCTGCCGGCGCTGGTCCGGTCCCTGCGCTACGGCGACGTACGCGGCACGGACACCGGGGCGCTGACCGAGGTCGCGGCGGGCCTCGCCGAGCGCGTCTTCGTCGGCCTGCCCCCGGCCTGCGCCGCCCTCGACACGGAGGCCGCCGAGGAGATGCGGCGCCATGTGGACGCGGTGCACGGAGCGGTGGGACTGCTCGGCGAGACCGCGCGCCCGGACCCCGTCTCGGGCACCCCTGTCTCGGGCACTCCCGCGAGCGGCCCCGTGGATACGGAGGCCAGGGGCCCTGGGGTCGCGGAGCCGAGTGGCGCCGCGGATCGCCCCGCGCCGGGACGCCACGGTGGGCTGCGGCGCCGCTGGCACTCCGTGCTCCGGGTGCTGTCGGGGCGGGACAGCGTGGCCGGTGTGGTGCGCGGGCGGGCCGTACGACTGCTGCTGGACGACGGGGAGTTGGCCCAGGACGAGGCAGCCGTGCTCATGGGGCACGTGCTCTCGCCGGGGACGGCGCCGGGGGACGCGGCAGCGTGGATCGAGGGGTTCGTCGGGGGCGGCTCCGGGGGCGGGATGCTGCTCGTGCACGACGAACGGCTGCTCGGGCTGGTCGACGCCTGGCTGACCCGGGTGCCGGCGGAGGCGTTCACCGATGTGCTGCCCCTGTTGAGGCGCACGTTCTCGGCGTACGAGCCCGGCGTGCGCAGAACGCTGGGCGAACTGGTCCGGCGCGGTCCCGGACAGCGGGGGAGTGCGGTGACCGGCGCCGCCGGTATGCCGGGCTTCGCACCCGACCTGGACGTCCGGCGAGCGGATGCCGTGCTGCCGGTGCTGAGGCTGCTGCTGGGGCCGGCGGAAGCGGGTGAGGGGGGCGTCGACGACAACAACCTGGTGGGGGTGGGGACATGACGACGGTGACGGAGTCGGCGGATCCGGCACGGGAGCGGTTGCGGCGGTGGCGCCTCGTGCTGGGAGGCGACTCGGCGGACGGTATCGGCTGTGCGCTGTCCAAGCAGGACGCGGCGATGGACGGGGCGCTCACCGCGCTCTACGGAAGGGGCGACGGGGGCAAGGACAAGGCGGGGCGGGACCGTTCGGCGGGGCTCGGGGCATCCGCGCCGTCGGTCGCGCGGTGGCTCGGCGACATCCGGACGTACTTCCCGTCGTCCGTCGTCCAGGTCATGCAGCGGGACGCCATCGACAGGCTCGGGCTCTCCGCCCTTCTGCTGGAGCCCGAGATGCTGGAGGCGGTCGAGGCGGACGTCCACCTCGTCGGCACGCTCCTCTCCCTCAACAAGGCGATGCCGGAGACGACGAAGGAGACGGCAAGAGCCGTCGTACGCAAGGTCGTCGAGGACCTCGAGAAGCGGCTCGCCACGCGGACCCGGGCCACGCTCACCGGTGCGCTGGACCGCAGTGCCCGTGTCAGCAGGCCGCGCCATCACGACATCGACTGGAACCGCACGATCGCGGCGAACCTCAAGCACTACCTCCCCGAGTACCGCACGATCGTGCCGGAGCGGCTCATCGGCTACGGGCGCGCCTCCCAGTCGGTGAAGAAGGAGGTCGTCCTCTGCATCGACCAGTCCGGTTCGATGGCGGCGTCGGTGGTGTACGCGTCGGTGTTCGGGGCGGTGCTGGCGTCCATGCGGTCGATCGACACCCGGCTCGTCGTCTTCGACACGGCGGTCGTCGACCTCACCGACCAGCTCGACGACCCGGTGGACGTCCTGTTCGGTACGCAGCTCGGCGGCGGTACGGACATCAACAGGGCGCTCGCGTACTGCCAGTCGCAGATCACCCGGCCCGCCGAGACCGTCGTCGTGCTGATCAGCGACCTCTACGAGGGAGGCATACGCGACGAGATGCTCAAGCGGGTCGCCGCGATGAAGGCGTCCGGCGTGCAGTTCGTGACGCTGCTCGCGCTGTCGGACGAGGGGGCTCCGGCGTACGACAGGGAGCACGCGGCGGCGCTCGGGGCGCTGGGCGCACCGGCGTTCGCCTGCACGCCCGATCTGTTCCCGGACATCATGGCCGCGGCGATCGAGAAGCGCCCGCTGCCGATACCCGACACCGCGTGAACCGAGTCGACCGCGTCAACGGGGTGACGTGAGTGTCATGAGGGCGGCTTCGGTCGGCAAAAAGGACATGAGGGCGCATCGGTCACGGGGGGCTTGCGCGACCTCGGGAGGGCCGTGCGAGGATCGGCGCCTCCTCGTCCTGCTCCTCGCTGATCCATGACGTTCGTCGTCGTATCGCCGCCCGGGAGAGTTTTCCCTCTTGAACTGGCCAGCAGCCCTGCCCGTTGCCGTACTGCGTGTGACGCGTGCGGCGGCGGGGCGGCGCGCGCTGCGAGTCGCGGTGCTGGTGGGCGGGCTGGTCGTGTTCGGCTTCTTCTGCGGGGAGCGGGCGCACGCGGCGGAGGGCGCGCCGTCGCTCCGAGGGGTGGGCGGCGTGGTTCGCCCGGTGGTCGAGAAGGCCGGGCCACTTGTCGGTGGGCGGGTGGTCGCGGTGACCGACGAGTTGGCCGAAGTGTCGCTACCGGCGCCGACGTTGCCCGCAGTGCCGGCCCTGCCTGAACTCCCCGTGCTACCTGAACTCCCTGCACTGCCCGAACTCCCTGCGGTTCCCGCACTGCCCGCACTCCCTGTGGTGCCTGCGGTGCCTGGGCTTCCGGAACTTCCTGAGTCGCCGCCCCGGCTTCCGGACGTGCCCCCCTCTCCCACATCCCCGTTATCCCCGACTGCTCCCTCGGCGCCTGAGAAGGTGGCGGCTTTGTCCGCTGCCGGGACGCCTCACGGTGTCTACGGCCCTCGGTTCCTCGGTCGGGGCGGCGGTGCTGTGGAGGCCCGGGGTGGGCCGGTGGCCGGTGGCCGGGGTGGCGTGGTCGTCTCGCGGGCGTCTGTGCGTCAGGTGCCCGGTGGTCTGCCGAACGGGGTGTCCCACGGGGCGCTCGGTGATCGGGCCGTCGTCGACGGTGGTGGTTCCTCGCACGGTGGGCACGGCGACGCGCATGCCGTCGGGTCGAGCCAGCGAGCGCCCGTGTGCCCCGTGCCGGGGATCGCCCCGGGCGCGGCTGGTGCCGAGGCCAGGGACAGCTACCGGGGCATCCCGGTGTTCCCCGCCTGACACGCCCTCCCCGTTCCGTCGCCGTGCGCGAATTCGTCGGATCGTGAGGGGCGCGACAACTGCACGGAGTGCCAGCCGGTCGCCCGGCCTCCGCGCACCCAAGCCGCACCCAAGCCGCACCCAAGCCGCACCCGAGCCGCGTCGGAGCCGTTGTCCGAGGCACTCCGCGCTGCGACACTCGCGCCCCCCGACCCCGTACGCCTCGTGACGTGCGGATCATGCGGACTCCGCCGGGAAAGCCCCCGTACGGCCGAATGCCATCGGTCCGGTCAGGGCGTGCCCGGCGGAGGGCGGTGAGCGGCTCCCCTGGGGAGGGGACCGCTTGCCGGAGGACCGTCAACACCGTTGGCGGACCTTCCAGAGGCCTCACCTGGCTCACCCCGGCCCGGTGAGGCCTCACCTTTGCCCCCTATGCGTCCCTAACGCGTCTTTACGCACCTCAAGAGGGGTGAGCGAGGGCCGAGAATGGCACTCTGTGACAGGTATCACCGCTCAGGTGTGATTCCTGATTTAGGGACCTGCGGCGAGCGGCGATAACCTGCGGGACGGACATGCCGCGCGCTCGGTCATCGTGTGCGCCACCCTTGTGACACAGCGGACGTCACGTTGCCCTTCGCGGCACGCCCACGCAGACAACGAACCGCGAGATCACTGATAGGGACGGACGCGCGTGGACCTGTTCGAGTACCAGGCGAGGGACCTCTTCGCCAAGCACGGTGTACCGGTGCTGGCCGGTGAAGTCATCGACACGCCTGAGGCGGCCCGCGCGGCGACGGAGCGTCTTGGCGGCAAGTCCGTCATCAAGGCGCAGGTGAAGGTCGGTGGGCGTGGAAAGGCCGGCGGCGTGAAGCTCGCCGCCACCCCGGACGAGGCCGTCGCCCGCGCGACGGACATCCTCGGCATGGACATCAAGGGCCACACGGTCCACAAGGTGATGATCGCCGAGACCGCGCCCGAGATCGTCGAGGAGTACTACGTCTCGTACCTCCTCGACCGCACCAACCGCACCTTCCTCGCCATGGCGTCCGTCCAGGGCGGCGTGGAGATCGAGGTCGTCGCGGAGGAGAACCCCGAGGCCCTCGCGAAGGTCCCGGTCGACGCCAACGAGGGCGTCTCGATCGAGAAGGCCCGCGAGATCGTCGCCCAGGCGAAGTTCCCGGCCGAGGTCGCCGAGCAGGTCGCGGAGATCCTCGTGACCCTGTGGGACACCTTCATCAAGGAGGACGCCCTCCTCGTCGAGGTCAACCCCCTCGCGAAGGTCGCCTCCGGCAAGGTCATCGCCCTCGACGGCAAGGTGTCCCTCGACGAGAACGCGGAGTTCCGCCAGCCGGAGCACGCGGCGCTCGAGGACAAGGACGCGGCCAACCCGCTCGAGGCCGCCGCGAAGGCCAAGAACCTCAACTACGTCAAGCTCGACGGTGAGGTCGGCATCATCGGCAACGGCGCGGGTCTCGTCATGAGCACCCTCGACGTCGTCGCGTACGCCGGTGAGGCGCACGGTGGGGTCAAGCCCGCCAACTTCCTCGACATCGGCGGTGGCGCCTCCGCCGCCGTCATGGCGAACGGCCTGGAGATCATCCTCGGCGACCCGGACGTCAAGTCCGTCTTCGTCAACGTCTTCGGCGGCATCACCGCCTGTGACGAGGTCGCCAACGGCATCGTGCAGGCGCTGCAGCTGCTCGCGGACAAGGGCGAGGAAGTCACCAAGCCCCTCGTCGTCCGCCTCGACGGCAACAACGCCGAGCTGGGTCGCAAGATCCTCTCCGACGCCAACCACCCGCTGGTCCAGCGTGTGGACACCATGGACGGCGCGGCCGACAAGGCCGCCGAGCTCGCGGCTGCGAAGTAAGGGAAGAGGGACAGAACAGCCATGGCTATCTTCCTGAACAAGGACAGCAAGATCATCGTCCAGGGCATGACCGGTGCCACGGGCATGAAGCACACCAAGCTCATGCTGGCGGACGGCTCCAACATCGTCGGTGGCGTGAACCCCCGCAAGGCGGGCACGTCGGTCGACTTCGACGGCACCGAGATCCCGGTCTTCGGCACGGTCGCCGAGGCGATCGAGAAGACGGGCGCGAACGTATCGGTCCTCTTCGTACCGCCGGCCTTCGCGAAGGCCGCCGTGGTCGAGGCGATCGACGCGGAGATCCCCCTCGCGGTCGTCATCACCGAGGGCATCGCCGTCCACGACTCGGCCGCGTTCTACGCGTACGCCGTGGCGCAGGGCGACAAGACCCGGATCATCGGCCCGAACTGCCCCGGTCTCATCACGCCGGGCCAGTCGAACGCCGGCATCATCCCGGGCGACATCACGAAGCCGGGCCGTATCGGTCTGGTCTCGAAGTCGGGCACGCTGACGTACCAGATGATGTACGAGCTGCGTGACATCGGCTTCTCGTCGGCCGTCGGTATCGGTGGCGACCCGGTCATCGGTACGACGCACATCGACGCGCTGGCCGCGTTCGAGGCGGACCCCGACACCGAGCTGATCGTGATGATCGGTGAGATCGGTGGTGACGCCGAGGAGCGTGCCGCGGACTTCATCGCGAAGAACGTGACGAAGCCGGTCGTCGGTTACGTCGCGGGCTTCACCGCGCCCGAGGGCAAGACGATGGGCCACGCCGGCGCCATCGTCTCCGGCTCCTCCGGCACGGCCGCCGCGAAGAAGGAGGCCCTTGAGGCCGCCGGTGTGAAGGTCGGCAAGACGCCGACCGAGACGGCCAAGCTGGCGCGCGAGATCCTCGCCGGCTGAGTCGGTCAGCTGAACCTTGGTGGGCCCGTTCCCCTTATAGGACGCTGTTGGTTAATTCGGGCCCTGCTTCGCCCCGTCGGCTTGTCCGGCGGGGCGAAGTGCTGCGAAGTGGCTGGTGCGGGTGCGGGCTCGGGGGGTGTTGGTGAGATGGGCGTCGATCCGGGCGAGGTTGAGGGCGGCGCCGGTGAGCTGGTGCTGAAGGCTGGTCTTGGCCAGGCCCTTGTAGCGGGATCTGCGCAGGCCACAGCGATTGGCGCCCTGGGAGATGGTGCCCTCGATGCCGGCGCGGATCTTGTAGCGCTCCTTCCAGCCTTCGGTCTGCTGCTCAGCTCTGGCGGCCCGCAGCGCGTGGTGCTCGTCGTAGCGGCGCAGGCGCAGTTCGCGGTGTGGGGCGGTGGGTGAGCTGATGCAGTCCGTGCGCACCGGGCAGGAGTGGCAGTCGTTCTTGGAGAACCGCACGCGGATCACGGGCAGTCCTTGCTGGGAGAGCCGGTCGCTCCAGTTGGTGCTGGTGCTGCCTCCCGGGCAGGTGACCTGCTGATTGTCCCAGTCGATGGTGAAGGACTCCTGGTCGTAGCCGCCTGCGCTGCCGCTCTGAGTACTGGTGTTGGCCTGGACCGGCCCCTGCAGAGCGACGCCGTGCAAAGTGCGGGCGGACACGATATCGGCGGCGGTGGGGTATCCGGCATCGACCCAGTGCTCGTCGGGCAGGTAGTCCCGCTCCGCGAGAGAGGCGTGGATCACGTCTGCCATCGCGTTGTCGGGGACGGTGGCGGGCGTGGTGGCCACGTTCGTGATCAGGTTCGGGGTGTCCGGCTCACAGGTCTCGGTGAGGTGGACCTTGTATCCGTCCCACAGAATGTCGCGTTTCTTGCTGCCCCTCGCCTCGGTGTCATAGGGCGTGACCAGGCGCATCGCGCCCGGCGGGCGGTCTTTTGGGTCCCGCCGCCTCACCTCGCCCCCGACCAGGTGGAAGTGCTGGACCCACATCTGCCGAAGGACCTTCACCTGCTCCACCTCCCGCAGCCCAGCCGGTGCCTGGGGCGAGAAGACGGCCTCAAGCAGCCGCATGCCGTCCGTCCCGATCCGCTGGCCGACCTCCTCCCGCTTGACGCGGGCTTTGGGAAACCGGGAGTCCTCGGCCCGGGTGGAGTAATGCCTGAACCAGTCCGGACCGGCGACCTTCGCCAGCCAGTCGGGGGCGGCCTGCGCGAGCACGTTCAACGAGGCACGGAGCGTCTCCGCGACCATCTCCAGCCAGCACAGTTCCCGGGCCGCGGACTGCACATGCGTGGAGTCGGTACGGGCCCGGCCGGCGGTCTTGAGCAGCCCCTTCTCCCGGGCCGCAGCCAGGATGCCGTCCAGCACCATCCGCCCGGCATCCGTCTCGATCAGACGGTCCCTGAACTCCGACAGCACCGAGAAGTCGAAGCCCGGATCACCAAGGTCCAGCGCGAGGGCGTATTTGAAGTCGATCCTGGCCCGCACCGCCTCGGCGGCCTGCCGGTCCGTGAGCCCCTCAACGAATTGCAACACCAGCACCAACGCCAGCCGCCCCGGCGACCAGGCCGGCTTCCCTCGCGCCGGGAACAGATCCGCGAACTCCTCATCGGTGAACAACGGACCCAGCTCGTCCCGCACCCGGATCGCCAGACTCCCCTTCGGGAACGCTGCCCGCGCCACCCGCACCGTCTCCGCCGGAATCTCGACCGGCCCGCTCGGCTGCATAGACATCGACACCCACCCCATACGACAACATCGGCTCCCAAGACCACAACCAGGTCTTGGGAGCCGACGTCACGCACGGGCCCGAATTAACCAACAGCGTCCCCTTATAGGGGCGGGCCCACTGGCGTCGGCGCGGGTGCCACCTCACCTCACCGCACCCCCCACCCCCCTCACCTCGGCTCAGGCAGGACTCTCTCCGGACCGCTCGGTGTCGTGTTCTGCAGCAGCTTCTTGCGCAGCTTCAGTTCCGTGCGGGACAGCGGCCCCGGGGCCGCCTGTGGTGGCACCCCCTGCACGGTCGCGCCCGGGGCCACCGGTGGCTCGTAGCGTGTCGGGGCCGTGTGGAGGGTGAACGCGGTGGCGCCGATCAGGGCGACGGTGAAGGCGATCGCCGCCCGGGTCCAGTTCCGGGCGCGGCGTTCGCTGCCCGCGCGGACGGTCGAGGCGCGGGCGGCGCGCAGCCGGGCGTGGGTGGCCAGGCCCGCCAGCCGGGACGAGAGACGGACCGGGTCCTGGAGGTCCGGCAGACGGGTCGCCACCGTCTCGCGGGCGTGCAGGAGCCGGTTCGCCGCCGCCCGGGTGCTCGCCTCCGTCTCCGCCGCCGTCTCGGCCAGGCCGAGGCCCACACCGTCGTGGAGGAGCAGGGTCCGCCGGTAGGGCGGGGGGAGTTTCAGGAGGACCGACAGCAGCGCGCGGTCCGACGCGTCGGCGGGTGGGGCCTCCGGGTGGCGGTGCCGGGCGCGGAAGCGGTGCCAGGGGGAGAGGGCACACTCGTACGCCGTCGCGCGCACCCATCCCGCAGGGTCCGGGTCCACGGCCACCTCGGGCCAGCGGTGCCAGGCCAGCTGGAACGCCCGTTCGACGGACTCGCGCGCCAATTCCCGTCGCCCGGTGAGGAGATAGGTCTGCCGTACGAGGGCGGGGGCGCAGAACGCGTAGAGGGCGTCGAAGGCCTGAGCGGGCGTCAAGGGGGCGACGGGGGCGCCGACCGGCACCTTTTCGGTGGCGGTGGCGGTGGCGATGGCGGCGACGGCGACCGCAGGTGAGGCTGTTGAGGTGGTCGAAGTGGTCGAAGCGGTCGAAGCGGTCGAAGCGGTCGGGGCGGCCGCGGCGCTGCGCTTCGGTGCCGCTGCCAGCAGGCTCGCGTACGTCTGGGCCCTGCGTCCGCGCGGTGTGGTGCGGCCGGTCTCCCACGCGCGTACCGTCTCGCGGCTGACGCCCACCCGTTTGGCGACCTGAGCCTGCGTCAGCGACTGTGACTCGCGCAGGCGTCGGCGTTCGGCGGGCGGGGGCAGCGGGATGGCGGGGCTCTGCGTCACCGGGTGCCCCTTCGCACGTAAAAGTACATAAAACGTATATTGAGTGACACGTCGTAAGTTCGCCTGTTACGCCGGTAAAGCGCGTGTCGTTGGGACCATGGCGCTCGTGACCCAGACGACCGACCGCCGGCTTTCCTTCCCGCTTCTGCGCACCCGGGTGCGTGACCGGGTCCGTGTCCGGATCCGCGACCGACTGCGTGACCGTTCCCCAGGACTGGGCGCCGGCCTGCTCGGCGGCGCGCTCGCGGCCGGGCTCGGGCTCGGTTCGTTCGCCGTGCTCGTCATGGTGCTGTGGATCAGCTCGCCGTACCCGGACAGCGGCCCCGACGGCGCCCTGCACATCGCCGCCGCGCTCTGGCTGCTCGCCCACGGAGTCGAACTCGTCCGGGTGGACGGCCTGTCCGGCGCCCCCGCCCCCGTCGGCGTCACCCCGCTCCTCCTGCTCGCGCTACCGGTCTGGCTGCTGCACCGCGCCGCCCGCGACGCGACGGAGGGCCCGGAGGAGGAGGGGGCGGCACAGGACGCGCCTCCCCTTCCCGCCCGCCCCGTCTGGCTCGGTGTCGTCGCCGGCTATCTGGCCGTCGGCGGGGGTGTCGCGCTGTACGCGTCCGGGGGCGGCCTGCGCCCCGACTGGGCGTCGACGGTCGTCTGCGTGCCGCTGCTCACCATGGCGGCGGCAAGCGCCGGGGTGTGGACGGCGTACGGCCGCCCGCACGGGCCCGTGTCGCCCCGGGTGCTGTGTCTGCTGCCCAGGCCGGTACGTCGGCCGGTCCTGGACCCGGATGCCCGTGGCCGCTTCCTGGCCGCCGGCCGGGCCGCCGGGGCCGGTACCGCCGTGTTCGTCGGGGGCGGGGCGCTGCTCCTCGCGGTGTCGCTGCTGGGGCACGGCGGGGCCGCCCGGACCTCCTTCCTCCAGCTGACGGAGGCGTGGTCGGGCCGGATCGCCGTACTGCTGCTCTGTCTGGCCCTGATCCCCAACGCGGCGCTGTGGGGCGCGTCCTACGCCCTCGGCCCGGGCTTCACCCTCGGCGCGGACCATGTCACGGGGCCGCTGGCCTCCGACCCGGCGCCCCTGCTGCCGCCGTTCCCGCTGCTGTCAGCGGTGCCTGACGCCGGACCGGGCACCCCGCTGGCCTGGGCGGTCGTCGCGGTGCCGGTGGCGGCCGGGCTGAAGCTGGCCTGGTTCACGGCGCGGGCGGCGGCAGGCCAGGGCGAGGGGAGAACACCCTGGCCGGGCGGGCGTACCGCCGCGAACGCGGCTCTTGCCGCCGCCCTGTGCGCGGGCGCGCTCGCGGCGCTGGCCGCTCTGGCGGGCGGGCCGCTCGGCAGCGGCGCCCTCGCCCATGTCGGGCCGGTGTGGTGGCAGACGGGCGCGGCGACGCTGGCGTGGACGGCGACCGTCGCCGTCCCGACGGCCCTGGGGCTGCGCGTCTGGCGGCTGCGGAAGCGGCCGAAGGGCTCGGCCACGGACACCGGCACGCTGAAGCTGAGGCCCACGGCGGTACCCGCCGGGACGAGGAAGCCGCACGGGAGCACGCCACACGACGCGTATGAGGCGAGCGATCCCTACGGGCTGGAGGCCGTCTACGACTTCCTGCCCGCCGACCTGCCGTCGGCGTCACCCTCGCCCTGGTACGACGACGCGGCGTCCAGAGAGGCCCGCTGGGCAGCGCTGAAGGAGGCGTCGTCGACGCCTCCGCAGGAGCGGGAGACAGAGCCGGAACCGGAAGAGACACGGCCGTAGCCGAGCCGTATCCGCCGTCTCCTAGCTGTTCGTGCCGAGCACCTTGCGGAGTTGCTTCGGGAGCAGGTCGTCGCAGGCCTTCTGGGAGGTGGTCGTGAGCGCGTCGTTCGTGCACGTGTAGTAGTCGCGGTACACGAACTGGAGGGCGATCGTCCCGGCGACCATGGCGAGGGCGAGGGAGGCCGTGACCAGACCGCTGATCGCGGCCGTCCGCTGCTGCCGCTTCACGCCGCCCGGGCCTGGAGAGGGCGCCGGGGCGTCCGGGTTCGGGGTGCGGGGCTTGGCGCGCAGGGCGCTGATGCCCCAGTTCAGGGCGAGCGCGCCGAGCAGCAGCGCCACGTAGGGCCAGCCGAAGAGGGCGAAGAAGAAGGCCCACATGCCGCACAGCAGTGCGTACCGCGCGTGGCGCTGGGCCGGGTCCGTCGGGTCCCAGCGCGGGTCGGTGCCCGATCCGTCGCCCGCGCCCTCGGGGCCGCCCTGTCCTCCTCCCCGGCCGGAACGGTCGCCGAAGCCGCCCGGCGAACGGCCGGGCTGGCGGTCGCTCCACTGGCTGCCCCAAGGGGAGTGACCGGCGTCGCCCGAGGCGTCGTCGCCCGCCGGACGCCGGGGCTGCCACGGCTTGTCCGGCGTGCCCTCCGGCGGCGGGGCGAACGGGTTGTCGTCCTGGGCCGCGCTTCCCTGCCCGTCGCCGTTCGCGCCGGCGTCGCCGGTCTTCTTGCCCGAGGGCGCGTCGGGCGGCGACGCGGGGCGCTCCCGCAGCAGCACCGACTGCGGGGTGAGCGTGAGGAGTCGCAGGCTGCGGTCGGACATCAAGTGAGCGTCTTCCCCTTGTTGGTTACGGTTGACCACGCTTGATCACGGCCGTTGGATCACGGCTGTCGATCGAGGCTGTTCCGGCATGAGCCGTCACCCCGTGAACGCACCGCATGACGACCGCGTTCCCGGACCGGCTCCTCCCAGACGCTACCTTCCGGCCACGCCCCCGTCCCGTGGGGGCTGTCCGGAGTGCCGGTATCGTTGCTGCCGGTCGGCCGCTTCGTAGACTTCCCCGTATCCCGGGGCGCGAAGCATTCGTACGACCGTACAAACGCTCCCCCGAGAAAGGGCCCCGCCGTGGCCGAGTCCCAGGCCGCCAAGCGCCTTGTCGTGCTGGTCTCCGGATCCGGTACGAATCTTCAGGCGCTCCTCGACACCATCGCCGCCACCGGCACCGACGCCTACGGGGCCGAGATCGTCGCCGTCGGGGCCGACCGCGACGGCATCGAGGGGCTCGCGCGCGCGGAGCGTGCCGGGCTGCCCACCTTCGTGTGCCGGGTGAAGGACCACGCCACCCGGGCGGAGTGGGACGCGGCGCTCGCCGGTGCGGTGGCCGCGTACGAACCCGATCTGGTCGTCTCCGCCGGGTTCATGAAGATCGTGGGCAAGGAGTTCCTGGCCCTCTTCGGCGGGCGGTTCGTCAACACGCACCCCGCCCTGCTGCCCAGTTTTCCGGGGGCCCACGGCGTTCGCGACGCGCTCGCGTACGGCGCCAGGGTCACCGGCTGCACCGTCCACTTCGTCGACGACGGCGTCGACACCGGTCCGATCATCGCTCAGGGCGTGGTGGAGATCCGGGACGAGGACGACGAGAGCGCTCTGCACGAGCGCATCAAGGAAGTCGAGCGAAGGCTGCTCGTCGATGTCGTGGGGCGGCTCGCCCGCAACGGCTATCGCATTGAGGGACGAAAGGTAGTTATCCAGTGACCGCCGACATCACTGTCACCGCCGAGAGCAACAAGCGGGCCCTTCGCCGGGCGCTCGTCAGCGTCTACGACAAGACCGGTCTGGAAGAGCTGGCCCGTGGTCTGCACGAGGCCGGCGTGGAACTCGTCTCCACCGGATCGACGGCGGGCCGGATCGCCGCCGCCGGCGTCCCCGTCACCAAGGTCGAGGAGCTCACCGGCTTCCCCGAGTGCCTCGACGGCCGGGTCAAGACCCTGCACCCCAAGGTGCACGCGGGCATCCTCGCCGACCTGCGCCTGGAGGACCACCGCACCCAGCTCGCCGAGCTGGGCGTCGAGCCCTTCGACCTGGTCGTCGTCAACCTGTACCCGTTCCGCGAGACGGTAGCCTCCGGCGCCTCGCCCGACGAGTGCGTGGAGCAGATCGACATCGGCGGCCCGTCGATGGTCCGTGCCGCCGCCAAGAACCACCCGTCGGTGGCCGTGGTCACCAGCCCGGCGCGGTACGCCGACGTCCTGGCCGCGGTCAAGGACGGCGGCTTCGACCTCACCGCCCGCAAGCGGCTGGCCGCCGAGGCGTTCCGGCACACCGCCGAGTACGACATCGCGGTCTCCAGCTGGTTCGCGAGCGTCTACGCGCCCGCCGACGACTCCCCGTTCCCCGGCTTCATCGCCGCCGCCCTGGAGCGCAAGAGCACCCTCCGCTACGGCGAGAACCCGCACCAGCCCGCCGCGCTCTACGTCGACGGCACGGGCACCGGTCTCGCCGAGGCCGAGCAGCTGCACGGCAAGGAGATGTCGTACAACAACTACACGGACACTGACGCCGCCCGCCGTGCCGCGTACGACCACGACGAGCCCTGCGTCGCGATCATCAAGCACGCCAACCCCTGCGGTATCGCGGTCGGTTCGGACGTCGCCGAGGCGCACCGCAAGGCGCACGCGTGTGACCCGCTGTCGGCGTTCGGCGGGGTCATCACCGTCAACCGGCCCGTAGCAAGGAGCTGGCGGAACAGGTCGCGGAGATCTTCACGAGGTCATCGTCGCGCCCGACTACGAGGACGGCGCCCTCGAAGCCCTCGCCAAGAAGAAGAACATCCGCGTCCTGAAGGCCCCGGCCGCGCCCTCGCACCCCGCCGAGGTCAAGCCCATCGACGGCGGTGCGCTCCTCCAGGTGACGGACCGTCTCCAGGCGGACGGCGACGACCCGGCCAACTGGACCCTGGCGACGGGCGAGGCACTGTCCGCGGCCGAGCTCGCGGAACTCGCCTTCGCCTGGAAGGCGTGCCGCGCGGTCAAGTCCAACGCCATCCTGCTCGCCAAGGACGGCGCCTCGGTCGGCGTCGGCATGGGCCAGGTCAACCGCGTCGACTCGGCGAAGCTGGCGGTCGAGCGGGCCGGGGAGGAGCGGGCGCGCGGTGCGTACGCGGCCTCGGACGCGTTCTTCCCGTTCCCGGACGGGCTGGAGATCCTCACGGCGGCCGGCGTCAAGGCGGTTGTGCAGCCCGGCGGTTCGATGCGCGACGAGCTCGTGGTCGAGGCGGCGCAGAAGGCGGGCGTCACCATGTACTTCACGGGGACGCGGCACTTCTTCCACTGAGTCCTGCGAGTTCTGCTGAACGACACGTGCTGCGGCCCACCGGAATCCGTTCCGGTGGGCCGCGGGCGTTTTCGTGAGCGGGAGCGCGCATACGCGAACTGCCCCGAGCGCTCAGGGAGTTCGGGTGGGCGACGGCGTCGCGTCGGCGGCTCGTTCGCAGTTCGGCCAGTCGTGGAAGTCGCGGTCCTTGTCCCACAGGCGCTTGGCCGCCGTGATGTTCCACGCCGGGTCCAGCGCCTGCCGCGGGGTGCCGCCCAGCTCGCGCAGCCGGGCGTCGGAGATCTGGAACACGCCCCAGTTACGGGTGCCGTTGGTGTTGGGCAGGATGTGCAGCGGGTCCAGGAAGGACTGGCAGTCCGCGATGGCGACGGCCTTGGCGGGCGCCTCCTTGAACACCGTACGGATGCGCTGCCGCACCTTCTCCGGCGACCACACGTTCATGCGCACCTTCGGTGACGAGTACAGCGCCTTCTTCGTCGCGTCGTCCACGATCCCGTTGGGCGGGAGGCCGGCGAACACCTGGAACGCGGTGACCCGGCGCAGGGTCTGCGGGCCGAAGTCCGAGTCGACGCCGATGTCCGCGCCCCTGTCGTGCAGCAACTGCTGCACCTCGTGGACGCAGGTGTCGTGCTCGCCCATGGCCACCACCGAACGGCAGCCCGCCGAGAACAGCACACGGTCGTCATGGCTGGCGGACGAGGCCTCCTCCGTCGACAGGACCCAGGCGGAGATGCCGAGCGTCACGACCGCGGCGACCGCCGCGGCCACGACGGAGTAGCGGGAGCGGCGCACCGGGGCGGAGGCCGGCGTCGCGGGTACCTCGACGACCGGGTCCGTCGCCGAGTCTGCGGTCTCCCCGCTCACCTCTCCGCCTGTTTCCCCACTCGCCTCCGCACTCGACTCCCCGTTCTCCTTGAGCCGGGCGGTGTCCGCCAGTGCCCAGAGCCGGTGCAGCGACCGCAGTTCGTCCGGGGACGCACCGCAGACGGTGCCGAGGCGGTGGACGCTTCCGTAGTCCTGCGGTACCGAGGTGCCCTTGCAGTAGCGGTGCAGTGTGGAGCCGGCGATGTCGGTCCGCTTCGCGAGTGCTTCGTAGCTGAGTCCTGATCTGTTCTTCAACGCGCGCAGTATCGCGGCGAGTTGTTCGGATTCCGGGTGTGCGGGCATGGTTTCCCCCCATGGCACGTTGGTCAGACGCTCCAGTAGCCGGGCCACTGTGCCATGAGGGCCGTCCCATGGCCGTTCCAACGATCTCGGAACGTGCCAGGCGAACGGCGTCCCACCGTCCCGGCATCCCAACGGGCCCGATTTCCTGGCCCGGCGAGTGCGTGCTTTGTCAGCGTCTGGGTGTCCGAGCACCGGTCGACACACCGGTCGACGCCGCGCCGCTTCAAGTCGCTCTTCGCGGTTCTCGCCGTCAGCGCGGCGGCGGCCACCGCTCTCGCCGTGCCCACGTCCGCCTCGGCCGCGGTGGCGACTGCCGCCGCCGTCGACTGCGCGAGCGGCGACGTCTGTTTCTGGTCGGGCGCCAACTTCACCGGCCACAAGTGTTCGTGGGACGCCGCCGACCCCGACTGGCAGGGTGGCTCGACCCGTTGCTCATGGGCCGCCACGACGAACGTCAAGTCGGGTGTGGAACGCCGGCACCAGCTCGTCCACCGGCGTCGCCTACTACCTGGACGCCGACTACAACGACCGTATCGGCTGCACCCGGCAGCAGCACGGCGGCAACCTGGCCGGCACCTACAAGCTCCGCTCCCGCAAGTGGATCAGCGGCAGCTGCGGCTGAGCCCGGGAGCGCGGCCCCGGGCACGGGGG
>NZ_AEJB01000691.1 GCF_000331005.1 Streptomyces turgidiscabies Car8
GTGAGGCGCGTGCCCAGGCGCCGCGCGTGCCCAGGCGCCGCGCGTGCCCAGGCGCCGCGCGTGCCCAGGCGCCGCGCGTGCCCAGGCGTCGCGCGTGCCCAGGCGTCGTCGGTGTCTAGGCGTCGTCGGTGTCTAGGCGTCGTCGGTGTCTAGGCGTCGTCGGTGGGTTTGGTCGGTGGCAGGCCGGCGAGTTTCAGGAGCAGGCCTTTGACCTCGGTCGCCGCGACGGCCTCGGTGCTGTGCTCGGGTTCGGAGCACAGGAACACGGGGCCGTGGTCGGGGTCGCTCGGGAGGCGGCCGTGGCTGCCGCGGACGCCCGAGGGGTCAAGCGGGACCGTCTGCAGGCGGTAGCGGAACCCGAGCTTCTTGCGGGCGAGTTGCCCGGCCGCGTGAAGTTTCACGGTCGGGACGGTGTCGTCCCACAGCAGTTCGGCCGGGTCGTAGCCGGGCTTGCGGTGGATCTCGACCTGGCGGGCGAAGTCGGGAGCCCGGTCGTCGTCGAGCCAGTAGTAGTACGTGAACCAGGCGTCGGCGTCCGCCACCGCGACCAGCTCTCCCGAGCGCTCGTGGTCCAGGCCCTGTGCCGCCTTGCCCATCTCGCCCAACACCTGTTCCACACCGTCGATTTCACCGAGAACCTTGGCGACCTCGCGTATGTCGGCCGGGTCCCGGACATAGACGTGTGCCACCTGGTGGTCGGCGACCGCGAAGGCGCGGGAGGTCCAGGGGTCGAGGTACTCCATGCCGTCCTGGGTGTGCACCTCCAGCAGTCCGGCCCGGCGCAGGGCCCGGTTGATGTCCACGGGGCGGGACACCGGGGTGATGCCGTACTCGCTCAGGGCCACGACCGTGGCACCGGCGGCGAGGAAGTGGTCGATCAACGGGCGCAGGGCGTCGTCGAGTTGGCGGGCGGCGCGGATGGACTCCTCGGACTGGGGGCCGGATCGCTGGGGTTCGTAGTCCATCTGCGGGATGTAGACCAGGGTCAGGTCGGGCTCGTGTTCGTCGAATATCTGGCGGGCGGCGCCCAGGATCCACTGGGTGGAGGGCATACCGGCGTTCGGACCCCAGTAGGTGAACAGGGGGAAGGGGCCTAGGCGTTCGGTGAGTTCGTCGTGCAGGGAGGGCGGCCAGGTGTAGCAGTCGGGTTCCTTGCGGCCGTCGGAGTAGTAGATCGGGCGCGGGGTCACCGTCCAGTCGACATCGGCGCCCATGGCGTACCACCAGCAGATGTTGGCGACCTTGTAGCCGGGCGACCGCTTCCGGGCCGCGTCCCAGATCTTCTCGCCGCCGACGAGAGCGTTGTGCTGTCGCCAGAGGAGGACGTCCCCGAGATCGCGGAAGTACCACCCGTTGGCCACCGCGCCGTGTGTGGACGGGAGTTCGCCGGTGAGGAAGGTCGACTGGGCGGTGCAGGTGACGGCCGGGAGGGTGGTGCCGAGGGGTGCCTGGAAGCCACGGTCGCCGAGCGCGGCGACGGCCGGCATGTGCCGTAGCAGGGCGGGGGTGAGGCCGACGATATCGAGGACGACGAGTCGGTTGGCGTTCGGGATCTCGGTCATGAGCAGTTCCTTGAGACGGTCATGAGTGGTCCTCCTTGAGGCCGAGGCCGGTCAACCGGTCGCGTGCCCAGGCGAGTTCGGCGGCAATACCGGCGGCGAGGTCGGCCGGCGGGCGGGGCAGGACGGACCAGGTGTAGGTCTCGACCTCGATGTGGTCGCATACGGCGCTCGGTCCGCCGAGAAGTCCGTCCAGGACGGTGGCGAGTTGGTCGGCGGTGGTACGGAGGGGCGGTTCGGGCTCGGCGTGCAGCGGGGCGTGGAAGTGTGTGCGCCAGGGGTTGCCCGCGCCCGATGCCGGAAGCCTGTCTCTGTCCAGGGCGTCCGGCAGGTCGTCGACGCCGACTACCGTGCCCTCGTCGACTGTTCGGGTCTGGTGCAGGAACCGTCGTTCGGCCAGTTCACGCAGGGCGGCGCGGGCACGCGGGTCGGTGGGGTCGGGGGCCTCGACCGCGCAGGACGCCTGGAGCTTGACGACCGGCAGCCCGGCGTCGGCGAGTCGCCCGAGGGCCTCGCCGGGCTCCTCGAACTGGACGGCGAGATGGCAGGCGTCCAGGCAGACGCCGAGGTAGTCGTGGTCGACGTCGGCGAACTCCCGTACCGCCTGGGTGGTGGTCTCCACGACGCACCCCGGTTCCGGTTCGAAGCCGACTCGGATGCGGCGCCCGGTCTCCGACTCCAGCTCGCCGAGTCCTAGCGCCAGTTGATCCAGGGAGCGGCGAGCCGCGTCCGCGCGTTCCGTCGGCCACGGGGTGCGCCAGCCGAGCGGGAGGGTGGAGACGCTGCCGCGTCGGGCGTCGTCGGGGAGGAGAGCCGCGAGAACTCGGGCGCAGTCGAGGGTGTAGGTGAGGCGGGCAGGGTCGGCCCAGTCGGGGAGGTAGACGTCCTTCTTGACGACCTCGCGGTGGAACCCCTCGTACGGGAAGGCGTTGAGGGTGACCGTCTCCAGGCCGCGCGCCGCGAGTTCGGCCTTGAGGGACGTCAACGCCCGTTCGTCAGAGGCGAGTTCGGTGACGGCGGTACGGGCCAGCCACAGACCGATGCCGAGCCGGCCGACGCCGAGCCGTTCCCGTACGGGTTCGGCGTGGGCGCCGAGCTGGGCGATGACCCCGGCGAGGTCCTCGGCCTGGTGGACGTTGCTGCAGTACGCGAGGTGGACGGGGGTGCCGTCGGGGTGGAGGAAGCGCACGGGCGGCTCACTCTCCCCCGCGCCGGATGGAGTTGCCCTCGAACGACGACGTCTCGTCGGGCTTCGGGGCACCGTCGGTGTCGTCCAGGTCGAGGCGTCCGCTCTGGCCGTAGAAGGCGACGGGATTGCGCCACAGGACACGGTCGACGTCGTCGTCCGTGAAGCCGTCGGCGAGCATGGCGTCGCCGGTCCTGCGGGTCTTCAGGGGGTCCGAACTCCCCCAGTCCGCAGCCGAGTTGATCATGACGCGGTCGAGGCCGTGCTCCTGGAGGATGCGGACCATGCGGTCCTCGCTCATCTTCGTCTTCGGGTAGACGGAAAACCCCGCCCAGCAGCCGCTGTCGAGGACCATGCCTACCGTCAGCTCGTTCAGATGGTCCAGGACGACGAGTTCGGGGGCGATGCCCGACTCCCGTACGACGTCCAGGGTCCGCCTGGTCCCGGCCGCCTTGTCGCGGTGCGGGGTGTGGACGAGGGCGGGCAGGCCGTGCTCGACGGCGAGTTGGAGCTGACGCGCGAGGACTTCGTCCTCTTCCTTGGTCATCGAGTCGTAGCCGATCTCGCCGACGGCGACGACCCGGTCCTTGGCGAGGTAGCGGGGCAGTTCGTCGAGGACGGGAAGGCAGCGCGGGTCGTTCGCCTCCTTCGGGTTGAGGGCGATCGTGCAGAAGTGCTGGATGCCGAACTGGGCTGCCCGGTAAGGCTCCCAGCCGAGCAGCGAGTCGAAGTAGTCGTAGAAGGTGTCGGGCGAGGTGCGGGGCTGGCCGAGCCAGAAGGCGGGCTCGACGACGGCCCGGACCCCGGCCGCGTACATGGCCTCGTAGTCGTCGGTGGTGCGGGAGGACATGTGGATGTGGGGGTCGAAGATGCGCATGCTCACACGGTTTCGTCGGTGGTGTCGAAGGCAGTGGCGGTGAAGGCAGGGGTCATGAGGGCAGTGGTGGTGAAGGGGCGTACGAGAGGGGCGATGTCCTCGGGTACGGGGCGGCCGGCGGCCGTCCGTTCGCGAGCGAAGTCGGTGAGCATGCGGGCGAGTTCGGCGTCTGCCCGATCGTCGAGTCCGGCGACGCGGGCGAGTGGGATCTCGCAGAACACGCACTTCAGGACGGCCTGGCGGTACTCGTCCGCAGGGAGGTGGGCCGCCGCGTAGGGGCCGAGGGCGGCCTCGATCAGCGTGGTGTCGTTGCCGCGCAGGGTCTGTCGTACGAGGTCCAGGAACCGGCCGGTCCCGTCCTGGTCGAGCTGGGGCAACGCCTCTAGGACGGCCCGTTGTTCGGCGGGGTCGCCGTAGCGGTGGAGCGCTGCCACCTCGTCGACGAGTGCCTGGCCGTGAAGCGGCAGGGCGGCCAGGAGCAGGGCACGGGCGGCCTCGTCGACGGTCCGGCCGTCGGGCAGCGGGGCGCGTCCGCAGTTGCGGCGGACGGCGGGGAAGAGGGCTCGGACGGTGGTGGGGTCGGCGGCGACCTCGGCCAGGGCCGTTTCGAGCCAGGCGCGGGCTTCGGGGGTGAGGGCAAGGGGGTCTGGGTCGGAAGGAGGCATACGGCTCTCCAGGAAGGGAGTTGGAGAAGCGGGAAGAGGCGGAGGAGAGGGCGAGAGGGAGGAGAAGGGGGAGAGCGTGATGAGGGGGGAGAAGAGGGAAAGGGGTGCCTGGGAATGTCGGAAAGGTGACGCGGAACGCGCGTGAACAGCCGCCCGGGGGGCGCTCAGGAAGGGAGCAGGCTCCGGGCCTCGGCTCTGCGCAGGAATTCCAGGGAGCTGCGGGCGATGTCGGGGGCGTCCAGGGCGCCGCCCTGGATCTCGACGGACACCAGGCCGCGGTGGCCGAGGTCGGTCAGTGCCGCCAGGACCGGCGGGAAGTCGATCTCGCCCGCGCCGAACTCCAGATGGCGGTGGACTCCGCGGACCATGTCCTCGATCTGCACGTTCAGCAGGTGGGGTGCGGCAAGGCCGACGCAGTCGAGCAGCGACGGCTCCTCCACGCAGTGGGCGTGTCCGAGGTCGAGGGTGACACCCAACAGCTCGTGTCCGCCGAGCAGTTCGCGCAGTCTCAGACACTTCGCGACCGTGTCGACGAACATGTGCGGCTCGGGTTCGAAGGCCAGGGCGACCCCGTACGCCTCCGCCGTCTCCAGTGCCGTCCCGACGCCGGCGGCCAGCCGCCGCCAGGCCTCCGTCTCCGGTACGTCGTCCGGGGCCGGTCCGCTGCACAACTGGACGGTGGGCGAGCCGAGTTCGACGGCGATGCGTACAGCACGCCGCAACAGGTCGACCCGGCGTTCCGGTTGGCCGGACATCAGCGTCGGCTGGTGCTTGGCCCAGGGGTCGAGGAAGTAGGGCGCCCCGGTCTCGACGGTGACGGCCAGCCCGAGACGCGCCAACCGGGCTCGCACACGGGCGACTTGCTGGTCCAGGTCGTCGGCGTACGGGTCGAGGTGGTTGTGGTCGAGGGTGAGGGCGACGCCGTCATAGCCAAGGTCGGCGAGGATCCCGAGGACGTCGGAGAGGCGGTGATGGGTGAACCCGTTGGTGCCGTAGCCGAATCTCAGGCCCATGGTGCGCCCTTCGTCGAATGGCTCATGTCGGGGACACCCGTCTCGCCAGGCGCTGGGCGATCGGGTGCACGGCACCCAGGAGCGCGGCGGCGACAGGCGCCCCCGCACGCGCCGTGAGCGCCGCCTGCAGGGGGACCATGGCGAGGATGCCCGCCCCCACCGCACGCCGTACGGAACTCCCGCGTGGATCGCGTACGGCACGCATCTGCGCCCAGCCGTACGTCCCCAGGTAGGCGAGAACTCCGGCGGAGGCGACGGCGGTTCGGGCTATCTCCTCGCGGGGCACGGCTCGCCGGGGCGGCAGGATCGCCGGGAGTACGGAGGGCAGCACCGTCGACAGTGCCGTGGCCGACGACACGGCGAGCGTCGTGGCGGGCAGCCGGGCGGGTGCGCCGGAGATCTCGTGGCGGCTGAGGGCGGTGAGCGTGTAGGTGTGCACGCCGGTGAGGAGGGCGGGGACGGCGCCGCGGGCGAGCGCGACGGCCGTGCCGGCGCCACGGGACCCGTGGGCCGGTGGGCTGCCACCGCCCGCGACCGCGCCCGCCAGCACGTCGAGCGCACGCGCGCCCGCCATCGCGGCCGGACCGGCCGGAGTGGACTTCAACTTCAGGTCGTACGCCCAGATCAGCGCCGTCAGCGGCAGGGCGACGGCGAGTCCGCGTCGGCCGCCCGACACCGCGGCGAGGCCGAGGCCCGCGCCGGTCAGACCGGTGGCGACGGTCAGCGCGGTCCGGCGCGGTACACGGCCGGAGGGCACCGGACGGGCGGGCCGTTCGACCGAGTCGACAGCGGCGTCGGCGTAGTCGTTGAGGGCCATACCGGCCCAGTAGAGACAGACGGAGGAGGCCATCGCGCCGACCGTCCGGGGACCGAGGGGGCGGCCCGCCGCTGTCGCGCCCGCCAGGATGTCGCCGGGGACGCTGAGCGCGGCCGGGGCTCGGACAAGGCTCAACAGGTCGGAAAGCGCGGGTGGTTGGGATTTGACGCTTTGCTGGTCTTGTAGGGGTTCTAGGGAACCGGCTGGGGGGAATGATTTCCGGTCACTCATGGCTACATCATTACCGAAATTGCGTGAAAGCCAATGGCATAAGTGGATGTTGGTTCTTGTGACGAACGTGACAACACCACATCATTGACAGGGCCTTCACAATACTGACCCCTCGGCACCCCCAGGCAGGGTACGGGCGCGGGCGCAGGAACTTCACGTCTCGGCGGCAGCGCCGCCATGACCGGCGGAAGACCTGGCCGGATACATACAGAGAGCGCACAGGGAACACACAACGCGCTATGGACATGCCATGTCATGGACCCTTAAATCTCAGTCAACATCCGCGTCCCCAACGCGCGTTGGACGTCACCAGCCACTACCCCGTGTTCCTCCACGTCCTGTCGCGCGTCCTCCCACCTGCTCGAACAAGCCCGAGGAGACCGATGAGTCGGACACAGCGCACCCCCCACGTTCAGCGCATCCGAGGTTCCCGTCTCGCCGCGGCGGGCACGACGGTCGGCGTCGCGGCCCTGCTGGCCGCCGCGCTCTCCCCCACCGCCGACGCGGCCGACAGACCGACCAGGGACACCGCGATCAGGAACGCGGTCACGGCGCTCGCGGACCAGGCCACCCACCTGGGCCTGACCTCCCTGCAGAACACCAAGGTCCGGGACGTCATCGTCGACAAGGACGGCAGCCAGCACGTCCGATACGACCGCACCTACCGCCAACTCCCCGTCCTGGGCGGCGACTTCGTGGTCCACCTGGCTCCGGGTGGCGCCTACCGCAGCGCGAGCCGCGCCACGACCCGCCCGATATCCCTGGCCACGATCAGCCCCTCGGTGTCGGCCCCGAAGGCCGCCGATCTCGCGGTGTCGGCGCTGCGCGCGGCGAACCCGGGCGAGACACTGAACAAGACAACTTCCAAGCCACAGCTGGTGGTTGATGCCCTGCACGGGACCCCGAAGCTCGCCTGGCAGACGAACGCCATGGCACTGGACTCGGTCGGCAACCCGGTCGCCCGGACCGTCCTGACCAACGCGCGGACCGGCGCCCAGATCGACGCCTGGGACAGCATCGAGACGGCGACCGGCGACGGCAAGTCCCTGTACGGCGGCACGGTGCCGCTCGAGACGACGGTCTCCGGATCGACGTACCAGCTGAAGGACCCGACGCGCGGCAACACGTACACGGGCGACGCCGAGAACGGCACCGACCTGTGCATCTTCGGCATCTGCATCCGCCGTGCCCCCGCCACGCTCTTCACGGACACGGACAACCACTGGGGCACGGGCGCCACGGCGGACCGGGCCTCGGCGGCGGTGGACGCGCAGTACGGCACCGACATGACCTGGGACTACTACAAGAACACGTTCGGGCGCAGCGGCATCAAGGGCAACGGGGTCGGCTCGTACAACCGAGTGCACTATGGCAGCAACTACAACAACGCGTTCTGGGACAACAGTTGCTTCTGCATGACGTACGGCGACGGTGACGGCACGACGTTCGGCCCGCTGGTCTCGCTGGACGTGGCCGGTCACGAGATGACGCACGGCGTGACGTCGTCGACGGCCAACCTGACGTACTCGGGCGAGCCGGGCGGCCTCAACGAGGCGACGTCGGACATCTTCGGCACGCTGGTGGAGTTCAGCGCGGCCAACTCCACTGATCTCGGGGACTACTTGATCGGTGAGAAGGTCGTCAGGTCGGGCTTCGGCAAGCCGGCGCTGCGCTACATGGACCAGCCGTCGAAGGACACCAAGTCGGCCAACTGCTGGAGTTCGGCCGTCGGGAGCCTGGACGTCCACTACTCCTCGGGCGTGGCGAACCACTTCGCGTACCTCCTCGCGGAGGGCAGCGGCGCCAAGTCGCTGAACGGCGTCGACTACAACTCCCCGACGTGCAACGGCTCCACGGTCGCGGGCATCGGCCGGGCCAAGCTGGGCGCGATCTGGTACAAGGCGCTGACCACGTACATGACGTCCTCGACGAACTACGCGGGCGCGCGCACGGCCACGCTGAACGCGGCGCGGGACCTGTACGGGACGGGCAGCACCGAGTACGCCGCTGTGGGCGCGGCGTGGAGTGCGGTGTCGGTGGGCTGACAGCCGTAGTCCAGCGCGTG
>NZ_AEJB01000692.1 GCF_000331005.1 Streptomyces turgidiscabies Car8
TCAGGCGATCGGCGCGTACACCACGCCCAGCTTGTCGATCTCGTCGCCCGAACGGCCCGTGAAGCCCACGATCTGCCAGCCCGACGGCGCCGTGAACGTCGCCGTGCTGGTGGTGGCCGTACCGGAGGTCAGGGTGCGGGCCTTGTCCGTCGTGAACGCGGCGGAGAAGATCCTTGTCCTGCCGTCCTTCTGACCCTGCGTCAGCTTCACCGAGGTGAGGTGTTCGCCGGACGCCAGGGTGAGGGAGGTGGCGGTGCCGCCTGTGCCGCCGTGGGTCAGGGTCGTGCCGCCGTCGTGGGCGAGGGACACCGCGTCCAGGCGGGAGCTGCCCCGCAGGGTGAGCGTGCGCGGCGAGGGCGTCGCCGGGAGGTCGTCGGCGTCGGAGAAGGCCGTGCCGTGCTCCCCGCCGAGGAAGTCGCTCGCGCGCAGCTTCGAGGCAACCGTCCAGGAGAAGTCGACCGTGTGGGGGAAGTGGTCGGAGAGGTTGCCGCCCGCGGAGTCCAGGAAGGACGCCCACTCGTTGTTGTAGCGGGTCGCGGAGAGGTTGACGAGCTTGCTGCCTCGGTAGAAGACCTTGTCTACCACCTCGCAGTTGTTCGTCGGCGCGGTCGTCGGGCACAGGAGCGGGTCGGCGCCCTGGACCGGCGGTGTACCGCCCTTGACCAGCTGGACCCACGCGTCCGTCAGGCCGTTCTCGGACGCGAGCGTGCGGATGTTGTCGCCGGCCCGCGTGTACCGGGTGTTCGTGTCGCCCATGACGATGACCGCGTTGCCCGACGAGTTGGCCTTGATGAACGCGGAGAGCTGCGAGACGTTGTCCCGGCGGGCGGCATGCGCCTCGTCGGTGTCGTCGGCGTTGGTGTGGACGTTGTACAGGTCCACGTAGACACCCTCGGCGATCCGCACCCGGGCGAGCGAGAAGCCCTTCGGGGTGAGGCAGTTGGTGCCGGTGCACTTGTTCCACTTCACCCGCTCGAAGTCCTGGAACGCGTAGTCCGAGAGGGTGTTGAGACCGTCACCGAAGGCCGCTCCGCCACTCGTCGCCGTGCGGTACGGGTGGTTGTCGTTCGCGTACAGCGCCGCGTGGTAGTTGAAGTCCTCCTGCACGTTGACGATGTCGTACGCGCCCAGACGCGGCGATATCAGCGGGGTGTTCACCTCCGGGTTGCCGGAGCTCACGATGCCCGGGAGGCCCGCGACGTTGTACGTGAGGACGTTGAAGGTGCCCGAGGTCGCGGCGGCGGCCGGGGTCGAGCCGGTGGCGGCGAGCCCGGCCAGCGCCAGGGCGCCGGCCACGAGGGTGCCGATGAGTCTTCTCATGGTGGGGGCGTCTCCATGGGGGGTGGGAGGTGAACACTGCTCAGGTTCGGGGGCCAACAGTGTGCTGGACAGGAGCTGTTGGGGGAACAGTGAGTGACAGACGGGCCGTGTTCAGCCGTTCACGCCCGTGTAGTGCCCAAGGCTCCACCGCCACAGCAGTCGCGCCCCCAGGAACGCCACCACCCCCAGCAGCGGCGAGGCCGCCGCCAGCCAGTACGGGACGCCCGTGTCGTGGCCGTGGCCGGTCAGGACCGCCGCCGGGAAGTACGCGACGAACGCGAGTGGCAGACCGAAGGTGAGGAACCCGCTCACCGCCTTCGGCAGCACGTTCAGCGGATAGCTGCCGAACGTGCCGAGGAGTTCCTCCAGCCAGCGCCCCCAGTAGTCGGCGGCGGGAAAGCGCAGCGAGGCGCAGGCCACCGCCGTGAACAGGGCAGCCTCCAGGAGCATCCCGCCGAGGACGCAGACCACGAGGTACGTGATGCGGCCCGCCGTCCAGTCCAGGTCGCTGCGGGAGAGCGCGCCCGCCATCAGACCCGCGGCCACCGTCAGGTCGCCGATGGCGTTGGTGGGGAAGACGGACAGCTGGACCTGGCGGAACACCGGCATCGGGCGGACCAGGTAGGTGTCGATCGCCCCCTCCTGGATGCTCCGGCCGATGCCGTGCATCCGCCCGAGGAACAGGACGAAGATGCCGTGCGCCAGCATCCGGGTCGCCGGGATCAGCAGCACCTCAGAGCTGTCCCAGCCGCCCATCCCGGCGAACCGGGTCAGCAGCACCGTCGCGAACACGATCACCGACACCTGCCAGACGGCGCCGATGGCGATCATCATCAGGAACTCGGAGCGGTACTCCAGCTGGGCACGGAAGTTGAGGCGCGTGATGCGCCACGCGATACGCAGGCCGTTCACAGCTCAGCCTCCCTGGGAGACGACTCGGAGGGCGGCCCGCCGCCACAGAAACCGGGTGAACAGGGCCAGTACGAGGATCCAGCCGGCCTGCACGGAGAGCTGGAAGGCGGCGTCGGAGAGCGGGACACGCCCCACGTACAGCGACAGCGGCACGCTCAGTGTGGCCTGGAAGGGCAGGAAGGAGCTGAGGGTGATGAACCAGTCCGGGAAGAACCACAGTGGTGCGTACACCCCGGACAGCAGGTTCTGCGCGAAGATCAGGATGAGCATCGCGGCGCCGTTGCGCAGCGTCCAGAAGCACAGCTGGTCGATGACGAGCATGACGTAGTACAGGACCAGCTGGCCGAGCAGCAGACTGAGTGCGAACACCCCGGCCACGGCCGCCGATTCGGGCGGCTGGACCACCCCGACGGCCAGACAGAGCGCGAACCCGGCCAGCGCCCACGCCAGCCCGTACAACTGCTCGCCCAGCGCGCGCAGCGCGTAGTAGCGCTGGGGCGGCAGCGGGCGCAGGTACCAGTAGACGATCGTGCCGAAGTGCATGTGCTGGAGCACGGTGTCCCGGCCCGCGTACTGGTCCAACTCCCGCAGCCGGGAGGCGAGTACGGCCATGACGGCGTACGTCACCGCCTGCTCGCGGGTGAGGCCGGCCGTCGTACCGGTCTGCTGGTACAGGCCGTTCCACAGGGACGCGACCAGGACCACCTGGACGGTTAGCCGGACCAGGGCGGCGGTCATCCGGGGCGGGGCGTGCAGCTCACCGAGCGGGGTGACCCTGGCGGAGCGCCAGGCGTGCAGGACGGCCATGTCAGCCGCCCCCGCGCGACTCGGGTATCTCGGCCTGCACGTAGGCGGCGCGCATCACGTCCTCCAGGTCGGCCTCGTCGAGGGCGATGTCCGTCACCTCGTACCGCTCGATGACCCGCTTGAGCGCCTGGTGGACCGTGGGGGCGGCCGGACCGTCGGGCCCGAAGACCACCTGGGGGCCTTCGCGCCGGAGCAGCGCGATGCCCGGGAGGGCCTCGACCTCCGCGTGCGGGTCCGCCAGGGTGGCCCGGACCTGCCAGGTGGAGCCGAACCGCTTCTTGATCTCGTCCAGCGTGCCGTCCAGCACGAGCCGGCCGTGGTTGACGAGGACGACCCGCTCGGCGAGCCGCTCGACCTCCGTCATGTCGTGGGTGGTCAGCAGCACGGTCCGGCCGCGCTCCTCGACCTGGTGGCGCAGGAACTCCCGCACCTGTTCCTTGACCACCACGTCCATCCCGATGGTCGGCTCGTCGAGGAACACGACCTGCGGATCGTGCAGCAGGGCCGCGGCCAGGTCGCAGCGCACCCGCTGGCCCAGCGACAGATGCCGTACGCGGGTGTCCCAGAACGTGGACAGTTCCAGCAGGTCGTCGAACTCCCGCAGCCGTACGGCGTGTTCGGCCTTCGGTATCTCGTAGATGTCCCGGAGGATCGAGAACGACTCGCGCACCGGCAGGTCCCACCAGAGCTGGGTGCGCTGGCCGAACACCGCCCCGATGTTGCGGGCGTTGCGCTCGCGCTCCTGGTAGGGCACCACCCCGGCGACGCGTGCCTCGCCGGACGTGGGGGTGAGGATGCCGGTGAGCATCTTGATGGTCGTCGACTTGCCGGCGCCGTTCGGCCCGAGAAGGGCGAGGAGTTCGCCCGGCGCCACGTCGAAGGTGATGTCGGAGACGGCGTCCTTGGTGACGCGCTCCGGATTGACGAGGGAGCGCAGCGCCCCGGCGAAGCCGGGACGCCGCACTGTGGTGTGGAAGGTCCGGGACAGGTTCCGGACCTCGATATTGCCGCTCAACGAACCCCCGATATAGGTGAGTTGATGAAGTCTTACTCGATGGCGGTGAACACGAAAGTGAATTTCGCGGGCGCCGCCCGGAGCAGGTACTGCGGCAACGCGCCCGGTCCGCAGGACTGCGAACCGATGCCCTGCTGCCCGTTGTCGAGGTTGACCCAGACAACGTCTCCGGGCGTCAGGTCGGTGAGGTGGTCGGCCGCCTCGAGCTGTTCGCTCGTCCAACGGCGGGCCGTGAACCAGAACTCCGGGTCGCCGTCGACCCGCAGCCCGCCCAGCTCCGCCCAACGGACGTCGGCACGGGCGCCGTTCTCCTGCGGGCGGAGGTAGGGGGTCTGGAGGTCGTCCACGGTGGACTCCCAACGGCCCAGCATGGAGGCCGACTTGGTGTCCGGGTACCCTTCGCCGGGTCCGCCGCCGAACCAGGTGACCCGGTCCGCGTCCGACAGTCCCAGCCGGATACCGAGCCTCGGCAGCGGCAGCGTCCACTCGCCCACCGGGACGACGGACACGGTCAGCTGCAGCCGGTCGCCGTCGGACGTCCAGTGGTACTCCGTGGTCAGGCCCACCTCGGCCGCCGCGGGTGCCACCCGGGTCCGTACCGTCAGCGCGTCCTCGGCCAACTCGACGGCGTCCAGGCGGTGTTGCATCCGGTGCAGGCCAAGCTCGCGCCAGAGCATGCCGTAGCGCTCGTCGGGCTGCCAGGCAGCGCCGTCGTCGTTGTCGGTGGGCGCCCGCCACACGTCCAGCCGCAGCCCCCGGACCTCGCGGCCGCCGATCGACCTCAGCGCACCGGTGCGGGCGTCGAAGGTACCGGGGCCGAGGGTGATGACTCCGTCCGCCACGGCGGGCGCGGCCGAGGCGGTGACCGTCGGCGACGGGCGTGCGGCCACCGGGACCTGGCCCCAGGCCACCTGGTGTCCCTTCTCGCCCCAGGCCGACTCGCCGGCCAGCAGCGCCCGTACCGTCCACTGGGACTCGGCGCCGCCCCGAGCGTCGGCGGGCGGCGCGGGCAGCTTCACGTCCGCCGACTCACCGGGGGCGAGGGCGGGCGCCTCCAGGGTGCCCGTCTCGACCGCCGTGCCGTCGACGTCGTACGACCACTCGAAGGTGAGCGCGGACAGGTCGGCGAAGTCGTACGCGTTCGTCACGCGCACGGTCCCGGCCGTGCCGTCGCCCCCGATCCGGACCGGCTCGATGACCTTCTTGAACTCGAGGAGCCCCGGTGACGGCGTCCGGTCCGGGAAGATCAGCCCGTCGCAGACGAAGTTGCCGTCGTGCAGTTCCTCGCCGAAGTCACCGCCGTACGCGTAGCCGAACCGGTCGTCCTTGACGCCGTGGTCGATCCACTCCCAGATGAAGCCGCCCTGGACGCGGTCGTGGGCCTCGAAGATCCGCTGGTAGTCGGCGATGCCGCCGGGGCCGTTGCCCATGGCGTGGCCGTACTCGCAGAGGATGAAGGGGAGCCCGCGCCGCTTCTCGGTGCCGCCGTCCAGCCGCTGGCCGATGCGCTCGGTCTCCGCGTGGTCGGCGTACATGCGGGAGTACATGTCCGTGTCGCGGCAGTCCCAGTCGCCCTCGTAGTGCACGAGCCGGGAGGTGTCGCGGCTGTGGATCCACTTGGCCATGGCGGTCAGCCCGCGTCCGGTGCCGGCCTCGTTGCCCAGCGACCAGATGACGACCGACGGGTGGTTCTTGTCGCGCTCGACCATCCTGGAGGCGCGGTCCAGGAGGGCCGGGGTCCAGCGGTCGTCGTCGACGGGATTGTCGCGCCAGTTCTGCTCGTGGAAGCCGTGGGTCTCCAGGTCGCACTCGTCGATGACCCACAGGCCGTACTCGTCGCACAGGTCGAGGAAGGCCGGGTGCGGCGGGTAGTGCGAGGTGCGGACGGCGTTCACGTTGTGCCGCTTCATCAGCAGCACGTCGGCCCGCATGGTCTCCAGGTCGAGGGAGCGCCCCTTCTCGGGATGCCACTCGTGCCGGTTGACGCCCTTGAAGAGGACGGCCTTGCCGTTGACCTTGATGAGCCCGTCGGCCAGCTCGACGGTCCGGAAGCCGATGCGCAACGGCACCCGCTCACCGGCGGTGACCAGCACACCGTCGTACAGGCGGGGCGTCTCGGCGGTCCACGGCTCGACCGCGACCGTCACGGGCTCGCCGGTCCTGACATCGATGTCCAACTCGGGGACGGTGACCCGCCCCTCGACGTCGGAGTCGACGCGGAGCGTGCCCTCACCGGTGGTGTGGTCGTAACTCGAGTGCGTGAAGAAGTCGAGGACGCTGCCCGCCGGGCGGTGCAGCAGTGTCACGTCACGGAAGATGCCCGGCAGCCACCACTGGTCCTGGTCCTCCAGGTAGGAGCCCGCCGACCACTGGTGGACCCGGACGGCGAGGACGTTGCCGCTGGGCTTCAGCAGCTGGCCGACGGCGAACTCGTGTGCCAGCCGCGAGCCCTTGAACTCACCGATGTCCGTGCCGTTCAGCCACACCCGGGCGCACGACTCGACCCCGTCGAAGCGGAGCACCGCCCCGCCGTCCGACAGGTCGGGCCAGTCGGACGGCAGGTCGAAGACGTGCAGGTGGTCGCCGGTCGGGTTCTCGGTCGGCACCCGCGGCGGGTCCACCGGGAAGGGGTAGCGGACGTTGGTGTAGATCGGCGAACCGAACTTTCCGTCGCCCTGGAGGACCCAGTGACCGGGGACCGTCACCTCGGCCCAGTCCCCGGCGTCGTATCCCGGCTCGGCGAACGAGTCGTCCGCTCCGTCGGCGGTCGACGACAGCCGGAAACTCCAGCTGCCGTTCAGGGACAGCGATCCGGCGTCCGAGGACGCGTACCAGGCGCGGGGCGGAAGGGCCCCGCGGCCGGGTGAGACGTCTTCGACGTAGTCGGTCGGCGTCGTCGTGGACACGGCCGTGGTGCGGGAGGACATCGGTCTCCAGGTAATTAGGGAAGGTTCAGCCCTTGATGCCCGTCTGTGCGATCCCCTGGACCAGCCAGCGCTGGAGGAAGAGGAACACGAACAGCAGGGGCAGGATGGAAATGGCGGTCGCCATGAAGATCAGGTGGTAGTTGACCGTCTGATTCGTCATGTACGACGAGAGTGCCACCTGCACCGTCCAGGCGCTCGGGTCCTGGCCGATGACCAGTGGCCACAGGAAGGCGTTCCAGCCGTTGATGAAGGTGATCGTGGCGATGGCCGCGAAGAAGTTCAGCGAGTTGGGTACGACGACACGCCAGTACGCACCCCAATAGCCGAGCCCGTCCACGCGCGCCGCCTCCTCCAGCTCTTTCGGGAACCCCAGGAAGTACTGCCGAAAGAGGAAGCAGGTGAAACCGCTGAAGAGGCCCGGGACGATGAGACCTTGGTAACTGTCCACCCAGCCGAAGGACGAGACCAGGACGAAACTGGGCACGAAGGTCACGGCGGTCGGGACCATCAGCGTGGTCAGGACGATGTAGAACACCTTGTTGGCGTGCTTGTAGGGGATCCGCGCGAGCCCGTACCCGGCGAGCGAGCAGATGAAGAGGATGCCCACCGTGTTCAGGACGGCGACGACCACGGAGTTCCACATGGACTGCGCGAAGTCCACGGTGACGTCGTCGAACGGCTCGGCGATGTTGCCCCACTGGATGTCGGTGGGGAACCACTTCCAGCTCTCGCCGGTGATCTCCAGGTCCGTCATCAGGGAGTTGCGGACGATCAGGTAGAAGGGGAGCAGGAAGAGCAGGCCGGCGACTCCGGTCGCGATGTACAGACCGGTGTTGCCCATGACGCCGCCGCGCCTGACCTTGACCGGCTTCTTCTGCCCGATCTCGGGTGCTGTGGTGGTCACTTGCCCTCCTCACCCCTTCCGAAGCCCATGATCTTGCCCTGCAGCAGGGTCACGACGCAGATCAGCATCGTCAGCACGACAGCGCCCGCGCTGCCCGCGCCGTAGTTCTGGTTCTCACCGAGAGCCATCTTGTAGAGCTCGACCAGCGGGGGCTGGCCCCAGGTGGCTTTGGCGAGCAGGTTGAAGAACTCGTCGAAGGCCTGGTAGGCGGCGACCAGCAGGAGCAGGATCACCGCGGTCGACGTCGCCCTCAACTGGGGCAGCGTGATGTGGCGGAAGGTCTGCCAGCCGGGCTTGGCGCCGTCGATGGAGGCGGCCTCGTACAGCTCACGCGGGATGTTCTGCAGCGCCGCGATGAACAGGATCATGTAGAAGCCCGACTGGAGCCACAGCCGTACGGTCACGATGACCAGCCAGTACCAGGGCGGGTCCGGGGACGCGAGCCAGGCGATGTTCTCGACGCCGAACCAGCCGATGACGGTGTTGGCGAGGCCGAAACGGACGCCGTTGAAGAGGGACATCTTCCAGATCAGCGAGGCGGCGACATAGCTGACCGCCGTGGGCAGGAAGAAGACCGACCGGAAGAACGCCCGCATGAACCGCAGCCGGTTCACCAGCAGTGCCAGGCTCAGAGAGAAGGCCCAGGTGGTCGGCACGATGAACGCCGCGAACACGGTGAACGTGACCAGCGAGTTCAGGAAGTCGACGTCGGTCAGAACCTGCTTGTAGTTCTCGAAACCGACGAAGTCGCTGGGTGTGACCGTGAAGCGTGCCTCGAAGAAGCTGAGATAGATGCTCCAGCCGATGGGCACGAAGACGAAGACGATCAGGCCGATGAGGAACGGCCCGGTGAAGAGCCAGAAGTTGAAGGTGCTGCTCGCCCGCAGGCCCCGCCGCGGCCGGTCCTTGGAGACCTTGGCCGAGGCGGGCTGGGCGACCCCGCGCGTGGTGGTGGTCGACATTTCGCAGTCCGTCCGGTGGTCTATCCGAAGAGCTTCTTGAGTTCGGTGTCGACCTTCTTCTCGCAGGCGTCCAGCTGGGCCTTCGGGTCGTCGTCCTTACGCACGGAGTTGGCCATCACGTCGTTGACCGACGAGATCATGGCCTGGGTCCAGCCGATGTTGTCGAAGTGGCCGAACTCGTTGAACAGCTTGACGCCCTCGGCCGGCAGACCGTCCTTGAGCTTGGTGGCGGTCTGCGCGATCGACGTGCGCGGCGGGATGTGGAAGCCGTAGGAGGTGGCCCAGTCCTCCTGGTACTCCTTCTGGTCGATCCACAGCCACTTCACGTATTCCTTGGCCGCCTCGACGTTCTTGCCCTTGGCGTTGACGAACATCGACCAGCCGCCGTTGGTGACCGACTGCTTGCCGGCGGATCCGACCTTCGGGAAGGGGAAGATGCCGATGTCGTCGCCGAGCGCCTCGATCATGGCCGGCATGGCCCACATACCGCACCACTGGATCGCCGTCAGGCCCTGGGTGAAGGCCGAGGGGTCCCACCAGTCGGCGGGGGCGCCGAGCAGCAGGTTGCCGCTGGTGAACAGGGTCCGCAGCTGCTTCAGGCCCTCGGCGACGCCGTCCGTGTTGAAGGCGGGCTTGTTGTCGGCGGTGAGCGTGTCGGCGCCGGCCGACCAGATCAGCGGGCTCTGGACCGGGGTGAGGTCGTTGCCGAGGTAGGCGCCCTTGATCTTGTTGGTCTTGAGCTTGGCGGCGGCCTCGATCAGCTCTTCCAGCGTGGTCGGTACCTCGACCTTGGCCTTCTCGAAGAGCGAGGGGCGGTAGAAGAAGAACTGCGGGTCGTCGATCATCCGGACGCCGTACACCTTGCCGTCGACCGTGTGCGACGTGATGTCGGCCTGGTTGAAGTCGTCCTTGACCGGGTCGATGATGTCGGACAGGTCCGCCACCTGGCCGCTCTTGATGAGCTGGATCTGCGGGTGGAACTCGAAGACGTCGGGTGCGTTCTTGGTGAGCAGCGCGGCGAACAGCTTCTGTTCGAAGTTGGAGCCGGTGATCCACTGCGTGGAGACGTTGGCGCCCTTGTAGGCCTTGGCGTACTTCTTGATGGCCTGCTCGGTGCCGGCCTCGCCGTACGCGTGGAAGTACTGGACGAGCGAGTCTCCCGACCCGCCGCCGCTGCGGCCGTTGTTCCCGCCGCACGCGGTCAGTCCGCCGGCTGCGGCCAGGCCCATGGCGGCCCGCAGAACGTTCCGGCGGTCCCAGTTGCTGTTGCTCAATGCCGACATGTGACGTCCTTGTCTCGAGTACGGCTGCGGCCCTGTCGCTTCAGCGCCAGATGGCTCAAATGAACTTGCGGAGGCGGACGTTAACCTTCGGCTAAGCCTTCGGCAAGGGGTTGGACGAAGCCCGTTCGAAACGTTGCGGAGTGTTCGGGATTTCGGACGCGACAAACCGGCGGACCGCGTCAACTGCGGTTCGCGCCGGGGTGGTTGGGGGTTGGTCCAGACCTATTTCAGCGGCATCGGGCCACCCCGCCGGGCGGTCGACGACCGCTGGGTGACCAGGGACAGAGCGCCTTCGAGCGCGAACGTCGCCGCGCCCAGGCACACCGGGTCCCCCGGGATGGGGGAGAGGACGATCTCGGTGGCCGCCAGGGGCCGTTTCAAGGCGTGCCGGGCCACGGCCTCGCGCACCTCCGTGACCAGTGGCTCGCCGAGCGTGGCCGCGACCCAGCTGCTCAGCACGACGATCTCCGGATTGAGCAGATTGACCAGATCGGAGATGCTCGCGCCCAGATAACGAGCCATGTCCCGGACCACCCTGACGGCCACCGGATCACCGTCGGCGACCCCACGGGCCAGCGCGTCGACGGTCGCCGTCTGGTCGTCGGGACGCAGCAGCGCGCCACCCGGGTCCAGCTCCGCCAGGTTCAGCATGATCCCCGGCGCGCCGACATACGTCTCGACGCAGCCGTGGTTGCCGCAGTGACAGGGGCGCCCGTCCAGGACGAGGGTCGTGTGCCCCCATTCCCCGGCGCTGTTGCTGACCCCCCGGTGCACCGCGCCGCCGATCACCAGGCCGGCGCCGACGCCCGTCCCGAGGTTCACCACGACAGCGTTGCCATGTCCGCGTACGGCTCCGAACCACAGCTCGGCCACGGCGCAGGCGCGCAGCGGGTTGTCGAGGTACAGCGGATAGGCGATGTGCTCGGTGAGCAGGTCGAGGAGGGGCACGTCGTGCCAGTCCCAGTTCGGCGCGTACTCGGCGATACCGGTGACCCGGTCCACCTGCCCCGGCACGCTCACCCCGACGCCCAGCACCCGCGCGCCCTCGATGCCGGCCTGCGCGACCACGGAACCGACGGCCGTGGTGACGTGCCCGACCACCTGCTCGGGGCGGCTCTCGCCGGGGCGCATGTGCTCGGCGGCGCGGGCCAGGACGTTCAGCCCCAGGTCGAACAGCTCGGCCCGGACGTAGGTCTCCGCGATGTCGACGCCGATCAGCGCGCCCCCCGACGCGTTGACCGCCACGAGTCCCCGGGGGCGTCCGCCCGCCGAGTCCTCGAAGCCGACCTCGGTCAGCATCCGCAGGTCGATCAGCTCCCCGACCAGCGTCGCCACCGTCGCCAGGCTGAGCCCGGTGGCGGCGGCCAGCTCCTGCCGGGAGGTGGGCGACTGGGCGATGATCTCGCGCAGCACCTCGTAGCGGTTCGCGGTGCGGATGTCACGCGATGTGCGCTTCACCACCGGGCATGCCCCCTCGCCGTGCGGACCTCAGTGCGGACAGCCCGGGGCACGACGGCACCGGCGCGGCGCCAGGCTATGGGCAGCGGGGGAGGTTCGACAAGGGGTTAGGAAAGGGGCTGATGAAAGTGTCGGCGCACTTGACAGCGCACCCGGCGCGAGGTCAGCCGCCGAGCGCCTCCCGTACGAACGCGTTCGTGAACTTCGCCGACGGGTCCAGGAACGCCCCCAGCGCCCCGAAGTCCGCCAGTCGCGGATACCTTCCGCGCACCACCTCCGCCGCCACGGTGAACACCTTGCCCCAGTGCGGACGCGGCCCGAACGGGTTCAGCGCGGCCTCGACCCGCCGCACCACCGGCAGCACCGCCTCGGTGTCCGCCACCCAGGTGAAGTGGAACGCCACACTGTCCCGCCCGTACGCCGGGCTCAGCCACTGGGTGTCGGCGGCGATCGTCCGGATCTCGCACACCTGGAGCACCGGCGCGACGACCTCCCGGATCGCGTCGAGCGACCGCAGCGCGTCCAGGGCGTACGGGCGCGGCAGCAGGTACTCCGACTGGAGCTCCTCGCCGCTGCTCGGTGTGAACTCCGCCCGGAAGTGCGGCAGCCGCTCGTGCCAGGGCCCCGGCACACCGAACTGCTCCGTGCAGTTCACGGCCGGCATCCCCGGCACCGGGTGCATCGCCTCGGTGGCGGGAGCGGCCCACGGGAAGTCCGGCGGCGCCTGGTCGGTCCGCCGCTTCAGCCACACCTGCCGGAAGCCCGGCGCCCGCCAGTCCGTGAACAGACTCACGCTGTACGCGGCGCCCGCCACAGCCTCGAAGTCCAGCCCGTCCAGCGGGAGCTCGGTGAACACGTACTGCTCGACCTCGAAGTCCGCCTCCAGGTCCAGCGTGAGGGCCGTGACGACGCCCAGCGCGCCGAGCGAGGTGACCGCCCCCTCGAACCGGTCCTCGCCCCGGGTGATCGTCACCGTCGAGCCGTCCGCCGTGACCAGCTCGACCGCGCGGACCGCGGCGGCCAGCGAACCGTTGTCGACGCCCGAACCGTGCGTCCCCGTCGCCACCGACCCCGCCACCGAGATGTGCGGCAGGGACGCCATGTTGTGCAGCGCGAGCCCGCGCCCGTGGACCGCCCGGGCCAGCTCCGCGTACCGGACCCCGCCCCCGACCCGGACCGTACGGGCCGCGGTGTCGACGTCGATCTCCTGCGGCAGCCCGGCCAGGGACAGCAGGACGCCGCCGGCGCCCGGCTCGGCGATGTCGTTGAAGGAGTGCCCGCTGCCCAGCACCCGCACCCCGGCACTCCGGGCCACGAGCGCCCGCAGGGCGTCCAGGGAGCGCGGTCGGTGCAGCTCCGTGGGCGTGTAGATGATGTTGCCCGCCCAGTTGGTCAGCGTCTCGGCCATCGGGTCCGTCCCTCCGCTCAGATGCGTCGACCTTCTCACGCAGGGGGATGTGACATGCCCGAGGGGCCCCGCGGCCACGGACGCGCAGGCGGGGGCATACCGTGAGGAGTCGAACGCCGGAGTACCGCCGGAGCTGGAGGAGACACGGGATGGGCAGCCGCACCGCGCTGGTCGAGGATCTGATGGAGCGCTTTCCGCATGTCCCGAGGGAAGCCGTCTTCAAAGAGGACCTGCTCAGGGGTGGTGTGGCCTTCGATCCGTCCGCGCTCAGCGACAACGAGAGCGGCGACGTCAAGCCGAAGTCGTACTTCATCTTCTCCTTCGACCACGGCACCCTCCCCGAGCTGGGCGAGGCCGCGCTGCGCCGCCCGCCGGAGGAGATCATCCTCACCGGCGGCCCCTACGACCTGCGCCGGACCGTCGTGTCGGTGCGGGTGAACCCCGCCTCGCCCTACCGGGTCGCCGCCGACGAACACGGCGTCCTCGGCCTCTACCTGGACGGGAAGCGGATCTCCGACGTCGGGGTCCCGCCGATGCCCGAGTACTACCGCCACACCCTCTCCAACGGGAAGTCCGTCATGGAGGTGGCCCCGACCATCCAGTGGGGCTATCTGATCTACCTGACCGTCTTCCGGGTCTGCCAGTACTTCGGCGCCAAGGAGGAGTGCCAGTACTGCGACATCAACCACAACTGGCGCCAGCACAAGGCGGCCGGCCGGCCCTACACGGGCGTCAAGGACGTCGACGAGGTGCTTGAGGCACTGGAGATCATCAACCGGTACGACACCAACCGGACCTCCACCGCCTACACGCTCACCGGCGGCGCGATCACCTCGAAGCTCCAGGGCCGCGACGAGGCCGACTTCTACGGCATGTACGCGAAGGCCATCGAGGAGCACTTCCCGGGCCGCTGGATCGGCAAGGTCGTCGCCCAGGCGCTGCCGAAGGACGACGTCCAGCGTTTCAAGGACTACGGCGTGCAGATCTACCACCCCAACTACGAGGTGTGGGACCGCAAGCTCTTCGAGCTGTACTGCCCCGGCAAGGAGCGCTACGTGGGCCGCGACGAGTGGCACAGGCGCATCCTCGACTCGGCGGACGTCTTCGGCGCGCGCAACGTCATCCCCAACTTCGTTGCCGGTGTGGAGATGGCCGCGCCGTCCGGGTTCACGACCGTCGACGAGGCCATCGCCTCCACCACCGAGGGCCTGCGCTTCTTCATGTCGCACGGCATCACGCCCCGCTTCACCACCTGGTGCCCCGAGCCCACCACCCCGCTCGGCAAGGCCAACCCCCAGGGCGCGCCGCTGGAGTACCACATCCGGCTGCTGGAGGCCTACCGCGCCACGATGGACGAGTTCGGCCTCGCCTCGCCCCCCGGCTACGGCGAACCCGGGCCCGGCCGCGCGGTATTCTCCGTCAGCTCCTTCATGGACAGCCTGCCCGCCCGTGAGCCCGCGTCGAAGACGTGAGCCGAAGGACCGAGCAGGGCTGAGAACGGCCGAGAAGGACTGAGACGAGCCGAGAAGGCTGAAAGCAACTGAACGGAACGGCGTCGCGGCCCGTATGGGGGCAGGAGAACCCGCACGTCGTTCCGCTCACCTCACGACCCCCGTACGGCGAGCCGCGTTGACATGTGCCGACATGTGAATACGTCGCTTGTCAGTTGTGCGGGATACGTGAAAAGCTCGGGGCTCCGTTCTGGGAAACGTTCCCCAACTCCCCTGTTCCCAGGGGTAGTTGACGTTTGATCTTGACCTTGACGTTGGCGTGTGCAAGCCGTTGATGCTGGAGTCCCCCCATATGCCAGATCTGCCGACCCCTCAGGACGCCGCCGAAGCAGCGCTGTTCTCCGAGTGCTGGGACGCGGTCCTCTCGTACGCCGACCTGTGCACGTCCGGCGCGTCCGCCGGCACCGAACTGGCCGCCGAGGCGTTCAGACACGGTATCCACGCGGCCCGGGCCGCCGACTTCGGCGCCCGCCACACCGGGCGCCGCATACCCCACCTGCCCTGGATACCCCTCCTCCTGGCGGCGGTTCGCAGCACCGCCACGTCCTGGGAGGAGACCGGGCACGGCAACCATCTCGACCCCGACCTGCGGCTGTGGCTCAACTCCGACAAGGCCGCCCGGTACGTGGGCCCCCCGCTGCGCCGTCCGCTCGCCCTGCGCGCCCTGCGCGACATGCAGGAACCGGACGCCGCCCTGCTCTGGCTGGCCGAAGTGGAGGCGATGCCGCTGGCCGTCGTGGCCCGTCGGCTCGGCCTCGACCCGGAGAGCGCCGCCGAGGAACTCGCCCAGGTACGCGTCCTGTTCAGGGACCGCTGCCAGCGCAACCTCCTCGACACCCCGATGAGCCCAGACTGCCGCCGCTTCGCCCGGCTGCTCGACGCGGTCACCCGCTCGCAGGGCGCCGAGGTCCCCGAGGACCTCTCCCGGCACCTCGCGACCTGCGTGGAGTGCGCGGAGGCCGCCGCCTGTCTCCGGCTGTACGGCGGGATCGGCGGGCTGCCGGCCGCGCTCGCCGGCGGCGTCATCGGCTGGGGCGGCCTCGCCTACCTGGAGCGGCGCCGCCGCGCGGCCGAGGCGGGCCTGCTCGGCGGGCGCGGTGAAGCGGGCTTCAACACGGGTCTCACCATGGGGGAGTCGCGCCCGCGCATCGGCCGTACGGCGATCCTGGTCGCGGC